>CAVZVS010000003.1:0-512083 GCA_963778815.1 uncultured Chloroflexia bacterium | reverse complement strand
CGCCATTCCCGAAGTACGCCTGCGTCGTCGTCAGGAGCTCCGTGCTGGAAATCCGGGTGTACTGCTGCGCGGCGGCCGCGCCGGCATATCGGCCGTTGGCGGCAAACACGAACTGATCGGCGGCGGTCGCGGTCGCGACGGTCCAAACGCCGGCGATTCTTTTTCGCATCGCGGCCGGATCGTCCACCGGATTCCAACTCTTGAAGCTCAAGCTGTAGAAGAACCGCGGCCACACATTGCCCGCGAGCTCGCCCATGCACGTGCTCACGAGCGGGTCGCGTGACACGCCGGAGATGACCGCGAGACGATTGTTCAATTTCGCGACGAATACGAACGCCAGCCGGCTCTCGGGCGATCCCGGCGGCGCGACGCCTCGCCGAACGATCACATAGTCCCAGCCCTGGCCGGACGTGCCGCGCGTGACGGTCGGCGGCATCGGCGTACCGCGGACGGTTTGGTTGCGCGGCTCGAACGTCTTATAGACATCTTGAAAGATCGCATTCGCATCGGCGACGAGATTGCCGCCGGCCGCACGCACGGGCCACAGCGTGAACACACATCGTTCGTTCGTGGCCGACATCGGCGACATGAGCACGATGCCGTCCGGATACTGGCTCGCGGTCCACCCGGGTGGCATCGCGTACACGTACTCGCCGAGCGTCGCCGTACTGGCCGCACTCGGTGGCGCCGCCGGCCATTCGGCCGGCGGGTGCCACGGTCGCTCCGGGCGCCGGCGCGGCGTCGCCGAGCGTGGCCGTACGCACCATCGCCTCGAGCGCCGGAAGATTTCTCGCGACGAGGTCGGCGCGGTTCGCGTCCACGCCGATCGCCATGTAGAGCGACCCGATCTTGGCGCTGTACAGGATCACCGTTTCTATCTGCCCGCCCGGTCGTTGCACGTCGACCCGCGTCCAGATGAATTGGACCCAACGCGCCGCTCTGAGGCATCACGGGCGCCTGGAGCACCGCGGCCATTCTCCCCCAGATCTCCGCATGATGCTGGCGAACGTCCTGCGGCGTCTGCTCCGGCGGAAAGAACTGCACCGAGAAGAACTGCGCGGCGTTCGACTCGGGCGAGTAGATGCGAACCGGCACCGTGTTCGCCTGCGTGATCCACCCCTGCGGAACGCTCACCGTGAGAGGCCCGAGCCGCAGCGGCGTCCCCTGCGCGAACGCGGTGGACAGCCGACAGTCCAGTGCAGATCAGAACGAAGTCCTCGGCGCATCTCTCGTCGCGGTCATGTCACCCCCCAGCGTTTGACCACCTCACCCCGGCGTACGCTCTGCGCCGATTGGATTCTAGAGCCAATCGTGAATGGTGCCAACGCCGGCCAGTCGGCGTACTCGGCTGCACTTTCAAGGACGCATGCGACCAGCGGCACTCGCGTCATCATCGCGCTCGCGGTGCGTCACCGCATCGTACTTTGGGCGTGCGATCGGACGCCGGCGCTGGCAATCGCGCGAACGCGGAGTGATCAGGGCCTTTGGTCGCTAGCGCACGACGATCCCGACGTGGATCCAAGCCACTGCCGGTTGTGAACGCTTCGTCGCCGGCCGCCACGAATACGCGCGCACGAAAGCCTCTGCGGCGCTCGACTCGATCGGACGATTGCGAGGTTGGTCCAGGCGTACGTCGCTCGTGCGCCCGTCCTCAGCAACAAGTACCCACATGTCGACGCGCATCGCTTGGCCACCGCTTGGCCGAGGAATCGCCAGCTCGGTTGTACTCGCCGGCGGCTGATCGAAACACTCTCGGTTCGCGTTGGTTCGCGTTTCCCAGGCCGTGCACCTCTCACGGCCGAGTGCCGCGAGATCGGCCAACGCGAGATCGCGCCCGCGTCGCGCTTCGGACAGAGTCGAGTCGATCGCGAGTACCATGCGCCACGTCTGCAAGCGCAGGTGGCGTCCGCGACCGTCCGTTGGCGAGCGGCGTTCACGCCGCCGTGCCAACGGCATCAGTTGCATGGTGTCACGCGCTTGCTCGGGCGTGAGCGCTCGGCTCGCTGCCGCCGTCGGGGGAGCAGGCACGGTGCCAAGCGACGCGATCCGCCAGGTGCCAGCATCGTGACGTAGTTTGCCATGAAGGCAACCGGTTGTTGCATCGGCTTGCCGCTCGTGACGACGTAGTCGTAGGTCCCCACGACGCGCGCATCGGCCACATCCCCGCGAATATCGAGACTATCGACCGTGAGTGTGGCACGAACGACCTCGTGACGGCGAAGAATTGTGTGAATCCACTTTCCTGCGACGGCGTGATGTCAGGAAAGGCGCGCGGCGCACCTGCCCAATATCGCGCGTTGTGAGCGCCCCCTCGTAAGCGCGGACTGCGGCTCGATCTCGGCACCCGCTGCGCTCGTGCCTGCCCGCTGAGCACTGTACGTCGGCGATTGGCCAAGCGATCGAGGCCGGCAACAACGACAAGGTGTCCCACGACGTGCATCCTGGGGCGCTGATCGTGCCTCTTGTATCGCCCGCCGGTCACTCGACGAGACGACCCCCACTCATCGTGTCCTGCGTTCGGCCGTTGATGGTGTATCGCGCGCCGGGCACGGTCGGTGCCGAACGACGACCCTCGGCTCCGGCGCGTTTCCCGCGCCTACAGGTTCAGCGCGCGACACTCGCGGCGACGCAGTGGGTAACCGATCCGGCGGCCCGCGGATGCGACGGACGGGCCGGCAGTCTTCGTCGCCCGGGCGCGGCCGTCCCCGACGTGGGAGACGCGCCACCCAGAACTTGGGCGCGGCGCCGCACCGGCGTTTGCGATGGCCGGCGGACGTCGCGTTTGTCGCGCTCGCGCGACCGAAACGTCGCAAGCCCAGTCGGCAATTGCCACGACGGTCACCGCGCGCGCGCCACCGTGCTGAGGCCGAAGCTCGGCAGCCCGTGACGATACGCAGGACTGCAACGCCCGCGGCACGAGCAACCCGAGCGGCGAGACGTGCGCGGTCTTCAGGACGCGCAGCAGCACGACATCGCGAGCGACCAGTGATCGCGGAGACGTCGCGCGGTGCGCAGCAGGCGCCGCCGGGCAAGCCAATGATCGGTGTGTACCGCGCGACGCTGCGCGAAGACGTTCACGTCGTGCTGATCGGATGCCATGCTGCCGCGGGGCGGCGGGTAGCGCTGAGCAACTCCAACAAGGCCTGCTGTACCGATCGGGCAGTTTCCGTGGCGTGGAGCTGCCGGTGAGCGAGAGCCGTGCGTCGTCGGGAATCGAGGCCAGCGCGACCATGGAGACGCGCAAGGCTCAGGAGATTCGGACCCGTCAAAACGCCGACGCCGAGCGCTGGGAGCGTTCCAGGAAAAGGGTGAGATCCCAGTGGAGCTCCGGATAGTGCGCGCATGCGCACAACCATGGAACGCGCCGTCACCGAGTTGACGTCGAGCCTCGGCGGCCACGTTACCGCGGTCCGCGACCTCACCGGAGCCCGTTGCGTCCGTCGTGCGCCCGTGCGCGGTGCCCACCGGACCCGTTTGAAAGCGCTCACCGCCGCCGCGAGCGCGTCGAGTGACGCCGGCAGCACAACGAATTGGCGAGCGAGGGCGACCTCGCGTTGCCTCCACCGCGTCACCGGAGTCGGCGTTAGTAGCACACGATCGGGCCAACTGAGGAGTTCCGTCGCCACGTCGCGACCGCGCCGCTGACCGGATCGAATACATCGCCCGCGCTGACGATGATGAGCCGATGGCCGGAAGTTTCCGGCGACACGTTCGTGAGGAGCGTACGCTCCCCATTCGAGTCGTCAGGATACGGGATCACCGTCGAACATCATCACGGTCGCGTGAACGCCTTCGCGTCTCGAGCGCGGCGATAGTTCGGCGAAGAATCGAGCGTGATCGATCGCGTGGCGCAGTCCGGTCCACGAGGAGCAGATACTCGGGCGGGCGCGTATCGCTGCGAAATCGGAACGACGGATACCCGCCGGCGCGAATCGTCGCGCCGATCGTCGCCTCGACGTCGAGTCGCGCGGAGTCGGCGGTCTGTCGCTGCCGCAGCAGGCGCGCGGCGCCACGGAACTCCGGCGCGTCGGCGAACGGATAGGGCCGCATCGGCAGCGGCAACGGCCATGCGAACGGCGGGCCCTTCGCGCGCTCGCGGTCGAGATTCAATCGCCGTCGGCGCACCGCAAAGAGCTGCACCGAAGGCAAAAAGAGCGAGCGGCACGAAGACGACGCCAAACCCCGTCGCCCGAGTCCACCGACCTGTCGTGACCTGATCTGGACGTGGGGTGACGCGAGGACTTGGCGGCGGCTGCACCGCCGGCGTGGGGATGACGTTCCCAATCGGGGTGAGAGCGCCGCGCTGGCGTTGCCACGAACGACCGACGACAATCGTTGCCGCGAGAAGAGCGGTGGCCAGGGCAGCAACGATCCACATCCCGTTTCTCCGACGGCGAGGCACCGATGCCATCGACGCGGCTACTCGCCGCGTCCTTCGCTGAGCAGATCCGGCGCCCGGTACACCTCGCCGCCGAACGCGGAATAGAACGAGTCAAACGCCGCGTAGAACTGCTCTTGCTCTCGCCTGTCGCGCGCAAAAACCGGGCAGATGATCGTCTTGAGATCCGACGGCGCGCAATCACCAGCGACTGTGGCGATCAACCGCTGCAGGCGGAGGTAGCGGCCGACATCGATCTCAAAGCCCTCGTGACGGAGGTACTCGAGAAAATCACCGAACAAGAGTCCGGCGGCACTTCCGGGATGCGGCGCGCCGTTCGCGATCACGCGCCCGGCGGAGCGAACTGTGTGCGCAGCAATGCCAGATCCTCCTCGGTCTTTGCGAGGATCGCGTACGTGAACGCGACGGCCTCCGCATCGCCGGGCTTGAGGCGATTGAGATCGATGTGCAGGCGATCGAGCACGCGAATCCACGCGAGTAGCTCGCTGGTCGTCGGGCGCTTGCGAAGCGCGGCCTCGCGAATCCGCTCGAATTGGACGACACCGCCGCCTCCACCGCGTCGGGCGCAAGCGCGACGCCGGACCCGAGTCGGTTTCGCACGATCGCCCGTAGCCGGGCCGCGTCGGGAAAGGTGATGTGGTAAAAGATGCAGCGCCGCAGGAACGGATCGGGAAGCGACTTCTCCGAGTTGCTGGTCAGGATGACGATCGGTTGATAGCTGCGGTCCGCGCCGTACGTGAGGCCTGTTTCGCGGACGACGAACGACATTTGCTCGATCTCGTTGAGTACATCATTCTGCAGGTCCCGTGGCGCCTTGTCGATCTCGTCGACGAGCACAACGGATCGCATCGGTCCGCGCCCCTTGAGCGCGGACGGGAGGACGCCATCGGCCTCCCCGGGTTCCATCGCCAGGAGAATCGCCAAGCCGAGCGCCTCGAAATGGATGTAATCTTGAACGACAACCGAGTCCGGCCTGAACTGCGCGTCGTGGAAGTGCGCCAACGAGTCATACCGGTAGAACAGGTCGCGGGCCGTCGACGTGGTCTTCGTGTCGAAGACGAGCGGCGCCGCCTGCCCGAGGTGGTGGTGAACAGCTTGTCGCCAATCGTGTTCTTCCCGTGCCCGGCTCGCCGGTAAGCAGGAGCGGCTGGCCCAGGGCAAGCGCGACGTTGACGGCGTCGCGCAGTCCCGGCTCGGCGATGTAGCCCGCCGGATCGAACAGCTCGTCATGGCGTGAGCGCGGGCACGGCGGCGCCGCGCGAGGCGGCGGTCGACCCGCTGCCCTGATAGAGTCGGAAGGGTGCTGAGGCGGTCACGACGCTCCTGCCCGCGTTAGAGATAGGCAACGTACGATCTGTGAATGCGATGCAACGCGCCCTCGACTTCAACCATCGGTTTGGTGGCTTCCCCGCCAAACACCTAGGACAAGGTCGCGGCGCTCAGCTCCGTGGCGCCGATGCCATGCTTGCGCGAACCAGTCCTTCACGTCGTCGGCGCTCACGGACCTGAGCTCGCGGAACACCATACACGGGCACCGGCGATCGTTCGGCGTTCCCAGCCGGCGTAGCGCATCGTCGAGGTGGCGCTGCGAACCGCGGCCAAGGAACCTGCGCGTCCAGGACTTGGGCTCTCGAGCAGGCGTAATCACGTTGATGAATGCGATGAACTGGGCGTACGCCCGGTACGATGCGAAGCGATGACCAGAACTGAGTCACGTACCAGACGACGAGCTCCGTGGCCGCGGCATCCCAGCGGTGAGCGCGGACGTCGTGCTGGAAGACGACCACCGGCGTGTGCGCGAGCGCCGGAAGCGCCGCGAGCGCATCCGATGAGGAGTCGCCGCCCATATAGGCGGGCTCGCAGTCGCGGAACAGCGAGATGATGAGGTCCCGAGCGCGAAGGCCGACGTCATCGGACTCGGGCCAGGCGACCCGCTTGTGCAGCACGGTCCCGCGATCGCTACCGCCGATCTCGGCGGCCAGGTGAGCAATGCTCGTTGCCACGAGCCGTTCGACCAACGTGTCGTGTCCTTCACCCTCGTGCCCGGGCACCACAAATAGCTGTGGCTCGCGGGGACGTTGCCGATAGTTGGAGCGTAGAAATGCGTCGAAGTCGTTCACCTGCTGCCAGCGGTTACACATCTTGCTGACGAGCGCGCCTCGATTCAGGCGGTCTGAGCCCGCGCGACTCGGCTCCGCAGGAATCGGATGGCTCGGTTCCTCGCCGCCTTCCAATAACGCAATGCGGAACGCGTCGGCCGACGCATGTCGGTCGACCGGCACCTTCGCCAAGGCGACACTCACGGCGCGCTCGACCGCCTCGGGTACCGTGGCACGCAACGCTCGCACCGGGAGCGGCGTCTCCCGGATGTGTCGCACAATGATGGCCTGGGCCGTGCGGCCGACGAACGGCGGCTCGCCCGTGAGCATTTCATAAACCACGCAGCCGAGCGAATAGATGTCGCTCCGCGCGTCGACGTCGCGGTCGCCGGCACCCTGTTCGGGACTCATGTACGCCGGCGTGCCGATCGCCGAGCCGACTTCGGTCAACCGCTCGGCGACCGAATCGTCGATCGCGCGCGCGATGCCGAAGTCGGCAACGAGCGCCAGGTCGTCGCTGAGCAGGATGTTCTCGGGCTTGACGTCGCGGTGGACGACACCGTGGTCGTGGGCGAACGTGAGCGCCTCGGCGACCTGGCACGCGATGCGGACCGCCTCGGCGATCGGCAATTGACGGTCGCGTTCGAGACGGTCGCGCAGCGAGCGTCCGCGAATGAACGGGAGCACCGCGTAGAGCACGCCGCCGGCTTCGCCCGCGTCGACCACCGGGACGATGTGCGGATGGCGCAGCCGCCCAGCGAGGCGGATCTCGCGAAGGAACCGCTCGGCGCTCAGCGACGCGAGCAGCTCCGACCGCAACACCTTGATCGCGACGTCTTGTCCAGCAATGAGATCGCGCGCCAGGTAGACGGTGGCGGCCGCGCCATGTCCGACCTCGCGAACGATGTCATACCGACTCGGGAGAGCGGCGCGAAGACTGTCGGGGAGCTCGGGCACTCGCGGCCGGAGAGCGAGGAAGGCGGTGGGATCGACCAGAGTATGCGCGCCGGCCAGCGTCGCGGCCAGAGTCGCGGCCGCCCGTACTGAAGTGGCGCCGGAATCGCGAGCGACTTGACGCTGGAGCAAGCGCGCCTGATTCTACCACAGTGTCCTCATCGATGCCCGTCGCTCGCGGCATGGCATTCGCGCTCGCCGCCATCCTCACGGCGGCATGCCATTCGCAACCCTCCTTCCTGCATGACAATGCTGCGGGCGTTCGCGGCTTGCGCGTATTGCTTGCCGGGAACACCGCGTGCCCTGGACAACCGATTCGAGCGCGATACATCGCGGAGATCGCCGACGGATCGACGCGCCAGCTCACCGCGCGCGACTTGGCGCTCGTCGATCGGTCCGGGGTCGCCGTCGAGCCACAAGACGACGGCACATGGGCGACAAACCCCGATCCCATCATCTCGGCAGTTTCGGGATTCCGACTGCACGCCGCACTGCGCGAGAATCCGGCGGTGACCGCCGACACGGTCGTCGTGCCAACTTACTCGTGTCTCTCGCGAGACATCTCTATCGGAGTCACACCGCGACCGTGCACGACTCCGATCGAGTGTTCACGGCAGTCGCGAACACCGGATGTCACGGTGCGAGTGGGAATGTTTCGCACGCCGTTTCACGATTCCGTCGTGGTCGCGACGTTCGAGGTGCTCGGACAAACGATCCCCCCGCTGCTTCTCGATCCAAGCGTGCAGACCCCGAACCGTGTGCGAATTCACGCTCGGGGCCAGCCTGGCCCGCCCGGAGCAGGGGGCACGACCGGGACCGCCGGTGTGTCCGAGTGTTCCGCCGGCGGCCCCGGCGGGCCCGGGCACACGGGACCATCAGGAGGAACCGGCGGCGCCGCAAATTTCGTGGTTCAGGATTCGCGCATCGCATTGCTAGAACTCTTCGACGTACAGAATCCGGGCGGAGCGGGCGGTCCCGGCGGAAGCGGGGGCGCGGGCGGAAGAGGAGGACCCTCCAAGACCACGACAGACTCGACGGGTCGGACGGTCACGTCGTGTTCGGGCGTCGCCGGAAGGCAGGGGCCCCCGGGCTCGAGCGGACCGCCCGGCGTGGCTGGTGACCGACCACGCCCGGTCGGTGTTCCCCTCGCGACGCTCTGGGTCGATTCGCCCAGTTGGGCAGACGACAAGACGCGCGCGGCGCTCGCCGACTTGCTCGAGTATACACTCAAGCATCCGCTGCCGTGATCACGCAACGCCGGAGTGGGCGGCAGTATCGGTGGCGACGGCGGCGGAGTTGCTGATGCGAGACCGGTTCGCAGGTTAGACTGCGACTCAGGCGTGAGATGACGCCACATTGCTAGAACCGGTCGAATGATTCGATTTTGGCGGATTGTCCAGATCCTTGCGTTGACCGCAGCCGTGACCGCACCGCTGTCGGCACAGCGTGGCGTCGACATCGGACCCTTTGCCGGGTACTACCTGCCATTCGGGCGCTTCGATCCAGCGTCGGTGTATTCGAGCGATCTCCCGACTGAGCCCAGTGAGCTCCGCGGCATCGCGTGGGGCGCAGACGTCCGTCTGTCGCTTCACGATCGCCTCGGCGCGGAAGCGATTGTCTCCACCGCGGGCAGCACCCTACGCGGAACCGTTTCGCCGGGGAACGGGCGCCTGCTCCAATCGAATGAGCGAGTCAATCTTGCCGTCGTCGAGGGGCAGTACGACGTCGCTCCCGTTCCGGCGAACTATCACATCCTGCTGAGCGCGGGGCCGGCCTTCATCCAGCACACCGGACAGGGATATGCGCAGTACGGCTCCCCGCGCTCGTGGGGCGGCGCGTTCGGCGTCGAGTTCATGAGGCCGGTCGCGTCGCAGCTTCAAATTGGTGGCGAACGTCACTGGCGTCGCATACTCGTTCAACCTCGACTTCCCGCCAGAGCATGGATCGCCGTTTGATGGACTCATGTTCTTCAGCCTGCGATGGCACTATCCCTCAGGGAAACCATGATTCTCGTCGTCGGCGCCACTGGAGCACTCGGCTCCGAGATTTGTCGCCGACTGCGCGGCCGAAACCTCGACGTTCGAGGACTCGTCCGCCCTGGTTCACCGAAGGAATCAGCGCTCCGCGCACTCGGCGTCGAGATCAGTTCCGGCGACCTCCGCTCTCGCACTGCGATCGAGGCCGCCTGCCGGGGTGTCACCGCGGTCATTTCGACCGCGACCGCTATGGGCTCGAAAGACAAGAGCCTGACGCTCCGCGCCATCGACCGCGATGCGCAACTGCAGCTCGTCGACGCGGCGAAACAGAATGGCGTCGAGCACTTCGTCTACGTCTCGCTCTCTCCGCAACTCCAACAAACCGCGCCCCTCGTGCGCCACAAGCGAGCCGTGGAATCCGCCGTGCGCGCCAGCGGCATGCGGTGGACAATCTTGCAGCCGTGCGTCTTCATGGAGATCTGGCTGAGCAAACAGCTCGGCTGGGACGTCGGCGCGGGCACCGCGACGATCGTCAGTCCGGGGACGGCGCCGATGGCGTGGATCTCCATCACCGACGTCGCCGAGTACGCGGTGCGAAGTCTCGACGATCCACGGCTCGCGAATCGTGACCTGCCGCTCGGCGGGCCCGAGCTGTTGTCGCCGCGCGACGTGGTGAAGATCTTTGAAGGTGTGTCGCGGCGGCCGTTCACGACGAAGCGCATTCCGCGGCCTGTGCTCGTGTTCCTTGGCCCGATGATCGCGCCGTTCAGTGAGATGATTGCGTCCGGGATGTCGCTCTTCGCGCAGTCCGCGTTGGGGGATGACATCGACACGAGTTTTCAGCGAACGTTCGATGTTCCGTTGATGAACGTGCACGACTACGCGACGCGAGTCCTGAGCGACGGCGGTTCAACTGGTGCGCACTGACGCCGCGCGCATCCACGCGTCGCGACAGTTCCGCGACGGCCGCTTTCACAACACCGCCGGCGTCGGGCCCGACATGAAGGGCAACTCGCTGCCGGTCATGCGCGACTTCTTCTTCGGCGGACGCGCGCGCCGCCCGCGCATCACGATTCCCGTCGACGATCCGCTGCCCGCCTGGGCGACGCCGGTCCGTCGACGGGACTGCGCATCACCTGGCTCGGGCACAGCACGCTCGTCGCTCGAGATCGACGGCGTGCGCGTGCTGACGGATCCGGTCTTCGGCGACGCGCGCGTCGCCCGTCTCGTTCGCGGGGCCGAAGCGCTTTCACCCGGTGCCGGCGACGATCGCGCAGCTGCCGCCGCTCGACGCGGTGCTGCTCTCGCACGATCACCACGATCATCTCGACCCGGTCGAGCATCCGCGAGCTCGCGCGATGCGCGACTGCCGTTCGTCACGTCGCTCGGCGTCGGTGCGCACCTCGAGCGACTCGGCGTCGATGCCCGGCTCATCACCGAGCTCGATTGGTGGGAGGAGCACACGCTCGCCGGCGGCGCGCTGTCGTTCACGGCGACGCCCGCGCAGCATTTCTCCGGGCGCGGCCTGTTCGATCGCAACAGGACGCTCTGGTCGTCGTGGGTGCTCGCGACCGAGCCGCGCGTCGTCTCTTCTTCTCGGCCGACACCGGGCTCACCGACGAGTTGCGCGACATCGGCGAGCGGCTCGGCCCGTTCGACGTGAGCATGATCGAGATCGGCGCGTGGCATCCGGCGTGGGGCGACATCCACCTCGGTCCGGCGAACGCGCTGCGCGCGTACGAGATGCTCGGCGGCGGCGCGCCTGCTTCCTGCCCATGCACTGGGGGACGTTCGACCTCGCGCTGCACGCGTGGGACGAGCCCATCGAGACGCTGATGTCGCTCGCTCAGCCCGCCGGCGTCCGCGTGCTCACGCCCAGGATCGGGCAAGTGATCGAGCCGTCGCGCGTCGCGGGAACGACACCGTGGTGGCGCGGCTAAGCGCCCGCGCTACGGACTGGGCTTCGGCCGGACGGCGGTGGGCAGCGTCAGCCGCGTGTCGTGCGCGACGGCGCTGATCTGGAGATCGAACCCGTTCGGCGTCGTCGTGTGGTAGCTCTTGAACGCGGCGACGTGGATTTCGTCGCCGGTCGACGTGTCGACGCGCGCGCGTGAGGCCGCGTTTCTCGAGGCCGTCCTTCACCGCGTCGGTATCCCACGGCTGAATGCCGAACGAGATGTGATCGATGCGTGCGCGGCGCGCGCGGGACCCGCGGTGCTGTCAGCGCGTCCATCGCCGCGGCCGCCACCTCGTCCGCCGCCTTGCCCGAACGCGGGGTCGAGCGGATTGCCGCCGCGAATGATGATGTCGCCGACGTCACCGATCAGGCATTCATTCTGACTTCCCTCATCGTAGGTCGGCTTCCACCCGAGCAGGCTGCAGTAGAACGACGCGCTTTCCTTGTAGTTCGTGACGGAGAACGAGATGTGGTCGAGCCACACCGTCTTCCATCCCGTTGGCTCGAACGGCGCGCGGCGGCGGCGAGCATCGCATTCGCCGGTGTGCGTCGCGATTTCGCCACGCACCGTTGCTGATCTGGAGATCGAAGCCGTCGGGATCCTTCACGCGAAAACTCTCGAACCCTGCTGTCGTTGTCGGCGACGGGTGAGAGTCCGCGTTTCCTGAGCTCCGCTTCGACTTTCTTCGCGTCCCACGGCTCGATGCCGAACGAGAACGATTCGCACGACCGTGCGACTCCCGGCTGCTCCCTGCTCGAGGATGACGGATCCCCAGTCGCCGATGTCCATGACGGCCTGCTTGCCGTCATCGCTCCGCAGCGTCCAGCCCATGAGGGCGTGGTAGAACGCCGCTTCCCTTTGATAGTCGGCGACCTGGAACGTGATGTGGTCGAGCGAGACCGTTTTCCACCCGGTGGGCTCGAACAGTGGTCGGATGGCGGTGGTATCGCAGCCCGGCGAACCGAAGCGACGGAGACACCGGCCCTGGCCGAGCGCACTCGCCAGCGGCGCACCAACCGCGGCGATGCCGAGCGCCCGTAGCAGTTGGCGACGCGACATGAGCGTGTGCTCGCCGGCGTCGAGGGAACGGTTGGTCGCGTCACGCATGAAAATTTCGCTGCGCTGGGTTGAGAGAGCATGCGACGAAAGCGTGTCGGCGGCAAGAGACGTCGCGCCCTCGATGGTCGCGTCGCCGACATAGCCCGCGGCGCATGGGGCCTTGCCGTTCTTTCCCGCCGACTTCAACGTTTGCGCATGTCGCCTCGCGGTTCATTCTTTTCGCGGTGAGCTCATGATCAGACTGCGCACCGTCGTCTCGGCGACGAGCCTCGTGCTCTTCCCGTTGCTGATCTTCCTGTATTGGCTGTTCTATCCGGCGTACGGATTGCTCGAGCCGGAAAAGGTCGTGCGTGCGATCGATGGACACGCGGCGGTAACGACGTTCGCCAACGCGTGCGCGCTCGCTGGATCCTTCCTCGCGGTGGCGGCGAGCCTTGCGTTGATGCGGGTGCTCGAAGAACGCTCGCCGCGACTCGCCGTGATCGGCGGCGCCCTGTCGGTGCTCGGCTGGACGGCGCTCGTCGGCGCGCTCATGCCCGACGTCCTCGCGATTCAGATGACCGACCACGGTGGGCTCACGCCGGCGTTCGTGGATCTGTTCCGGCGTTTCTCGAACAGCCCCACGATGATCGCGCTCAACGTGCTCGCGCTTTTCCACGTCATCGGCGGGGTGCTCCTCGGCGTGGCGTTGATTCGGACGCGCATCGTCCCGCGGTGGGCGGGCTGGACTGCGGCGCTTACACCCGTCATCCACCTATCGTCGAACATTGCCGGGCTGCTGTGGATCGACGAGGTCACGTGGATCGCGGTGGCCGCAGCGTACGCATGCGTCGCGCGAACAATCCTCCGTCGTGACGCACCGCGTGCCGACGAACGCCGCGCGTGAACGCCGGCGGAGACGCGTTCGAGTGGCGCGCGCCGCGAACCGTCGCGCTGACCGAGCGTGCAGCGCACGTCTGGCGCGTTCCGCTGCGGTCCGCCGATCCCCGTGGACTGGTCCCGCTCCTCTCGCCCGATGAGCAAGCCCGCGCCGCGCGCTTCCTCCGCGATCGCGATGCGGACGCCTTCATCGTCGCGCATGCGACCCTCCGGCGCGTGCTCACCCGATATCACGGCGGTCGGCCGGAAGCGCTCACCTTCGTCACCGGTCCGTTCGGAAAACCGTCGCTGGCGAATCCGTCACCGTCACGCGCGCTCGAGTTCAACCTGTCGCACTCCGCGGATCTCGCGCTCATCGCCGTCGCGCGCGCCGGTCCGATCGGTGTGGATGTCGAGCGCTGGGATCGCCGCATCGAGCATCTCGAGCTCGCGGAACACTTCTTTTCGCCCGCCGAGCGCACGGCGCTTCGGTTGCTCGCGCATGGGGTCGAAGCAACGACGGAAGGATTCTTCAACGCGTGGACGCGGAAGGAAGCCTACCTCAAGGCGACGGGCCAGGGCATCACGCAGGGGTTGCATCATTTCGACGTGACGCTCACGCCCGGCGAGCCCGCCACGCTGCTCGCCGACCGTCTCGATCCGTCGGCCACGCATCGCTGGCGAATGATCGCGATCGCTCCGGGTGTCGACTACTCGGGCGCCGTCGTCGTGGCCCGCGACGTCGACGAGATCGTGCTCTACGACGTCGACTGAACTCGCGGATTTCGTGACAGTCTCGATCCCAACTCGTGGCGTCAACTGGCGATGCTCATCGGACACTGGCATCTCCGCGGCTTTGATCCGGCCAACGTGCGCTCTCGTGCGGTGGCGGAGCGACTCGGTGAGCGACGCATCGGCGAGTGGACCATGCGTGGGCGCACGGTCGACGTGTACGCCATCGATGCCAGGGCATGGCGCGGCCTGCCGCCGTGACACCCGGGCCCGGTGCTGGCGTAGTGTTGGAGTGATCTGTCCCTTTAGCGAGCCATGAAACGCATCCGCGTGTCCGCAGCGCAGAATCCGCCTCGTCGCATTCCGGAGTTGTGGCGCAAGACCGGACTCGCGCTCGCGACGCTGGCCGTGTGCGCGGTCGGCGCTCGTATCGTCGCGCCGGGCTTGAACGGACAGGCGCTGCACGATTTTCTGCGCGCCGGCGGTAGCACCGGGCTTCTGCGAGTCTACGACTGGTTCGTGGGCGGCGCGTCGTCACGCGGTGCCGTGCTCGCGCTCGGCATCATGCCGTACGTCTCGGCGCGGATCATGGTTCGACTCCTCACTTGGCGGAACCAAGTGGGCCAGGCCAAGCGCACGCGATGGACGCGGTGGCTCACCGGCGGACTCGCCCTCGTGCAATCGTACGGGTTTGCTCGCTTCGTCGAGGGAATTCCGGGAGCCGTCGCTCATCCGGGCGTTGGATTTCTCGCGAAGACGATGGCGGTGCTGACGACCGGAGCGATCGGCGTGATGCTGCTCAGCGAGCGACTCACCGAACGACACGACGACGATCTGCCGGTCGACGAGAGCACCGCATCGCCGGCAAGTGAACCGGAGTCGTTGGGTCTCGCCGAGCCCATAGCGGAGGGCGCGTTGCCCGCAGGTTCCGGCGAGCGCCGTCTGTCGGCGGGCGAGACGCCGGACGCCGAACTCTATCGGCCACGAGGCGACCGCGCGGGCGTTCCGCGCCAGGCAGACGATGCAAAACGCCGAGACGGCTGACCGTCCCGCTCCGTTCCCGCACGGCTGGCCGTTGCTCGTCGAACGTCCACGGCTTTCGTTAGCTTTGCCTCGCCGCCGCTGCACGCACGCTGACGCAAACCCACGACACGCGCTTGCTCACCGACCTGTTTGCCAACAACCGCGCCTGGGCCGCGAAGATCACGCGGCAGGATGCCGACTTCTTCACGCGCCTCTCCCGACAACAGGCGCCGCAGTATCTCTGGATCGGCTGCTCGGACAGCCGCGTGCCGGCGAACGAGATCGTCGGGCTGCTGCCGGGCGAGCTCTTCGTTCACCGCAACGTCGCCAACGTCGTCGTCCACACGGATCTCAACTGCCTGTCGACGATGCAGTTCGCGGTCGACGTGCTCAAAGTCGCGCACATCATCGTCTGTGGACACTACGGCTGCGGCGGCGTGCTCGCGGCGCTGCGCGACGATCGCCTCGGCCTGGTCGACAACTGGCTTCGTCACGTCCAGGACGTGCGCGGCAAACACCGTGCGGAGCTCGACGCGCTGCCGACGGAGACCGCGCGTCATGACCGGCTCTGCGAGCTCAACGTCATCGAGCAGGTCACGAACGTCAGCCAAACGACCGTGGTGCGCGACGCCTGGTCACGGCGTCAAACCCTCACGGTCCACGGCGTGATCTACGGGCTGCAGGACGGCCTGCTGCGCGATCTCGACATCGACGTCGGGAAACCCCCGCGCGGCTAGCCTTGCGTCATCCCGAGAACTTCGTCATCCCGAGCGAAGCGAGGGATCTGCTCCTCGTTGTCATCCCGAGCCGCAGCGAGGGATCTGCAGTTCGGACGGCCTAAGCCGAGAAGGCTTCGCGGGCGAGTTGTCCCGTCAACTCGTCGAGACGCGTTGCCAGCGCGCTGAACCCGGCGGTCTTTTCGACCGCGCGTTCGTCGAGATAGAGTCGCCGGTTGATCTCGACCTGAATGCTGTGCACTCCGTCGGGCGGCCGGCCCACACGTTGAATGATCGTTCCGCCGGTATACGGATCATTCACCGACACGGAATAGCCGAACGACCGAAGCGTGTCGACGACGAGCGACGTCAACCGCGGCGACGCGCTCCCGCCGCGCCGGTCCGAGACGACGAAGTCGGCTCGCACGGCCCCGGCTCCGTCGGGCGTCATGCTATTTCCCGTCGCCTTCATCGAATGCCAGTTTACGTGCCACACGGCGCCGAACCGATCGCGGATCTCGCGCACGAGTGAATCGAGCGCGGCGTGATACGGCCGATACACCGCATCGATCCGCGCGCGGACGTCGCGCACCGTGAGCGGCCGTCCCTGTGCTTCCACGCCGGGGACGACGAACCGGCGGATCAACCCGAGCCCGCGCGCCGTCTTCTCCGTGGGCGCGAGCGGCTCAGGCCACGGCTCGGCGAGCAACGCAACGTCGATATCGCGCTCGTCACGATTGAGGTCGATGTAGCAGCGCGGATACGTCGCGGTCAGCAGCGTCGCCCCGGTCGCCGGTGCGCCCGGCAAGCAGTTCGTCGACGTATGCGTCCTCGCCGCGCCGAACGTCGATGAGCGGCGCGCCCAGCACGAAGTCGGGCGTGTAGAGACGGCCGCTGTGCGGCGAGTCGTAAAGCAGCGGCGTGGCCGCCGGCGCACGAACGATCGTGAACGGCGCCGTCACAGGTTGATCATCACCGCGATGGACAGCGCGGCGGCGCACAGCACGAACAGCGCGATCGCCAGCGGCGCGACGAACCGGATCCACGCGCCGTACGAGACTTTGCCGGTGGCGAGATAGGCGAGCAGCATGCCGGAGGTCGGCGTCAGCGTGTTCATCAACCCGTTGCCGAACAGGAACGCCTGCACGGTCACCTGCCCCGAGACGCCCGACAAGTGCCCGATCGGACCGAGAATGGGCATCGTGATCGCCGCCTTACCCGACGTGCTCGGAATGAAGACGTCGATCACCATCTGCATCACCATCATGAGATTCGCGACGACCACCGGTGGCTTTCCCTCCACCGACCGCGTGAGAAACGCGACGATCGAGTCGAGGATCATCGCGTCGCGCAAAATGACCTCCACCGCCGCCGCGAGCCCCACGAGCAGCGCCGCGAGCACCATGCCCTGCATCCCGCGCACGAACGCCTGCGATGCCTCGCGCGAGCCAATGCCGCCCACGACGGCGATGACGATCGCGATGGTGATGTACATCGACGCAAGCTCGGGGCTGCCCCACTTGAGCTCCTCGACGCCGTAGACCATTCCACCGATCGCCGCGAGCAGCGTGAGAAGCACGAGCAGCTGCCGCGTCGACAGTCGCGCGGCTGCGTCGCCCCGAGCCCCACTGCGTCATCCTGAGCGAAGCGAAGGATCTGCTCTCCCTCCGCCGCTGCGACCCGGTGACTGCGCGCCAACAGATACCACACGCCGAGCGGCAAGAAGACGACGAACGTGGCGGCGCGAAATGCCGCACCACTGAACACCGGAACGCCGACGATCGGCTGCGCAACCGCCAATGCCAGCGGATTGGTGATCGACGTCAAATACCCGATCTTCGCCGCGATCGTGACCATCGCCGTTCCGAAGAGCGCGTCGTAGCCGAGGCGGTCGGCGAGGACGAGCGCCATGGGGATGACGACGAGATACTCGGAGATCAGTCCGAGAAACGTGCCGCCCGCCGCGATGAGCAGCATGATGATCGGCACGACGAGCCGCACATCGCCGTGCGTCACCGCGAGCAGGCGCTCGATGCCCGTCTCGAGCGCGCCGGTCTCTTGCAGCACGCCGAACATCCCGCCGATGAACAGAATCATGAAGATCAGCGCGGCCGAGCGAATCATGCCGGCGGGAATCGAGCTCACGACGGCGACGGGACTCGCCGGATGCGCCGCCACCGTATGGAACGTGCCCGGCACGACGAGACCAGCCGGCGTTCGCTGCGAAGGCGCCCGAGGGCACGACATACGTGAGCGCGACCGCGGCGACGATGATGAGGAGCATCATCACCACGGCGTGGGGCAGTTTTGGCATGCGCAAACCTACCGCGCCAAGTGCGCATTGCCACCTCGCGTACCTTTGGGCATGAGCCTCTTCGAGCCCCTCACGCTGCGCGGCCTCACGCTGCGCAACCGCATCGCCGTGTCGCCGATGTGTCAGTACTCGAGCGTCGACGGGTTCGCCGACGACTGGCATCTCGTGCACCTCGGACAGTTCGCGGTCGGCGGCGCCGCGATCGTGCTCACCGAGGCGACTGCCGTCGTTCCCGAGGGTCGCATCAGCCCGCAGGACCTCGGCCTGTGGAGCGACGAGCACATGGAGATGCTGGCGCGCATCGGACGATTCGTGCGCGCGCACGGCGCAGCGTACGGCTCGCAGCTCGCGCACGCTGGACGCAAGGCGCAGCGTCGTGCGCCCGTGGGACGGCGGCGGCCCACTCGGCGTCGACGCCGGCGGATGGTCGCCGATCGTGGCACCGAGCGCGATTCCGTTCGATCCGGCGTGGCAGACGCCGGTCGCCCTCGACGACGCCGGCATCGCGCGCGTGGTCGCGGCGTTCGCGGCCGCGGCGAAGCGCGCGCTCGACGTGGGCATGCAGAGTGCTCGAGATCCACGCGGCGCATGGCTATCTGCTGCACGAGTTCCTGTCGCCGCTCTCGAACACGCGCACCGATCGCTACGGCGGCTCATTCGAGAACCGCGTGCGATTGCTGCGCGAGGTGGTGTCGGCGATCCGCGCGCGTGTGGCCGGACTCCGCTGCCGCTCTTCGTCCGCATCTCGGCGACGGACTGGCGCGACGACGGCTGGACGCCCGACGATTCCGTCGCGCTCGCGCGCCTGCTGAAGTCGGATGGAGTCGACCTGATCGACTGCAGCAGCGGCGGTGTGGTGCCCGGCGTGAAGATCCCGATGGGCCCCGGGTATCAAACGGGCTTCGCCGAGCGCGTGCGCCGCGAGGCCGGCATCGCGACGGGTTCGGTCGGGCTGATCACGGGCGCCGAGCAGGCGGACACGATCATTCGTTCGGGCCAGGCGGACGTGGTGTTCCTCGCGCGCGAGCTCCTTCGCGATCCGCACTTTCCGCTGCGCGCGGCGAGAGAGTTGCGCCAGGAGATCGCCTGGGCGCCGCAGTACGTGCAGGGCGAAGCTCTCGATGTCATCCCGGGCGTAGCGAGGGACCTGCAGTGGCCGCGTGACTGCAATGTGGCGACGCGCCGTGGATGAACGCGCGAGAGGCAATAGGCGGCGGCGTTCGCGCGCGAGCGGGTGCGGCGTGCGGCGTGACGCGCGCGGTAAACGCCGCACAGCCCCCATCACGCGCTACGACCGCCGCACGCGTCACCCCTTTCGAGCCGTCAGCCCGGTCAGCCGGGTCACCCACCATCAACGCCAGCGCGCACGAATCGCGGTGTTCGTTTGTTGGCGGCGCGCCCTTTTCCACCTCCACCGTGCTCCGACTCGTATCTGGGACGACACGCGATTGACGCGCCCAGAACGCGCGAACATTGTTCCCCTCAGAACTCACGGGGAACGCTCTGTGGCCACCGACGACTCGCTGCCCCTCCTCAAGGGCACGCTCGACCTGCTGATTCTCAAGACGCTGAGCTGGGGCCCGATGCACGGCTACGCCGTCGCCACCTGGCTCGAGGCGCGATCGCACGGCACGCTCGGCATCGACGACAGCGCGCTCTATCAAGCGCTCCAGCGCATGGAAGGTCGCGGCTGGCTGGCCGCCGAGTGGGGCACCAGCGAGAACAACCGGCGGGCACGCTACTATCGACTCACCGCCGCCGGACGACAGCGCCTGCGGACGGAATCGGAGACGTGGCTCCGCTACACCAAATCCGTCACCGCGATTCTCGCCGTCGCACAGCGCGGCACATGACGCGCGCCTATCGCCGGCTCGTCGACCTCGCGCTCGGCGGACGACGCCGTGTCGACGCCGAGATGGATCAGGAGATCGAGAGTCACTCGAGATGCGCATCGCCGATCTCGTGCGGGCCGGCATGTCGCCCGAGGCCGCGCGCGCCGAAGCGCAGCGCCGGTTCGGCGACTTCGACGCGGCGCGGAGGCGACTGCACGCCGCCGCGCGGCAGCGCGACGCCTCCGTCCGCCATCGCGACTTGCTCGGCTCCATCGTCGGCGACTTCCGCTTCGCGCGGCGCCAAGCGTGGCGTGCCCCGTGGTTCACCGCGATTGCCGTCGGAACGCTCGCGCTCGGACTCGGCGCGACGACGGCGATCTTCACGCTGGTCGATCGCGTCGTGTTGCGACCACTTCCCTTCCCGAACGCCGAGCGACTGCTGTCGGTGTCGGGGCTCGACTCCGCGGAGCACGAGACGTTCACCGTCTCATCCGCCGACTGGCTCGATTGGCGGCGCGCGACCGCGCTCCAGGCGAGCGCGCTCTATTCCATTCCGGTCCGCCAGGGCTTCGTGGTCGGCGACAGCGCGGTACGACTGTCCGTCGTCAGCGCCACCGGAGGATTGTTCGACGTGCTCGGGTCGCACTTCGTCGCCGGACGCCCGTTCAACGAGAGCGATGCGCGCGACGGCGCGAACGTCGTCGTCATCAGCGAACGTGTATGGCGGCAGATGTTCGGCGCCGATCCGAGCCTGGCGTCGAAGCTGCGCACGGCCACGCGCGGACGCACCATCGTCGGCGTCGTGGCCGCCGGCCAAGGATTCCCGGAGGGCATCGACGTCTGGTTTCCCGATCGAGCTCACGCTGCAGTCGGATCCGTCGCGGTTCGACATCAACTGGTTCATGCTCGCGCGAGTCAGGCCCGGCGTGTCGCCCGAACGGGCACGGGCCGAGACTGGGCGGCATCGCCCGCGGCATCCGTGATCGAGATCCCACGGCGCTCTACGACTATGGCGTGAGCGCCCAGTCGCTCACCGAGTCGGTGATCGGCGGCGTGTCGTGACTACTTCCAGATGCTCATCGCGACGGTGGGAGTCGTCCTGCTCATCGTGTGCGCCAACGTCGCGGCAGCGAGCGCGGCGCGCGCGCAGTCACGCGTCGCGCGAGATGGCAGTCCGCTCGTCGCTCGGCGCGGTGCGCGGACGTCTCCTTCAGCAGATGCTGATCGAGCACGTCTGGCTCGGGCTGCCGGCGGCGTGATCGGGCTCGGGCTCGCGTGGCTCGGCGATCCACGGCATGCTCGCGGCCTGGGGCAGCCAGATTCCGCGCGCGACGGAAGTGTCGATGGACGGGCGCGTGTTCGCGCTCGCGCTCGTGCTCTCGCTGTTGCCGGCGCGCTCGCCGGAATCATTCCCGCGGTGCGCGGTGACGCGCGTGTCGCTGAGCGGGATGCTGCAGTCCGGCGGGCGCGGCGCGACGAAGGGCGGACGAAATCTCGCCGGCGCGTCGCTCGTGAGCCTCGAGATCGCGATGGCGCTGCTCCTCCTCACCGGCGCGGGCCTGCTGATTCGAAGCTTTCGCTCGGTGCTGTCGCGCGACATCGGCTTCGACACCAACGTCGCGACCGCCGAAGTGGCGCTCGGAGGTCCGATCTACGCGAACGACACCGTGCGTCGCTACGTCTACTGGGATCAGCTCCTCGACGAATTTCGCGCGATTCCCGGCGTGCAGGCGGCGGCCGTGTCGCAATGGATTCCGCTCGGCCTCACCGGTCAGGGATTCGTCGACGTGGAGGGCCGCGAGGCGACGGGCACCGGCGCCGTGTATCGCACGGTGAGCGAGGATTTCTTTCGGACGCTGCGCATGCCGCTGGTCGCCGGCCGCACGTTCAACGGCGAAGATGGCGTCGCGACGACTGCGAGTCGTCGTGATCAACCAAGTGATGGCGACGAAGTTCTTTCCCGGGGAGAACCCGATCGGTCGCCGCGTGCGCGCGCGAAGCCAGGAGCCGGGCATGAACGGCCAACCGGCGCCGTGGCTCACCATCGTCGGCGTCGTGGGTGACATTCGCACCTACGGGCTCGAGTCGGACGCGCGCGCGGAGATGTACGTCTACTTCCGGCAGACGCCGTGGCGGACGACGAGCATGACCGCGCTCGTGCGCGGGTCGGGGTCCGCGGCGAGCTTGCTGGCAGAGATGCGCCGGCGAGCGCGGCTCGTCGACCCGCGCGTCGCGGTGGACGTCGGCACGCTCGACGACCGGCTGAGCGCAACGCTCGCCACACGATCGTTGGCGATGTCGCTGCTCTCGGCGTTCGCGGCGGTGGCGGTGCTGCTCGCGGCACTCGGGATCTACGGCGTGCTGTCATTCTCCGTCGCGCAGCGCACCCGCGAGCTCGCGGTGCGCACCGCCCTCGGCGCCGGACGCGGCCAGTTGATGGGCCTCGTGCTGCGCGCGGGGCTCAAGGTGGCCGCTGTGGGGATGGCGCTCGGGTTGGTCGCCGCGATCTGGCTGTCCCGTGGGCTCGAGTCGATGCTGGTGGGCGTAACGCCGCTCGATCCAGCCACCTACTTGGGCGCGGCCAGCGTGTTGGCGGTCGGAGTGCTGGCGGCCATCGTCGTGCCGGCGCTCAGGGCCACCCGGATGGATCCCGTCATCGCGCTGCAGGCTGAATAAGGCCTCGCGGACCGATCGGCAGCCCAGGTCGCAAGTCCCTGAGCGGATTGCTCCTGCGCTTCAGTTGGGAAACCTACCTATCCCCAATTTGGGGGAAACACGGCGCCCTCCTCAGTCGTAAACCTTCTGCCGGCACGTCGGGTCCAATCGGGTGCGCGTTGGAATAGGTTTCTGGCCCCGCCTCCTCACACCCACCGGGTTGAATCGTGAGTCTCCGTCGACTGCTGTTTCTCGCCGCGGCTGTCATCACTGCCGCCGTCTCGCGCCCCGTGGCGCTTCACGCTCAAAGCGACGTCATTCGCGGCCGCATCACCGGCCCGGACAGTCTGCCGATCGAGCGGGCCACCATCACGGTGACGTCGCTCAACGGCAACATCACGCGAAACGCGCGCACCGACAAGAACGGCCGCTACACCATCACCTTCCCGGGCGACGAAGGCGACTACATCGTGAACGTCGCCGCGCTCGGCTTCGCGGCCAAGCGGTTCGAGATCAAGCGGACGAGCGACCAGGAAATCCTCATCGCCGACGCGAAGCTCTCGCGGTCGGCCGCGCAGCTCGACGCCGTGAAGGTCAAGCGCAGCGACAACAAGCCGCAGCGGCGATGCCAACGGCACGACATCGGCGGCAGCGAGCGGTCCATCAACACCAGCAACCTGGCGGCTGACGTGCTCGGCGACCTCGCGGCGCTCGCGGCGTCGATGCCCGGCGTGCAGCTCATTCCGGGCGCCGACGGCAGCCCGAGCGGCTTCTCGGTGCTCGGCCTCACGGCCGACCAGAACGCGACGACGCTCAACGGCATGAACTTCGGCGGCTCGCAACCTGCCGCGCGACGCCAACGTGTCGACGTCGCTCGTGACGTCGCCGTACGACGTATCGCGCGGCAACTTCAGCGGCGGCATGCTCAGCATTCGCACCGGCCGCGCGTCGAACTACATCGTCCGCACGGCGAGCGCCAACCTCGACGCGCCGCAGGCGCAGTGGACCGACCGCGCCGGCCAGGCGCTCGCACCAGCAGTACGCCAACGTCTCGCTCGGCGGCCTGTTCGCCGGCCCGATTCAGCCGGACAAGTCGTTCTTCAACCTGTCGTACCAGCTCGGCCGGCGTCAGAGCGACCTTCAGAGTTTGCTCAACACCGACGCGCTCGGCCTGCAGACGGCCGGCATCTCGCGCCGACTCGGCGAATCGCCTGCTGTCGATCCTCAGCCGGTTGCGCGTGCCGCACGACGGTCGGCGCGGTCCCGAACAACCGGTACAACGACCAGGCGCTGGTGCTCGGCAGCATGGACTTCACGCCGCCGACGTCGACGACGCGGTCAGGCGTTCAACGTCACGTTCAACGGAAGCTGGAATCGGTCCACGGCGGCGACGATGTCGCCCACCGAGCTGCCGGCGCACAGCGGCGATCGCGCGTCGTGGAACGCCGGGCTGCAGGGCCGTCACACGAACTACTTCGGCTTCGGCATTCTCAGCGAGACGTCGCTCGGCGTGAGCGGCAACAGCAACTACGGCACGCCGTATCTCGACGAGCCGAGCGGAACGGTGCGCGTCGCGTCGACGTTCGCCGACGGAGCACGCCGAGCGTGCAGACGGTGTCGTTCGGCGGCAATCCGTTCATCAACACCAGCGTGACCCAGGTGAGCGCGCAGCTCATGAACGCGCTGTCGTGGTTCAGCGAGAACAACAAGCACCGCATCAAGTTCACGACGCGAGCTGCGCCGCGACTCGTACGCGCAGGACCTGACGACCAACCGCTTCGGCAGCTTCTCCTACAACTCGCTCGCCGATCTCGACGCCGGCATCGCCGTCGTCGTTCACGCGGCAGCTCTCGCCGCGCAAGCGGAGCGAGAGCGAGTACGTCGGCGCGCTGTCGCTCGGCGATTCGTACCGGCCGAACAGCGACCTGCAGATCCAGTACGGCGTGCGCGTCGACGGCAACCGCTTCATGTCGGAGCCGGTGTTCAACTCCGAACGTCGAGCAGCTGTTCGGCATCGCGAACGACCAGGTGCCGAACCGTTTCTACCTGAGCCCGCGCGTCGGCTTCTCGTGGACGTACGGCCAGGCGTCGGAGATTCCCGGCTTCGACGGCGCGTTCCGCGGTCCGCGCGCGGTGGTGCGCGGCGGCATCGGCGTGTTCCAGAGCACGCCGAACGTCGCGGCGATCGGCTCGGCGATGGACAACACCGGACTTGCCGAGCGGCGTGCAGCAGCTCGCGTGCGTCGGCGTCGCGGCGCCGATCGCCGGACTGGGCGTCGTACATGAACAACGGCGGCTCGGTGCCGACGCAGTGCGCCGACGGCACGGCGGGCACGGTGTTCGCGAGCACCGCGCCGAACGTCACGCTGTTCGACAAGAACTACTCGGCGCCGCGCGCGCTGCGCTCGAACCTCAAGTGGAGCGGCCCGGTCGCTCGACAACCGCTTCTCGGCGACGGTCGACGTGACGTACTCGCTGAACCTCAACCAGGCGAGCAACTTCGACCTCAACTTCAATCCGGCGCAGCAGTTCGCGCTCGGCGACGAAGGCAACCGGCCGGTCTTCGCGCAGGCGACGAGCATCGTGCCGACGACGGGCGCCATCGCGTCGGGCGAGGCGCGCGTGGCGAGCGCGTACACGCACGTGAGCGAGCTGCGGTCCGATCATGCGGTCCGAGAGCAAGCAGCTCACGGTCAGCGTCTCGCCGACGTCGTTCAACTCGACGCTCACGTGGGGACTGTCGTACGTCTACGCGCAGACGCGCGAGCAGTATCGCGGATTCACGAGCACGGCGGGCAATCCGCTCGACGTCGCGTGGGGACGCTCCGGCTTCGACTCGCGCCATCAGTTCCAGTACCGCCTCACCTACAACGCGTTCGACTGGGTGCGCCTCGGCTGGAACGGCTCGTTCCGCTCGGGCACGCCGTACACGCCGACGGTCACGGGCGACATCAACGGCGACGGCTACTCCAACGATCGCGCGTTCATCTTCAATCCGGCCACGACGCCGGACACGGCGCTCGCCAACGGCATGCGCTCGCTGCTCGCCAGCGGCTCCGGCTCGGCGCGCGACTGTCTCGAGAACCAGCTCGGCCAGCTCGCGCAGCGGAACAGCTGCCAGGGTCCGTGGACGACGACGGCGAACCTGACGTTCTCGTTCAATCCGATCAAGGTGCGCATGCCGCAGCGCGCCACGCTGCAGTTCCAGCTCTCGAATCCGCTCGGCGCCGCCGACATGCTGCTGCACGGCGAGAACGGCATGCACGGCTGGGGACAGAACGCGATTCCGTCGAACCAGCTGCTGTATCGTGCGCGGATTCGACCCGACGACGCAGCGCTACAAGTACGAGGTCAACCAGCGCTTCGGCGCCACGGCGGTCGGGCAGACGATCGTCGCGGACGCCGGTCACGCTCACGACGATGCTGCGCTTCGACGTCGGCCCGACGCGCGAGCGTCAGATGCTGACGCAGATGCTCGACCGCGGTCGCACGCTCGACGGCACCAAGGCGCCGGAAGCGATGCTCAAGGCGTTCGGTCCGATCGGCATCACGAATCCGATGGCGCGATCCTTCGCCAGGCCGACACGCTCGAGCTCACGTCGCAGCAGGCCGACAGTCATCGCGGTGCTGAACCGCGGGTTCTCGATCAAGCTCGACTCGGTCTGGTCGCCGGTCGCGAAGTATCCTCGCGGCCTGCCGAAGCGACTACGACCAGGGCGAGGCGTACGATCGCTATCGCATGGCGCGCGAGACGTCGGTCGACGCGCTGATCAAGGTCGCGCCGACGCGTGCGGACGCTGCTCACGGCCGAGCAGATGCGTCGCCTGCCGACGTTCGTCACGCCGTTCCTCGACCAGCGCTACCTCGCCTCGGTTCGCTCCGGCAGCGCCGGCACGGGCCTCGGCATGATCATGGGTCCCTGGCGGCGGCATGGCGATGCCGCAGATGGGCGGCGGCGGCGGCGGCCAGCAGATCATCATTCGCTCCGGCACGCCCTGATTTCAGTCACGACCACGTTCGATCACCTCATTCCTCATATGCGCAAACTTCTTATTGCTCTCGTCGTCGCCGCGCCGCTCGCCGCGCAGCAGGCACCGCCGGTGCGCCTGATCAACGCGCCCGACGCGACGCTCCAAGCCCGTGCTCGGCAACGCCGTCGCGGCGCGTCAGCTGCCGAATGGCAACGTGCTCGTCAACGACATCATCAAGCGTCAGCTCGTGATGTTCGACCCGACGCTGGGCACGACGACGATCATCGCCGACTCGGTGAGCGGCGGCGCGAACTCGTACGGCCCGTCGGCCGGCGCGCTCACCGGATTCTTCGGCGATTCGCTGCTGTTCATCGATCCGCGCGACCTGTCGATGTTCGTCATCGATCCCACGGGCGCGATCGCGCGCGTCGCGGCGGTGCCGCGGTCGCAGGACGCCGGCGCGATGGGCTCGAACGTGATCGGCGCTCCGGCGCTCGACTCGAAGGGACGCCTCGTGTACCGCGGCGGTGCGGTCGCAGTGATGATGGGCCCGGCCGGCGGCGGACGTGGCGGACCGGCGGGCCTGGCGCGACCGATGCTGCCGGACTTCCCGGATTCGACGGCGATCGTGC
The DNA here is from genome assembly GCA_963778815.1 of uncultured Chloroflexia bacterium. Lineage (GTDB taxonomy): Bacteria > Chloroflexota > Limnocylindria > Limnocylindrales > CSP1-4 > Chersky-267. Next base: position 484,905 of record CAVZVS010000003.1, on the reverse strand, counting down.
GCGTCGATCTCGCCACGCGAAAGGTCGACACGGTCGCGTACTTCAAGATTCCGAAGATGAAGATGAACATCACGCAGACCGAGCGCGGGATGTCGATGACGAACGAGATCAACCCGATGCCGATCGTCGACGACTTCGCGGTGGTGAGCGACGGCTCGGTCGGCGATCGTGCGCGGCCAGGACTACCACATCGACTGGGTCAGTCCGGAGGGCGCGATGACGCCGTCGGCCAAGATTCCGTTCGACTGGCAGCGTCTGAGCGACGAGGACAAGATCGCCGTGATCGATTCGGCGAAGACGGCGATGGAGCGCGGCGCGCGCCGCGGCGGCGGCCAATCCGGCCGTGGCCGCCGAGGGTGGACAGCGGATGGTGATGTCGTTCAGCACCGGCGGCGACGGTCGCGGCGCGCAGCACGTCGATGGCGGCGGGCGCGTGCCCCGCCGATGACGTTCATCAGCCCGAGCGAGCTGCCCGACTATCGTCCGGCGTTCGCGCAGGGCGCCGCGCAGGCGGATCTCGACGGCAATCTCTGGATCCGCACGTCGGCCGTGCGCACGGGCGCGGTCGGCCGGCCCGATCTACGACGTCGTGAATCGGAAGGGTGAAGTGGTCGATCGGCTTGCAGATTCCCGCGGGCCGTCAGATCATCGGCTTCGGCGAGGCGGCGTGGTCTACATGAGCGCGCGAGACGAGAAGGGATCGTGGATCGAGCGGACGAAAGCGCGTAGGGCGTGCGGAAAGCAGATCCTGGCGCTTCGCGCCGTCAGCGGATGACAGATCTCCACTGGCGCTGGATGACGCTGCTGCGACGCGGGATATTGGACTTCGACAGTCCGGTATCCCGCGTTTCGCATTCAGCCCCACTGCCCTCAATGAGCGATACCAGCAGCCTTCCCCCAGGCACGCTTCCCCGCCGGCTCGGTCTCTGGAGCGCGATCGCGGTCGTCATCGGCATCACGATCGGCTCGGGAATCTTCCGAACGCCGGCGGGAATCGCGCAGCGAGCTGCCGGGACCGCTGCCGCTGTTCGGCGTGTGGATCGCCGGCGGCATCGTCGCGCTGTGCGGCGCGCTCACGCTGGCCGAGGTCGCCGGCGCGTTTCCGGAGACGGGCGGCATCTACGTCTTCATCCGAAACGCGTTCGGACGACTGCCGGCGTTCCTCTTCGGCTGGGCCGAGCTCGCGATCATTCGCGCCGCGGCCGTCGGCGCGATCGCGACGACGTTCGCCGAGTATTTCCTGCGCGTGCTCGGCTTCGATCCGAGCGTCGCGCCGTACGACGGACTACGTGCACTACGTCGCCGCGCTGGCGATCCTCGTCATCTCGATCCTCAACGGCGTCGGCGTGCGCTGGGGCTCGCTCGTTCAGAACATCACGACGGTCGCGAAGTACTTCGGACTGCTGTTCATCATCATCGTCGCGATCGCGATCGGGCTGCCGAAGACGGGCGGCCACTTCACGCCGGCCATGCCGTCGGGCAGCTTCTCGATCGCGCCGTTCGGACTCGCGCTCGTGTCGGTGCTGTGGGCGTACGACGGCTGGGCCGACCTCGCGTTCATCTCGGGCGAGGTCAAGGATCCGGAGCGCAACCTTCCGCGCGCGCTGATCTTCGGCACGCTCGCGGTGATCGCGATCTACCTGCTCGCGAACATCGCGTACCTCGGCGTGATGACGGTGGACGAGATCGGCCAATCGAAGCTCGTCGCCGCCGACGTCGCGTTCCGCCTGATCGGCCAGCCCGGCGTCGTGCTCGTCGCGATCACGGTGATGCTGTCGACGCTCGGCACGCTCAACGGGTCGATTCTCACCAACCCGCGCGTGTTCTTCGCGATGGCGGCCGACGGCCTGCTCTTCCGAAAGGTCGCCGCCGTCCATCCGAAGTATCAGACGCCGTACGTCGCGATCGGCCTGACGGCGGTGCTCGGAATCGTCTTCGTGATGCTGCGGACGTTCGAGCAGCTGGCCGACACGTTCGTCACGGCGATCCTTCCGTTCTACGCGCTCGGCGTGGCGTCGATCTTCGTGTTCCGGAAGCGCGGCTACAAGCCGCCGTTCCGCGCGCCGCTCTATCCGTTCACGCCGATTCTGTTCGTGCTCGCGACGCTGTATCTGCTCGTGCAACGCGCTGATCGACGAGAGCGAGCCGGTGGCCGACGCTGGCGATCTTCGGCATCATCGTGCTCGGGATTCCGGTCTACTTCGCGACCGTTGGACGCGGATCGGGGCCGCGCGTGGCGCGGAGTGCGGCGGCGAACGCCGACTAGTTCGTGCCGCGTTGACGCTGGCAACGCTTTGATACGGGTACTAACGGGAGCTGCAGCGGGCACAAACGGGACTGCAAAGTCGTGGTCCTGGACTTTCCCCGATTTCGTAGACACCGAAGTTAGCCGGCCTTGAGAACCTGCTCCTCGTACTCGGCCGGCGTCCGATAGCCGAGCGTCGAGTGCCGACGTTGCCGATTGTACCACACCTCGATGAACTCGAACAGCTCGCGACTGGCCTGGGCTCGCGTTTCGAACACGCCGTCGATGAGAAGCTCTTTCGTGAGCGAGGCGAAGAAGCTTTCCACCACCGCGTTGTCGTAACAGTTGCCACGGCGACTCATGCTCGCCGTGAAGCCGGCCTCGCGGAGCAAGTGCTGATACGCATGACTCGCATACTGCACGCCGCGATCGGAGTGATGGACGCCACCGCGCGCTCCGCGGTGCAGCAGCGCCATCCGTAATGCGGCAAGCGCCAGCTCCTGGTCGAGGCGCGTGCGCAGCGCCCAGCCTACGACGCGGCGCGACGCGAGATCGAGGATGACCGCGAGATAGAGCCAGCCTTCGCCGGTCGGGATGTACGTGATGTCGGCGGCCCACGTCCGATCGACATGGGGATGCTGCTCGAGCGTGAACTGCTGAGCGACCACGTTGGGCGCGATCGGCTCTTGATGGTTCGACTGGGTCGTCACGCGGAACGTCGGGGCGCTCTTCGCCGGAACGCCGGCCTCGCGCATCAGTCGCATTGACGCGATTCTTCCCGCACTTAAAGCCCAGCGCGCGAAGCTCCCGGCGGACGCGCGGACTGCCATAACGCTGCTTCACCTGCCGCTGAATCGCGCGAATGCGCTCCGTCAGCCGGCGATCCGCTTGCACGCGAGCACACAACGGGCGCGCACGCCAGGCGTAGTAGCCGGCCTTCGACACCCGCAGCACCCGACACATCGTCGTCGACGTGCCAGATGCGGGCGTGCGCTTGGATGAACGCGAATCTCATCGCGCTCTCCCTGGCGAAGAAGGCCGTCGCTTTTTTTAGGATGTCGCGCTCCTCGCGCAGCCGCTCATTCTCCTTCCTGAGCTGGCGCACCTGTTCTTCGAGGGACAGCACGCGGCCAGCGGTGGTGGGCTTGCCCGGCGGAAGCTCGCGGAGCCACTTACGGAGCGTTGCGCGGCTCACGCCGAGCTCCGCGCACAGCTCCGTCAACGAGCGCTCCGACTCACGCGCTAGTCGCACCGCCTCGCGGCGGAAGTCCTCACTGAACCGCTGTGGTCGTCCAGGACGTCGCATTGAACACCTCCTGCCTCGAATCTTCCTCGAAGCGATTGAGGTGTCCACGAAACCGAAGAAAGTTCAGATCGATCAATCGCCGATCGCGCAGTCCCGTTAGTGCCCGCCGCTTTTTTTCCTAATTGTGCCCGTATCCACTTTGTTGGTCGCTGGACCTACGACTTCCTCGACCGTTCACGCGCCTGAACGCCGCGCACGGCGCCGGCGATCATGCGGTTGAGCGCGGCAATCGACAGGCCGCCCTCGTCGGTCGGCGGAATCGTCGCGAAGCCGATCGCCGACGCCTTGGGATAGCGCGCGAAGATCGCCTCGAACAGCCGCGCGAGCTGCTCGCTCGACGGACCGTTCGGCACCTTGTTGACGTGCGCCATCACCTCGCGCGGATCGAGCACGTCCATGTCGATGTGGATGTAGATCTTGTCGACCTGCTTGTCGAGCCGGTCGAGCTGCGCGAACACCGCGGGCGACATCGTTGCGCAAGTCGTCGACGCTCAGCTTGCTCGATCATCGAGTGGTCGAGCAGCGACTGCTCGAGCGGATCGATCAGTCGCACGCCGCCCATCACGACGTGGCGATCGGACAGCGGCGGATCGAGATGCGCGTCGAGTCGCATGTCCTGTAGCGCGCGACCGGTCGCGACCGCGACGGGCATTCCGCCGAGCGATCCGCTGCGCGTCGTCTCCGGCGTGTTGAAGTCGGGATGCGCGTCGAGCCAGAGCATGCCGATCCTGATCGGCTCGCGCGTCGGACCGGAGTGCTGGAGTCCGGCCACGAGTCCGGGCATCGACGGGCAGGTCGCAAGCAAGCCGACCGTGAAGTAGCCGTCGCGCTCGTTCTCGGCGACGAGGTCCGCATAGTGGCCGAGCGCCAGCCGAGCTTCTTCCAGGCGCCGTACTCGGTGGACTCGTCGGTCGTCAGCGCGGCCTCGTCGACGCGAACGGTTGCGCCCATCGCGGCGAGCTGCTGCTGAATGCCACCGTTCGCCATCGTCGTTGGGCCAACGGAGATGCCGGTCGGCGAGAATGGCTGCTTCGCGAGCGCGACACGGAGTTTGCCGTCCTACCCGGTGTAGCGCTGCTGCGCGGCGTCGCGGCGACAGAATCAGAACGCGCTGCGACGGCGTGGACTGAATCGCATGGTGCGAGAAACGGGAAGCGGGATCGCGGATACCAACCCGGCTCGACGCCGGAACGACAGGTGATCTGGTTTTCGCCGCTCTCCCGATTCCCCCTTCCCGCTTCCCGCACTGCGGCGCATCGATTGCACTTCTGGTCATCGATGCGTGCCCTACGCACTCTGGCCAATCGCCGTGCTCCTGATCGCCTGCCGCGGCGCCCCGCAAGCGCAGTCGACGTCAGCGCACCGACACGGCGGCGCCCGCAGCGCGATTCGACGGCGCGCCGGGTCGGTGGCACCTCACCGCGGCTGATTCGTCGCCGCCGGTCTCGACACCACTGTCCGCCGGTGCCGCGTCCGACTCGGCCATCCGCTCGTGGCGACGACGCAACCGAAGAGCCGCACCTACGCGGACAGCATCTCGCTCGTCGCGTCGATTCGCGCCGGCCTCAAGCACCCGGGGTGGCCGGTGCGCGGACCGGCTCCGCTTCCCGGCTCGATTCTCCCGGACAAGCGGATCGTCGCGTTCTACGGCAATCCGCTCTCGAAGCGGATGGGGATTCTCGGCGAGATCCCGTACGACCAGATGCTCGCGAAGCTCGACACGGTCGTCGGCCGAGTGGCACGCGGCCGATCCGTCGACGCCGGTGCAGCCGGCGCTGCACCTCATCGTGTCGGTCGCGCAGGGACAGCCGGGAAAGGACGGGATGTACCGGCAGCGATCCGATCCGGACCTGATCGAGAAGATCTACGGCTTGGCGCACGCGCGCGGCGCGCTCACCATTCTCGACATTCAGGTGGGCAAGAGCACGATCGACTCCGAGCTGCCGCTGCTCCTTCCGTTTCTTCAGCGGCCCGACGTGCACCTCGGGATCGACCCCGAGTTCTACATGCACCACAACCGCGAAGGCCGCGTCCCGGGAGAGAAGATCGGCGCGATGGACGCGGCGACGTCAACTACGCGATCGATCAACTCGCCGCGCTTGGTGACGAAGTACCATCTGCCGCCCAAGGTGCTGGTCGTCCACCGCTTCACGACGAACATGCTGCAGAACGCGTCGAGCATCAAGCTCGATCCGCGCGTGCAGGTCGTGATCAACATGGACGGCTGGGGTCAGCCGTGGCTCAAGTTCGACACGTACAAGACGTGTGAAGTCGACGAGCCGGTGCAGTTCACCGGCTTCAAGCTCTTCTTTCACAACGACACGAGGAAGGGCGACGCGCTGCTGTCGCCGCAGCGAAGTGCTCGCGCTGCGGCCGCGGCCGATGTACATCCAGTATCAGTAAGAGATCGCGCATTGCCGCTGAGCCGCTGGGCGTGCTCGGCGCCTGTGCTCTGGCTGTCGCCAGCCTTCGGCTCGACATTCGCTGCGCCCGGCACTCCTCGCCGCGCGAGCGCAGGACTCGCCGACGCAGCGCGACGAGACGCGCCCGCCGCCGGCTCATCGCGAGCGGCGCGACCGACGGAGGTCACGATGCGCAACGTCGACTTTCACATCGCCGACGGCATCGTGCTCCGCATTCGGCGACTCGTGCGGGCAGATGCACGGCAAGGGCGGCATCATCGACTTCGACGACCCCAACGAGCTACGTGACTGACGTGGCGCGCGCCGAAGTCGGGCATGGGCGGGCCCGATCTCACGACGCTCAGAACCGGTACGTCTTCGCGTATCCCGGCGCGCCGCTGTCGAACCTCGAGATCGAGATATCGCCCGACGGCGTTCGGCAGACCGGCACGTCTGCACAAGGGCGTGAGCATTCCGTTCGACATGACCGCGTCGGTGTCGCTCACGCCCGACGGCCGGATTCAGCTTGAGCGGCGAAGCGGGTGCGCATTCTCGGCGTCGACGGCCTGGTCCTGATGAAGCCCCTCGGCCTGAGTCTCGAATCGATGATGGATCTGTCCAGGCCCACGGCATCACCGTGGAGCGCAACGATCTGTTGCTCGACGCGCTTGGCCATTCTGCCGCCGCCGACCATTCGCGGGGAGCTGAGCGGCCGTGCGCATCGTCGGCGACCAGCTCATGCTGACGATGGGCGATCCCGCCGACAGCACCCCGCCGACGCAGAAGATCGATCCGGCGGCGAAGAACTTCATGCTCTATCGCGGCGGCACGCTGCACTTTACGCAAGCTGTTCATGCCGGACGCCGAGATGCTCGTGGCGGACGAGGATCAGAGCACGCCGTTCGACTTCGACAACGCGCACTACAGAAAGCAGGTCATCGCCGGACACTCGAAGACGCTGCCGAGTCTTGGTCTCGAGGTGTGGATGCCGGACGCGTACTCGTTGTCGCGCGACGTCGCCACGCGGAGCCGGCACTAGCCCTGTCACGACGAGCGGAGCCAGCTGCCCGATAACGCGTCAGACGCGCCGCGGCAGGGATGGTCCCAGGTAAGAAGCGCGTGCTCACTGCGGCGGGCGTCGAGGCTTCTCAGGCCCCGCTCATCGGCCATCATCAACTGACTGTCGGGTTGCTCCGCGCCAACCTGCTGAGCCCCGACGCGCGGATTGTTATCGCCGGCGCGGAACCTGCCCGAGGGGACGTACCCCTGTTCAGCTTCACCGACGTGGCGGCCTTCGCGGCCAAACACCACCACGGTGACCGAACCGCCGCCGTTGAAGCCCTGCTGCGCAGCGGGCCGAACGTGAAGTACGGCCCAACCGGGCGTACGCCGACGCGAAGCTCATCATCGCTTGGTGGCCGCGGCACTGGCGCGCCGGCTACCCTCCGGCATGGCCGTGTACGCCGTCTCGCCCGGCAGCGCGCCCGACACCAAGGCGGCGCGTAACGCTGGCCCGGCCTTGAAGTGGCTGTTGATTCCGCTGGTGAAGCTCATCCCCGGCATGACTCAGACTCCTGAGACCGCCGCCCGTCGGTACCTCCAGGCGTCGAAGTTCGGAACCGACGTCTCGGGCCAATTCTTCGCCTCGGCGCCGAAGAAGCTCACCGGCCCAATCGAGGCGATGCGCCACCCGCACTTTCACGATCGCGCCAACCAGGAAGCCGCGTGGCAGGCCGTCGTCAAGGTCTCCGGCGTCGACTTGTCTTACCCGGCATCCTTGAGCGCGGTGTCCTGAAGGAGCGCCGGTCGCGGCGAAATGGTCGCGGTGACCAGAATCAGCACGCACGCGAGCTGCTTCGTCCCGGCCTTCTCGCGCGGACGCTAGCGAGCGTCGCCGACGCTGTTGCGGCTGATGCCGAAACTCATAGAACATGTTGATCAGGATCCCGATGCCGAGCGACGTCGTGCCATTCACCGCGGCGCGTGACCTTGTTCGGCCCGGCGGCCGCCACGTTGCCTGCGCGAAGCTGCCGACGTAGGCGCCAACGATGCGCGGCACGGCGATCGGATGCGAGCCGTCGGGCATTTGATCGGTGAAGGACTGCTCCACCGCCCACCAAACGCGCTTTTTTTCGACACTTGCACGGCGAATAGTCGAGCGGGCGATTCATCACCGCGGCAATTCCCTCGGTGACGCCCTCTTGAATGTAGAACTCGCCGAGGTTCGACGACGCGCGATTGCGGTAGCCGCGCCAGCCCTTTCCCCACTCCGGTGGCGTGTTGGCGCCTGATCGACGGCGCCAAACGCGAGTCCGACGATCGTGCCATAGGCGAACTTGCGTCCGAGTCGCGTCCAGCGCGTCGCGGAATCCGTGCCGACGCGCGACTGCGCGGAGGCCGACCGCGGCGGAACGTGGAGGGCGCTACACAGAAGAGCAGCACGTCGAAGGGCGGCGAAGAGCCATAGTAGAGCTGAGAGGGGCAAAGCGTGCGCCATGCGGGGTGAAACGTACAACCAATTGTCAGGGTTTTGCCTGAATGGGTTGAACCATCTGGCACTGCCGGCGGCGGGAGCGTATTTCGAGAGACCCTCACCCCGGAGTATCCCGTGTCCATCACCAACTTCGTCGCGCGGTTCTGACAGTCGCGGCCGTGCTCGCGTCATCGCAGCGCCACGCGCCGTGCGCGCTCAGCAGCCACAAGGATCGCGGACGCGGCGGTGTTCGACGCCAAGAGCCGCCGCGCACGTCCGCGACGAGTATCTCGCCGATCTCGACACGGTGCACGTGAAGATCGTCGCGCTCGCCAACGCGATTCCCGCCGACAAGTTCTCGTGGCGTCCCGCGCCCGGGCGTGCGCTCGGTGTCCGAAGCCTTCATGCACATCGCGGGCGAGTGGTGGTTCTTCGGCCCGCGTTCCATGGGTGGAAAGGAGCCGGCCGATTTCGGCGTGCCGACAACGATGGCGAAGCTCCCCGCCCTCGAGAAGATCACGTCGAAGAACCGAGGTGCTCGATCAGCTCAACAAGTCATGGACGCACTGCCGCGCGCAGCTCAAGGCCGCCGATCCGGCGCACGCTCACCGGCAAGTACAAGCCGTGGGGAATGACAGTCGATGCGGCGGCGTTCGGCATGTCGGGCGACCTGCACGAGCATCTCGGGCAGTTGATCGCCTACTGCGCGATCGGTCGGCGTGAAGCCGCCGTGGAGCAAGTAGGCTCAGCGCGTCATCCCGAGCGAGCGCAGCGACGCAGGGATCTGCATCACAGTCCTGAAATAGCAGATCCCTCGCTTCGCTCGGGATGACGGTGCCTGCGCCGGATCCCCGCTTCCCGCGTCCCGTCACTTCAACTCGCCGCACCCCGCGGCGCGCCGTTACGAACGCAGCGCACCATCCGCTCGAGCACCACGCCCGCCGTGACGCTGTTGCGAAGGTAGCGACACCATCTCATGCCGGTCCGGTTCGTCGGCCGGCGCCGTGGTGACGGATGTCACGACCGAACATCAGCGGCACCGCGAGCGGATCGCCGTCGTTCCGAACGTTGACCCACGCCTTGACGCTCGACGGCAGATCCAAACGCGTCGGTCGAGTCGCCGCCGATCAGCAGACGACGAAGCTCGGCGAATCCGAGCATCGAGCCGACGCTCACGAGGCGTTGCACCACGCCGGTATCGCGACGCGTCGAGAGATAGTCGTACGCGACGAGCGATCCGAGACTGTGCGCGACGAGAATCACGGGACGGCCCTCGCGCTTCGCGCGCTCGATCGCGTCCCCGAGCCGTCGCTCGGACGCGCACCGCTTGTGCGCATCGCTGAGAAACGACGCGTCGCCCGACAGCGAGCGCAGCTGCACCGCGGACTCCGTGTCGCGTCACGAGGGCGTGAGCGCGCCAAACACGTTGCCGACGAGCGACACGAACGATTTCATGCTCGGGATCGGTGGTCGCATCGCGACGAGCACGAGGATCGTCGGTCTGGTAGTCGCACGCCTCGGTCGACCGCGGGTCGAGCACGTCGGCGTACCACACCAGCCGCACGTCGCGCTCGGTGAGCAACGGCGCGCGCGTGAGCGACTTCGCGCCGGCGGTGAGACCGTCGAGCCACCACTTCCGAAGCTCGGCGGTGTCGCGATCATTCATTCCCCGGCCGTGAAGCAGCAGGATCACCGGGCGTCCGCGATCTTCCTGCGGCGGCGCGCGACGAGACCCGACACTGAGCACGGCGGCCAGGAGAAGGCGAAGCATCATGTGCATTCGTACGACTGAAGACACGCCGCGGTTCCACCCCTCACGCAAACAGACCGACCTGCCCGCCGGTGTGCCAGAACAAGACGGTCTGATCCGCGGTGAACCGGCCCTCGCGCAGATACGAGATCAGCGCGGCGAGCGCCTTGGCCGTGTACGTGTGATCGACGAAGATCGCCTCGGTCCGCGCCGCGAGCGACTGCGCTTCGCGCGACGCATCGGTCGCGATGCCGTAGCCGTCGCCGACCCAGGTGTCGTCGACCTCGAGCTCGCCGTCGAATTCCTCGAGCCCGTCGATGCCGCGGATGATCCGACTCACCGTGGACTCGATCGACGCGGCGGGATCGTCGGCGCTCACGCCAATGACGCGCGTCTTGAGACCGTGCAGCGCCACGCCGGCCACGAGCCCGGCCTGCGTCCCTCCGGACGAGCACGCGTGCACGATCACGTCGGGCACGACGCCCTGATCCACGAGCTCGCCGATGGCCGCGACGAATCCGAACGCGCCCGTCGGCGTCGATGCGCCGAGGGGCAGGAAGTACGGCCGTCGGCCCTCGTCGCGCAGCCGACGTCATGACGCGTTCGCTCGCCTCCGCGCGCTCGTTTCGCGACGGGATGTACTCGATCTCGGCGCCGAGCAGGCGGTCGAGCAGCGCGTTGGCGGTGGGACGCTCCTGCGGCGCGCCGTTGATGATCAGCACGCACCGCAGGCCCGAGCTTCGCGGCGGCCGCCGCCGTGGCCCGCGCGTGATTCGACTGCACGCCCGCCGAGCGTCACGAGCGTGTCCGCGCCAAACGCCTGGCTTGAGCAAGTGCATATTCGAGTTTACGAACTTTGTTGCCGCCAAACGCCGAACGGAATCGCGTCGTCTCGCTTGACCAGCAGCGTGGGCGCCACGCCCAGTTCGGCGCGAAGGCGCGACATCGGTTCGACCGGTGTCGGACCGGTGAAGCAGTGGGATGCGCGATCGTTCGATCATGGCGTCTCTATTCCTCGGACGACGGCGCGCCGCCGCTGCGCGCCACCTGATCGGCTCTGATCTTTCCGGCGTCGAACCGTCGCGCGCTGCCGAGCATCTTGTCGATCGTCTCGTCGAAATCGGCGGTGGGCTTTCGCTGAAAGCGCAGCGGGTTGATGCGCGCGACGACGAACGCCTTGAGATACGGACTCTCCAGCCCGCGCGCTTTCATTCCCGCCACGGCCTGGTTCACCAGCTCATTGAGCTCGAGCAGCTTCTCGGCGCGCTGCACGACGCGTCGCCAGCGCGTTGGGCAGCTTGGAGCCGAGGAACTTGTCGCACCGCTTGAGCACGGGATGGTACGCGCCGCCGGCAGAAGCGACCGTTCTGCTGGTAGCAGAGGCCGAGCGTGACCAGCGCCGCCTCCTCGAACTCCGTCGCGAACTCGCGCTCCGGACGATCGTCGAGCACGGACAGCGCTCTCGGCGAGTCGAGCCACCTCGAGCGCGCGTCTCGCGAAGGTTGTGCGCCTTCTCCGTATTGAGCAACAGAATCCGGTGCGCCACCTCGGGCTCCGGCACCACGAGCGCGACGATCGACTTGGCGCCGAGCTCTCGCATCGCGCCGAGCCGATGGTAGCCGTTCGGCGACCAGTACATGCCGTTGCCGGCGGGAACCGCGATGACCGGATCGAGATAGCGATCGAGCTTGTCGATCGCGTTGGCAACGCGTGCCAACGTGCGCCTCGGAGAGATCGCGCTGGTACGGCGTCGGCTCGACCCGGTCGATCGGCAGCGCGGCGAGCAGCTGCCAGTGACCGCCGAGCGGGTCGCGATACGTCGCGAGCACGGAGCCGCCGTCGTCGACGATCGTGCGGCCGAGCGTGTCGACTGACGCGGGTGGCGCGCCGCTGGCGAGGCGGCGCGCGTCCAATCCGCGCGACGCTGCTTGCGCCGCTGGCTTTTTCTTCTTTCGCTTGTGGTAGCCTTTTTGCGGCGCCATAGGTTCGGTCGCGGAGGTGGTCGGTCGGGCCACCTGAATGATACGGTTCGGGGCGCCGGACTACACTACGACGCCCGCGATGCGCGCGGCCTCACGCATGGCGCGAGCAGCCCTGACGGCGGCATGCACCTCGTCCGCGGTCGGAATGGGATTCTCCGGGTAGCGCGTCTTTGGAAAAACGTCGTCCAGAATGGCGCATGCCGTGGCGACGCCACCAAGTTTGCGCAACGCCTCGGGGCACAGCGAGAGCAGCTCGCGCAACAAGTGGCGAAACGGCGGCGACGTGCCCATTCGCACGAGCACGGCCTTGAGAGTCTTTTCGGCCGCCTGGTGGGCATGGAAGCAGATCGAGTCCTCGTGCGGTTCAGGCGCGCGCACAAGTGTCTCCAGCGTCCTGTATTCTCGCCGCGCGCGGTCGATCCACTCGGCCAGAGACCGCGGCTCGTCAGTCGGCGTCTCGCGAACACGAGGCGCCGCGTCGAAGCCGGGACGCGAATACAGGACGCGGCCTTCGTGCTCGGCGATGTATTCGAGCGTGCCGACGTCGCTCCGCCGCCAATCGAAATCGGGAGAGAGACTGACGATGATGTCCATGGCCCAATCCCGGCTCGCGAACGCGTCCTGCACGCACTTTTCAGTCGCGCGCCGGTCGGCACCGCGCGGATTCACGACGAACATAACGTCGTAGTCGCTGTCGTCGCGCGCATCACCTCTCGCGCGGCTCCCAAACAGAATGATCCGGTCCGGCGAGAACGACGCGACGGCACGTTCCACGATCTCGTGCAAGACCCGGTCGGTTTCGACGCGCGTCATGGCCATAGCCGAGCATAGTGGCTCGGCCGCCGAGCGCGCTACCCCGGTCACTCATCGTTGATCAAAGCGACGCAAGAAAAAGCAGATCCTTCGCTACGCTCAGGATGACTGCCGGCGCTAGCGGCGCGACCGAGGGTCGCGCATCCTTTGGCATGCACCCCTCCCATCGATTGCTCGTTGCTGCCGCCCTGCTGGCGCCAGTCGCCGCGGGCCACGCTCAAGCCGCCAAGCGCGGCATCACGGCCGAAGACTACTTCTCCTTCGAGCTCGTCTCCGATCCGCGCATCTCGCCCGACGGGTCGCGCGTCGTGTACGTCGTGTCGCGCGTCGATCGCGCGCAGAACAAGCGCGTGCCGTCGATCTGGATCGCGCCGACCGACGGCAGCGCGCCCGCCCAGCGTGATCGTCGACGAATCGTGGTCGCCGAGCGCGCCGCGCTGGTCGCCCGACGGCGCGAGCATCGCGTTCATCTCGTCGCACGCCGCCGACACCGTCGCCGCGGCGCGCGGGCGACCGACGCCGCAGCGCGCAGCTGTGGCTCGTCGCGGCCGGCGGCGGAACGCCGAAGACGCGTCACGAGCATCATGAACGGCGTGTCGAACTGCACGATCGCGCCAAAGGGCAAACTCGCGGCGTGCCTCAGCCGCACCGGGCCGAGCGACAAGTGGCCGGCCGGCAAGGAACGAAGCGACGTGCGCCACTACACGCAGTCGTCGTACAAGTTCAACGACAACGGGTGGTACGACGACAAGCGGTCGCACATCTGGATCGTCGATCTCGCGACCGGCGACGCGAAGCAGATCACCTTCGGCGACGCGTGGAACGACACCGATCCGCAGTGGTCGCCGAACGGCGCGCGCCTCGCGTTCGTCTCGGATCGCACCGGCAAGGAGTTCGACGGCGGACGCAACACCGACGTGTGGACGATCCCGGCGAGCGGATGCCCGGCGGCGGGCGACGCGTGCATCACGAAAGTCTCATCGGCGCCGGGCCGGACAATCAGCCGCGCTGGTCGCCCGACGGCGAACTCGATCGCCTTCATCACGCGCCGCGGCCGAGGAAGCGCCGCCGCAACTCGTGATCGCGCCGGCGTCGGGTGGCGCCGCGACCGCGCCGGTGCCGAGCCTCGACCTCATTCCGACCGACCTGCAGTGGGCGAGCGACGGCGCGCTCTACTTCGACACGCGGCGTGAAGGGCGAGTTTCACCTCTTCAAGATCGATCCGGCGGCGCACCGCTCACGCAGGTGACGCACGGACCGCGAGCCGTCCGCTCGCCGAGCATCGCGGCGAACGGTCGCGGCGATGGTGTATCTCGTGAACGACTTCACGCACCTCGACGACGTCTACGCGGCGCCGCTCGACGGGAAGAGCGAGAAGAAGCTGTCGAATCACAACGCGACGCTGCTGTCACAGCTGACGCTTCCGCCGGTGCAGCGCATGACGTTACAAGGGCGCCGACGGCTGGGACGTCGACGGCTTCCTCGTCAAACCGCTCGGCTGGCAGGCGGGCAAGAAGTACCCGATGGTGCTCAGCATTCACGGCGGACCGGCGGGTCAGTACGGCGTCGACTGGTATCACGAGTTCCAGGTCTACGCGGCGCGCGGATGGGCGGTGTTCTTCACGAACCCGCGCGGCTCGACCGGCTACGGCCGCAAGTTCGCAGCGCGGCATCGCGCTGAATTGGGGCGGCAAGGACTACGTCGACATCATGAACGGCGTGAACGCGGTCGATCGCGGCGAATCCGTGGATCGACACCACGCGCATGGGCGTGACCGGCGGCAGCTACGGCGGCTACATGACGAACTGGATCGTCGGCCACACGTCGCGCTTCAAGGCGGCCGTGACGCTGCGCAGCATCTCGAACTTCATCAGCGACGACGGCACGCGCGACGGCGCGTACGGCCACAAGGACGACTTCGGCGGCGACATCTTCCAGAAGCACGATCTCTACTGGGATCGCTCACCGCTCAAGTACGTGCAGAACGTGAAGACGCCGATTCTCATTCTGCATTCGGACAACGACTTCCGCGTGCCGATCGAGCAGGGCGAGCAGTGGTTCCGGGCGCTCAAGCACTTCGGGAAGACCGCCGAGATCGTGTTCTTCCCGCGCGAGAATCACAACCTCACGCGGACCGGCGAGCCGAAGCATCTCGTCGAGAGCATGAACTGGCAGCTCTACTGGTTCGACAAGTACCTCGACGGAAAGACGGATGCGGTGGCGCCGGATCAGCGGTGACCGGGTGCCGAGCGACGCTCGTGAGAGACTCTTTCCTATTCCTCTTCGCGCGCTCGCTCGTCCGGCGCTCGTCGTAGGACGAGCGTCTCCACGTTCTCTGGCTCGTGTGCTTGCGAGATCACCGTGATCACCACCCGCGCTCTCCACGCAAACCGCACCAGCGACTCGATTTCGTGCTCTCGGCTGCGGAACGCGCGTTCCTGTCCCTCCTCTGACATCATCAGGAATCCTTCGAAGTCGCCGAAGCGATCGTAGATCACACCGTTGACCTTGCCGGTGCACTCGCGGGCTTCCCGACGGTGCAGTGTGGAGACCGAGCCTACCGTTCCGTGCGGCGACGGAATGACCGCCTTCGCGTGACCGCCGAGCCCATCGACGCGCGCCTCGATGTACGAGATGTATCGGCGCATCACCGGCACCCACCGGCTGTGCGCCGGCATGTGCTCGAGACGCCATTTCATGATGGCGAGAATGTTCTCCTCGGACGGCAGCATCACTGCTGCCGTCGTCACCGGGATGTGCACGCCGAACGTGCCGACGACGTAGCGCCAGTTCGACATCTTTCCCTTGTTGCCCACGCTCAACGCGACGTCACCTGCGTCGTCGCGCGTGTTCCCCGGCTTGCCGACCAGCCTCGTGGTGATGCGTCGGACTGTAATCCTGAGCTCCTGGCCCGTGATGACCGACTGCGGTAGATCGACGGTGAAGAGCCCCGCGAAGTTCTCACCGGCGCCAGGCGGAATCGGCACGTAAGTGACGCCCTTCGGCACCGTGCACGTGATCGTGTGCGCGTCGGCAGACGAGAGCTGGCTGGTGGAGTAGATCTTCTCCGCGAGCGCCAGCACGTCCGCGGCGCGCACCTGCGGCCAGTAAATGCTCGCCGAGCTGCCCACGGGTGTGTTGCCCCAGTCGATCATGAGCTCGTCGGGATAATCGAGGAGCTGTCCCGAGCTCGCCGAGAGCGCACGGCTCGGACGCACGTCGAACGTCTGCGGCACGCGGTGCGTCTCGCGAGGGCCGGGGTTGTCGGAGAGCGTGATGTCCAGGTTCCGTTGCGCAAGCTTGTCGCAGTTCTCCGGACTCGCGTTGACGCCGGCGGCACTGACGATCGGCGCGTCGTCGGACGAGATCTGCGCGACGAGACAGTGGTGCGTGCCGGGCAGCAGCGTCGGTACTGATTGGCCGCCGATGGTGTTCGCGGGCGTATAGACGTTGAGGTAACAGCCGTACCACGCCCACGCATTGCCCGACGCGCCGACCTGAATCGGCTGGTTGTTGACGCTGTTAGCGGAGTAGTCCGCGTTCCGTCCGAAGTCCGGATTGGGTTCGTAGTTGCCGGTCGCGAAAAACGGAATCGTGACGTTCCCGGTTCCAGGCTTGGGCGAGAGCGGGGAACCGGCTGCGTCGAGCGTGGAGGGATAGTGGTCGCTGGTGTAGTCCGTGTCGCTCGTCTCGGTGGCGAACATCCGGAAGAGCACGCGCACGTTCTTGCTGGTCGGCGCGTTCGGCGTCTCGCCATTCACCCGGACGCGCGCGATGCCGTACGAGTAGCTGGCGAAG
Organism: uncultured Chloroflexia bacterium; assembly: GCA_963778815.1. Classification (GTDB taxonomy): domain Bacteria; phylum Chloroflexota; class Limnocylindria; order Limnocylindrales; family CSP1-4; genus Chersky-267. The sequence goes on along the minus strand of CAVZVS010000003.1, from coordinate 468,135 downwards.
TGGGCGCCGGTGGCGTTGGCGGGGTCGAGCGCGTTGGGCACAATCGACGACACCGCGGAGATTGCGCTGCCCTGATTCGGCAGGAGAGTGAATGGATCCGTCCCGGCTGGATCGTTGTAGTTGGTGTTCAGGTACGTGAGCAGGTCCTTGATGTACTTGAAGCCGGCGCCCGAATCGTACGGGAGATGCGTGCTTGCCGTGTGGACCGGCGCGCCGGCCACCGCACCGGAAAGCGGCTGGCTCGAGAGGCCTGGCGTTACCGTGAAGACGCGGAGGTCCTGACTCAGATAGAAAACGTTGTTCGCTTGCGGATTGATGTTGGTGAAGTACGGGTCCGCACCCGGGACGAGCTCGAGTGACGCCTTGGCCGTGAACGGGGGTTGCGCCGGCACCGTGATCGTGGAAGTCAGGGCGAACGCCACCGGAGGCGGCCCCGCCGGAAACACGCCCCCGGCCGTCGTCGGATGAATCGCGGCGGGCGTGAACGAGACATTGCATGGAAACAGGATGCGCTGTGGCGTGTTTGGCCACGCCGCAAGTTCCGGCTGGCCGGCGCCTACAGTGATCGTCACGCCGCCCGGCGCACCCGTCGGCGTCGAGGGCACCGCGGTGCCGACCGCGTTCGGTGTGAACCCTTCGAGCACGAGCCACATCGCCTTCGGATACGACGACACGTGGCCGACTTCGTCGAGCCCGTAGGTGCCCTTGTCCACGACGAAGTAGAAGCTCTGCGCGTACATGATGTCCGCGATGCCGTTGAGCAGCTTCGTGCCGTCGATGCTGCCCCAGCCCGAGCAGGGGTCGAATCCCGGGCCCGCGGTGTAGTAGGGCGCGCCCGTGCCCGAATACGACTGATTGTGGCCGTGGGTGACGTCGTTGCAGACGGTGGGGCCGATGGCGTAGAGGATCGGGTTGAGGAAGCCGACGCGCCTGCCGAACGCACGGAGGAGGACGGCCATGAGCCCGGCGTAGAGCGGTGCGACGCAGCTCGTGCCCCAGAACTCGAACGCCGACCCGTTGACGGTGAATCCGGTGTACGCCGCCATCCCGGCGACGTCGGGGTAGACTCGCTTGGCGAGGACGTTGCCGGCGGTGTCGGTGGCCTGGGTGATACCGGCGGCGGCCTGGTAGGGCGGGGTCGCGAAGTTGTGGCTGGCCCCGCCGCCGGTCGTGACCCCGCCCTTCCCCGTGAAGTCGAACCACGGGGTGACGGTATTCGCTTCGTTCCACACGTACTCCACCAGCGGCGCCGCGCCACCGTTTCCGACGATGGTGCCGCCGCAGGAGGTCACCCACGGGTCCGACGCCGGATACATTGCGTGCGTGGCGGTGCCGCCCAAGCCGGCGTCGGCACCGTCGTCGCCGGAGGCGACGAACATAGTGATGCCCTGCGCCGCAAGCTGCTGAACCATCGACGACATCACGTACGCGATCGTGCCGGGCGTCCCGGAATCGCCGAGCAAGCCCACACTGTCGCCTTGCGTGAACGTGAAGCTGACAGAGACGACCGACGGCTGCTGCTCTGCGCCAGGTTGTAGGATGCGGCCGAAGAAGACGAGCCACCCCTGCTCGGTGTCTTCGGTGAAGTAGACGTTGATCGTGGCGCCCTGCGCTACCGCGGCGATCGTCGAGATGTCCTGCGTCACCTCGAGGACGTAGCCGTACGTGTCGGCGTACTTGCCCAGACCGGCCGGCACCGAGGCAACCAGCGCCAAGTCGTTTGCGAAGGTGGTGGTCCCTACGGTCAGCGGGACCTCCACGACTGTCGGTGTGGTGTTGTACGTCGCTGGCAGGCTGCCGATGTAGGTGTTGATGTCCTGGACGTTGTAGCCGGATTTGTAGGTCGTGGTGCTGGTCGTGGTCTGCTGCGCAATGATGCCAACCACTTCGTTTGCGGCGCCCGAGTGCGGGAAGTTGTACAGCGCCGCAACGGTCGGCACCGACACGAGCGACGCACCCGGCGGGTCGCCGCTCCCCGCAGGAACGGAGATGCTGCGGTTGTCGAGGCCGACGACCGCAGTGACGATGCCGGACAGCGCCGGTGGCAAGTGCACGAACCCGTCGTAGCCGTGGTGTACGTGCGTCGGTCGTGGCGATGCATCGCCCCGCCGCGAGAGCGCGGGCAATGGGCTTTCGTAGCTGTTCAGGCGCACGCCGAACGCCGCGTGCATCTGGGCGGCCGTTCCCTGAATGCTCACGCTGCGTCGTCCAGCGTGGCGCTCGAGCACCCGCATTCCGTGCGCCTCGACGAATGTCGCAACAGCATCGAGATCGGCGTCCGCGGCGCCCCAAGTCCCGGCGAACTCGCCGGGCGTCACGAAATGTCGTTCGTTCAGTGGTGTCCGCTGCCAGTGCTCGAGGTCCGGCATGGGCGGAGCCCCCGGGCGCGAACGGATCAGGAGCGTGATGTGGACGCGGGCGGCGTCGTCGAGTGGCTGGAGCAGGCGCGAGCCTGCAGGACGCGGGCGCTCGCTGCCGGCGAGCGGAGCGGGTGTGTTGGGCGCGCGCACTGAGCGATCTCGGGAATTAAGCGGAGCCGGAATATGTACCCACTCGGCGCGCTCCGCACCGAAAGATCTTCTACGACAGCTGGAACTCGTGAACAGGTGGTTGCGGGCGACTTGGCTGCCTGCGAATCGGCCGTTCAAGTCATCGAAATCGACACGCGGTTCACATGCGGAACAGGTAGCTGTACTTCACGAAGAAGTAGTCCGACGACCGCACGAGCGGCTGGATAGTTGAACCGCTCGAGCGGATTCGGCGCCGCGTTGGCCAGGCTGCCGTAGCCGAGGAACAGCACCGTGCCCGGATTCGGCTGATACGAGAACAGCAGATCGGTGTGGAACTGCGCGCTGCGCGTCGCCAGCGCCTTCTTGCCGTTGATGATCAACGGGAAGAACGTCCGCGTCTCGTCGCGCAGATCGTCGTGCTCGGACATGTCGTACTCGCCGACGACGCGGAAGAAGATCGAGCGCGTGAACTGATACTCGACCTTCACGCGCGGAATCGCGTTGCGGCCGACGAGACTGTGGTCGGTGCGGCGCCAGTAGTCCTGATAGGTGAGCGTGCCGTTCACCCGCAGGTGATCGGTCGGACGATAGTTCACCGAGAGCGACAGGTAGTCGATGTTCGCCTGCGCCCACTCGAAGAAGTTCTCGTCCTGTCCGCCGACGTAGAGCAGCGCCGCGTTGAACTGCGACCACTGCGGCGTGGCGAGCGTCGAACGACGTAGTCGCGGTTCGGAATGCGGCCCACGCCGATGAACGGCACCGTGTCGACCTTCGTGCCGACCGTCCGCTCGATCCGATAGTTGCGGAAGAGCTGCGTGTCGCAGCCGAACGTCTCCCAGTACACGCCCGCGCCGAGCGGTCCACCCGCCGCGCAGACCGACGCTCGTGCTGACGTGGAACTTCTTGTCCTGCGCGTCGCCGCGGCGAACGAAGTGCGAGTACTGCCAGGTGTCGTCGTACAGGATGTCGCCGGTCAGCGTCTCGACGACCGATTGCCGCGCTCGTTGAACCAGGTCGCCGCGATGATCGATGGCGCCGTGCGCGACGCCCGGCGCGCGAAATGAAGCCGCTCAGCGTCCGGAAGTCCTCGTCGATGCCGGTCATCGTGTACCGGAAGCCGAACCGCTTTCCGTTGCGCGCCAGGATGCCTTCCCAGAGCGGCGCGTTCGTCACGACGCTGCCCGTCTTGTCGTAGCTCTGCGCGTACTGGAACGACGCCGGAGTACACGTCGCCGAACAGGATGCGCCCGTCGACGTCGGCGACGCGATTGTAGTCGGAGCCAACGACGCGATCGGTGTACGCCATGCCGATGCGCGACTGCACCGCCGATGTCGCGCTGCGCGCGGACGATGTTGTAGTACGTGGCGTCGTGGCCGGTGGGCGACAGCGACTGGTCGTCGCTCGGCCGACAGGAATCCGACGGTCGTGCCGGCGACCTTGCCGGTGAGCTTGGCCGCGCCTTCGGGCTTGCGCGATGCGCCGCGTGTAGATCAGGCTGTGCGGCACGCTGAACTGCTCGAGCCCCTCGAGGAAGAACGGTCGCTTCTCGGGGAAGAACAGCGACTGCCGCGGATCGATGACGAACTGCCCGGCGTCGGACTCGACTTCGGCGAAGTCGGGATTCACCGTGCCGTTGAGCGTGAGGTTGTTCGTCACGCCCCAGCGCACGTTGCCGCCGATCTGCGGCCGCGGGTGACGTGTACGCCCCAGCCGTTCGGCGCCGGGCGCGCCGGTCGCCTTCCGCGTCACGACCGGATTCAGGTCGAGCACCAGCCCGCGATCGAAGCCCGCCAAGCCCGTCGATCGTGCCGGACTGCCCGAGAAACGAGGCGTTCGACCGCTTGGCCGGCACCCAGGAGTCCTCGTAGCCGGAGTGCTGGACCTGGCGAACGACGTTCAGGTCCCAACTCTGGACATCCACAGATTGGTATTTGAGACTCTTGAACGGAATCCGGATCTCGACCTCGTACCCGTACTCGGTCAACCGGCCCTTGGACGTGAAGACAAAGTCCTGGCTGAGATCGGGCGCCGCGCGTCCCGATCAGCGTCGGCGTCCATCCGCCGCTCGTTCGCCGGCGCCCGGTCTCGACGATCGTGCCGTCCATCTGCACGCCGAACGGATTCACCGCGAACACGTACGCCTGACGCCGATCGTGGAACGTGCCGAGCAGCAGCTGCACGTTGTCGTCGGCGCGTGATCTTGTCGCGGTCGGCGAGGGTCGCGTGCACAGCGCCGTGCGCCTCGAACGCCCGAATGCCGACGTACAGCGCCGTCGGCGAATACCAGATCAGCACCTGCGTCGAGTCGGCGGCCGGAATGCCGTCGAGCGGCGAGAACTGCGAGAAGCCGGTGAGCAGCGTGGCCTGTCGCCACACCGGCTCGTTGAGCGTGCCGTCGATCGTCGCCGCGGCGAGCTCGCCCTCGACGCGCGGAATCCGAACCTGGAGCTGGTTTTCGCGGCCGATGTAGGTCGCGCCCGGCGCGGGATTGGTCGCGCTGCACAGCGCGGCGACGAGGAGCGCGAGGGTTGGGCAAGGCATTCCGCAAGTTGCGCGGACCCGCGACAGCCCGCCATCGAAACGGCGTTAGGGTGTTGTTAGCAAGTCATCGCCATTTTCACCGATTTGGCCTGGTGCGCATGTGCGCGAGTCGTCAGCTTTGCGACTCAGTGTGACTGATCTTCGCGACCAGCTCCAGGCCTCGCTCGGCGACGCCTACGCGATCGAGCGCGAGCTCGGCGGGGCGGGCATGTCGCGCGTGTTCGTCGCCGAGGACGCCACGCTCGGCCGGCGCGTCGTCGTGAAGGTGCTGCCGTCCGAGCTGTCGGGGAGCGTGTCGATCGCGCGGTTCCAGCGCGAGATCGCGCTCGCCGCTCGGCTTCAGCATCCGCACATCGTCCCGCGTGCTCTCGGCCGGCGACATCGACGGGCTGCCGTACTACACGATGCCGTTCGTCGACGGGGAGTCCCTGCGCGCGAGGCTCGCGCACGGCGAGCTGCCGATCGCCGAGACGATCTCCGTGCTCCGCGACGTCGCCAAGGCGCTCGAGTTCGCGCACGCGAACGGCGTGGCGCACCGCGACATCAAGCCGGACAACGTGCTCATGGCCGGAAGTTCGGCCGTGGTCACCGATTTCGGCGTCGCCAAGGCGCTGAGCGACTCGGCCGGCCCGAGGCACTCACGGCGGTTGGCGTCGCGGTCGGAACGCCGGCGTACATGGCGCCCGAGCAGGCTGCGGGCGATCCGTCGACCGACCTGCGGGCCGACATCTACTCGTTCGGCGTGATGGCGTACGAGATGCTCGCCGGTCACACGCCGTTTCGCCGGCCGGAGCTTGCAGGCGATGATGGCCGCGCACGTCACCGAGGCGCCGACGTCGATCGCGACGCTGCGCCCCGCGCTTCCGGCGGCGCTGGCCGATCTCGTCATGCGCTGCCTCGAGAAGCGTCCGAGCGACCGTCCGCAGCGCGCCGGCGAGATCGTTCAGGCGCTCGAGGCGATCGGCACGTCGCACGATGTGCCAGCGGCGGCGCGCCGGGCGTCGAGCCGAAACCGGCGATCGATTCGTCATCGCGGCCGGCGTCGTGACGGTGGCGCTCGCTAGCGTGATCGCGTGGCGCGCGCGCGGCGCGGCGCCGGAAGTGGAATTCGGTCGATCGCCGTGCTGCCGCTCGAGAACAAGACCGGCGACACGACGTTCGACTATCTCGAGGACGGCATCACCGATCACGTGCGCGACGCGCTGAACGCGCTGCCGGGATTTCCGTGAAGGCGCGCAGCTCGTCGCAGCAGCTCAAAGGCCGCGGGCGCGAGAGGAGCGCGCAAGGCTCGGCGTCGATGCCGTTCTTCAAGGCACCGTGAGCCGGTCGAGTGCGCACCTGCACGTCACGACGGAGCTGGTGCGAATCTCGGACGACAACGTCCTCTGGAGCGAGACGTTCGACGGCGAGCCGAGTGCGATCGTCGGGATGCAAGACACCATCGTCCGCGCGGTGAGCGGAGCGCTCCATCTCCATGGGGAAGGAGCGCGGTCCGGTCCGAGCGCGCGCGGCACCACCGACGCCGAGGCGTACAATCTCTTCCTGCGCGGGCGCCACGCGTTCGACGCGTTCGATTTTCCGACGGCCTCCGCGCGTTTTCGAGACGCGGTGAGCCGCGATCCGCGGTTTGCCCGCGCACTGGCGTTTCTGGCCATGTCTGACGCCACGATTCCCGTGCTCGGCATCGGCTCCCTCGACTCCGCCCTTCGCGTCGCTCAGGTGAGTGTCGACCGCGCGTTGGCGATCGACTCGTCAGTGGTGGAGGCGTACATCGCCGAGTCGTTCATTCTCGTGAGCGACATGCGGGTCGGCGACGGCATGAAGCCGTTGGAAAAAGCGCTGTCGTTCGACTCGACGAACGCCGACCTCCTGTGGTCCTACGGAGGCGGCCTCGGCCAAGTTGGGGATGTCGACCGAGCCCTGGTCGTTCTTCAACGAGCGCGTGAGCGCGACCCGCTCTCGGTCACGGCGACCGGGCTGTCGGCGTACGCGATGTATCTGGCACGACGACACCGCGACGCGATCGCGATGACTCGAGAGGCACTTGCCCTCGATCCGCACGCCGTTCTCGCGCTTCGTGGACTTGCGTTTGCCTACGCCTTTGGTGGAGCGCCGGACAGCGCCGCGGCAGCCTTCGAGGCCACGTTCAGGGCGGATTCGATGGTCGTGGGCGGGAGGAGCAACCTGGTGTTCGGTTACGCCGTGGCGGGTCGATGGAGTGACGCGGATCGGCAACGGGCGTTGATCAACTACGCGAATGCCGGCAACTCGCAAAACTATTACAGAACGCTCGTCGGGCTCGCGTACGGCGATTTCGACGCCGCGATGGCCGCGTTCGAGCAAGGCGTGAAAGATCGAGATCCGCTCTTCTCGAACGTCAGCTTGCCGTGCGATCCGCTCTTTGATCCGCTCAAGTCGAACCCGCGCTTCGCGGTCGTGATGCGGCGGATCGGCGCGCATGCGATGCCCGGCCGGCCCCTGGCCCATTGCGCCGCGCCCCCGCGTGCAACGCTAGCGTTACAGCCGCATCAGATAGCTGTACTTCACGAAGAAGTAGTCCGATGCGCGAACGAACGGCTGGAAGTTGAACCGGTCGAGCGGATTCGCCGTCGCGTTGGCCTGGCTCCCGTAGCCAAGGAACAGCACGGTTCCCGGACTCGGCTGATACGAGAAGAGCCAGTCGCCGTGCAGCTGCGCGCTTCGCGTCGCGAGCGCCTTCTTGCCGTTGATGAGCAGCGGATAGAACGTGCGCGTCTCGTCGCGGAGATCGTCGTGCTCGACGAGATCGTACTCGCCGACGACGCGCAGAAAGATCGATCGCGTGAACTGATACTCGGTCTTCACGCGCGGAATGGCGTTGCGGCCGACGAGCGAGTGATCGGTCCGCCGCCAATAGTCCTGGTAGACGTACGTGCCGGAGACGCGGAGCTGATCGGTCGGCCGCAGGTTCACCGTGAGCGACAGATAGTTGATGTCGGCCTGCGCCCACTCGAAGAAGTTCTCGTCCTGCCCGCCGATGTACGTCGCGGACGCGCTGAAGCGCGACCACTGCGGCGTCGTCAGCGTGGCGACGTAGTCGCGGTTGGGAATGCGGCCGACGCCGACGAACGGAATCGTGTCGACCTTCGTGCCGACCGTTCGCTCGATCGTGTAGTTCGCGTACAAGGTCTTGTCCCACCCGAACGATTCCCAGTACACGGCGCGCGAGCAGTCCCCACCCGCCGCGCATGCTCGGCGCTCGTCGTCACGTGAAACTTCTTGTCCTGCGCGTCGCCGCGACGAACGAAGTGCGAGTACTCCCAGATGTCGTCGTACAGCATGTCGCCGGTCACGGTCTCGAAGAGACTCCCGCGCTTGTTGAACCACGTGCCGCGGTGATCGATCGCGCCGTGCGCGATGGCGCCGCGCGTGATGAAGCCCGTCGGCGCGCGGAAGTTGTCGTCGATCCCGTTCAGCGTGTAGCGAAATCCGAACTCGCGGCCGTTCCGATTGAGCGACGCATCCCAGAGCGGCGCCGCGCGAAACGTGCCGGACGTGCGATCGAAGCTGCGCGCGTACTGGAACGTGCCCGTGTACAGCTTGCCGAACACCATGCGGCCGTCGACGTCGGCGACGCGATTGTAGTCGTCGCCGACGACGCGATCGGTGTACGCCATGCCGATCCGCGACGTGCCGCCGATGTCGGTCTGCGTGCGCACGATGTTGTAGTAGATGCCGTCGCGCCCGGTCGGCGACAGCGACGGATCGTCGCGCGCCGACAGAAGGCCGAGCGTCGTGCTCCCCGACTTGCCGGTGAGCTTGAACGCGTCGTCGGGGTTCGCGATGCGACGCGTGTAGATCAGGCTGTTCGGCACCGTGAACTGCTCGAGTCCGTCGAGAAAGAATGGTCGCTTCTCCGCGAACCGGAGCGCGCGGCGCGGATCGAGCACGATCTGCCCGGCGTCCGACTCCACCTCGGCGAAGTCCGGATGCACGGTGCCGGTGAGCGTGAGATTGTTGCGTCGATCCCCCACCGCGCGGTGCCGCCGAACTGCGGCGCCGGATGCGTAGTAGCCCCAGCCGGTCGGCGCTCGGCGCGCCCGTCGCCTTGCGCGTGACGACCGGATTCAGGTCGAGCACGAGCCCGCGATCGAAGCCGCGCAGTCCGTCGATCGTGCCGCTCTGCGCGAGGAACGACGACGCCGACCGCTTGGCCGGCGCCCAGCTATCCTCGTAGCCCGAGTGCTGCACCTGGCGCACGACGTTGAAGTCCCACGTCTGCACGTCGGTCGACTGATACTTGAGGCTCTTGAACGGAATGCGGATCTCGACTTCGTAGCCGTACTCGGTCAGTCGCCCCTTGGACTGAAAGACGAAATCCTGATTGAGGTCGGGCGGCGTGCGCGCCCGAGAAGGTCGGCGCGAACCCACCGCTGCCGCGCGCGCCGGCGTCGACGATCGTGCCGTCCATCTGCACGCCGAGCGGATTGACCGCGAACAGATACGCCTGCCGCCGGTCGTGGAACGTGCCGATGAGCAATCTGCACGTTGTCGTCGGACGTGATCTTGTCGCGATCGGCGAGCGTCGCGTGCACGGCGCCGTGCGCCTCGAACGCGCGAATGCCGACGTACAGCGCGGTCGGCGAATACCAGACCAGCACCTGCGTCGAATCGGCCGCGGGGATGCCGTCGAGCGGCGAGAACTGCGAGAAGCCGGTGAGCAGCGCGGCCTGTTGCCAGACCGGTTCGTCGAGCACACCGTCGACCACCGTGATGCTCGCCTCGCCCTCGATGCGCGGAATGTGGACCTGGAGCTGATTGTCACGTCCGACGTACGGCGGCGCGGCGCCGGCAGCGGGGCGATCGGGCCGCACAGCGCCGCGAGCGCCGTCAGGAGGAAGGGGCAAGGCGATCTGAGTAAGCTGCTCGAGGCCGGCGCGTCAGAACGCGAGGCGATCGATACACGTAGGTGGCGTCACCCGACTGGATCGGCACCACGTCGGTCGGACGTGCGGGAACAGTAACGCCGGGCACGTTCGGAATCCCCGGTCGGCGCGCCATCAGCTCGAATTCGATCTTCGCGCCCGGCGGAATCGACAGCGCCACGATCGCGCCCGAGTCCGGCACGGCCCAATACTGCATCATCCAATCGGCGAAGTGACGGCGATAGCGAGTCGTGTCCACGACTCGGCCGTCGATCGACGACGTGAGCACCGGCGCGCCCGTCGCCCGCATCACCAGACTCGTCGTTCCGCGCGGCGCCGTCACGCGAAGCACGATCGCGGCGCGCGCCGTTGATCAGCGTGTCGCGCACGACGTCGCGTTCGGCGCCTCGAGCGGAACGCGTGCAACGGCCGACCCACGAATGCCGCGCGCGTCCGGCGATTCGTGTCGATCCACCGCGGTGGCGTCGCCACTGGAGCGACGGCCTTGCGTGCTCCACGCATCGTGAACGGCGGAGAACGTGCCGAACCACGCGTCGGTCGAATCCGCGTTCTCGGCGTAGATCGAGCGCGGTCGGCACTGGATGAGCGGCGCTGTCGTCGCGTCGTGAACGCAGCGATCACGACCAGCGCCACGGCCGCGCCGGCAACCCATGCCGGCGCCGTCCCACTTCACGCCGTGCCGCGAGACGATCGACGTGCGGCGCGAGCAGCAGCGCGACGAGCGACGTCAGCACGCCAAGCGCGATCGCGCCGGCTCCAGCGACGCCGAGCATCACCACGGACACGCCGTACGCGAACCCGACGAGAGGATGAGCGTCATCGCGCGCGGCGATCCACTCCGCGCCGCGCACCCAGCGCGACGCGAGGGCCGCCGCGGCGGCGAACAGCAGCGGCCACACGAACAGGTAGCTGGCGCCGGGCGCCTTGATGCTCAAGAGCGAGGCCGAATCGCAGCCAGACGATCAGCGCGCCGAGCGCACGTTCCGCGCTCGTGCGTCCAGCGCGATGCCAATCGACCGTAACCGCAAGCGTGACGGCGATGCTCGCGAGCGCGATGGCTGCACCGTACGCCCCGCTCCACTTCGGATCGCCGCCCCACGGCAGATGCGAGTGCAGCGTGGCGATCGAGCGACGCCAGCGCGAGGGCGACGACCAGCCACGGCCACGACCGCCACGAGGGTCGTCGCGACACCCGACGACGACGCCGTGCGCGGTCGCGAAACACGGCGACGCCGACCAAGCACCAGCGCGACGATCGCGAGCGGCATCGCGAACGCCTCCGGATAGATCACGAGTCCCAACCAGCGGCAGATCGAAGAACACCGCGTCGCCCGTTCGCGGGCGCGGCAGCGGCTCGCTGCCGAACATGCGCGCGAGCGCGAGCATCTGCGCGCCGTGGTGCTGAAGGCTTCCCGGATTCGAGGTGCGCGACGTCGTCGTGGCTCGTGTGATACCGCTCGACGCCGTCGGCGAACGCGAAGTTGAGCGCCGGCAGTCCGAGCACCGCGAGCTCGGAGAGATCGGTGTCGTTCGGGAGCGCGCGATACACCGTGGTGAACACCGAGCCGGCGGTCGACGTCGCCCGCCGATGCGCAAGCGCGCGCACGGCGTCGAGATTTCCGGGACCGGTCTCGAACATGAACGATCGGCCCGCTCGTTCCGCGCGCCTCGAAGTTGACGACGACCGCGACGTCCTTGGCCCATGGATGCTCGCGCACGAACGCCGCGGCGCCGAGCAGGCCGGCCTCTTCGCCGTCGGTGAACAGCACGATGACGTCGTGCGCGAGCGGCGTCTTGCGCGCGCGCAGCGCGCGAACCGTCTCGAGCAGCGCGGCCGAGCCGGCGCCGTCGTCCGACGCGGCCGGCCCGGCCTCGACGCCGTCGTAGTGCGCCATGAGCAGCACGGCCTTGCCGTTCGGCGTCGCTGCCCGGGAATCCACGCGAGGATGTTCTGGACGCGCCCGGCCGCCTGATAGCGCGTGCCGATCGCCGGTCGTCGGCTGCACCTGCGGATGGAGCCCGAGCGCGGTGAGCTGCGCGACGACGTAGTCGCGCACGCGATCGTGGTCGGCCATGCCGATGGCGTGCGGGCGCACCGCGATCTGCTCGACGTGACGCATCGCGCGCTCGGCCGAGAAGACCGTGTCGGGCGCCGTGGCCGGAACCGGGCGCGGCGGGCGGCGACCCGCGCGACGGAGAGCGCGCAGAGGACGAGCAGCGCCAGATCGCGGCGAGGAGTCGCTTGAGCATGCCGCCGAAGCATACGGCCGTGACCGGGATCGTGACCAATCCGGCGTTCGACGGGTTGCCGCGGCGACACCTTGCGTTCGCTGCGGCCGCGTATCATTCTACAAGGAGACGACTATCCCAGCGGAGAAGGAATGCCTGAAGCGACGCAGATCGGCGCCGGCAAACGAGTGCTTGGTGGTGGACGATCACGATCCGACCCGGCAGACGATCGCGCGCATGCTCGAAGCCGGCGGATTCACCGTGCGTTCAGGCGTCGAGCGGCGCCGAAGCGCTCGATCGCCTCGCCGCGAGAGGCGACGACATCGACATCGTGCTGTCCGACGTCACGATGCCCGGCATGACGGGCATCGATCTGTCGTATCAGATTCGCGAGCTCTATCCCGACATGCCGGTCGCGATCGTCTCGGGCGACGTGAGCGAATTGGAGCGGAGCATCATCGGCCGCTCCGACGTGCCGTTCATCAAGAAGCCGTTCCACGCCGAATCGCTCTACAGCGCCGTCCGAGAGGCGATTCGAGCGCACCCGCAGGCGGGCCGCCTAGAGCGCCTGCAGTTCGCGGCTGCCGGTCCCGCTGCCACCCGGGTCCACGCACGAGCCGCCCCGGTTTCTCGCCGGTGACCTGCCGTCGCGACGATCGGAACGCCGTTCACGAGCACCCACTTCATCCCCTCCGAGAGTTGGTGCGGCGCCTCGTACGTCGCCCGATCGATGATCGTCGTTCGGATCGAAGATCATGACGTCGGCGTAGCATCCCCTCGCGCAGCGAGTCCGCGATCGCGAATCGACAGCCGCTCGGCGACGCGCCGACGTCATCTTGCGCACCGCGTCCTCGAGCGTGAGCATGTGCTCGTCGCGCACGAACCGGCCGAGGATGCGCGGATAGGTGCCGTACGCCCGCGGATGCGTCGCGATCTTGGCCGTGGCCGGATCGAACGCCTCGGCGTCGGTGCCGAACTTCATCCACGGCTGGCGCACCTGCATCGCGACGTTCGAATCCGACGCGACGAAGATCACCTGCTCAAGCCCGTTCTTCTCGGCCAGCGTCAGGTCGATCAGCGCGTCGGCCCAGTCCTTCCCCCACGCGCGTGCCGATGTCCGGCAGCCGCTTGCCCTCGTACTTCTTCAATGAGTCGACCTTGAATCCGACGACCTCGACGCCCTGCGGCGTCGCGGACAGACAGAGACTTCTCCCAACCGACGGCGACTCGATCATCATCTCCGTCTTGATCCGGGCCCGCGTCGCCGGGTCGCGCAGGCGGTCGAGCAGCTTGCCGTCGGCGTGCGCCCACGACGGAATGCACGACGACAGGTTGTTCTGCCCCGCGACGTACGGATACTGATCCGTCGCGACGTCCTGACCGGCGGCGCGCGCCGAGTCGATCTTCGCGACGACCTGCTTGGCCTTGGGCCAGTTCTTCACGCCGGCGGCCTTGAGGTGGTAGATCTCGACCGGAACGCCGCCCTCGCTTGCCGATCTCGAATCGCTTCGTCGACCGCCTCGACCAGGCGATCGCCTTCAGACCGCATGTGCGTGATGTAGACGCCGCCGTACGGCGCCATCGCCTTCGCCTCTTCGATCAGCTCCGGGGTCGACGCATAGCTGCCCGGCGGATAAATGAGCGCGCTGCCGAGTCCCATCGCGCCGTCGAGCATCGCGTCGCGCACGACGCGCCGCATCGTGTCCAGTTCGGCCGGCGTCGCCGCGCCCTCGGCCATGCCCTTGGCGTACGCGCGCACCGTCCCCGCGCCGACGAACGAGCCGACGTTCACCGACATCGGTGCTGCTCCATGTCGCGGAACCAGGCGTCGAAGCCGCGATCGCCGCGCCAATCCGTTCATCAGTCGCTCGCTGCGACGTGTCGATGGCCTGCGCGGCCGCCGACGCGATCACGCCGTCGTTCACCGGCGCGAACGTGTCGCCCTCGCCGAGGATCATCGTCGTGACGCCCTGCGTGATCATGCTGACGACGCGACTGTCGCCGGTGAGCAGTTGCACGTACGACTGCGCCTGGATGTCGATGACGCCGGGCGCGACGACGAGCCCGCGCGCGTCGATTCGCTGCTTCGCCGGCGACGGAGCCGCAGCGCAGCCGGCGGGCGTGATGCGCGACGATGCGGTCGCCGACGATGCCGACGTCGCCGTAGAACCACGCGTTGCCGGTGCCGTCGACGATCTTGCCGTTGGTGATGACGACGTCGAACGGACCGGTCGCCGGTGCGGTCGAGACGCGCGGCGTGGCCGTGCACGCGGCCACCACGAGAACTGCGAGAGACGCGGCCGCGACCGCCGCGCGCGTGTTCACTGTTTGTTGAACACCATCTTCATCGACATGCTCTGCCCCATCGCCGCAACGTCGCGCTGGAGCCGCAGTGTCTTGCCGTCCGCGTCGAGCGACCAGCGGTCGTTTTGCGTGAGCGACTGACCCTGGATCTCGCCCTTCGTCGTGACGACGAAGACGGACCCGTCCCAGCTACCGGCCGAGTTCAGCTCCAGCGCACCGCCCGGCGTATTCGCCGAATTCTTCGAGGGCGAGCCGTCGAGGTTGTAGACGGCGCTGGACTTCTGCTCGCCCATCGGCGAGTTCGCGTCGGTCTCGACGGTGATCGCTTTGGCGTCCTGCTTGACGGTCATTGTGACGGAGACCGGTCCCATGCTGGCGTCGATGCTCTTGGGATCGAGCACCCACTTCCCGGTAAAGTCCGGGTGGGCCTGCGCCGACACCGGCGCGGCAAGAGCGGCGATCGTGAACAGCGCTGAAACGAGGCGACGCATGGGACTGATGTCTCCGGTGAGTGAGCTACTTCTTCTTGCCGGCCTTGGCGGGTGCGGCCTTCGCCGCAGGAGGCGCGCTCTTCGCGCCGCTCGCGTCGCGCAACACCCGTTCGTGCCTTCGGATCCGAACTTCACGTTCGCGCTCTTCTCGACCTGGCCCTGTTCTCCTTGATCATCGGGTGGCCCTCGAGTCGAACGGCACGTTGATCGACGCGTCGCGATCGAGCAGCGGCAGATCCGGCACCTTGACGTCGAAGCCCCAGCGCGTGAGCGTCGCGACCACTTCGCGAAGGGCTTGTCCGTCACCGTCATCGTGCCGTTCACCCAGCCCAAGCGCTCGGCGCGCTCCGCGTCGGTGGCCGGACGAATCGTCTCGTTGTCGACGATCACCGCCTGGTTCGCGCTCACCGTGCTCGACGTCTTCCCGACCTTGACCGTGACGGTCCCCTCCTTGACGAGCACCATCATGCCGCTGTCGGTCGGCGTAGCGACGAGACGGCAAAGCTCGTCCCGGTCGCGATGCACCTGTACGCGCTTGGCGACGACGCGAACGGCAGGCCTGCTTGTCCGCGACCGGCGCGACGTCGAACTGCGCCGTGCCTTCGACCTTGATGACGCGAACCTTGTCGGGGAATGCGATCGGGCACGAAGACCTTCGTCTCCGGACCCATGCGTCATCTTCGTGCCGTCGCCGAGCGTCGTCGGTGCCGATCTGACCGGCGCTCGACGTGATCGGCTGAATCGCCGCCGAGCTGACCGCGGACAGTGCGCCTTCGTCCTCGCTGAGGCGATCGAAGTACAACATGCCGCCGACCGACATGACGACGGCGAAGGCGCCGATCGCGACCGGGCACGATCCACGACGGCCGCTTCGCCACCGACTTCATGTGGCTGGCCGCTTCGTGCCGGCCTGTCGTCGCGGCGCGACGTGCGCATCGGGCCCGGACGCGTCGAATCGCCTTCTCGATGTTCGCCCAGACGTCGGCGGGCGCGTCGGACGCCGTCGCGTGCGACCCGGTCTGCGTCGCCTTTCCGCCGGCGAAGCGGCCCGGCGGAGTGGCGGCGGCTCAACGCGCGCGCCGCGCCGTGCCGAATCTCGTCGGTCAACACGTCGCCTTGAGCTGGTCCGACGTCGCGATCAGTCGCCCGCTGATTCCACACGCTGACGAACGCCGTCTCGACGACGCGCGGCGCCATGGTCGTGGCGTCGCCGAGTTGCGCGCGTGCGCTGGCGAGTGACGATCGGAACTGCCCGTCGAAGACGCGCTTGAGCGCGGCTTCGTCGGCGAGAATGCTGGAGGGCGTCAGGGAACTGGGCGATGCGGTGCGGGCATCTGGCGACATTCACTGCCTCCATGGCTCGACGGTGTGCCTATATCATGGCACCGAGCCGGGCCGTCGCAAGAGCGAGCCCGGCTAGCCGACTCGACCGTCAGTCGACCTCGTTCCAGATCCGGTGGTCCTTCGTCTCGCGGAGCAGAAGGCCCGCCGACGACGAACGTCATCGGACGCCACGCCGATCGGAAACCAGAGCCCGGCGTAGCGGTTCCCCGTCGCCGCGACGATCGACGTCGCGATCACCGGGCGTGAAGCCGCCGAACCAGCCGTTGCCGAAGTGATAGGGCAGCGACAGCGACGTATAGCGGATCTTGGCCGGGAAGCTCTCGACGAGGAACGCGGCGATCGGGCCGTAGACCATCGTCACGTACAGCACCTGGACGAAGATCAGCGCGACCGAGCGTCCAGAACTTGAGCGGGCTCCGCCGCCGCGGACATCGCGTGGTAGATCGGGATGTACGTCAGCGCGGCGAGCAGGCAGCCGGCCATGATGATCTTCTTGCGCCCGATCCGATCCGACAGCGCGCCGAACACGACGAAGAACGGCGTGCCGAGCACCAGCGCCGATGCGCGACGATCTTGTACGACGTGTCGAGCGGAACCTTGAGAATCGTCTGAAGGAAGAATGAGCGCGTAGAACTGGCCGGTGTACCAGACCACCGCCTGCCCCGCCGTGGCGCCGAGCAGCACGATGAAGAACACCTTCCAGCGTTCGGCCGTGCCGTAGCTGTCCGTGAGCGGCGCCTTCGACGTCTTCCCCTCGGCCTTGAGCTGCGCGAACAGCGGCGACTCGGCCATGCGCGCCGGATGTAGTACGACACGACCACCAGGATCGGCCGAGAGCAGGAACGGAATTCGCCATCCCCAGGCCTTGAAGTCCGCGTCGCTCATCGCGTGCTTCGTCGCCGAGAATGACGAGCAGCGACACGAACAGGCCGAGCGTCGCCGTGGTCTGAATGAACGACGTGTAGTAGCCGCGCTTGTTGTCGGGCGCATGCTCGGCGACGTAGATCGCCGCGCCGCCGTACTCGCCGCCGAGCGCGAGGCCCTGCAGCAGGCGCAGCGTGACGAGCAGAATCGGCGCGCCGATGCCGATCGACCGCGTAGCCGGGCAGCAGTCCGATCGCCGCGGTGGAGCCGCCCATGATGAGCAGCGTCATCATGAAGGCGTACTTGCGGCCGACCAGATCGCCGATGCGTCCGAAGACGATCGCGCCGAAGCGGCCGCACCGCGAACCCGACGGCGAACGTCGCGAGCCACTTCAGCAGCGAGATCGTCGGGTTGCGTCGCCGGATAGAACATCGCCGGAGAGGACCGTCGGCGAGGCTGCCGAAGATGTAGAAGTCGTACCACTCGATGACCGTGCCGGCCGACGAGGCGGCGATCACGCCCCAGATTTTCCGCTCGCTATCGAGGCAGGAGGCATGAGCGACAGACCTGGCGATCGGAGGAGCGTGGAAGAGTGCCGGCTTGCGGAGGAAGCTGAACGGCGCGAAATGCTGAGGCGCGACAGCCGAACGCGCGCGCCGAACTGCGCGCACAGCCGAACCGCGCGCACAGCCGATAGCGCGAACTGCGAAAGCGCGGCCGAACTGCGCACCTCAGCATGTAGCGACCGGCTCGCAATTCGCGCGGTTCGGCTGTGCGCGCCGTCGGCTGCGCGCGTTCGGCTGTGCGCGCGGTCGCTGTCGCGCCGTCGGCTGTTCGCGCCGTTCGGCTGTACTCAGGACAACAACCGCAGATCGCATCCGGATGTAGCGCCCAGCCAAGCAGGCCCGCGAGGCCCATCAGCACGCCGAGCGCGGTCGGCACCATCGCGATCCAGAAGAGCCATCGCTTTTTCGTGAGCGCCGTGAGCGCGAGCATCGAGATCGCCAGCGCGATCAGCGTGTCCGAGAGATCGAACTGGTCGTCGCGATAGTTGAGCGAGTCGTACGTCTTCTGATCGGCCTCGGCCTGGACGCGCAGTGAATCCTTCTTCGCCGCCTGGTCGGCGACGAGCGCCTTGTAGCGCGGACGATCGCCGAGTCGATCGGCGCGTGTTGCGGCGGCCGGTGCGACCAGCGCGCGGCGAGCGTCAGCTGCGACAGCGTCGCCTGCGCGATCTCCTGCCGGATGTTGCGCGCCTGGTAGAAGCTCCAGTGATCGATCTTGTCGGCCTGCGCCTGCTGCATGGCCTGGACGATGTTGTCGTCCTTGACCTTGCAGATGCCCATGAACGTCGCGAGGAGCGCGACGGTGATCGCGACCCACGTGTTGAGTCGCGAGTGCGCCGCGGCAGCGGCCGACGCTTCCGACGACTGGGATTCGATTCGCGGCATCGGCGGTCCCGAGCGGATCAATCTCCATGGAGGCCGAAATACACGGGGGCCTCGATCGGCAGCACGTTGAGGTTTCTTGTCGACACGCGCTACGGAGTCAGCGTCGGATCGTAGCTCGTCACGAACTCGAGGAACTTCGAGAGGTCGACCATGTCGCGCGGCATGTAGCGCACGGTGTGCGAATCGATCCGCTGCACGTTCGACAGGTAGCCGAGCAGCTCGACCGGACGATAGTTCTTGAACGAGACCTCGAGCGTCAGCGGCTTGGTCATGGTGTACGGACGCATCTCGGCGCGACGCGCCGACGGCCGTCTTGGCGTGCTGCCGAATCAGCGCCTGGCCGGCCTCCGGCGTCATCGTCGCGGCCGAGTGGAAGCCGATCGCGCGTTTCACCGCCACGCCCTCGATCGGACCGAGTCGCTGCTTCGTCTCGGCGACGATCTGCATCGTCGCCGGTGATCATCACCACCGGCACGCCGTACTGCGCCGCGATGGCGGCGTTGATGCCGGCCTCGGACATCGACGTGCCGTTGATCGCGATCCGCGTGAGCAGCGCGCTCGACATCGTGTGCGCGCGCACGCCCGTCGTGCTCGACGTCGACGCGTGATAGCCGATGAAGATCACGGCGGCGAAGCTCGAGTCGATTCCTTCCATCATGCCGAGCGGGCGCGGGAAGGAGCGAACGATCGTGATCGGGATGTCGTTCGGAAACCGATCGATCAAGCAGCGACTCGCCGTTGCCGTGCGAGTCGCTGATCGACGAACTCCGTCGCGCCGGCTTCGCGCGCGCCCTGAATCGCCGCGAGCACGTCGCCGGTCATCCACTGGCGCGCCTGCTGATACTCGAAGCTCGCCGGTCCGAGTTGATCGGCCGACGCAACGCCGGTGATCCCCTCCATGTCGGCGGAGATGTAGACCTTGAGCGGACGCTGCGCGTGGAGGCGCCGACGCCGCGACGAGCGAGGAGTCCGAAGCGAGAATGCGTATGGATCGCATGATCAGTTTCTCGAGATGCAGGAATTCCTGCGACCTTTCCATCGGGCGTCCGATACATGAGCGCGCGCGCGTTCGTCGTTCCGGCGTCGAACAGCATCGTCGCCACCTCCATCCCGCCACGCTCGCCCGTGCCGGCGACGCGAATGTTCTTGATCGGACCGAGCGCGTTGAGCGCCTGCCGCGCCGCCGCATCTTGGCCGGCGTGAGATAGTCGTTGAAGTCCGCCGCCGAGCGTCGACGCGATCGACCGTTCCCTTCTCCAGCGCCGCGAGAAACGCTCGCGCGGCATCGAGCGCCGTCGCGCCGTGAATCGACCGGCACGTCGACGCTGCGGCATCGAGCGAGGCGACGAGCTCCTGATTCAGCGCGCCGACCGCCGCGAAGTCGGTGTTGGCGAGCAGCACGACTGCGGACTTCGTCGACGGAATCACCGTGTTCTGCGCGACGAACCCGCTCACGGCGCCGCCGTGCGACAGCGTGATCGACTGCCCGCGATCGTTCACGCCCTCGCCGCAGCCGTAGCCGCTCGATCGTCCGTCGGTGAGCCGTCGCGCCGTCGTCATCGTCGCGTACGAGTCGGCGGAGATGAGCTTGTGCTCGACGAGCGCGCGGTCCCAGGTCAGGAGATCGGTCGGCGTCGACCAGATGGCGCCGGCCGCGCCGGCCCAGCCCTTCGCCTTCCGGAGCCACCGGAATCGGCGGCGCGAGACCGAACGACGAGTAGCCCGTGGCCATGTCGCTGCCGCGCTCCACGCCGGCTCGTACGCCGTCCGCGTCAGCGTGAGCGGCGTGAAGAGCCGCTTGGTGATGAACGTCGCCGAACGGCTGGCCACTCACCTTCTCGATCACGCGGCCGAGAATCAGAAACCCGGTGTTGCTGTACGAGTATCGCGAGCGCGGCTCGAAGTCGAGCGGTCGCGTCGCGTACTCGGTGATGATCGCGTCGGCCGTCGCCGGCTTCTGCATCTCGTTGTCGACGAAGTCGAGCGGATAGTAGTCGCGATAGCCCGACAGATGACCGCCGAGATCGAGCAGCGTGATGTCCTTGGCGCGCGTGAGCTTCGGGAAGTACTTCGCGACGGGATCGGTGAGCGACAGCTTCTTCTCCTCGGCCAGGATCATCAGCGCCGAGCAGGTGAACTGTTTCGTCACCGAGCCGATGGCGAACATCGTGCGGGGCGTCACGGCGTCGCCGGCGGCGAGCGTGCTTCACGCCGTAGCCTTTCGCGAGAACGATCTTGCCGCTCGTGCATGACGCCGACGGACAGGCCGACGAGGTGTTTGTCGGCGACGGTGCGGCGGATGATGCTGTCGAGCTTGGGGCCGCGGACTGGGCGGGGGCGCCGCTGGCACGACAGAAGCGCCGCGACGAGGGCAGTCGTGGGGAGCGTCATGCCATCAAGAGACAGCGTGGAAACCCTGGCGTCGAGGGGCGTGTCGAACTATCGACCTCCCCTTACCTGGTACTGGAGACCGTCGATGCTCTCCGCGCTTCGCTCCGCTCTGCCCGATCCTCGCCGCGCTCCGCCGCGATGGCACCGACCCGACGGCGCCCTCGACTCGGCCCTGCGCGTGCTCGAGGCACGGGGTTCAGTGGCGTCGTGCGCGTCGAGCGGGGCGGCACGACGCTGCTCGAGCAGCGGCTACGGACTCGCCAATCGCGCGGCCAAGACGCCGTTCAGCCCATCGACCGTCGTCCAGATCGGCTCGAACACCAAGGACTTCACGGTCGTCGCCCTGCTCCAACTCCACGAACGCGGGCGACTCGAACATCCACGACTCGCTGTCGAAGTTCTTCCCCGACGCGCCGGCCGACAAACGGAACATCACGCTGTGGCAGCTCGTGCACGCACGTCGCCGGTTTCCCGATCGGACTCGGCGGCGACTTCGAGCCGCTGACGCGCGACCAACTCCTCGACGCGGCATGAGCTCGGCCGCTGGAGTTTCCGCCGGGCACACGCGAGCAGTATTCCAACACCGGATACGCGCTCCTCGCCGCCGTGATCGAGAAGGTCAGCGGGCACACGTACGACGAGTTCGTGCGCGACAACATTCTCGATCCACTCGGCCTGAAGGAGACCGGCTTTCTGCTTCCGCGATTCGACCCGAGCCGGCTCGCGCACGGCTATCGCAACGGCGAGGACTCGGGACGATGCTCTCGACAAGCCGCATGCCGCTGATGGTCCGTATTGGAATCTTCGCGGCAACGGCGGAATGCTGTCGACCGTCGGTGACATGCACGCGTTCTACAAAGCGCTGTTCGAGTCGACCAGCTGCTCAAGCCGGCGACGCGCGAGCTGCGGTTCAATCCGAACGAGCCGATCGGACTCGCCGGATCCGACCTCGTCAACTCCTTCCTCTACGAGCGCTTGCCGGGCCGACGGCATCGAGATCATCATCGCGTCGAACAACGCCGGACGTTCCGCTTCGCAGTCGGTGCGCGAAGCGATCGGCGGATACTGGGCTTGCCGTCGCCCGACGGAGGGCCCGTCGCGAGCGCGGCCGGACCGCGTGCGAACGCCAAGGCGCCGCCGCCCGCCGTCGCCGCGCTGCATCGACGCAGTTCGTCAAGGCGATCAACGACGGGCGACGGTCGCGGCCCTCACCAAATTCATCGATGAGCATTTCGTCATCGAAGCCGGCACGCCGACCGCCGCTGCAGCGCGCGCAGCGTCTGCGCCGGCATGCATCAGAACCTGGGAGCGCTGAAGTGTCACGGCCTCGATCAGGTGGGACGACGAGATCGGTCGAGGTCTCGATCATGACGGAGAACGAGGGCGCGGCGACGCTCACGCCTCGCCGTCGATGCGGGCGCCAAGCCGAAGATCAAGTCGATGCAGATCCTCGTCGGCGGATAGCCGTCGCTGCTTGCCGGCCGACGCCCGGCGAGCGGCATCTTTCGCGGATGCGACTCATTCCGCTCATGCCTCGCCGGCGCCGCGCTCCTCTGTCGTGGCTGTCGCACCGGCGCGCGCCCAGCGCGTCGACCGCGCCGAGCATCACGAGTTCGCGATCGAGAACTTTCAAGACCGAGAGCGGCGTCGTGCTGCCCGAAGGCCGATCGTCGTCTACGGCACCTACGGCCACCTGAACGCCGCGCGCGACAACGTCGTGCTGCTGCCGTCGCACTACATGGCGACGCATCACGGCTACGAGTGGCTGATCGGCCCGGGACGCGCGCTCGACACCGCGAAGCTCTTCCTCGTCGCGACGGAGCTGTTCGGCAACGGCCATTCGTCGTCGCCGAGCAACACGCCGGAGCCGTTTCACGGTCCGCGCTTTCCGGTCATGACGATCCGCGACAACGTCGAGGCGGTGCACCAGCTGCTCGACGCAGGATCTCAAGATCACGCACCTGCGCGCGATCATCGGCTTCTCGATGGGCGCGCAGCAGGCGTTTCAGTGGGCGGTGAGCTATCCCGACTTCGCCGATCGCATCGTCGCGACGTCGGGCACGGCGAAGACGTACGGACACGGCATCGTGCGGCTCGAGGGACAGATCGCCGCGCTCACCGCCGATCCGACGTTCAACGACGGCGACTACACCGCGCCGCCGAAGAAGGGCATGGAGGCGTTCGGCATGGTGTGGGCGGCTGGCTCTACTCGCAGGAGTGGTGGCGGCGCGAGCTCTGGAAGGCGAACGCCGCGCCGGGCACGACGCTCGAGCAGTACATGCAGACCTTCCGCACGAACTTTCTGTCCGGCGCCGACGCCAACGACATCATCCTGCAGGCGCGCACGTGGGAGAAGCACGACGTCGGCACGACGCCGGGCTTCAATGGCGACGTCGAGCGCGCGCTGCGCTCGATCAAGGTGCCGTTCCTCTACATGCCGTCGGAAACGGACCTCTACTTCCCGGTCGGCGACGCGCGCTACGAAGCGCAGTTCATGTCGACCGTCTCGCTCGTGCCGATTCCGTCGCTGTGGGGACATCCGGCCGGCGCCGGCGGCAATCCCGCAGGACCGCGACTTCCTGAATCAGACCATCGCGCGCTTCCTCGGCGGCATGTGATTCGCGTCGCCTCGCAAAGAAGTCACTAATCCCGTGTAGCTTCGAACGCGATCGCTTGCTCTGGTGTGTCTCACCGCATAGCTAGCAGATGCGATCTTCCGCGAGGCGCTCGATGATTCGCCACTCTCCTGTTCGGTTTCGACGCGCGGCGCCCTGGGCGCTCATCGCGCTGCTCGCGGCGCCGGCGCTCATCGCGCAAGGCGGCGGAGGGTTCCGAGCGCGTTCGGCGGCGGCGATCCCGATCCCGCGCAACTTGCCGTACGACGGACGATTCACCTTCGCGCGGCTGCGCTACACCGTCGCATCGGGCGGCTACTACTATCGCGGACTTCCGGCGTGGGCGCACGGCTACTCGCACGCCGAAGAGAATCTGCTCAAGATCACGCACGAGATGAGCTATCTGCTCGACGGCCATCTCGACGGATCGAACGTCCTCGCCATCGACGACCCGCAGCTGTTCAAGTTTCCCGTCGCGTACATGACCGAAGCCGGGTACTGGGTGATGTCGGACGACGAGGCGCTCGCGCTGCGGAAGTATCTGCTCAAGGGCGGCTTCCTCATTCTCGACGACACGCGCGACGGATTCAGTCCCGGCAACATGGGCATGGCGAACATCGAGAACGAACTTCGAGCGGATCTTCCCCGAGCTGCATTTCGCGCGATCTCTCGATCGCGCATCCGATCTTTCATTCGTTCTTCGACATCGAGTCGTTCAACGTCGTGCCGCAGTACTACGATCGCGGCCCGGCGCAGCTTTCCGCGGCTGTTCGTCGACAACGATCCGCAGAAGCGAATCATGGTGTTGCTCAACTTCAACACCGACGTGTCGAACTTCTGGGAATTCTCGGCGACGGGCTTTCAGGTCGTCGCGGGATCGAACGAGGCGTACAAGCTCGGGGTCAACTATCTGATCTACGCGTTGACGCACTGACGTCGATGCGGCGTAGCGAGGACTGCTGCGCGGTCGCAGCAGACCCTCCGCCCGCGCCGTACAGGACCGCTCGCTCACCCTGTACGGCGTACAATCGTCCGGTCACCTCACCGACCGGGCCATGAATCTCGTCATCGACCGCCTCTCCAAGACGTACGCCAACGGCGTGCGCGCCCTCAACAACGTCTCGCTCGAGATCCCCGCCGGGATGTTCGGCCTGCTCGGCCCGAACGGCGCCGGCAAGTCGACGCTCATGCGCACCATCGCCACGCTGCAGCAGCCCGACTCGGGCAGCGTGCGACTCGGCGACATCGACGTCCTGACGCAGCCCGACGACGTTCGCAAGATGCTCGGCTACCTGCCGCAGGAATTCGGCTTCTATCCGAACCTGAGCGCCGAGCGCGTGCTCGATCACTTCGCGGCGCTCAAGGGAGTCGCGGCCGCCGGGCGAGCGACGCGACCTCGTGCACGCGCTGCTCAAGCAGACCAACCTCTGGGACGCGCGCAAGAAGGCGGTCGGCGGATTCTCGGGCGGCATGAAGCAGCGACTCGGCATCGCCATCGCGCTCGCCGGCCGGCCGAAGCTGCTGATCGTCGACGAACCGACGGCCGGCCTCGATCCGAACGAGCGGCATCGGTTCCTGAATCTGCTCTCCGAGATCGGCGACGACGTGATCGTCATTCTCTCGACGCACATCGTCGAGGACGTCCGCGAGCTCTGTCGTCGCATGGCGATCATCAACGCCGGCGAGGTGATTCTCCAGGGCGATCCGAGCCAGGTGCTCGACGACGTGCGCGGCCACATCTGGCGCAAGCGGATTCGCAAGCCGGAGCTCGCCGCCGTGCAGGCGGCGCTCAAGGTGATCAGCGTGCGGCTCGTCGCCGGCGATCCGGTCGTGCACGTCTTCAGCGAGAGCGCGCCGGGCGACGGATTCACCTCGGTCGATCCGACGCTCGAGGACGTGTACATGCATCGCGTCGGCAGCGTCGCGCTCGCGGAGGCCTGAGCCATGTTCTGGACCGTCTTCACCTTCGAGCTGGCCTACTGGTTCAAGCGGCCGCTCACGCTGCTGTTCTTCGTCGCTGTTCTTCCTGATGGCGTTCTTCTCGACCGCCTCCGATTCGTTCCTCAGCATCGGCGGCACGGGACAGATCCATCGCAACGCGCCGTTCGTGCTCGCGATCGGCGATCGGCATTCTCACGGCGATCGGGCAGGTGATCACGACGGCGATCGCCGGCACCGCGGTGCTGCGCGACGCGCAGCTCGGCACCGAGGAGATGCTCTTCACCACGCGGCTGTCGAAGACGGGCTATCTCCTCGGCCGCTTCGCGCGGCGCGTTCGTGATCATGGCCGTCATCTACTCGGCGCTGCCCATCGGACTGCTCATCGGCACGCTGATGCCGTGGGTGCCGGCCGACAAACTCGGCCCGATCACGCTCTGCGGCGTGTTCCAGCCGTTCTTCATCATCGCGCTGCCCAACCTGCTGTTCGTGAGCGCGCTGCTGTTCGCGGTCGGCGCGCTCACGCGCAAGCTGTTCGCGGTCTACATCACGGGCATCGTGCTGCTCGTCGCGTGGCAGATCACCCAGCAGATCGTCGGCAATCTCGATCGCCTCGCGCTCGCCGCGCTCATCGATCCGTTCGCGCATCACGACGACGAACATCGCGATTCGCTACTGGAGCGTCGCCGAGAAGAACACGCGAATGATTCCGTTCGCCGGAGCGATGCTGCAGAATCGTCTCCTCTGGATCGGCGATCGCGCTCGGGCTGTTCGCGCTCGTCGCCGCCGTCTTCCGGCTGCGCCTCCAACACGGCGGTCGCGCGCCGCAAGAAGCGCGAGTCGCACGGAAGTCGCGCGCGTCGTCGTGCCGCCGATTCCGACCGTCGCGCCTCCGCTACGACAGCGCGGCGTGGCGACGCGCGTTCTTCTCGCAGGCCTGTTTCATCTTCGCTCGATCGTTCGCGAAGCCGCCCTTCCTCGCGATCTCGGCGATCTGCGTCGTCAACCTGATGGTCGGCGCGTGGTACACGTCGCATCCCGGCGACTCGGCGATCTGGCCGGTCACGTCGGCGATCGCGCCGCAAGTGCACCGGCGGCGCATTCATCTTCATCGTGCTGCTCGCCACGCTCTACGGCGGTGAGCTGATCTGGCGCGAGCGGCAGCTGAAGCCCGATCAGTTGCAGGACGCGATGCCGGTTCCGGCGTGGGTGACGTTCGGCGGCAAGCTCGCTCGCGGTGTTCCTGGTCGATCGTCGTCCTGCTCGTCGTCGTCGGCGGTCGGCGGCATGGTGATGCAGGTGGCGCAGGGGTACACGCGCCTCCAGATCGGTGCTCTACGTCGCAGATCGTCGGGCTCATCGCGCTTCCGATCGCGCTCGCGATCGTCGCGCTGGCGATGGGCGTGCACGCGATGGTGAACCAGAAGTTCGTCGGGCACCTCATCATCATCGCGTACTGGGTCATCGTGCCGGTTCCGGCCGCCAGGCGATCGGGGCGCCGCGGATCATCCGGGTCAGCCCCCGTTCGGCCTGCCAGCCGAGGTTCTCCAGGGTCGTCAGGCCGACCCGGTTGACCTCCGGGATCGCGGTCCGTACATCGCCTCCGGGGCGCGTCATTCGGCGCCGAGCCTCGAGCAGTCGGATCCCGTCGGGGACCGCCGCTGCGATCGTCGGGTGGGTGCCCCAGGGGACCCGGCTGTCGTAGCCGACCAGCTCACCCGAGGCGCGCACCGCCACCACCGTGACATCGGGACCGACGACGTCGCGCAGCAGGTGCGCCCGGTCCTCGCCGGTCGCCGCCCGGTCAAGCGCGGCGATCGCGGCCAGATCGGTCGGGGTGTAAGCGCGCAGGTGGCTGGCGCCGTCGCCTAGGGTCGGCACGTCGTCGTCGGCCTCGCTGTGGCCCGGTCCGGCCGACGCCACGAGCAACCGGTAGTCCATCTCCGCGGCGAACCCCAGACGCTCGTAGATCGGCCGACCGAGGGGCGAGGCCAAGAGGGCCATCGAGACACAGCCCGCCCGTTCCAGCGTGTCCATGACCGCCGCGGTCAGGGCGGTCCCCAGGCCGCGCCCCCGGAGCGCCTCGTCGACGAAGATCATCCCGACCCAGCCGACCGGACCGTTGACCGTGGCGACCCCGGTCCCGGCGATCCGCCCGTCGACCTCGGCGACGAATGGCACGCAGCCGGGATGGGCCACGGTGAACGCCAGGAAGCGGCGTCGGTCGCCCCAGCCTCCGCCGATCATGACATCAGCGGCAGGCTCGACGTCGCCCTGGCGCATCGGCCTGATGGTGACTGGGTCGTCCATGGCCCCGATCGTAGCCGAGCCGATGGTCGTCCATCAGGGTCGGTCGGCTATCATCCGGCCATGGCCACACTCTCCCGCGACGAGGTCGTCCATGTCGCCCATCTCGCTCGTCTGGGGTTGACCGAAGCCGAGCTGACCCGCCTCGAGAGCCAACTCAACCACATCCTGGATCAGTACGCCAAGCTGGCCGAGCTGGACACCGACGCGATCGCGCCGACCGCCCAGACGATCGAGCTCGCGAACATCCTGCGCGACGACGTGGTCACGCCATCGCTGCCGGCCGAGGCTGCCCTGGCCAACGCACCCGAACGCCAGGGCGACTTCATCGTCGTGCCCGCGATCATGTCCGGCGAATGACCGACCCGACCCGCCTGACCGCTCATGAGCTGGCGACCCTGCTCCGGGCTGGCTCGCTCAGTTCGCGGGAGGCGACCGGCGCCGCGCTCGACGCCGCCGAGGCCGGCAACCGGGCGCTCAACGCCTGGCTGACCATCGACCGTGAGCGCGCCCTGGCCGAAGCAGACGCCGCCGACGCGCGCCTGGCCGACGCCCGGCGAGCTGGTCCGGCCGCCGTCGCCGCGCTCCACCCCCTGCTGGGTGTCCCGATCGCGCTCAAGGATCTCGTCTCGCTCAAGGGCGGCCAGTGCACCGCCGGGTCGCGCATCCTGGAGGGCTATCGGGCACCGTACGACGCCCACATCACGGAGCGTCTTCGGGACGTCGGCGCGGTCGTCGTGGGCAAGACCAACATGGACGAGTTCGCGATGGGCTCGTCGACCGAGCATTCGGCCTACGGTCCGACCGCCAATCCCTGGGATCTCGATCGGGTCCCGGGTGGCAGCAGCGGCGGCTCGGCCGCGGCGGTGGCCGCGTTCCACGTCCCGCTGGCGATCGGCACGGACACCGGTGGCTCGATCCGTCAGCCGGCGGCGCTGACCGGGATCGTGGGGATGAAGCCGACCTATGGCCGGGTCAGCCGCTACGGCATCGTGGCCTTCGCCTCGTCGCTCGACCAGATCGGGCCGTTCGCCCGGGACGCGACCGACGCCGCCGCGCTGCTTCACGCGGTGGCCGGCCGGGACGAACGCGACTCCACCTCGGCGCCCACCCCGGTCCCGGACGACCTGCTGGCCCTCGCGACTTCCGACGACGAAGCGGCCGGGGCCCTCCGCGGCAAGCGTCTGGGTCTGCCCAGGGAGTACTTCGTGGCGGGCATGGAGCCCGGCACTGAAGCACGGGTCCGTGAGGCGGTGGCGGCGCTCGAGGCGGCCGGGGCGATCGTCGAGGAGGTCAGCCTGCCCCACACCGACTACGGCTTGGCCACGTACTACATCGTCGCCCCGGCCGAGGCCTCGGCCAACCTGGCTCGCTATGACGG
Organism: uncultured Chloroflexia bacterium; assembly: GCA_963778815.1. Lineage (GTDB taxonomy): Bacteria > Chloroflexota > Limnocylindria > Limnocylindrales > CSP1-4 > Chersky-267. The sequence goes on along the minus strand of CAVZVS010000003.1, from coordinate 438,842 downwards.
GATCCGCTTCGGCGCCGCGGTCCGTGACGGCGATGTCCTGGCCAACTACCTGGCGACCCGGGGCGCCGGCTTCGGCGACGAGGTCAAGCGTCGGATCATGCTCGGTACCTACGCCCTGTCGGCCGGCTACTACGATGCGTTCTATCTCAAGGCACAGAAGGTCCGGACCCTGATCAAGGCCGACTTCGATGCGGTCTGGGCGGCCGGCTTCGACGCGATCGTGGCCCCGACCAGCCCCGGTGTCGCCTTCCGTCTCGGGGCCAAGATGGACGACCCGGTCGCGATGTACCTCAACGATGCCTGCACCCTGCCGGTCAACATGGCCGGGCTACCGGGCGTCTCGATCCCGTGCGGCCTGGCCGACGGCCTGCCGGTCGGCCTCCAGCTCATCGGGGCGCCCTGGACCGAGCTCGGATTGCTCCGCCTCGCCCGCGGCTACGAAGGTCTGACCCCCGACGCGGACTGGCGCAGGCTCGAGCCGCGCGATCTGGGCCTGAGCAGGGAACCCTCGGTGCCCACGCCTGCCGACAGGGCGGCCGCCGCCGGCGCCCACGCCTGAGCTGCCGAGCGGCTGACCGTCGGTGACCGGCCTCGACCCGAACGAGTGGCGCGAGTACTTCGTCGCGTCGATCGGCGCCGGAGCCGCCCCTGGGCAGTTCGCTGCCCGGATCCTGATGACCCAGCTGGCGACCATCCCGGCCATCCTCGGCGGCCTGTCGCTGGCACTGGGGGTCGGCTTCGGCCTGCACTGGTTGGTCGTCGGAGCGATCTTCGCCCTGGCTGCCGGTGTCCTCGACGCCTGGGTCCTGCTGATCGAGATCCTGCGCTAGGTCTCTCTCGAACCCCTCAGGACGTCCGTCGTGCCTCGTAGCCACCGCCCTCGGCGACACGCACTTCGTAGGCCGGTTGGTCGTAGACGGTCGGCCCGCGCCGGCGTCGGCCGGTGGCCAGTTCGAAGCGCGACTGGTGCCACGGGCACTCGATACAGCCATCCACGACCCGCCCACCGCTCAGTGGACCGCCAGCGTGCGCGCACTGGTCATGGAGCGCGTGGATCGTCTCGCCCTGGCGGACGAGGATTAGGTTCTGGACGCCGACCTTGGCCTTGACCGGCGTCCCGTCCGGGATGTCACCGACTTCGAGCGGCTGCCACTTCGCGCCGGCCGGTCGCCAGGCATGACGGTCGACCATGTTGCCGAGTACGAAGACCACGTCACCGCCGACATAGGCACCGGCCGCCAGGACGACGAAGCCGACGACCGACACGAGGATCGCCGCGGTCCGGACATCCGGGCTCGTTGCCCGGAGGCCCAGGGACACGAGGTAGAGCAGGAGCGACACGATCATCAAGGTGCTGTGGACCGTCGCCCGGGCCCGCGCCGCGCCGTCCGTGACCGAGTAGTCCGCGTAGCCCACCACCGCCGAGGCGATCATGGCCAGGATCCCGATGACGAGGGCGACGTCCGCGGCCCCCGCCTGGCCGAGGACATCGAACACGACGACCAGGCCAAGGGCCCCGATCGGGACGTCGGTCAGGACGGCATGCAGGGGGTGGCCGAGCCACGTCCCATTGAGGAAGCTCCGGACCGGGACCATCCGGCCGAACACGGCCTCGGCCAGTCCGTGGACCCAGTCGCCAACGGGCTTGGCCCAGCGGGTCTGAGCGAGGATCAGCCGATCCAGGGCACGTCCGACCACGCCGTCACCTGTGCTGCCGGGGCGGTCGATGCCACCCGTTCGTCCGATGCTACGCCCCCAGGCACGGGCCGGATCTCGCCCGAGGCCGGTACACTCGCGGGGATGACCACCGATACGGACCCGTCCACCACCACCCGCCCGCCTCTCGCTGAGCGTGCGCTCAGCCAGCGTGTGCGCGAGGTACCGCCGTCCGGGATCCGGCGCTTCTTCGACATCCTGGCGACGATGGACGACGTGATCAGCCTCGGCGTCGGCGAGCCGGACTTCGATACCCCGCCGGATATCGTCGAGGCCGGCGTCGCCAGCCTCCTCCGGGGCCGGACCCACTACACCAGCAACTACGGGACGATCGAGCTGCGCCAGGCCCTGGCCGCCCACCTCGAGGGCCGCTACGGCGTCCGCTACGACCCGGCGACCGAGATCCTGATCACGGTCGGGGCTTCCGAGGCGGTCGATCTCGCCCTTCGGGCGACCTGCGACCCCGGCGACGAGGTCATCCTCCACGAGCCGTCCTACGTCGCCTACGTCCCGGCGATCTCCTTCGCCGGTGGCGTCCCGGTCCGGGTGGCGACCCGTCTGGAGGACGACTTCGCGCTCGACCCGGCGGCCGTCGAGGCGGCCATCACGCCCCGGACCAAGGCCCTCTTCCTGGGCTATCCCTGCAACCCGACCGGAGCGGTCCTGCCCGATGCCGTCCAGGATCGAGCTGGCCGCGATCGCCGAGCGCCACGACCTGCTCGTCTACAGCGACGAGATCTACGACCGCCTGGCCTACGGCTCCTATCGCCATCGGGCCTTCTCCGGCCTGCCCGGGATGCGCGAACGAACCATCCTGATGGGCGGCTTCTCGCAAGGCCTACGCCATGACCGGCTGGCGGGTCGGCTACGTGGCTGCGCCGGTCGGCATCCTCGAGGGGATCGTCAAGGTCCACCAGTACGGGATCATGTCCGCCCCGACGATCGCCCAGGATGCGGCCCTCGCGGCCCTCCTCCACGGTGAGCAGGACGTGCAGCGGATGCTGGCCGAGTACGACCGACGGCGACGGCTCCTGGTCGACGGGCTCAATGCCCTCGGTCTGCGCACGTTCGAGCCGCGCGGCGCGTTCTACGCCTTCCCGGAGGTCACGACCGCGACCGGGCTCGACTCGGAGACGTTCGCCGAGCGGCTCCTGCTGGAGGAGCGTGTCGCGGTCGTCCCGGGCAGTGCCTTCGGCGCGTCGGGCGAGGGCCACGTCCGGATGTGCTACGCGACGGCGTACGACCAGCTCGAAGAAGCCCTCCGCCGGATCGGCCGGTTCGTCGAGCGCAACCGGGCCGCCGCCTGAGGCCGGTCCCGAACGTCACCCGCGGCGTCTGGCGCCGCGCGACCGCCCGTTGAAAGCGATGCGCTCCGGAACCGCTTCCGACCATCCGATGGCCCGCGGCCGGGCGCCTATGCCAAACTGTCGGGGTGCCAGCCATCCTCGTCGCCTGTGGCGCGATCGCGACCGTCCTCGGGACCTGGCGGGGGTACGTCGTCGCGCGTGAGGCACTCGGCCCGATGGTCCACGACGACGGCGATCCGACCCGCCGGGCGATCGATGCCAGCCGCCCCCTGATCGCCCGGATGCGAGTCCGGACGTTCGCCCGACGGACCGTAGTCGCGGTCGCCTGGCTGGCCGTCGCGATGTACGGTCTGGCCCTGATCGAGCAGGGACTGACGATCCAGTGACGACAGCGACGGGCTCGCTCCTGGAGCGCTGGGAGCCGGTCATCGGGATCGAGGTCCACTGCCAGCTCCGGCACGGCCAGCAAGATGTTCTGCGGCTGCTCCACCGACTACGAGGGCTCCGCACCGAACAGCCACACCTGCCCGGTCTGCCTCGGATCTGCCGGGAGCCCTGCCGACGATCAATCGGCGGGCGGTCGAAGGGGTCCTGGCCACCGGTGCGGCCATCGGCGCAGCGACCCCCGAGGCGACCCGCTGGGATCGCAAGAACTACTTCTATCCCGATCTACCCAAGGGCTACCAGATCAGCCAGTTCGAGCTACCCCTGGCCGCCCACGGGTCGCTTGACCGTCGAGACGAGCGCCGGCGCGGTCACCATCGGGATCACTCGGGCCCACCTCGAGGAGGACACGGCCAAGCTCATCCACGAGACCGACGACACCGGCCGGCGGGTCAGCCTGGTCGACTTCAACCGGTCCGGCGCACCGCTGATGGAGATCGTGACCGATCCCGACATCCGGACCGCCGAGCAGGCCCGCCGCTACGCCGAAGAGCTCCAGCTCCTGCTCCGGGCGATCGACGTGTCCGACGCCGACATGGAGCACGGCCAGATGCGGGTCGAGGCCAACGTCTCGCTGCGCCGCCGCGGGACCGAACCGTTCGGGACCCGGGTCGAGGTCAAGAACATGAACTCGTTCCGTTCGGTCGAGCACGCCATCGAGTTCGAGATCGAGCGCCAGGCGGCCGCTCTCGAGGCGGGCGAGACGCTGACCCAGGACACCCGCGGCTGGGACGACACTCGGGGCGTGACCTACGTCATGCGCTCCAAGGAGGACTCCCACGACTACCGCTACTTCCCGGAGCCGGACCTGCCGCCGCTGCGGGTCGACCCCGCCTGGCTCGCCGGGATCCGGGCCGCCCTGCCCGAGCTGCCCGCCGCCCGCCGCGACCGCTACGCCGCCGAGGCCGGCCTGTCGACCTACGACGCGGCGGTGATCGTGGCCGACCCGGCCATGTCGGCGGCGTTCGAGGCGATCCGGGCGGCAGGTCCCGACCTGCCGGCCAAGGAAGTCGCCAACCTCGTGAGCGGGGACTACACCCGAGCGGCCAAGGCCACCGCCGAGCGGGGCCCTGGCGGTCTCGTCGGTCAAGCCTCCGGGCCGGAGCTGGCCGACCTCGTTCGCCGGGTCGTCGCCGCCGAGCTCAGTCGGGCCAATGCCCGCGAGGTCCTCGATCAGCACCTCGCCTCGGGCAGCGCGGTCGGCGTCATCATCGAGGCACGCGGCTTCCGCCAGATCTCCGACAGCGCCGAGCTGGAGACCATCGTCGCCGGGGTCATCGCGGCCAACCCCAAGGCCGTCGCCGACTATCGCGTCGGCAAGCCGACCATCGGGTTCATCGTCGGTCAGGTCATGAAGGCGACCAGCGGCCAGGCCAATGCCGGCCTGGTCAAGGCGGTGGTCCAGGTCCAGCTCGATGCCCTCCCGGGGGAGGACACGGGGCCGGCAGGCAGATGAGCGCCATCAACCTCGTGCTCATCGTCGGTGGGCTGATCCTGATCGGCGTCGGCTGGAACCGGGCCCGTGGTCCGTGGTCGCGCTACCAGGCGCTCAAGGCCGAGGATGCCAACATCGCCCGCTACGAGGCGTGGCGCGGCGGCCTGCGCGACGAGGGCAAGACCGGCGCGTCGGTGGCCATGGAGATCCTCCAGCGCCAGGCCCGGCTGGGTGCGCTCGTCGCCGCCTTCGGGGTCGTCCTGGTCGTGGCTGGGCTGCTCGTTCGCTCGGGCGCCGTCCCGGCGTCGCGCAGGCGCCGGTGTTCGATCGCGGTGCAGCGATCCATGACCACGTCGAGCCCGGCCGCGGCGACGATCCGGGCGGCGTCCCAGTCGACCACGCCGAGCTGGAGCCACAGGCAGCCCGCCCCGACCGCGACGGCCTCCTCGGCGTGAGGGAGGCACAGCTCCGAGCGACGGAAGACGTCGACCAGGTCGACCGGGCCGGTCTCGGCGACGGCCTCGATGAGCGTCCGGAAGGTCGGGATGCCCATGACATCGCGGGCGTTCGGGTTGATCGGGATGCACTCGTAGCCGTGCTGGATCAGATAGCGCATCACCGCGTGCGACGAGCGGCCGGGGTCGGGCGAGGCGCCCACGATGGCGATCCGACGGGCACTCCGCAGGACCCGGTCGATGCCCGCCTCGTCCAGCACTTGGACCGGTCCGCGGCCCTCCTGGAGGTCGAGGATGTCCCAGGCGCGGGCCCGCTCCTCGGCGGTCACCGACCGCTCATGTCCGGGCTTCGCGGGCGTACGGCTTGCCGACCGCGGCGGGGGCCACGCTCCGGCCGACCGCCGCGACCAGGACCACGATGGTCACCACGTACGGCAGGGCCGAGTAGAACTCGAGCGGGATCTTGGCCACGATGTCGCCCAGCTGTCCGGTCGGCGGGCTGAGCCCGACCGCGACCCGGAGTGCATCCGAGGCGGTGAACAGGAGCGCCGCCCCGAACGCGCCGAGCGGCGTCCAGCGGCCGAAGATGACTGCAGCCAGGGCGATGAAGCCGCGCCCGGCGGTCATCCCGTTCTGGAACGAGCCATTCGCCTCGAGGGTGAGATACGCCCCGGCCAGGCCGGCGAAGACACCACCGTAGATGACGTTCTTGTAGCGCAACCGGATGACGTCGATGCCGACCGTCTCGGCTGCCTTGGGGTGCTCGCCGACGGCCCGCGTGCGTAGCCCCCAGCGCGACCGGAACAGGAAGACCTGGAGCCCGATGGCAAGGATCAGCGCGCTCATGGCGATCGGACCCTGCTCGAAGAAGGCTCGGAACAGCCAGCCGACGCCGGGCAGATCGACCAGGAATGCCGGCGGCTGCCAGGCCGTGAACGTCCCCGCGCCGAGGCGAGGGTTGGGCGTGATCAGCAGACGATTGAGATAGCCGGTGAGGCCTACCGCGGCGATGTTGATGATCGTCCCGCTGATGATCTGGTCGGCCCGGATGGTGATCGATAACCAGGCATGGAGGAGCGACACGGCCATCCCGGTCAGGACCGCGACGACGACACCGACGAACAGCGGGATGGTCCCACCGAAGACAGGCCCGGGATCGCCGTTGCCCATCGCCTGGGCGACGAGTCCCGCGACCAGGAACCCCGTGAAGGCGGAGCTCAGCATCATCCCGTCGATCCCGATGTTCACCACGCCCGAACGCTCGTTCATGATCCCGCACAGGGCTCCGAGCGCGATCGGGGCAGCCAGGGCCACGATGATCGGCGAGATGTCGGGGATGACCATGACCAGGTACCCGACGAGCTGGAAGAGGACGCCCACGACCGGGATCGAGTACAGGGCGTCGATCATGGCTTGGTTCCTGTGTACGAGCCAGAGATCTGGGCGACTTCCTCGAGACCGGGCCGCGACTCGGTCCGGATGAAGCGCCGGATCATGATGTCGGCGGCCAGGAAGAGCAGGATCACCGCCTGGATCACGTCGACGATCTCGACCGGGACGTGGGCCTTGATCTGCATCAGCCCGGCCCCGGCCCGGAGCGCCCCGAAGAGCAGAGCCGCCAGCAGGATGCCCCACGGGTTGGAGCGACCGAGCAGGGCGACCGAGATCGAATCGAACCCGACGGCGGTCCCGTACGAGGCGATCATGAAGCCGCTGACCCCCAGGATCTCGGACGCGCCGGCGATCCCCGCCAGGAAGCCCGACAGGGCCATCGTGAACATGATCAGGAAGGCCGGTCGCATGCCCGCATAGCGCGCCGCGCTGGGGTTCTGGCCGACGGCCCGGATCTCGAAACCTAGGGTCGTGCGGTACAGCAGGAACCACATCGCGGGTACGGCCAGGAAAGCCAGGATGACGCCGGCGTGGATGTTCTTGCCGAAGATGATCGGGAGCGCCGCGTTGCCCAGCTCGCCGGTCCGATTGAACGAGAACCCAGGAGCGAACAGCGGCCCGGCGATGAGCCAGGCGATGATCGACGCGGCGATCGAATTGAGCATGATCGTGGTCACGACCTCGTTCGCGCCACGCCATGCCTTGAGCGCTCCGGGCACGAAGCCCCAGGCCGCTCCGGCCAGCGCCCCGGCGAGGATCGACAGGGTGACCGCGACGGGTGCCGGAGCCCCGGCCAGGGACGCCCCGACCCCGGCTGCCGCGGTACCCGCCAGCAGGAACTGACCCTGGACGCCGATGTTGAACAGGCCGGCCTTGAAGCCGACGCCGACCGCCAGGCCGCCCAGGATCAGTGGGGTCGCCTGGAGGATGGTGTTGAGCACTCCGTTGACACTGCCGAACGCCCCGACCAGCAGCCAGTAATACGCCTGGAGCGGCAGGAGCCAGTCGATCGAGCCGGTGCTGATCAGGCTGGATACCAAGATGATCCCGGCGGCCACCAGGAGGGCCAGGGCGACCGCGACGATCGGGACGAGGATCAAGTCCCGGCGCTGTCGCTTGCGATCGACCGGGGCGATGGTGACCGCGGTCACTTTGTTGGTTCCGCGGCGGCGTCGTTGCTGCTGCCGCCTGCGGCGGACGACGCCGAGGCACGACCGCCGGTGGCCATCAGCAGGCCGACCTGCTCCTTGTCCGCGGTCCGGCCGTCGAGCATGGCCACGATCTCACCGCGATACATCACGGCGATCCGGTCGGACAACTCAAGGACCTCGTCCAGCTCGGCCGACACGAGCAGGATGGCCGTTCCCGCGTCGCGCTTTGCGATCGTCTGTTTGTGGATGAACTCGATGCTGCCGACGTCGATCCCGCGGGTGGGTTGGTCGAGCACCAGGAACGACGTCTGGCCGCTGAACTCACGGGCCACGACCGCTTTCTGCTGGTTGCCGCCGGACATCGTGTCGGCCGCCGCGTCACGGGACTGGGTCCGGATGTCGAAGCGCTCGATGCAGCTGATCGCCCAATCGTCGATCGCCTTCTCCTGGCGGATCGAGCGACGGGCGAACGGCTCCCGGTAGTAGCTCGACAGGACCAGGTTGTCCTCGAGCGAGAAGCTCATGATCATCCCGAACCGATGGCGATCCCCGGGGATGTGGCCGAGGCCTGCCTCGTACAAACGGCGCGGTCGCCAGCCGGTCACGTCGGTACCCGACAGGCGGACCGTCCCGTCGCTCGGCTTGCGCAGACCGGTCAGGGCCTCGACCAGCTCGTCCTGACCGTTGCCGGCCACACCGGCGATGCCCAGGATCTCGCCCGCCCGGACCTCCAGATCGATGCCTCGGACCACCTCTCGACCGCGATCGTCCTTGATCCGCAGCCCGACCACCTCGAGGACCGGCTCGGTGGGATGGGAAGTACCTCGGTCCACGGTCAGCTGGACATTGCGACCGACCATCAGCTCGGCCAGGTCGTCCTCGTTGGTCTCACTGGGGATCCGTTGACCGACGACCTTGCCCCGCCGGATGACCGTGATCCGGTCGGCGATTGCCAGGACCTCGTACAGCTTGTGGCTGATGAAGATGATGCTGTGACCCTCATCGGCCAGCCGGCGCAGGACGGCGAAGATCTCCTCGGTCTCCTGGGGGGTGAGGACCGCGGTCGGTTCGTCGAGGACGAGGATGCGCGCCTTGCGGTAGAGCGCCTTGAGGATCTCGACCCGCTGCTGCCAGCCGACCGACAGGTTCTCGATCCGGGCATCCGGATCGACCTCGAAACCGAACTGCGCGCCCAGGGCCCGGATCTGCCGGCGCGCCTCGTTGCGGTCGAGGAAGACCGGGTTGGCCATCGCCTCCTCGCCCAGGAGGATGTTGTCGGCGACGGTCAGGACGGGGATGAGCATGAAGTGCTGATGGACCATGCTGATCCCGCGGGCGATCGCGTCGGCCGGCCCCTGGATCTCCACCGGCGCGCCGTCGAGCAGGATCTGCCCTTCGTCGGGCACGGCCAGGCCGTACAGGATGTTCATCAGGGTGGACTTGCCGGCGCCGTTCTCGCCGAGCAGAGCGTGGATCTCGCCGGGGCGAACGTCGAGGTCGATCCCGTCGTTGGCCACCACGCCGGGATAGCGCTTCGTGATCCCACGCATCTCGAGCGCCAGGCCGACGACGGCTTCCGGGCTCGACGGCAGATCGTTCACCAGACCCCTCGTACGTCGACGGCGGTCAGAGAATACGTGAGCGGGCCGAGGTCATCGGCCCGCTCACGGTGATGGCTTGGGTCAGGTCGGCTCGGCTACGGCTTGTCGCAGGCGACCGGCTTGCACGGATCGACCGAACCGTCCTTCATCCCGGCGAGCGCCTTATCGATGAGCGCCTGGATGTCGGGGGTGACGAGAGAGGCAAGGTCGTGGTAATCGGCCAGGCCGACGCCCGCAGGAGTCGTGCTGGCATCCCAGGTGATCGCCCCGCCCTTGTCGGTGCCGGTGCTCACAGCGCCGAGTGCCGCGGTCACCGCGTTGACGAGCTTCTTCTCGGCCGACGAGACGATGCACTTCTGCTGGTTGGGCAGCGACTCCCACTGGTCGACGTCGACGCCGATGGCCAGGACGTTCGCGGCGCAGGCCGCTTCGACCGCGCCGGTCCCGGACAGCCCCGCCACCTGGAAGATGACGTCGGCCTTCTTGGCCAGCATCTGGAGTGCGATGGCCTTGCCGGTGGCCACGTCGTTGAAGGCCTTGGTGATGTCGGTCGAGACGTATTGCTCAAGGACCTGGATGGCCGGGTTGACCGACTTGGCGCCATTCTCGTAGCCCTTGATGTAGGACACGACCGGCGGCACGGTGTTGATCCCGCCGACAGTCCCGATGACCCCGGTCTTGGACAGGCTGGCGGCCAGGATCCCGGCCAGGTAGCCGGCCTGCTGCTCCTTGAAGATCAGACCCTGGTAGTTGGGCAGGGTCTTCGCCGGGAACTGGTCGACGCCGATGAACTTGATGTTCGGATTGGCGGCGGCAGCCTTGGCGGTCGCATCGCCCATCGCGAAACCGACGGTCACGATCGTGTCGTAGCCCTGGTCGACGAACGACTGGATGTTCGCGGCGTAGTCGGCCGGAGCCTTGGTCACGATGTTGTCGGCGGTGCCGCCGCTGTTCTTGGCCCCGGCCTGGGCGCCCAGCCAGGAGGCCTCGTTGAACGACTTGTCCTCGAGCGTCCCGACGTCGGTCACCAGGCCGACCTTGAGGGCCTTGCCGGCGGCCGCGCTCGGCGACTCGGCGGCGGTCGACGGAGCGACCGAAGCCGGGGCCGCGGTGGCCGGGGCGGGGGTCGTCGGCGCCGGCGTGGCCGGGGCCGGGGTGGCTGCGCCGCTCGAACAGGCGGCGACGAAGATGGCGACGCCTGCGAACAGGGCGAGGCCGGTGGACCGGATGCGCATGACTCCTCCTCGGTGACCGTCTCGGCGGTCGGACAGGGCCGCCCGACGGGCGACCTCCCGATCCCTTCTGTCGGCGATCGGTACGTGTCGTTGCGGCGCATCGTAGCCGGGCTCCCACGCGCCCGGCAAGCAGCGATCCGTCCCGCCACGCCGAGGAAGGATAGCCCGCCGAGCCGGTCGGCGTCGGGTCGTGGGAGACGGGTCTAGCGGATGCTCGCGGGGGCGGTCATCCCGGCACCGGCCCGGGCCATCTTGAGCAGCCAGTCGTCCTTCTTGGACAGGCTCTCGATGTCGACCCCGCTGGCCGTCAGGGCGACCAGCTCCTCGGCCGTGCCGGGTCGTCCGAGGAGGTAGCCCTGGCCCGCGGCGATCTCCAGGTCGCGCACGACGCGGAGCTGGGCGGCGGTCTCGATGCCCTCCGCGATGACCGAGGCGCCCCACCGTCGGGCCAGGTCCTGGAGTGCCCCGACCACCGACATCGACGCCTCGTGGACGGCCCCGTCCTGGACCAGCGAAAGGTCGATCTTGACGATATCGAACTGGACCTGGCTGAGCAGCCGCAGACCGGCGTTGCCGGCCCCGACATCGTCCGCGGCGAGGCGGAACCCGGCGCTCCGACAGGCGGCCACGTTGCGCCGCAGCCGCTCCATCTCCTCGATCTGTTCGCGTTCGGTCAGCTCGAGCACGATCCGGGTCGGTTCCAGACCGGCCTTGCGGACGAGGGCCACCAGCTGGCCCGCGCTGAAGTCATCCGCCTCGAGGGTTCGGGGCGACATGTTCAGGGTCAGGATCGCGTCGCCTGACATGGCCGCCGCGCCAGCGGCCACGATCTCCAGGCAGGCCAGGTCGAGCTCGACGGTCCGGCCGGCCAGCTCGGCCGCCGTGAACAGCTCGGACGGATTGGCGAAACCGGAGTCGGGCAGAGGTCGGATCAGGCCTTCGGAACCGGCCACCCGGCCACTGCGCAGGTCGACGATGGGCTGGTAGACCGGCCGCAGGAGCTTCCGCGCGATGACCTCGGCGACGCCCATCCAGGGCTGTTCGATGACTGGGCTGGTCGTCGGCTGGGCCGGGCGATGGCGGCCCGGGTCGTACAGCTCGACGCTCGTCCGTCCGTGTCGCTTGGCCCAGGTCAGGGCCGTGTCGGCCTGGTCCAGGAGCTGTCGTCGATCGGTGGCCAGGGCCGGGAAGGCCGACACCCCGGCCGAGAACGAGCGGGCCATCGGGTTGCCCTTGCCGCGCGACGGGTCGGCCTCCATGGAAGCGGCCAGCAAGCGTCGGGCGACCGAGGCGGCGGCTTCGGCGGTGTGGCCCGGCAGCAGCAGGGCGAATTCGTCGCCGCCGGTCCGGAAGGCGCGGTCGGCCGTGCGCAGGGTCCCTTCGATGACCCGCCCGAATGCGGCCAGGGCACGGTCACCCTCGGCATGGCCGCCGGCGTCGTTGACCGCCCGGAAGTCGTCCAGGTCGATGAGGACCAGGCCGAGCGAGGAATTGCGTGTCCGGGCGGCATCGACCTGCCGTTCGAAGGCCTCCTGGAACGCCCGGTGGTTGCCCAGTCCGGTGAGCACGTCGCGGAGCAAATCGCCGCGGGCCAACTCGTACATGTCACGGAGCCGACCGCGCGACGCCTCGAGCTCCTCGGCCGGCCGGAGGACCTGGCGGGCCATCCAGGTGATGAGGATCCCGAGCAGGGCCACGAACACCGCCAGCAGGGCGATGAGCGGGACCGGCGGCGCGGCGAAGCGGGCCGGCGCGACCAGGCGGACGCTCCAGCCCCGATCGCCCGGCAGACGGCTGGTCGAGCCGACCGTCGCCCCGCTGGCCTGGGCGGTCGGGCTGGTCAACGGGGCGATGGTCCGCCCGGACCCGTCGAAGAGGAGGGCGTGACCACCGGTGACCTCGGCCGAGTTGGCCAGCTCGAGGAAGCGGTCGAGCGAGATCTCGACCCGCAGGATCCCGACCGGGCCGCTCGACTTGGTCCCGGACATGACCGGGGTGACCAGGGCGATGTGGGCGTCGCCGTCGTCGCCGGTCTCCGGTCGACCGGCCAGGACGGCCCCACGCTCGGCATCGAGAGCTGCGCCGACCAGCGGATCGACCGCTCGGACGGGCTCCAGCTTGGCGTTCTCACCGCCGACCGCCCGGACCAGCTGGCGACCGCGGACATCGAGGAGAGCCGCGGCGACGATCCCATCCTGGCCGTCGCCGGACAGGTCGGACAGGGCCGCCTTGGCGCCGGTCAGGCCGGTCTTCGCGGTTCGGGCGTAGTCGGCCACGGCGGCCATCCCGCCGGTCCGGGCAAGGGCCGTCGAGACATGGCCAAGCCGGGCGTCGAGATCGGCGGCCACGCTTGCCGCCTCCCGATCGACCTGGAGCTGCTCCGCGGCACGCTGGCCGTCGAGGGCCGTGCTCAGGATCGGCGCCGAGACGGCGATCGGGATGAAGGCCATGGCGACGAGGGCCAGGGTCAGACGGAGGCGGACGAGCCGGATCGGCCCGGGATCGGCGGCGAGATCTCCCTCGATCATCGTCGGTTCTTGGTGCACGAAGTGGCCTACCTCGAGGCTGGGCCGATGGTCATGCGTAGGTATCCCATGCTGGGGACCGTCAGGAGGCCCGCCCGATGGTCCGGGTCCGAAGGTACGGATGGGTCGCCGGCGAACTCAGGAAGGGCTGCCGCGCGGTGCCGGCGCGCACCGGAATCGGCTCAGTGGGAGTGGCGCAGCTCGTGCAGGCGCGCGTCCGACAGCCCGAAGTGATGGGCGATCTCGTGGAGGACGGTCTCCTCGACCGCGTCGTCCAGCCGCGGCCCAAGGCCATTGCCGCGCAGCAGCGGCCCGCGAAAGAGGGTGATCTTGCTCGGGATCGGGACGTTCTCGGCACCGAACGTCGTGCGCGGCACGCCCTGGTACAGCCCGTACAGCCCGGCCGCTCCGACGCTGGCCAGCTGGGAGGCCGACGGCTCGTCCTCGATCACGATGGCGACCGAACCGAGACGCTCGACAAAGGCCTCGGGCAGGCTGCCGATCGCCCTGTCGATGGCGGCGTCGAAACGGGCGTCGACGAGGCTGTCCAGATCGGTGGGGGCTTCGTCGTCGTCACCGTCGCCGTCCGTCTCGTCGGTCATCCCATCCCGCCGGCGAAAGCGCCGTCGACCAGGACGGGGACCCGATCCGTCGCGTCGAGGGCCGCGGCCAGCTCGAGGTCCGCGGCGAAACCGGCCTGGAGCAGCTCGCGACCGGAGGCGCTGGCGCGGATCGTGTCGAGGATCGTCGACCGGGCTGCCTCGAATGCCCCGACCGCCGCGCTGGCCTCCGGCGAAAGCAGCCCCGGGTCGACCTCCGCCAGGATGGCCCCGGCCCCGAGCAGGTCCTCGACCCCTGGTCGGAGGCTCCCGTCGGGCCAACGCTCACCGGCCGCGATGACCGCGCAGGCGCCACCGTTGGCTGCGATGAGCCGACCGACGGCCGACGCGTTCCGGAAGCAGCCGGCGACGACCATCGCGCCGGTCTCGGCCGCGTCGACCGCACAGGTCGAGCCATTGGGGGAGGGGAGCACCAGGACCTGGCCGCTTCGCAGCCGGGTCAGGCTGGCCGGCGACAGGGTCGGACCCTTGGCCCGTCGATCCGGATCGGCCAGGATCGCGTCGATCGACCGGGCGAAAGTTGCGGCATCCCCACCCGCCGAGCGGTATGGGACGACCCGGGCACCCTCCTCGACGGCGACACAGACCGACGTCGAGAACGACAGGACATCGACGACGACGACCAGACCGACGACGGGAGCCAGAGCCCGGACGCCGGCCTCAGCCCAGTCAAGCCGGACCCGGAAGTCCGCCTGGTCGAAGGGGCTCGGCGTCGGCCGGTCGGCCGATGGCCGGGGGACCGCGGGCAGGCCTGGCCGGCGGACGATGGCCGGGGCATCGAGTGGGTCGGTGGATCGGCGCGACATGCGCCCGAGGGTACCGCGCAGCCGGGCCGACCGCTTGGCTGGACCTTGACGCTGGGTCGTCCCAGGCGCACCCTGCCGATGTGGGGACCGAGCCTGGTTCGGGCGGCGACGCGAACGACGAGGACGGCGGCAGCGCTGCCGGCGATGCAAGCGATCTGATCGTGGGGACGATGGGCGCGCCGGGTTGGCTGCGGCGCATCCCGACCGCGGTGTGGGTCATCGTCGCCTTCGTCATCTTCGATGGCGCATACCAGGTCTGGGTCCTCCGGACCTCCGATCTCGATTCGATCTCGCCACGCTTGTTGCTGAGCCTGGGGGCGGCGGTCGTGGGCGGCGCCGCCACGGTCATGCTCCCCGCCGCCGTGCTGGTCGGGTGCAAGGACCTCGGGCGATCCCGGTCCTGGCTGCTGCAGGGAGCGATCGCGCTGGCGGCCGCCGACCTGCTCGGCCTGCTGGGTCGCGACCTTCTCACGGCCATCGGCTGGCCATCCCCGAGCGATTCGCCGGCCGACGACTTCATCGTTCGCCTGCTCGTCGTCGGGATCGCCGTGTCGCTGCTGCAGGCCTTCGGCGTGGTCAGGATCGGCTTGGGCCTCGAGTCGGTCGCGCCGGCAAGCCGGCGGATCGCCTGGCCCTGGATCGCGGCGGTCGTGGGGTCCTTCGCGGTGGTCCTCGCGGTCGACTTCCGGTCGGTCAGCGGATTCTCGACGACAGCCGGCGAAGGCAGCGTGCTATTGGTCCCGTACGACCTGCTCCGGATCGTCGTGAACGTGATCATCCTGGGGTTGTGGGCATGGATCGTCATGATCGCTGCCCGCCGTCATGGGCCGCCCTGGACGTGGATCGCCGCCGCCGGGTTGCTGGTGATCTTCGGGTCGGCCGGCTGGGCCTTGGGCACGATCGTGGCATCGCAAGTGGGCGATAACGCAGTCGAGATCCTCAACTGGTCCGGCCTGGTCGGCGCACTGGTCTCGGCCCTCGGTGCGGTCGTCTTGGCCTTCGCCTTCCTCCGCGGCTTCGCGCCCGATGACGACGTCGCGGAGGTAGCGCCCGAGCCGGACGCGGCGCTCATCTGAGGCCCGCCGCTGACCTGATGCTGAACGAAAGCTGCCGCCGCGGCCGCGAAGCAGCCTAACGACCGCCCGGAGAGCATTCGAGCCGGTACGCGACCGATCGGGGCTGCCCGGTGGGCCGGGATCCGCTTGCCGTGAGCGTGCGGCGGGACAGACTGCCTCCGAGGTCGTCTGGATGGACCTTCGATCGGCACCGACGTTCCCCCGGTGTCCGTTACGGCGCCAACGTGGTCAGCGGTCGCACCTGTGTCCCGGTCGGACCGACCCGACCCTTTGCCCCGCGCTCACTGCCGCCGACTTCCGTACCATGGGGTTGTGCACGTCTATCTCGAGACCGAGCGGCTGATCCTGCGGCGCTTCACGCCCGACGACGTCGATCTGATCACCGCGCTGGACGCGGACCCTGCGGTCATGAAGTACCTCAACGGCGGCCGGCCGACGCCGCGCGAGGAGATCGCCGACGACATCCTGCCCTGGTGGCTGGCCTACTACGACCGCGGTGACCAGTACGGGTTCTGGGCCGCGATCGAGAGGGCCACGGGCGCCTTCCTCGGCTGGTTCCACCTGCGTCCGCTGCCGGAAGACCCACCCGATGAGCCCGAGCTCGGCTATCGGCTCATCGCCGATGCCTGGGGCAAGGGCTACGCCAGCGAAGGCAGTCGCGCCCTGATCGAGCGGGCATTCGAGGAGTTCGGTGCTCGTCGAGTCCACGCGTCGACGATGGTCGTCAACGTCGGCTCCTGGCGGGTCATGGAGAAGGCCGGCCTGCGCCGTATCCGGATCTTCCACCAGCCCTGGCCAGACCGGATCGAGGGCGAGGAGCAGGGCGACTTCGAGTACGCCTTGACCCGTGACGAGTGGCTGGCCGAGCGAGGCGGTCTCGCGAACGCAGATAGGAGGGATCAATGAGCGGATCGATCGGCAGGAAGGCCATCGGACGGATGGGTGGGGTGATGATCGACTGTGCGGACCCGGAGCGACTCGCTGCGTTCTGGGGGAACCTGTTCGCTGTCGAGATCGAGGATCGACTGGGCGATCCGCCCCAGTTCGTCAACCTAGGTCAAGCGGAGCCGGGCGCGCCATTCCTGTGCTTCCAGCGTGTTCCCGAGGCGAAGGCCGTGAAGAATCGGCTTCACCTCGATGTCTCGGTGGAGGATGTCGACGACGCAAGTGCGCAGATCGAACGGCTCGGAGGTCGACGCCGGGATGATCACGACTTCAGCGAGTTCGGTTACTCGTGGCGGCGGATGGCCGATCCGGAGGGCAACGAATTCTGCCTGATCTACGACGCCTGACGAATGCTGGCCGTGCCCCGATCGGGGGCCCTGGGGTTAGACTCATGGGCCAGCCGTCGATAGAGGTGCACGATGGATCACGACGCCACGGTTCGACGCCTATACGACCTGCTCAACGCCGGAGATGTCGACGGTTTCAGTGACCTCTTGGCGGAGGATTTCGTCGAGCACGAGGTGACCCCGGGCCTGGCCCCGACGAAAGACGGCGTCAAGCAATTCTTCCGGGCCTACATCGGGGCGTTTCCCGACCTGCGGATGACCGCCGAAGACGTCCTGGTCGACGGGGACAAGGCCGTCGCGCGCCTGCGCGCCACCGGGACCAATAAGGGCGACTTCATGGGCATGCCGGCGACCGGCAAGAGCATCGATCCGTGATCCATCCAGCTGATCGACATCTTTCGCCTGGGCGACGGCCTGGTCCATGAGCACTGGGGTGTCATCGACGCGCTGGCCATGATGCAGCAGCTCGGCGTCGTGCCGGCCGGCACGCCTGCCTGACTCACCGCGCCGCTGACCCAGGCGGCACCGCTCAGCGAGGCTCGTGGTTGAGCTCGAACGTCCCCTCGTCGGTGATGCCGGACCCTGCGCTGGCGCGGCGACGATGTTGGGGGCGGTCAAGGGGGCCCTCGTCATGTACCCTCGCCGGCGTCGAGCCGAGGATGAGGAGTGTCATGGACCACGACGACGCTTTGCTGATGCTCAAGGCCATCACGACTTCCTTCGATGAGCACGATCTCGAAGGGATCATGGTCCACTTCGCCGACGACGCCGTATTCGACGGGCCTCGGGGAACGGACCCGTGGGGTACCCGGTTCGCCGGGCCGAAGGAGATCCGCGGGGGCTTCGCCGCCCGCTTCTCCAGCATCCCCGACATCCGGTATCAAGAGGATCAGCACTTCGTCGACGGTGACCGCGGGGCATCCGAGTGGACCTTGTCGGGGACGACGACCGAGGGACAGCGGATCGAACTCCGAGGGTGCGATCTGTGGACCCTCCGCCACGGCATGATCGTGGAGAAGGACTCGTACTGGAAGATCCGAACGACCTGACAACGACACCCGGGCGACACTCGCGAGCGCTGGCGATGTCGGCGACACCTGCCCGGATCGCGTCCGGAGCCAGGTCAGTGCGACGAGTCCCTGCGGGGATTCGTCGCCGCGAAGATCGCGGCCGAGCCGACGATCTCCAGCTCCACGTGTTCGAATGATGCTGCGAGGATCTCGCGGAGCCCCTCTTCGGTGTCATCGAGGTTGTCGAAGCCACCCTGCCGGTTGAACGTGGCGAGAAACCTCCGTGCCAGCCACGTATGGTGCCCCGAGCTCCCGAGGACCGATGCACCGAAGAGCACGCCATCCGGCGCAAGGACCGCGGCCACGTTGGTGACGGCCATCGCCTTGCGGGTGAGCGGGCCAGGCAGGCAGTGGATGACCAGGTGCAGCGCGGCGGACTCGAACGGTCCGCTGACAGGAAGCGGCTTGAGGACGTCGGCCTCGACCGCCGTGATGTCCAGCTGCCCGAGGCGCTGGGACACATGACGGAGGACGTTCGGGTTGGGGTCCAGGATCGTCACCGGGCTGCCATCGGGCAGCCCAGATCGCTCGAGGAAGTAGCCCGTACCGGGACCCACATCCAGGTGGTGGCTGCGGATGCGCTGCCGGTATCGCTCCAGGAGTCGGGTCGTCGGGCAGTGCCAGACGAACCTGGCGATGGGGCCGAGGACCAGGGGGTCGTACGCGTTGAGCAGCAGCCGCGTGTAGTCCCTCTGGCCTTTGTAGGCAGGGTCGTCACGATCCATCGCGTTCGACAGCCCTTCGTGGTCGTTTGCCGGAGGATCGGCCAAGCATGACACGCACGTGTCCCGGTCGATACGTCCGAGTTCGGGAGGATCGTCGGGGACAGCCCGTCGTGATCGATCGGACCGCGGCATGCGGGTTCAGCTCCGTTGGACCAGCTATCCTCAGCCCATGAGTGGCACACACATCGAGCCCGTCGTCACCCAGCTCCAGATCCCGCCTGGGATGCTCGGGCCGGATCCCGTGACCATCGAGGTTCGCTCTTTCGTCGTCGTCGGCTCAGGTGGCGTCGTGCTCGTCGACACAGGTCCGCCCGGCACTGGCGAGGCGATCGGCAAGGCGATCACTCGCGTAGGGGCGACGTGGTCGGATGTCACTGACATCGTGCTCACGCACCGCCATTTCGATCATGTGAGCGGACTCGCCGAGTCGGCGGAAGCTCGCATCCGGGGCGGCAGTCTGGGCGGGTGCGGAGGACGCCCGGGAGATCCCGCTCGAAGGTGGCCGAGCGGTGCGGCCGCTGGCCGACGGCGACCTGGTGGGCGATCTGCGCGTCCTGCACACGGCAGGACACACGCCTGGTCACCTGAGCCTGCTGTACGGACCGGAGTCGCTGCTCCTGATCGGCGACCTCGTTGGCAGCACGGATGGCGCCCTCGACTTCGGGCCAGCAGCCTTCAGCGCGGATCCGTCAGTGAACCGGCAGTCGCTGCGGCGCATGGTCGATCTCCAGACGGACCGCATCCTGTTCTCACACGGTGAAGAAGTGCCGAACGCGCGCGCCGCGATCCGTCAGCTCCTCGATCGACCCTGAGGGCAGGCAGCACATCGGCCACGCCCCAGACCCGCGGACCGGTCACCGGGCTACCAATGACCTCCCGTGACGACCATCGCCCCGATCGATTTCACGCAGCTCCACCCCTCGATAGTTGGGAGTTTGCGCACGATGACTCCCTTTGACGGGCGGTTGCTGCCGGGTCCAACGACCCAGTCGGACCGCAGACTATGGGTACACTTGCAGCGGATCCATGACGACCGAGCGGGTGAGATCGCCGGAGGGTTTCGATGACGAGATCGCTGGGAAGCAAGCCGATCGGACGTTTGCGTTGGATCGAGATCGATACGCCGGACCCCGATCCGCTCGTCGCGTTCTGGTCTGCGGTCCTCGGCGTCGAGGTCGACGACCCGAGCGACGGCGACCAGCCCCCATTCCAGTACATCGGCCTCTTGCCGGCCGAGTCCGGTGGCCCGCAGATCGTCTTTCAGCGGGTGCCCGAGCCAAAGACGATCAAGAATCGTCTCCACTTCGACCTCCTCGTCGACGACGTCGACGATGCTTGTGCCCGGATCGAGTCCCTTGGAGGCCGACGGAGGGACGAACATGACTACCACAACGCAGAACCGATGCCGGCGCCGATCGTCGAGCCTGGCTGGTCATGGCGGCGCATGGCCGACCCGCAGGGCAATGAGTTTTGCCTGATCTATAGCGTGCCCGAGGGCTTACGGTAGCCGGATCCCAGGGCACGTCATCGAACAGGGGAGCGCGGGGATACCATTGCCTCCGGTGCCGATCGCCCGGACGACTTCATGCATCTCCACGTCCACTCCGAGTCTGCGCTCGAAGCGGTGATCGGATTCGCCCGGCTTCACCGAATCCAGTCAGCTTGCAAGCGAGCTGCGGCATTCTTCACGCCCACCAGGCTGCCCTTCTGCCCGTAGAGGTCGAGTGCCCGCTGGAAGGCCGCTTCTGCCTCCTCGGGCCGACCTGCCGCGCGCAGCACGTCCCCGAGGATCAGCACGCTGTCTGCATGGAAGGTGATGAAATCAGTTGTCGCAAGAAAACCGACTGAGCTGCGAGCGTCTCGCTCGGCCTCCATGAGGTTCCCGGCGTTGAGGTGCGCACCCGCTGTGGCCGCCTCGAGTACAGCTACCGCCAAACGACGCTGCCCGAAACCCCGGAGGCCGACGACCACCGGAGACCAGTGCGCCGCCATACCGGCGAGCCGCTTCAGATCCACCGGGTGTCGGGCGGCGACCTGGGTCAACGCGTGGAGCGCCTCGAGGACCATGTGTGGCTTGCCCAACGCGATGAACCAATCGCATCCCTCCCCGAGGACCCTCTCGGCTGCATCAGGGTCGGCTGCGAGCATCTCCACGTCCGCCACGACCTCGGTGAGAAGGGCGGCCAGGGAGTGCTGCCCGCTCTCGGCGGCGATCTCGCGACAGCGAGCAGCCATCGACCGTGCCAGTTCGAAATCACCGAGCCGGGCGTGCATGTGGGCGAGGGCATGGGCGATGGGTAGCTCGATCCCCCGATCATCCGTTGCCCGTGCCAGGATCTCGTTGCACTGTCCGATCGCGTCGATCACGGGTGTCGGTCCAAAGTAGAGATCGATGCTCAGGTCCAGGACGATCGATGTCTCTTCCCAATGGGAGCCGGCACGACGGGCATGTTCGAGCGCTCGCGCCAGGGCGACCTCGTCGCCGGCCACGTTTCCATCCTTCCAGGAGGCGCTGCCGCCCAGCCTCCAGGCCAACGCGAGCCCGCGGTCGTCACCGAGGCGCTCGAAGATGGCGTGGCACTGGTCGGCGACGCGACGCATGTCGTCCGCCGAGACGTCGGGTCCGGCATTACCACTGACGTATTGCTGGACGCGCGTGCGGGCCACGGCCCACTCGTCGCCGGCTGCTTCCGCGCGCTCGAGCGCCTCCGCGAAGCAGGCCTTTGCGGCGTCGACACGTCCGTGCGAGTCGAGTACGCGACCTAGGTCGGGCAGGATCGCGAGACGAGCCGGGTCAGCGGGATCCATCAATGCCGCGCCGCGGCCGTACAGGTTCACGGTCGCGGCGATGTCTGATCTCTCGAGCGCCCGGCCGCCGGCTGCGATCAATCGCTCCGCAGCCCGACGGGCAAGTTCGCGCGCACGCTGATCGACCGGATCCAGCTCCTGGCGATACCGGAACGCCTGCTCGAGGTGGAAGCCGACCATTTCCTCGAGCTCGCTCCGGCGGTCGCCGGCGGTCAGCTCGAGCCAGCCGGCGAACAGCTCATGGAGCTCGGCACGTTCTGACTTCGGCAGTTGCTCGTACGCGGCGTCCCGGATGAGCATGTGGCGGAAGCGGAACGCATCGCCCTGGGCGAGCCCCGAGCGATCCGGGCGGATGAGCTCCTTGCGAACGAGCCCGATCAGATTGCCCGGGACCTTCGAGCGGCCCTCGGCCGGGGACATGGCGACGACCGAGGGCTGGTCGAAGATGCGTCCCACCACCGACGCTCGCTCTGCGACCGCCCGCTCGTCCGGGGCCAGCCGGTCCAGCCGAGCCGCGAGCAGTGCCTGGATCGTCGGCGGCACGGAGATCGATCCGAGATCCCGCGAGGCGGTCCAACCGTCGTCGTCCGCCACGAGCGCACCGTCATCGATGAGCGTTCCGATGAACTCCTCGACGTAGAGGGGGTTGCCCTCGGCGGCATCCGCGATCCGGGCGCGCACCGCGGCCGGGAGTGCGCCACCAGGCACGAGTGCGTCGATCAACTCGAACGCAGACCGTTCGGCCAGCGGCTCGAGCACGATCGTCGTGGCGTTGAGCTTGCCGACGCCCCACCTAGGACGATCGTCCAGGAGCTCGGGACGCGCTGGGCAGACGAAGAGGATCGGCGAGTATCGTGCGAGCTCGGCCACGGATTCGATCAGGTCGAGCAGGGTCGACTCCGCCCAGTGGATGTCGTCGACGAGGACGACGAGCGGCCCCGCGTGAGCGACATGTTCGAGAGCTCGGCGGAACGCCCACACGAGCTCTTCCTGGGCCGCCGACGTCTCGAGACCGATGAGGCCAGCGAGACCACGCGCGATCGCTGCCGCCTCGGGGAGGCCGGCGACGAACGTATCGATCTGCTCCCGCTCCGCGTCGGCGGTGTCGCCGTCAACGATGCCGGCCGCTTGTCGAACGATCTCGGCGACGGCCCAGTAGGTGATGCCCTCGCCGTACGGCAGGCACCGGCCGCGGACGACGCGAGCCCGATCGTGGACGGCGCCGAGGAACTCGGCGACGAGGCGGCTCTTGCCCACGCCGGCTGCCCCGAGGATCGTGGCGAGTTGGCACGACCCACCAGAGACGGCGCGTTCGAACGCCTTCTGGAGGGCATCGAGCTCGCGCTCCCTCCCGACCATCGGTGCATCGAGGCGGCGACGGTGCCCCTCAGCCGCTGTGGCGACCTGGTGAACCCGGTAGGCGACCACGGGCTCCGACTTGCCCTTGAGCTCGATCGCCTCGGCCGGGCCGACCTCGACCGCATCGCGCACGAGTTCGTGGGTCGCCTTGCCGATGACGATCTCGCCAGCCGCGGCGGCCGTCTGGAGCCGCGCGGCGACGTTGACGGCGTCGCCGACGACGATCGCCTCACCAGGCCCACCAGGTCCGACGACGACGAGGCCGGTGTTGATCCCCGTGCGAGCCTCGAGGGCGACGTCGCGCTGCGCCCCCGACCCACGATTGAGCCGGATGAGCGCCTCGCGCATCTCTGCTGCGGCCCGCACAGCTCGGAGGGCATCCTCATCGTGCGCGAGCGGAACCCCGAAAACGGCCATCACTGCGTCACCGATGTACTTTTCCACGGTTCCGCCGTGGCGCTCGATGACCTCTCGCATGCTGGCGAAGTAGCGGCCCATCACCTCACGGAGCGATTCCGGGTCGAGCCGCTCGCCGAGCGCCGTCGAACCGATCACGTCGGTGAACAGGATCGTCACCGTCTTGCGTGTCGCCCGGGCTGGAGCGAATGGCGTGAGCGCTGCCCCGCAGTACCCGCAGTGCCGGAAGCGCACCGGGTTCTCTTCGCCGCACGAAGGACAACGGACCACGGGTGGAGTGTAGGGTGCGCGCCCGGCGAGGTTGGGAGGTCAGATCACTCGGTACCTTGCCTGCAAGCGTCGAGCCGCACCGCCCGGCTACCATTGACATCCCTTGACGACCATCGCCCCGAACGACTTCACGCACCTCCACGTCCACTCCGAGTTCAGCCTGCTGGACGGGCTCGGGCGGATCGACGACCTCGTGGACGGGGCCGCCAAGCAGGGCTTCGACAGCCTGGCCCTGACCGATCACGGGGCGCTTTACGGGGCGGTGGCGTTCTTCCAGGCGGCCACGGCCAAGGGCATCAAGCCGATCATCGGCGTCGAGACCTACGTCGCCCGCCGGTCGATGACCGACAAGGAGGGCAAGGCCGACGCCCAGCCCTTCCACCTCATCCTGCTGGCCAAGGACGACGTCGGCTACCGCAACCTGTGTCGCCTGGTCACCGACGCCCACCTCGATGGCTACTACTACAAGCCGCGGATCGACCGCGAGCACCTGGCCAGGTACAGCGAAGGGCTTGTGGGCCTGTCGGCCTGTCTGGGCGGCGAGATCCCGCGAGCCCTCGAGACCGACGACTGGGAGCTCGCCCGCACGCTGGCCGGCGAGTATGGCGACATCTTCGGCAAGGACAACTTCTACCTGGAGCTCCAGGACCACGGCCTGGCCGAGCAGCGCCGGCTCAACGAGCAGCTCCTGCGCCTGGCCCCGGAGGCCGGCCTGCCGCTCGTCGTGACCAACGATCTCCACTACGTCCACGAGGCCCAGTCCGAGGCCCATGACGTGTTGCTCTGCGTCGGGACCGGCAACAACCTCGATACGCCCGGCCGGATGAAGTTCGAGACCCACGACTTCTATCTCAAGTCGGCGGCCCAGATGGCGGCCCTCTTCCCGGACCAGCGCGAGGCCCTCCTCAACACCCGCAAGATCGCCGAGATGACCGGCAGCCTGCAGCTTCCGCTGGGTCAGCTGCGCATCCCGCACTTCCCGGTCCCCGACGGTCACACGGTCGAGAGCTGGCTGGCCGAGGAGTGCCAGCGTGGTCTCCAGAACCGCTACGGGACCGTGACTCCGGAGCTCCAGGAACGACTCGACTACGAGCTCCGGGTCATCAACACGATGGGCTACGCCGGCTACTTCCTGATCGTGGCCGACTTCGTCCGGTTCGCCCGCGAGCAGCGCATCCAGACGACCTGCCGGGGGAGCGCCCCAGGTTCGATCGTGACCTACACCCTGGGCATCACCCCGGTCGACCCGATCCTGTACCAGCTGCCGTTCGAGCGCTTCCTCAACCCGGACCGGGTGACGATGCCCGATATCGACGTCGACTTCGAGGACGGCCGGCGTGAGGAGGTCATCGCCTACGTCGGGCGCAAGTACGGCCAGGATCACGTGGCCCAGATCATCACTTTCGGGACGATGCTCGC
This sequence comes from uncultured Chloroflexia bacterium, assembly GCA_963778815.1. Taxonomy (GTDB): domain Bacteria; phylum Chloroflexota; class Limnocylindria; order Limnocylindrales; family CSP1-4; genus Chersky-267. Next base: position 413,719 of record CAVZVS010000003.1, on the reverse strand, counting down.
CCGGGCGGCCATCCGCGACGTCGGGCGGGTCCTCGGGATGAGCTACGGCGAGGTCGACCGGATCGCCAAGGCCATCCCCAACCAGCTCGGGATCAAGCTCGACGAGGCGCTCGTTGGAGCGCCCCAATTCCGCGAGATGGTCGAGGCCGATCCGCAGGTCGGCAAGCTGGTCGAGCTGGCCAAGCAGCTCGAAGGCGTCACCCGCAACGCCTCGACCCATGCCGCCGGGGTCGTCATCAGCCGGGAGCCGCTGACCGAGCTCATGCCGCTCCAGCGGGCGACCAACTCGGACGGCCTGATGACCCAGTTCGAGATGCACGCGGTCGAGTCGCTGGGTCTACTCAAGTTCGACTTCCTGGGCCTCTCGAACCTGACCATCCTGCGCCAGGCGGTGGAGCTGGTCCAGGCCGAGCGGGGGGTCGCCATCGATCTGGACGCGATCCCGCTCGACGACGGCAAGACCTTCGAGCTGCTGGCCAGCGGCGAGACGACCGGCATCTTCCAGCTCGAGTCGGCGGGCATGCGCCGCTACATCCGGGAGCTTCAGCCGACGTCGGTCTACGACCTGGCCGCGATGGTCGCGCTGTATCGCCCCGGGCCGATGGACAACATCCCCGCCTACATCCGGCGCAAGCACGGCCAGGAGGCGGTGACCTACCTCCACCCGCTGCTCGAGCCGTACCTGGAGAAGACCTACGGGATCTTCGTCTACCAGGAGGACATCATGTCCGCGGCCATGGCCCTGGGCGGGTTCACCGGACCCGAGGCGGACACCCTGGGCTATGCCATCCGCAAGAAGAAGTCATCAGTCCTGCGCGCCCAGAAGGAGAAGTTCGTCACCCAGGCCGCCGAGCGGGGCGTGCCGCCCCAGACCATCGACGCGGTGTTCAAGGCGTTCGAGCCGTTCGAGCGCTACGGCTTCAACAAGGCCCACGCCACCTGCTATGGCCTGGTCGCCTACCAGACCGCCTACCTCAAGGCCAACTACACCGTCGAGTACATGGCCGCGGTCCTGACCGCCGTCCGGGATACGTCGGAGAAGGTGGCTGCCGCGGTCGCCGAGTGTCGTCGGATGGGCATCCAGGTCCTGCCTCCGGACGTCCATCGCTCGGATGTCGAGTTCACGGTCGAAGGCGACGCGATCCGGTTCGGGTTGCTGGCGGTCAAGAACGTCGGCCAGGGTGCGATCGAGTCGATCATCGTGGCGCGACGCGAGGACGGCGACTTCCGTTCGCTCAGCGACATGTGCTCGCGGATCGATCTCCGCCTGGCCAACCGCAAGGTCCTCGAGGCGTTGGCCCGGGTCGGTGCGCTCAACGCGTTCGGGCACCCCGCCCAGATCATCGACGGGCTGGACGACGCGCTGGCCACCGGCGGCGCCGCCCAGCGCGACCGACTCACCGGCCAGACCTCGTTGTTCGAGATGGCCGCCGACCCGGCCGCGCTGGACGCGCCGCTGCGCGCCCTGCCCGAGACGCCGACCCGGATCCGGCTCGGCTGGGAGAAGGAGCTCCTCGGGCTGTACCTGTCGGACCATCCGCTGGGCGAGATCGCCGAGGCCATCGGACCGTACGTCAGCGCCTACTCGAGCGACCTGCGCGACGAGTCACTGGACCAGCAGCGGGTCGTGGTCGGTGGGATCGTGACCGGCGTCCGGATCGTCGTGACCAAGGCCAAGGCGACCATGGCCATCGTCAGCCTCGAGGACCTCCAGGGAACTATCGAGGTGGTCGTCTTCCCCCGGATGTTCGAGGAGAGCCGGCCGACCTGGACCGACGGCCGGATCCTGCTGGTGGCCGGCCGCCTCGACCACAAGGGCGAGGAAGCGTCGCTGCTGGCGGATCTGGCGGTCGACTGGGATGAGGCCGCGAGCCGCGGTCCCGAGTCCTTCGCCCGGGACGTCGCGGCCGCCGATCGATCACGCGGCCGAGGGGGCCGCCCGGGCTTCAATGGCAACGGGAATGGCAACGGAAACGGGCACGGCAACACGCGTCCGAGCGCGCCACCGCGGCCGGGCTACGGCGAGCGCCCGCCGGTCCCGGTCGGCCCGGGTCCCGAGTCCGGTGCGACGGTCGGCGTTCCGATGATGGCCGACCAGGTCCCGGTCGCCGCGGTCAGTCCGCTCCGTGGCGGCGCCCTGGGCGTCCCTGCCGTGACCACCGATCCGGCTCGACTCCCGGACCTCGTGCCCAGCGTCAACTTCGAACCGACCGACGACGACGATGAACCCGCATTGCCCGACGAAGCCAACGCCCAGGCCGCCCGGGCAGCCAGCGCCCCGACCCTCCCGGTCGAGGCCGGCGCCGATCAGATCCTGCATGTCCGATTCACCAGGGGCAGCGGGACGGAGGACGCGATGGAGGCCTTCCGGCAGCTCCTCCGGGCACATCCCGGTTCGACCCGGGTGGTGATCCACGTCCCGGCGGGCCGGGGTGGCGGCGAGCTGCCGATGGAGCTCCGGACTGGGGTCGCCTACGACGCGGAGATGCTGGCCGACGTTCGGCGGCGCCTGGGACCCGGGGCGGCAGCGCTCAGCCTGGACTGAACGGAGCCGCGCTCACTTCGCAGCGTTGGCCGCGCGCATCGACTGGACGACGGCGTAGCGATCGGTGTACTCGGCCCGGACGGACGCGATGGTGGCCGGGTCCAGCAGCAGCTCGTTGGCGATCTCGTTGAGGACGGCGCTCTCCTCGGCGGAGATCGAGTCGTCCACCGCGTCGATCATGAAGCAGCAGCGCAGGAGCGCCAGGCGCTCGTCGAGGCTCGTCCCCTCGACCCACTCGCGGGTGACCAGGTAATCCTCGGTCCCACCGAGGAGCGCCTCCTGCTGCTTGGCGATCTCGACGACCAGGACGGCCTGCGCCTCGGGGATCTGGCCGTGCTCGACGACGATCCTCTCCATCAGGGCCGTCTCGGCGTCGGTCGTGACCAGGTCCGCGCTGGCGGCCCGGCCCAGGATGTAGGCGAACCCGGCCAGGTGCTTGGCCCGGTCCGGCGGCATGGCCTCGAGCTCGCCGACGATCCGTCGGACGGTCGCCGTGTCCCCCGACGGCGCCGTCGGGCGAGGGACCGGCTCGGGCTCGGGTTCGGGCTTGGGGGTCCCAGCGAAGAAGCGTCGGATGGCCATCGGGTGCGTCTCCTCGTTGTCGTTCGTCGGCGCGAGTCTACCCGGGCTCGGCCGGACGGGTCGGGCGGCCCGATCGCGTGGTGTGGTTGACTGCCAGCGATGGTCCTGCTTACTGCCGCCACGGCCACCCTTGCCGCGCTGCTCGCCTTCCTGCTCGAGCCGTTCGTGGCCAAGCTGCTCCTGCCGACGTACGGCGGGAGTGCCGCGGTCTGGACGACCGCCCTGGTCTTCTTCCAGTCGGCCTTGCTCGTGGGCTACGCCCTGGCGCATGTGGCCATCCGATGGCTGGGGGTCCGCCGGGCTGCACTGGTCGAGCTGGTCGTCGTTTCTATCCCACTGCTCGCCCTGCCGGTCGCCCTGCCGGCCGCCGCCGCGCCGTCCACGGGAGCGCCGACCGCCCTGTGGCTGGCGGGCGTGCTGGCCCTTGCCGCCGGGGCTCCGTTCATCGCCCTGGCGACTGCCACGCCGACCGTCCAGCAGTGGCTGACCGCTGCCGGCGGGCCGACTGCGGGTCAAGGCGCCGTCCGCTTGTTCGCCGGGAGCAACGCCGGCAGCCTGATCGCCCTGCTCGTCTACCCGACCCTGGTCGAACCGAACCTCGATCTCGACGCCCAGGCTCGTCTATGGGCGATCGGCTATGCGGTCTTCGTCGCGCTCGTCGTGGCCGGGGTCGTGGTCGTCCTGCGTCGAGCGCCGCGGCGTGCTGCGGCGACGACGCACCGAGCGACCTGCGCGACCGCGCCCGATCAGACTCCGCCGTCGGCCCGGACCCGCCTAAGTTGGATCGGCCTGGCCGCGATCCCGGCTGCGCTGGTGGTCGGCACGACCGCCTACCTCTCGACCGATGTCGCCGCCGTGCCGCTGCTGTGGGTCATCCCACTTGCGGTGTACCTGGCCACGTTCATCCTCGCCTTCGCCGGTCGCCGCCCGATCGGCCTGCGCGCTCGCGGATGTCCTGCTGCCACCGCTCACGATCGGAGTGGTGATCAGCCTCATCGCCGGGCAGGCACTCCCGCTGGGGCTGACGTTCGGGCTGTTCCTGGGCACGCTCGGGTGCGCCGGGCTGGTCTGCCATGGCCGTCTGTCACTGGCTCGTCCTGCACCCGAACGCCTGACCGAATATGACCTCGGGATCGCGGCGGGCGGCGCCCTCGGCGGGCTGCTCGCCGGGATCGTCGCGCCGCTGTTCCTGGTCGTCCCGATCGAGGGCCAGATCGCCCTGGTCCTCGCCCTGGCGGTCCGCTGGGGGGCTTCCTGGCCCGACGCGGTGGGCACATCGGCCGCTCCGGCCACGGCCGATGGACGCGCGCCGGTCCTGGACCCGATCCGGCGACTGGCGAACCGGGCCTGGCGGACCCCGTTCCTGGCGCGCTACAGCGTGGCCGCCCTGGCTCTGATCCTCGGTCTTGCCTGGGCGGGCATCGATGCCGATGCCGGCGCCGTCGTCGGCGCGCTCGTCCTGGGGCTGCTGCTCGGGCTGGCCCGCTGGCCGGTCGGCTTCGCCGCAGCGATGGCCGCGGTCTTCGGACTGGCGCTGCTCGCGGTCCAGCCCGCGATCTTCACCACCCGGACCTTCTACGGCGAACGGCGCGTCGTGGAGGACGCAGCCGGCCGCCATGCGCTCCTGGCCGGGACGACGATCCAGGGCATCCAGCGCTACCGACCGATCGACCGACGGACCGACCCCGTGGGCTACTACTACCGGGCCAGCCCGATGGCCGACGTGATCGGGGCGACCGACGCCCGCCTCCCGACCTCGCGGATCGGCCTGATCGGGCTCGGGGCCGGAGGACTGGCGGCGTACGGTCGACCGGGCGACGAGATGACCTTCTACGAGATCGACCCGGCGGTGGTCGCCATCGCCCGGGACCCGCATCTCTTCACCTACCTCGCCGACACCAAGGCCGACGTGAAGGTCGTCGTCGGGGATGGACGCCTGAGCCTGGAGCGGGCCGGACCGGGTGCGGACGACCTGCTGGTGGTCGACGCGTTCGCCTCGGACTCGATCCCGGTCCATCTCCTGACCCGCGAGGCGATCGCGGGTTATGTCGAGCACCTGGCGCCCGGCGGCCTCGTGGCGTTCAACGTGTCGAACCGATACGTCGCGCTGGAGCCGGTCCTGGCCGCCGCGGCGCGCGATCTCGGCCTGGCCGGTCTGGCTCGCCCGGATGACCCGACGCCGAGCCTGGACAGCGACGCAGACGCCTCACACGTGGTCGTCCTGGCTCGCTCCGCGGCGGATCTCGAGGGCCTGGCCTCCCTGCCCGGCTGGCGTCCGCTGGTCGCCCCGATCGAGCGTGCCTGGACCGACCGCTACAGCGACCTGTTCGGGTCCTTCGGCGCGCCCTGACGACGGTCGCTCATCGCGTTGCCGATGCCCAGCACCAGCCCCGACAGGATCAGGAACCCGACCAGGATCCCGATGCTGTAGACCGCGACCGAACCGTAGCCACCGTGGGCCGGGTCGAGGAATGGGTACGGATACCACTCGGCGATGGGGCCGCGAACCAGGGTGTAGACCAGCCAGAGCGCGGGGAAGATCAGCCAGAGCAGGCCCTGGCGCATCGTCAAGCGTATCGCCGGTGGGTCGACCAGCCAGTCGATGACCACGACGATCGGGATCACCTTGTGGAGCACATCGTCCACCCAGCCGATCGCCAGGGACAGCTCGGCGCCCGACAGGAACAGGATGACCACGACGAAGGTCACGATGAGATAGACGACTGCTGCGCCGCGGAGCAGGTCGATCCGTGCCGTGTGCCCACTCCGCCACCGAGCCGCTCCGACCAGCAGCAAGCCTGCCCCGAGCAGGTTGCTCAGGATCGTGAAGTAGCTGAAGAAATTCACCGGCGCGAAGGCACCGGCATCGATCAGCGACTTCGCCTGGACGCCGATCGCGAGGAACGTCAGCAGCCCGAACAAGAGTCGTGCGGCGGCCAGGGGGATGCGTCGGTCCATGGCGATGAGGGTACCCGGCCGTCACTCGGCCGGTGTCGTGGTGTGTGCCGACCCATCCCCGGAAGATGGGATGGCGCCGAAGGTCGGTCCCGGTCGAACCTGCATCTGACAGGACGCAGCACGAGGAGACACCGATGCAGGCACGGACATCCACCTGGTCCGGGACACCCGAGGCGCTCGATCAGTGGGTCGAGCACGTGACCAACAACGTCAAGCCGATGGTCGCCGGGCTGCCCGGCAATGCGGGCGCCTACTTCTTCATCGATCGGACGCAGGGCAAGGCACTGACCCTGACCCTGTGGGACAGCGAGGATGCCGCCGCCCTGAGCGATCAGACGGCCGAGGCGAGCCGCGCCCGAACCGTCGCCGCCACCGGCGTCGAAGTCGTGGAGCGAGCAAGATACGAAGTGGTGACCCGGGCGTAGGGTCGCAGCCGGCGGAGGGACCGTGGTTCGAGAGCAGGTCGAGCGGGAGGTCGGGCAGGCCATCGTCCGGGCCTGTCATTCGGGACTGACCATGAGCCAGCTGCGCTCGGAGGTCCTGGGCAAGCTCGATCGCCTGGTCCCGGCCGATGCGGTCTGGTGGGCCGCCGCCGACCCGGCGACCCTCCTGTTCACGGACGCCTACCGGGCGGAGCTCCCGGTGGCCGCCACGGCCTACTTCGTAGACAACGAGTTCCTCCACGACGACTTCAACAAGTGGACCGAACTCGCCCGCGATCGGGCCGGGGTGCGCTCGCTATCGGGGGCCACCGACGGCGATCTCGAACGAAGCGAACGTTATCGCGACGTCTTCCAGCCGCTGGGCCTGGGCGACGAGCTGCGGACCGTCCTTCGCGTTCAAGGTGCGACCTGGGGCCTGGTCTGCCTGCATCGGGAGGCGGGTCGTCCGTACTCCCGAGGCGAGGCGGTCTGGATGCATCGGCTGGCGCCACACCTGGCGGAGGCGATGCGGGTGGCCCTGCTCGTCGAGAGTCTCGAAGCCCTGGACCACGACGGCGCGCCCGGTCTGGTCGTGTTGGCGATCGACGGTTCGGTCATCGGCGGGACCCGGGCCGGTGCGGCATGGATGGATGAGCTGACCGATCCGTCGGATCCCGTCGGTCCCGTGCCCATCGAGGTCCAGGCGGTGGCGGCTCGACTGCGGGCGACCGCGGGTACCCAGGCCGCTCCTGCGATCACGCCCCGGCTGCGGGTCCGGACGAAGGCGGGTCGCTGGGCGGTCCTCCACGCTGCCTGGCTGCAGGTGTCGGGGGAGGACGCGATCTCGGTCATCATCGAGGAGGCGCTGCCGGTCGAGGTCGCCGCGGTGATCATGCTGGCCTACGGCCTGACCGAGCGCGAGCGGGATGTCACCGGGCTCGTGTCGCGCGGCCTGTCGACTGCGGAGATCGCGCTCGAGCTCCGGATCTCGGCGGACACCGTCGGGGATCACCTCAAGTCGACCTTTCGCAAGACCGGCGTCGGTAGTCGGACCGAGCTGGTGGCTACGATCCTTCGCCAGCAGTACCTGCCCCGGCTGAAGGCCGGGCAGCCCGTCGCCACCAACGGCTTCTTCGCCTGAGGTCGTGATGGCCGTCGTCCAGCTCCGCGACATCGTGACCGACGCGGACCGGGCGGCCGTTCTCGAGCTACGCCGCGGACCGGGCCAGGAACGCTACCTCGGGTCGATGGAGAGCCACTTCGAGGACGCGATCGAGGATGCCCGCGCCTGCCCCCGGATGTGGTCCGTCCATGACGGCGAGCAGCTGGTCGGGTTCGTCATGATCAGCGACGGCATCCCGGCTGAACTGCTCGCGGTGGACGACGACGTCGTCGGGCCGTACTTCCTGTGGCGGCTGCTCATCGACGAGCAGTTCCAGGGCCGCGGCTACGGAGCGGCGACGATCGACGCAGTCGTCGCCTACCTGCGCGACCGGCCTGGTGCCGACGCCCTCCTGACCAGCTGCAAGGCCGGCCCCGGCTCGCCCCGGCCGTTCTATCTGCACTACGGGTTCGTCCTGACCGGCGAGGTCAAATGGGGCGAGGACCTGCTCCGCCTCGACCTGGCTACCGACGCCGGGACGTGACCCGGGAGCCCTGCCTCAATCGAACTTGAGCGTGGCGAGCACCTGGGACGCGCGCTGGGTCAGGTCCTCGAAGGTCGCCCCATCAAGCGAGTCGACGGCGATCGCGACCACGCCGTCCTTGGCGGACAGGAGATACAGCCGCAGCTTCTCGGGTCCGGCGAGACCCCATTCGCCATCCCAGTCGGCGGCGGTCGGGTCGCCCCACATCAGGAAGTTCCGACAGACGGCGACCGGACAGTTCGGGTCGTTGGTCATCGCTCCGGGGGCGATCGCGACGTCGAACACGTTGCCGGACAGCCCGCCGACGGTCACCTTGGCCGGATTCGTCACCGTGAGTGAAGGGTCACCGGCGAACCAGGCGGTCATCGATCCGACATCGGCGCCGACCGCCGCCGGTCGTGGTGTCCCGCTCTGAGCGAGGATCCGCGGCATCCGGATGACCTCGAGGAGATCGCCCGGGTGGTCCACCGGGATGAGCTGGAACGTGTCGTGCTCCTCGGCGAGGTTCTCCCAGCCAGGCTGCCCGATCTTGAAGGCGAACTTCGACAGGAAGCCGTCGCTCTGGTACGACCCGGGCCCAAGAAGGCCGAGGCAGGCCTTGCCCTGCTCGCATGTCCCGTCGAGCGGCAGGTTGTCGGGCCGGGGGACGGCGCCGGCGACCGTCGCGCTGGATGGGCTCGGAGCGGCGGTCGGTGCTGGGTTCGAGTTCTCGACGGCCGTCGCCGAGGGCCTGGACGGCGACCCCGCGTTCCCGCAGCCGGCGATGATGAACATCGCCACGGCCAAGATCAAGGCCAACGGCCGGGAACGCTGCATGGACGCGGGTCTCGGCGACATGGCGCCAGCATCTGCCTCGCGCGAGCACGCCGGATGTCGAGCGACAGACGCGCGAGTTGTCGGCGGGTCGACTCGATCGTCCTGTCCGAGCCGCACGGACCGGGCGAAAGGAACCCTTTCCGGTCTGGCGGCGCCATTAAGACAACGACGCCAGATCCTGGAACGCCTGGATGAGGAGAGACGATGCTCGCTTCCCGTAGCGCCGCGGTGCTCCTCATGGCCATCGTGCTCGTGGCGAGCGCTTGCTCGACAGCGACCCCGGCGTCTCCTGCGGCGACGAGCGCGGCACCGAGCCCGATCGCCTCGGTCCTGCCTTCGTCCGCCGCGGTCAGTGCCGGTCCAAGCGCGACCCAGATGCCCGTCCTGACCGGCGAGCCCTGGGTCGCCTACGACTGGTACCAGGAGGGCAAGGACACTCGCGATCTCTTCCTCGTTCGACCGGATGGATCCGATCGTCACCCGATCGCCACCGACGTCCCCGGTGACCATCGCGAGCCCGCCTGGTCGCCCGATGGGACCCGGATCGCCTTCCAGAACCAGGACGCGGAGACCCCGAACTGGTCGATCTGGACCGCTGCCGCGGACGGCACCGGGGCGACCCGTCTGTACGACGGAGCCGGCGCCTGCCCGGGCGGCGTCAACCATCCGTCCTGGTCGCCGGACGGATCGAAGCTCGCCATCGTGTGCTACCCGAGCGACAGCGTCGCCTCACTCGCGGTCCTGGACGTGGCCTCCCAGTCCCTCGTGCCGGTCGCGTCGGTGATGTTGCCGGAGTTCCTCGACAACAACCCGCGCTGGTCGCCGGACGGCAAGTCCATCGTCTTCGACATCCTTCGATGGGACCCGTCGGGCGACCACGTCGACGGATCGCTGGTCGCGGTCGTGCCGGCCACCGGTGGCACGGTGAAGCGCCTGACCACGTTCGACACGTTCATGGCCCACCCCGACTGGCGCCCGGACGGCAGCGAGATCGTCATGAACTCCTACGACCTCGGCAACATCCACACGATCGATCACCCCTCGAACCTGTACCTGATGAAGCCCGACGGGACCGGCCTTCACCAGCTCACCCACAGTTCGACGGATGGGAGGATGCGCATCGGCGAGCCGCGCTGGACCCCGGACGGCAAACGGATCGCCGTGGCCGTCGGTACGTCGACGCCTCCCAACACCGCCATCGATCTCGCCCGGGTCGCGTTCGTGGATGCCGACGGCGGCGAGCCCGTCATGCTCCAGCAGTCGGGTGGCGCGCATCCCGATCTCCGTCCGACGCCGTGATGCGGATCGGGCGTATGGTGCTCGCAGCTGAGGTCTGAGCGGGCCAGCGAGGTCCCAGGCGTGGGCCAGCCACTCAGGTCGGGGAGACGTACCCGTGGATCGTCCCGTGATCTCAGAGGCCGCACGGAGCGAATATGAGCGCATCGCGGCGGCGGTCGCCACCCACCATGAGGTGACGTCGGGGCAGATGATGGGGATGCCCATGCTGTACTCGGGTGGCAAGGCGTTCGCCGGGCTATTCGGGGACGCGATGGTGTTCAAGCTGGCCGGCGCCGCCCACGAAGCGGCCCTTGCCCGTCCAGGAGCCTCGCTCTTCGACCCGTCCGGCATGGGCCGTCCGATGAAAGCCTGGGTGCGCGTCCCGATCGAGGACTCGCCCGAGTGGCAGCGTCTTGCCGATGAAGCGATCGAGGCCCGGCTGAGCGCCTGATCGCCTGCGACTCGAACGCTTTGGTGCCGAAGCCGGGATTTGAACCCGGACGCCCTTGCGGGCAAGGGTGTTTGAGACCCTCGCGTCTGCCAGTTCCGCCACTTCGGCCCGTGGGACGGAGATGGTACCCGGTCAGGCGCGGGCGGTCGCCGGCTCGGGACCGACGTCGGGGCTGACGCCGGGAGCGCCACCGGGACCGTCTTCGGGTTCGCCGCTCGGGCCGCCCCGCTCGTCGCGGTGTTCCCAGACGCTGGTCAACGGCGCGCGCCGCCCCAGGCCGAACCAGGCCAGCACCGAACTGCCGATGGCCAGGAGTCCGATCAGCCGTAGCGCGGTCGCGACCCCGGCCGCATAGGCAACGCCGTAGCTGCTCAGGGTCGCCGGGTCGATCCCGGTCAGCTGGCCGTGGAAGGCGCTGGAGCCGACGGTGACCACGATCTGCTGGAAATCGGCCACGGCCTTGGCAGCATCGGCCGTCGGCAGGCCGCGCAGGGACGCGGCGTACGTCTCGACGGCGACCCGGGCCACGACCGCCGTGACCGTGATCACGCCGATCCGCGAGCCGATCGCGATCGAGGTCTCGTTGACGGCGGCGGCGGTCGAGGGCAGCCCGCGCGGCACGCTGGCGAAGACGATCGCGGTGCGGACGGTTGTGGCCAGGACGAAGCCCGCCCCGATGAGCGCGAACGACAGGAGGAAGATCCAGTAGCCGGCCGACGGGCTCGCCAGCAGGCCGACGATCAGATCCCCGAGGCCGACCGCGGCGATCCCCCCGGACACCAGGATGCGCGGCCCGACTCTCGGCAGGAGGTAGCCGGCCACCGGCCCGGCCACGACGAGGGCGATGACGAACGGGGCGATCGCGACCGAAGCCGCAAGCGGCCCGTAGCCGTCCACGATCTGGAGGAACAGCGGGATCTGGGTCAGTGGCGCCACCTGGGCGACCGCGATGATCACCCCCACGAACAGGGCGATCGTCACCGGGCGAACGTCGATGGCCGCTGCCTCGGAGGTGCCTCGGGCAGTCCGCCGCTGCCAGACCCGGAACCCGATCAGGACGGCGAGGCCCAGGCCGATCAGCACCCAGCGCAGCGGCTGCTCGAAGCCACCGCCGATGCCGACGACACCGGCCGCGATCGAGGTCAACGCGAACGCCCACACCGCATGACCGACGACGTCGGACCGGGTGATCCCGATGGGTGGCCGGTCGACGACCAGCCAGCGCCGGACCGCCCACAGGGCCAACCCGGCGGCCAGCCCTCCGGCAAGGAAGGCCGGCCAGCGCCCGAGCGGCGTGGACTCGACTTCGTTGAGCAGGGTGCTCGAGGCGGCCGTGGCCAGGCCATAGACCGCGTAGGCAGCGCCGATGGCGGTCGCTCGGGCGGTCCCCGAATAGGCCATCGCGACGGACGCGATCGCGATCGGCACGACCAGGCCGATCCCGGCCGAGACTACGATCCGGCTGAGGTTGAACAACCCTGTGCCGTCGAGGATCAGCCCGCCGAGGTCGCCGACCAGGATCGCCAGCAGCCCGAACAGCAGCACCCGCCGCCGGCCGACCGTGTCGCCCAGGGCGCCACCGATGAGGTAGAACGCGGCGCCGGCGACCGACGCGGCCAACAGCGTTGCCTGGAGGTTGGGCTGTTCACGGAGGGCCTGCTGAACGCTCTGGGTCGTCGGTCCGTAGACCTTCGGGTCGAGACCGGCGGCGCCGAGGGCCAGGGCGCAGGCGACCAGCGCCATGCGGGCGGTCGGGTCGCGGACGACCTCGTCGAGCATCTCCCGGATCGGGGCCGCGCGCCCGCCTGCGCTCAGTTCGCCCTCCAGCGACAACGACCGCATGCTACTGCACGGCTGGCCCCGCGGAACCGGTCACGGCCGTCCCGCGTCTTCGCCGACGACGATGCTAGACTCGCCGCGCCTCACTCAGCCCGTCCGGAGGTGGCCCCCGATCGTGGAGGACCGTCGCCCGAGCACGGCCGTCGACGACCCCGTCCAGCGGCGCGATCTCATCCTGATCGAGCGAGCCCGCGACGGCGATCTCGGTGCGTTCAACGACCTCGTCGAGTTGTACCAGGACCAGCTTTTCGCGCTGGTGGCCCGGATGGTCCCGGACCGCGACCAGGCATCGGACGCGGTCCAGGAGGCGTTCTTCTCGGCCTACCGCAACCTGGCCGGGTTCCGCGGCGGGAGCGTCAAGTCGTGGCTCAACCGGATCTGCGTCAACGCCGCGATGGACGCCCAGCGAGCCCGCAAGCGACGCCCGGTCCAGCCCTATCCCGAGTTCGAGGATGAGAGCTGGCAGCCACCGACCGGCCCCGAGGCGGACCCCGAGCGGCTGGCACTGACCGCGGAGCGCTCGCACGTCCTCAATGGCGCCCTGGCCAGGATCACCGACGACCAGCGCGACGCCATCGTCCTGTTCGACATCCAGGGCTTCGACTACGCCGAGATCGCCGAGTTGACCGGGGTCTCCCTCGGTACCGTCAAGTCGCGCATCCACCGCGGGCGGCTGGCCCTGCGCGGTCTGCTCGAGGACCGGATGGAACTGTTCCGTGGCTGAGGTCGTCTGAACATCGTGCCGTACCTGCCTCACACCCGCCCCGATCACGATGAGTCGCTCATCGCCCGCCTGGCCGTCGACGACCTCGATGCGCGCGATGCCGCGACCGCCCGGACGCTCGTCGCCGAGTGTCCCGCCTGCGCCGAGCTGCTGACCGACCTGAGCTTGATCGCCAGCGCCACGGCCGACCTTCCGACGCCGACCCGGATGCGCGACTTCCGACTGACCGACGCCGACGCGGCTCGACTCCGACCGACCGGCTGGCGTGGGCTTGTCGCCCGCTTCGGCCGGCCTGATCTCGCCTTCACCAAGCCCTTGGCGACCGGGCTGACCACGCTCGGGATCGTGGGGTTGCTGCTGGCCACCATCCCGGCGAACTTCGGGAGCGCCGCCTCAGGCTCGGCGGCGTTGGCTCCCGAGGCGGGCTTCGACACGACGGCCGGCCCGGTCCAAGCGCAGGATGCGGCGGGAGCCCCGGCTGCGGGAGCGGGCGCACTCAAGCCGAGCGGCGCGCCCGAGATCGCGACCGGCGCCAAGACCGCGACGCAGAACCCCCTTCCGGCGAGCAGCGGGGCGGCAGTCAGCGGTGTGGACAACGGGACGGGCGGTGGTGGCGTCGCCGCGCCGCCGAGCGCGGGTGTTGTCGCCGGTCCGGCCGTTGCGGCGCCCATCGCCAGCGCGGACGGCCAACGCGCCGCGGCCGAGCAGGACGCGACGGGCTCGTCGTTCGCGATGACGCCGCTGATCCTCCTGTCGTTGTCTCTGCTGGTGGTCGGGCTCGTGCTCGGCGGTCTGCGCCTCATGGCCCACCGCCTCGCCTGATGGCCCGCCGCCTCGCCTGAAGGCGTCCGTCGGCCTGCCGGCCCTCGTGCCCGGGTACACTCACGGTGTCGCTTCCGACGCCACCATCCACGTCCCGAGGCCTGCCGATGGAACGCCTGATGCTGCTCGACGGCAACGGGCTTATCTACCGCGGATACTTCGCGCTCCCGCCCCTGACCACGACCAGGGGCGAGCTCGTCAACGCGGTCTTCGGGTTCTGCAGCATCGTCCTGCGCGGGTTCCAGGACATCGGCCCGACCTACGTCGCCGTCGCCTTCGACCTGCCCGGACCGACCTTCCGGCACGAGCGATTCGCCGCCTACAAGGCCACCCGCCAGCGGATGCCGGATGACCTGCGCGACCAGTTCCCGAAGGTCCGCGAGGTGGTCAAGGCGCTGCGCATCCCCGTCTACGAGATGGCCGGGTTCGAGGCGGACGACGTCATCGGCACGTTGACCGTCCAGGCCGAGCGCGAAGGACTGGACACGACGATCGTGACCGGGGACCTGGACATGCTCCAGCTGGTGACCGATCACACCCGGTTGATGACCACCCGATCCGGGGTCCAGAACACGATCCTGTACGACCCGGCTCGGATCTACGAGCGCTACGGCCTGGCGCCGTCCCAGATGATCGACTTCAAGGCGCTCAAGGGCGACTCCACCGACAACATCCCGGGCGTGCCCGGGGTCGGTGACAAGACCGCGGCCCAGCTCATCCAGACCTTCGGCACGCTCGATGCGCTGTTCGAGCGGGTCGACGAGGTGCCCCGCGAGAAGCTCCGCCTGGCCCTGTCCGAGGCCCGCGAGCGCGTCCTCGAGTCGCGCGAGCTGATGACCATCGTGCGCGACCTGCCGGTCGAGCTGGACCGCGAGGCGGCGCAGACTCGGCGACTACGACCGTGAAGGCGTCATCCGGCTGTTCCGCGAGTACGAGTTCCGGACCCTCATCGAACGCCTGCCCGGCGCTGACCGGCGAACGAGCCGACCAGACGGTCGAGGCGCTCCGCTCGGCCGACGACGGCGAGCCGATCCGGGCCGCCCAGGTCGCCGGTCGCCCATCGGGCTGGGGTCCGGCGCCCGCCGGCGGTTCACGGACCGCCCACCCGGCGAGCGCCGGCGGTTCGCTCTCGGGGAGGGACGCGGACTCCAACTGTCGCTCGACTTCACGGCCATGGACGCGGCCACTGGGAGCGCCGCGGCTACCGCGACGGCCACGGAGGCCACCGACCCCACGAACGCCACGAGCGCCACGGCGCCGTCGCCACCGCAGCCCGCGGCGCCGCCGGTCCGGTCGAGCCCGCCGCGGACCTGCCCGACCGCCCTGGCCGCCGCCATCGCCGACCCCGGAGCGCGGATCGAGCTGGTCAGCGGCGACGCCGTCGACGCCCTCGAGCCGTGGCTGGTCGCACAGCCCGCCGTCGGCGCCGCGCTGGTGACCGACGACCCGCGTCCGCTCGCGGGTACCGCCCTGGCGATGGCCGTCGCCGGCCCGGATGGCCGGACGGTCGCCGTCGAAGGCCCGGAGGATGTCGCCCGGATGCGGGCGCTCGTGGCCCGGGCCAGGTCGGCCTGGTCGCCCACGAGGTCAAGCCGCTGCTCGTCGCCGCGTTCGCGGAGGACGGCGTCGGACGCGCCCTGCCCATCGACTTCGACACCCAGATCGCCGCCTACATCCTCAACGCCAGCCTGCGCAGCCAGACCATCGCCGATGTCGTCGCCGAGCAGCTCGACCTCATCCTGCCGCCGGCCGTCGAGCTGACGCCGTTCGCCCGGGCGGGACTCGAAGCCCTGTCGGCCATCGCCGCCCGCGATCCCCTGGCTGCGGCACTGGAGCGCGAGAACCTCGACCGCCTCTTCCGCGAGATCGAGCTGCCGCTGATCCCCGTCTTGGCCCGGATGGAGGCCGTCGGGGTCGCCCTGGACCGCGACGCGCTGGCCGTCCTCGACATCGAGTTCCGGGCGGAGATCGAGCGGCTCGAGACGGAGATCTACGCCAGCGTCGGCCATGAGTTCAACCTCGGCAGCCCCAAGCAGCTCGAGCAGATCCTGTTCACGGAGCTGGACCTGCCCAAGGGCAAGCGGACCAAGACCGGCTACTCGACCGACGCGTCCGTCCTCGAGGAGCTCCGCGCGGCCCACCCGATGGTCGAGGGCCTGCTCGAATGGCGGACCTACACCAAGCTGCGCTCGACCTACGTCGAGGCCCTGCCCACCCTGATCGCCTCGGACGGCCGGCTGCACACGACCTTCCACCAGGCCGTGGCCGCGACCGGCCGGCTGTCGTCCTCGGACCCGAACCTCCAGAACATCCCGATCCGGACCCCGCTCGGGCGGCGCATCCGGCGGGCGTTCGTGGCCGGTGGCCCGGACGTGACCCTGGTCGCCGCGGACTACTCGCAGATCGAACTGCGCATCCTCGCCCACGTGTCGGGCGACGAGCACCTTCGCGATGCCTTCGCTCGGGGCGCGGACATCCACCGCGAGACCGCCGCCCGGGTCCTCCACAAGGCCCCCGAGGAGGTCACCTCGGACGAGCGCTCGATGGCCAAGATGGTCAACTTCGGGATCGCCTACGGGATGAGCGACTTCGGGCTGTCGTCGCGGGCCGGGATCCCGCGCAAGGAGGCCCAGGAGTTCATCAACACCTACTTCGCGACGTACTCCGGGATCAGCTACTACATGCTCCACATCAAGGAGACGGCCCGCCAGCAGGGCTACGTGACCACCCTGCTCGGTCGCAAGCGCCAGATCCCCGAGCTCGACGCGCGCAATCCCGAGCCTGCGCGCCGCCGGCGAGCGGATGGCCATCAACATGCCCATCCAGGGGACGGCGGCCGACATCGTCAAGATCGCCATGATCCGGCTGGCCGAGCGACTCGACGCAGGCGGCTTCCGGGCGAGGCCGCTCCTCCAGGTCCACGACGAGCTCCTGCTCGAGGTGCCCCGCGATGAGCTCGACCGGCTCGTCCCGCTCCTGCGCGCGACGATGGAATTGGCGTTGACCCTGGACGTGCCCCTGACCGTGGACGTCAAGGCCGGCGACGACTGGGAATCGATGGTCCCGCTGACCCGGGCGGACGCCGTCGCGGCCCGACGAGGCGGACGAGCCCGTCGAGGCGCCGATCGCCGGTGCCTGAGCTGCCCGGAGGTCGAGACCGTCGCGCGGGACCTCCGCCCGCGTCTCGTCGGAGCCACGATCGTCGGCGCCCGGACGTCGTGGGCGCGGACGCTGCGCACGCATACCCCGGAAGCCTTCGCCGCGGACGTCGCCGGGCGGACGGTCCTGGCGGTCGGTCGGCGGGCCAAGCTGGTCGTCGTCGACCTTTCGGGCGACGCCGCCCTGACCATCCATCTCAAGATGACCGGCCAGCTGTTCGTGGTCCCAGCGGACGCGCCGGAGGATCCCTACATCCGGCTCGTCCTCGAGCTGGCCGATGGACGTGAGCTGCGCTTCCGCGACATCCGCAAGTTCGGCCGGGTCGGGCTGTACCCGCGCGATCCGCAGACCGGCGAGCTGGTCACGGAGCCAGGCGGCAGCGCCGTCTTCGCCGGCCATCGGCCCGGAGCCGCTCGACGACTCGTTCACGCTGCGTGCCTTCCGAGCCCGGCTGCGGGCGCGCAAGGGCCGGCTCAAGCCGCTGCTCCTCGACCAGGGCTTCGTGGCGGGCGTCGGCAACATCTACGCCGATGAGGCGCTGTGGACCGCCCGGCTCCATCCCCTCCGTTCCGCGACCAGCCTCCATCCGGCCGACGAGCGCCATCTGTACGAGGCGATCCGGTCGATCCTGACCGAGGCGGTCGAGCGGCGCGGCTCCTCGATCGACGACTACACCGCGCCCGACGGCGACGGCGAGATGCAGGAGCGGCTCAACGTCTATCAGCGGACGGGCGAGCCCTGCCCGCGCTGCGGCCGGCCCATCCGGCGGATCGTCATCGGCGCCCGGGCCACCCACTTCTGCTCGTGGTGCCAGCGGCTCTCGGCGGCGGATCGGAAGGGCGGTCGAGCCATCCTGCGCACGCTCAGCGGCGGGCGGGCGATGACCCAGCGGACCAAGAAGGCCGCCGCGGGACGACGAGCGGCCGCCCGAGCCGCGATGACCGCCCCGACGCAGGCGACGGCCCCGGCCCCGGCGGAACCGACGTGAGCCTCCTCCGCTTCGAACAGGTCGTCCGCGAGATCGGCACGTTCGTGATCCTTGACGAGGTCAGCGCGGCCATCGCTGCGGGGGACCGGATCGGCCTGGTCGGGCCCAACGGGGCGGGCAAGACGACCCTGCTCCGGATCGGCGCCGGCCTCGACGAGCCCGACGAGGGCAGCGTCTCGCGCAAGCGCGGGCTCAGCCTCGGGCTGCTCTCGCAGGAGTCCCACTTCGACGCGGCGTTCATGGCCTCGCCCGACCTGCGCACCGCCGTCCGGACCGGCGCCGCCCACCTCGACACGATGGCGGCCGAGCTGGCGAAACTGGAACACGACCATCGGGCCGCCGAGCCGGCCTACGCCGACCTCCAGCATCGTTTCGAGGTCCTCGGCGGCTACACCCTCGACCAGCGGGTCGACTCGACCCTGTCCGGGCTCGGCTTCGCTCGCGACGAGTGGACCAAGGCGCCGTCGGCCCTGTCCGGCGGCGAGCAGACCCGGGCGGCCCTGGCCCGCCTGGTCATCGCCGATCCGGACCTGCTGATGCTCGACGAGCCGACCAACCACCTCGACCTGGACGCCCTCGAGTGGCTCGAGGAGCACCTCCGGCGGCGCAACGGCTCGCTCCTGGTGGCCAGCCATGACCGGGCCTTCCTCGACGCGACCGTCACCCGGATCTGGGAGCTGCGCGATCGCAAGCTGACCGTCTTCCGCGGCGACTACAGCCAGTACCACCGCCAGCGCGAGGAGCGCGACGTCCGGCTGGACAAGGACGTCGACGTCCAGGCCGAGTCGATCGCCCGCGAGCGCGAGCTCGTCCAGCGCTACCGGAGCCACCGCAAGTTCGCCAAGATGCACGAGCACGAAGCGCGCCTCGAACGCCTGCTGGCCGACCGGGTCGAAGCGCCCAAGGCCGCCAAGCGCCTGAAGCTGGCCACGACCGCCCTCGGCGGTGCAGCGCCGTCGCGCTCCGGCGAGATCGTCGTCCGGATCGAGGACCTGACGGTCGGCTACCTGCCCCGCCTCCGGCGCGAGGCGGAGGCGGCCGGGGCCACCGATACCGCCACGGACGCCCCGCCGCCGGACGAGCCGTTCGTCGTCGCCCGGATCCCGTTCCTGGCCGCCCAGCGCGGCGACCGGATCGGCATCGTCGGTCCGAACGGCGCCGGCAAGACGACCCTCCTGCGGACGGTCGCCGGCGAGCTCCCGCCGCTCGACGGCCATCTCGTCCTGGGTGGCAGCGTCTCGATCGGCTACCTCGCCCAGCTGCGCGGCGCAGGCATCCCCGGGACGACCGTCCTCGACGCCATCCTCGAGGCGATGCCGATCACCCAGGGCGAGGCCCGCGGCTACCTCGCCCGGTTCCTGTTCCGTGGCGACGACGCCTACAAGGAGGTCCGCACCCTGTCCGGCGGCGAGCGCTCCCGCCTCGAGCTGGCCATCCTCGGGATCATGCCGTCCAACCTGCTCCTCCTCGACGAGCCGACCAACCACCTCGACATCCCTGCCCGCGAGGCGATCGAGGCGTTCATGCGCGACACGCCCGCCACGCTCATCGTGGTCAGCCACGACCGGCGCCTGCTGGAGACCGTGTGCGACAAGCTGTGGGTCGTCGACGGCGGGTCGGCCGCCCCGTTCGACGGCGGCTACCGCGCCTGGCGGACCGCCATCGCGGGCGGCTGGACCGTCGCCGCAGCCAACGAGGCCGAGACGCGTCGGCTCAAGACCGGCGGTCGCCCCGTGGCCGGCAAGGTCGTCGTCGGTGAATCGGCCGCGCCCGCCCCGAAGCCCGTCGCCACCCCGGGCCGGACCACCGTCAGTGTCGCCCAGCCCGCCCGCGCGACGCGCGCGGCCACCCGCCCGACCAAGCTGTCCAAGGAAGCCTATCGGCGCCAGAAGGCGGCACTGGACGGTGAGCTGACCCGGCTCGGGCTGCGCAAGAACCACCTCGAGCTGGCGATGGGGGACCCGGCCGTCGGGGCGAACTTCGTCGAGCTGCGCCGGATCTCGAGCGAGCTGGCCGATGTCTCGACCGCCCTCGAGACCGCCGAGGAAGCCTGGCTGGAGCTCGAGGATCGCGCCCCGTGAGGCGCTCGCGTCACGGCGGTCCGCTCCGGATCGGCCTGACCGGCCCCATCGGCTGCGGCAAGTCCACCGTCGCTGCCCGGCTCGTGACGCGCGGCGCGATCGTCATCGACGCGGACCAGCTCGCCCGCGACGTGACCGAACCCGGCGGACCCGCCCTGGCCGCCATCGTGGACCGCTTCGGCCCCGAGGTCCTGCGGCCCGACGGCTCGCTCGACCGGGCCGCCCTCGGCCGCCGTCGTCTTCGCCGACCCGGCCGAGCTCCGGCGCCCTCGAGGCGATCACCCACCCGCTGATCCGGCCCCGGATCGTCGCCGCCCTCGATGCCGCCGCGATCGTCCCGGCGCCCGCCGTCGTCCTCGAAGCCATCCGCCTCGTCGAAGGCGGCTACATCGACCTCCTTGACGAGGTCTGGCTCATCACCTGCGACCTAGTCACTCAACGCGAGCGTCTCGCCACCCGCGGCCTCGCCTACGCCGACGCCGACCGTCGGATCGCCGCCCAGGCCAGTCTCCTCGACCGCGTGCGCCCCGTGGCGACGCGGATCATCGGAACGACCGGCGCGATGGACGACACGGTCACGTCAGTCGACGAAGCTCTCCGGTCGGCGCTCGAGTCGACTCGAACCTAGGGCGTCGCCGACTTGCTCGGGCTCGGTGACGGGCTCGGCGTTGGTGAGGCGATCGGGGTCGTGGCCCGGCCGCCGGTCGGCAGGGTCTGCGGGATGGGCAGGCCGTAGCGCTGGATGATCAGGTTGGTCGTCTCGCCCAGCTTGGACGCGTCGACCGATCTGGTGTCGTCGGGCCGGACGCAGGGCGAAGCTGAAGGCCGCAGCGCCGCTGGCCTGGAGGTGGCTGATCTCCTCGGCGATGCCGGCCGGGACCTTGATCACATAGAAGGTGCCCGCCTTGGCCAGCACGACCAGGTCCTGGTAGGTCGAGCTTGGTCGACTTGTCCGTGTAGTACTTGCCGGCCAGGGCAACGTCCTCGGGGATGGTGATCGTGGTCGTGACGAAGACGTCCACGGTGTCACCCGGCCGGACCAGGCCGCCGACGGACCGATCGTCCGGGACGGTCAGCGACACGGCTCGCCAGGTCTCGCTGTCGGGGGCCACGGTCTCGCCTGGCTGGAGGATCGAGAACTGGCCGCCCTGCGCCTGCGAGGCGAGGAAGTTGGCGTAGATCGGCTGGCCCTCCAGGATGGACACGCCGGGGATGAGTCCGATGACCTTGGTCGGGTCGGTGAACACGCCCTCGGCGTTGGTCGGGTCGATGGGGACCTCGCGGACGGTCACGTCGGTGGCTTCGATCGGCTTGCGGGCGGGGATCTGCTTTACGGCCACCACGATCGGCTTGCCGTCGCCGCCGACGTCGCCGCCTGCTGCTGGGCCTGGCTGATCAGGTAGAACGCGGCGCCGCCGGCGATGACCGCCAGGATGAGACTCCGGCCACGATGACGAACTTGCCTCGTCCGCGGCCGCTCGTTGTAGTCCATTTCCATGCGTTCGTCGGTGGTCCTCCAGGGTCGCGTGCGGGTCAGGGCAGGACGAGGTGCACCGGGTTGCCCCGGATCGACGCCTGCCAGGTGGTCGTGTCGGTGGTCGTGCTGTCGAAGGAGTAGCGGATCTTCCACCAGCCGCCGAGGGTCCCGGCCGGTTCGCCGGGGGGCAGCGGCGCGGTGTACGTCTTGGGCAGCGGGATGGTCAAGGTCACCCACGAGTTGTTGTACTGGCCGACCCCGCTGATGGTGGTCTTGAGCGAGGTCACGTTGGTCCCGCTCTTCGAGCCGGTCGCCGTCGGCGTCGGCGGTGTAGCTGAAGGTCGCCGGTATGTAGCCCGTCGAGGTCGGCTTGAGCACCTCGATGCTCGAGTTGCCCGAGGCGTCGCCCGGGTCGAACAGCTGGACGACCATCGTCTTGCCGGCGTGGACCGCCTCGATCCGGCCGAGGTAGAACAGGGTGGTCCCGTTGGCCACGTTGGCGTAGATGACCATCTTGCCCAGGCCGTAGACGTAGGCCTTGTAGATCGGGTCCGTGGTGACCGCCCGGAGCGCCCACATGTTCTCGGCGCTGGTGCCCTTCTGGTCGTTGCCGTTGACCGGGTTGGTGGTCGTGACCTGGAGGCGGTAGGTCCCGGGCGTGGTCACCGTGGCGAAGGTCCACCACTGGTTGTGATACGCGTCGCTGGTGCAGTCGGGCAGGGCGAAGAAGCTGGCACCTGGCCAGCTGGCGTTGGTGTCGCGCAGGGCGGCGCTCTTGTCGACCTGGCGGTCGTTCTCGAACAGGGTCCCGCTCGAGGCGACGACGACGTCGTCCGAGTAGTCCAGCGGGGTCGCGGCGGGGTCCGACCAGAGGGTGTAGTAGGTCGATACGCCCGGCCAGCCGCTCTGGTTCCAGGGGATCCAGTGATCGCCGGTGCCCTTCTTGTCGTCCACGGCGCAGAAGGTCGGGTCGTACAGGTCGATGTTGGTCGAGCCCGCCCCGGCGGGGACGTCGATGGCGTACTGGTAGCCGTCCGCGGTGTACTGGTTGTTCTGGGTCGGGCTGGGGTTGTAGTAGGTCCCGTAGGCGTCGCCGGCGGAGCGGTTGGTGCCCTGCGCCTCGGCCGCCGCCCAGAAGAAGCCCGAGTTGTCGCCGTAGGTTGCCAGGGGACTGCCCATCGGCACGGGCAGGGTGTACTCGGCGGTGGCGACCCGGGTGATCCGGACGGTCGACATGCCGATCATCCGTAGGAAGTAGGTCTGGGCGTCGACGGCCACGGTCACGTCCAGGCGCCGGTTCGATTCCGTGTTGACGGCGGCGGTGACGGTCGCGCCGGTGGCCGCCGAGTAGCCGTTCTTGGTGGCCTCGGCCTGGGCCTTGCTCGAGGCGGTGGGGAAGTCACCGGGCATGTAGGGCACGCCGGCCAGGGCGGCGGCCTCGGCCGCGTGCTGGGCGTGGAGCGAGGCGTTCCACAGGTTGCCGACGTCGACCACCAGGGCCAGGACCCCGAACAGGAGACCGGTCGACAGGGCGAACATGACCAGGATCTGGCCGCTTCGGACGGCCCGGGGGCGGCGCGGTGCCGGTTCTGCCACGGCTTCCGTCATGGCGTCGGCTCGAGGTGCATGACGGTCGTGTCGGTCATCGGGATGGTGGTGTACGGCGGCGCGCTGCCGAAGAACAGACCGAGCAGGTTGCCCAGTGGCGTGGTCGGGTGGAAGTCGTAGCGGACG
This sequence comes from uncultured Chloroflexia bacterium, assembly GCA_963778815.1. GTDB lineage: Bacteria > Chloroflexota > Limnocylindria > Limnocylindrales > CSP1-4 > Chersky-267. Next base: position 390,197 of record CAVZVS010000003.1, on the reverse strand, counting down.
CGGACGCCGATCGAGTCACCGTTGAGCCCCACGACACGGGCGGTGGCCGGCCAGCCCGCCGTCCCGATGAGGGTCGCGGTCCGGTCGTAGCGGTTGATCGCGCCACCGACCGGCTTGCCGTCGGATCCGGCCTTGAAGATCTCGATGTAGCTGATGTTCTCGACCAGGATCGGGTCGGTCAGCCCGCGCTGGACGGCGGCCAGGATGATCGGGTCGACCGTGTCCGGGTAGGAGCCGCCGTTGCCCAGCGTCGCCCCGACCCGGGCGCCCTCGCGGACGGCGTAGGCCATCGCGGTCCGATGGTCGTAGGCCGAGCCGAACTCGAGCATGCCCATCAGGATCATCAGGAAGACCGGCAGGATCAGGGTGAACTCGACGAGGGCCTGGCCGCGGTCACGGCGCGGAGTGGCGGGCGCGTTGGCGGCCTGGCCGCGGTCGCGGCGTTCGCGGCGCGGAGTGGCGGGCGCGTTGGCGGCCACTCCGCCCGTGCGCCTCACTGCTTGGGCTCCATGCGCAGGCTGGCGCCGTCCGAGACCGCCCATGTCCGACCCGACCCGATCGGGGTGATCCCGGCGTAGTTGTAGCCGATCCGGACGCCGACCACGTCGAGACCTTCCGACAGCGCGTCGTGCCGCTCCGTCTGGGGGTAGCCCTCGGTCCCGACCAGGCTATAGGGCTCGGTCTCGGAGCCCGGGCAGTCGAGCGTGCCGGTCCGGACGTAGACGTTGACGATGCCCGGCGTCGGGTCGCCGTTGGCATCCGACTTGTACACCTGGACCGAGGCGATCCGGGACTTGTCGATCGGCGCGGTCAGTGAGCGCTCAACGGCCTTGAGGATGGAGCAGTCGGCGCCGTCGACACCACCGGCCTGGGCGGCCGCGCTGACTCCCTGGCGGGCGGCGTACTGGACGGTCAGGATGTTGTTGTAGAGGAAGCCGAACTCGACGACACCCATCATCAGCATGACGAAGATGGGCAGGGTCAGGGCGAATTCGGCCAACCCCTGGCCGGCCTCACCCGAGCGCCCGATGAGCCGGCGGCGGCGAAGTTCGCGCACCATCCCAGGCCTGTCCTCTCCACGTCGGCCCGCGGGAGTCTCAGGTCGCGCGCGCACTCCGAACCGGGCCGGGTTCGAGGATGGCATCGGCCGGCCCAGACCCCGAGAGGCTGATTCGTCCCGAGACCCCCGAGCGTTGGTACGGGAGTGGCGTGGACGCACCAGGGCTGAGCGTGGCTCGGCGGTCGGGGCATAGCAGAACACCCGTTCTGTTTACGCTTGGCGGTGTATCCTTGGCCGATGCCCGAGTTCAAGATGGTCGCGGATTTTCAGCCGACCGGAGACCAACCCGCGGCGATCGAGCGTCTGGTCGACGGACTGGCCAAGGGCATGCGCCACCAAACGCTCCTGGGTGCAACGGGAACGGGCAAAACGGCGGCCATAGCCTGGACCATCGCCCAGCACCAAAAGCCGACCCTGGTGCTGGCTCACAACAAGACGCTGGCGGCCCAGTTGTACGCGGAATTCCGGGAGTTCTTCCCGGAGAACGCGGTCGAGTACTTCGTCAGCTACTTCGACTACTACCAGCCCGAGGCGTACCTGCCCCGCTCCGATACCTACATCGAGAAGGACTCCAGCCGGAACGACGAGATCGACAAGCTCCGCCACGCGGCGACCCACGCCCTGTTCGAGCGGCGCGACGTGATCATCGTCGCCAGCGTCAGCTGCATCTACGGCCTCGGCGCCCCGGTCGACTACGGCGCCACGGTCCTCCGGCTGCGCAAGGGCGGCCAGTACCGGCGCGACGCGGTCCTCCGCCACCTGGTCGATCTGCAGTACCAGCGCAACGACCAGGCGTTGCAGCGAGCACGCTTCCGGGTCCGCGGCGACACGCTCGAGATCGGGCCTGCCTCGGACGATCGCATCGTCCGGGTCGAGTTCTTCGGCGACGAGGTCGAGCGGATCACCGAGGTGGATCCGCTGACCGGCGAGCTGCTGGCCGAGCGAAACGACCTCAACGTCTACCCGGCTACCCACTTCGTGACCCCGGCCGACAAGCTGGGCGAGGCGCTCGTCGACATCGAGGCCGAGATGGAGCTGCGGGTCGGCGAGATGGAGGCGCCAGGGCCGGATCTTGGAGGCTGCCCGGCTCCGCCAGCGGACGACCTTCGACCTCGAGATGATGCGCGAGCTGGGCTACTGCTCGGGGGTCGAGAACTACACCCGCCATCTCTCCCGGCGGGCGGCAGGATCGCGGCCGTGGACCCTGCTCGACTACTTCCCGCCGGACTGGCTGCTGGTCGTCGACGAGAGCCATATGTCCATCCCGCAGGTCGTCGGGATGTACAAGAACGACCGGACCCGCAAGGAGATCCTGGTCGACTTCGGCTTCCGCCTGCCGTCGGCCCTGGACAACCGCCCGCTGACCTTCGAGGAGTTCGAGGCGACCGTCCGGCAGGCCATCTACATGAGCGCGACGCCCGGTCCCTACGAGCTCGAGCGGAGCGAGCGGGTCGTCGAGCAGCTCATCCGGCCGACCGGGGTCATCGACCCGAAGATCACCGTCCGCCCGACCGAGGGCCAGATCGACGACCTGCTCGAGGAGATCCGGGGCCGGGTCGAGCGCGGCGAGCGAGCCCTGGTCACGACTCTGACCAAGAAGATGGCCGAGGACCTGACCGACTACCTGCACGAGCTGGGGGTCAAGGTCCAGTACCTCCACAGCGAGGTGGACACGCTCGAACGGGTGGCCATCCTGCGCGACCTGCGCCTGGGTGTGTTCGACGTGCTGGTCGGGATCAACCTCCTGCGCGAGGGGATCGACCTGCCCGAGGTGACCCTGGTCGCGATCATCGACGCCGACAAGGAGGGCTTCCTGCGCAGCGCCTGGTCGCTCATCCAGATGATCGGCCGGGCGGCCCGCAACATCGGCGGCGAGGTCGTGATGTACGCCGACCGGGTGACCGAGTCGATGCAGGCCGCCATCGACGAGACGGACCGACGGCGCGCCATCCAGGTCGCCTACAACACCCAGCACGGGATCGAGCCGACGACGATCGTCAAGGAGATCCACGACATCAACGAGCGGCTGCGAGCCGTCGCCGAGACCAGCGACATCTATATCGCCGGTGCCCCGGCCGGGCGCTACGGACCGCGCGACCTGGGGGCCCAGAGCGTGGCCCAGATCGAGAAGCTGGTCGCCCGGATGGAGGCGGACATGCGCCTCGCCGCCAAGAACCTCGAGTTCGAGCGGGCGGCCGCGCTGCGCGACGAGATCCAGCAGGTCCGGCTGCGGGTCCTGGAGCAGGACGCCTCGGCGGATGTGGCCAAGGCGGCCGAAAAGGCCGGTCGGGCCGAGGCCGCGCCGGCCGGCGCGAGCGGCTCCCGGGCGACCTCCACCCGGCGACCCGGTCAGCGGGCGAAGGCGCCGACCGAGCCGGCCTTCGAGGTCACCACGGTCACCGTCCTGCCGACCCTGGCCGACGAGCCGATGGAGACGCTCGACGAGACCTCCGCGGCGACCGCCTCCGACTGGCTGCCGGGCATCCGCGACGAGCACGACGACGACGGCGGCTGGCAGGCCCGCTGGATCGACCGCCCGACCTGGGATCGGACGGTCACCCCGAACGTGGTCAAGCGCACGGGCAGTCGGTCACCGCGCCGCCGACGCTGATCTGCGAGGGCAGACGCAGTCGCTCGGCGCGCCGTCAGGCGAGGATCGGTTCCAACTGGGCGCGCAGCCGACCGCGAGCGCGGCACAGCAGGGCTCGCGTCGCCAGCTCGGTCCGACCCAGCTCGTTGGCGATCTCCCGGCCGTGGTAGCCGTTGGCCGCCAGGACGACCGCTTGTCGATCGGCGCTCGACGCCTGGTTCAGCGCCGTCGCCAGGGCCGCGTCGCGTTCGTGCTCGAGTGCGGCGACCTCGGGTGAGGCCATCGTCGTGGGCGGGGCCAACCGGTCGACCGAGCGGGCCGCGGTCTGGCGTCGCCGTGCCCGGCTGACCGCCAGGTTGCGCCCGACCGTCATCGCCCAGGCGGCGGGGCGGTCCGGCACCCGGCCGGCGCGGACCTCGAGGAGGAGCCGCAGGGCGACTTCCTGGACCAGGTCGGCCGCCTCGTCCGGATCGCGCGTGAACACGGTCAGGGCTCGCTCGAGACCCGCCCCGTGCTCATCGAGATAGGCCACCACGATCGCGTCACTGGCGCAAGAACCGTCCATCGGATCCTCCCGGAACCGGCCATTCGGCCGCTACGGCAGGTATCGGATGAGGTGCTATCCCGAGTCATGAGGCAGGCGTCCCGGTCGGCCGGGAACGAGACCGGGAACGTGCTACGGATCGACTCCCAGGCCGGCTTCGCGGGCCCGCACGATGGCGCTGGGCCGGTCCACCACCTGGAGCTTGTTGAGGATCGACGAGACGTGATTGCGCACGGTCTTGAGGCTCAGCCCGAGGCGCTCGGCGATCTCCGGGTTGGCGATGCCACGGGCGATGAGCTCGAGGATCTCGAGCTCACGCTCGGTCAGCTCGGGGAAGGCGTCCGAACCCGGTCCGCGCGTCCGCGGGGCGGTGAACAGGGCCATCAACCGCCGGGCGACCTCGGGTCCGAAGATCGCCTCGCCCGCCGCCGCCGCCACGATCGCCCGGTGGATCTCCTCGTGGTCGGCGCCCTTGAGGACGTAGCCGCGGGCACCGGCCCGCATCGCGGCGAAGACGGACTCGTCGTCGTCCGACATCGACAGGATGAGGACCGCGACGTTCGGGTCGTCGGCCACGATCCGGCGGGTCGCCTCGATCCCGTTCATGACCGGCAGGTGGAGATCCATTAGGACGACATCGGGCGCGAGGGTCTCCGCGAGCTCGACGGCGATCCGGCCGTCGCTCGCCTCGCCGACCGCCTCGGCGTCCGGCAGCGTCTCGAGGAGCGCCCGGAGACCGTCCCGGAAGAGGGGATGATCGTCCACGATGAGGACCCGGATGGTGGTCACCGGCTCATCCTGCGCCGAACGGAAGGTGGGCGTCGACCCGGGTCCCGCCGGTCGCCCTGCGTTCGATCGTGCAGCGGCCACCCAGTTCGGCGGCCCGCTCGCGCATCGCGGCGGTCCCGACGCCCATCCGCCAGCCGACCGGCAGACCGACCCCGTCGTCGACGACCTCGATGTCGAGCTCCTCGCCGACGGCGATGGTGACCCGGCAGGTTCGCGCATCGGCATGGCGCACGACGTTGGTCATCGCCTCGACGGCGATCCGATAGGCGGCCACCTCGGCGGCGGCGCTCAGACTGGGCAGCTCGGTCGGGCCAACGACCTCGATCGTCGGTGTCGCACCGGTCAGTCCGGGCTCGACCGCGAAACCCTCCGCTCGGCGGCGGATCGCCTCGACCAGTCCGACCTCGTCGAGCGCCGGGGGCCGCAAGCCGCTCGCGAGCCGGCGGACCTCGGCGATGGCCGCCTGGGTCTCGCCGGTGACCTCGTCCAGGAGTGCCTCCGTGGTGGTCGGGTCGGTCCGGACCTGGAGCCGGGCGACCCCGAGCTTGAGGGTCATCGCGGCAAGCGACGGCCCGAGTCCGTCGTGCAGATCGCGTCGGAGCATCCGGCGTTCGTCCTCACGGGCGACCACCAGGGCTTCGCGGGACTGGCGCAGGACGTCGATCTCGAACAGTCGGTCGCGCACGACGGCGACGCCCAGGGCGATCGGGATCGGGATCGCCAGCAGGGCCAGGGCCGGTCGAGTCGTCAGTGGCTGACCGGTCAGGACGATCGGGACGATGACGAAGCCCAGCGTCGCGACTCCCGCCACGGCGAAGGCCAGCGCGATCCAGCGCACGTCGTGGCGAAGCGCCGGGTGCGCCCGGCGGTAGGCAAGCCCAGTGCCGACGAGGGAGACGACAAGGACGACCCCGACCACGGCCGACTGGACGGTCGCCCAGCTGTCGATCCAGGCCAGGGTGGACGGGCTTGCGATCCGGGTCGCGATGACCCCGACGACCAGGGCCAGCGGTGGCAGCAGCCAAGCGGCCCGGACGGCCCAGCGTCGGTGGACGCCGTCGCCGTCGGCCTGGAAGACCAGGATGATGTGAAGCGCGGCCGACCAGAACAGCAGGTTGATCGGCCCGGTCAGGGCGAAGGAGACGAGACCGGGGCCGCCCCGGACGAGGTCGGTCGGCTCGAGGCCCAGCTGCCAAGGGATCGCGCTGGCCAGGTTGCCGACCGAGCCGATGATGAGGACGCGGGCGATGGCGAGGTCGGGCCGGCGGATGACGATGAACCCGGACACGAGCACGAGCAGGCTGGCGAAAAGGACCAGCGGCCAGCCGGTGGCCAGGACGGTCCCGATCGGGAACGGCGCCGGCTGGATCGTGAGGGTAGTGGGCGCGCCGGCTCGGATGACCCCGAAACGGAGCGGCGCGTCCGGCTCGGGCGTGAACGGGGCCGCCAGGGCCGGGTCGACGGCCGCCTGGGCCCAGGCTTCGAGGGTCACGTCGTCGATGGTCAGGACCGCATCGCCGTCGGCCAGGTGGCGGTCGACCGGGATCGTCTCGGTGGCCACGGATCGCACCACCGTCCCGTCCACCGACCAGTCCCACTGATCGATCGACACGAAGGCCTGCTCGGCCGGTGTCGACGCCCGCACGACCAGAAAGACCGCGAGGACGCCAAGGCAGGCCGCGAGGACCGCGACGGTCAGCGCGCCCCAGGGCGACCGCGCTCGTTGCATGCACCCTCCCGTCAGCCCGATGAAGCCGGCGGTTGAGGATAGACCGGGGCTATCGCTGCTCGTTCGACGCTCCAGGCACCCTGAACGCCCGTTCTGTTTCGCTCGAGTCGGCTACACTGAGCGGGAGATGCCCCAGGACCAGATCGTCGTTCGCGGCGCGCGCGAGCACAACCTAAAGAACATCAGCGTCGCTTTCCCGCGCGACCGACTGGTGGTCATCACCGGGTTGTCCGGGAGCGGCAAGAGCAGCCTCGCCTTCGATACCATCTACGCCGAGGGTCAGCGCCGCTACGTCGAGAGCCTGAGCGCGTACGCCCGCCAGTTCCTGGGCCAGATGGAGAAACCCGACGTCGACCAGATCGACGGGCTCAGCCCGGCCATCTCGATCGACCAGAAGGGCGCCAGCCGCAACCCCCGTTCGACCGTGGGCACGGTCACCGAGATCTACGACCATCTCCGGCTGCTGTTCGCCCGGGCCGGCCATCCCCACTGTCCGAACGGCCACGAGATCCAGCGCCAGACCGTCCAGCAGATCGTCGACCAGGTCTTGGACCTGCCCGAGGGCACCCGCCTGCTGGTCCTTGGCCCGCTGATCAAGGACCGCAAGACCGAAGGGGACCGGGTCTTCGACGCGGCCCGCAAGCAGGGTTTCGTCCGGGTCCGGGTCGACGGCGAGCAGTACGAGCTGACCGAGGCGCCGTCCCTCGACAAGTACAAGCGCCACACGATCGAGGTGGTCGTCGACCGCTTCGTGGTCCGTCGGGCCGAGGCCGAGGAAGGCGCCGCCCGCGACGACCACGGCCGCCCGCTCGATCCGGAGACAGGCCAGCCGCTGGCCGACCCGGATGCGGCCCGACTGTCGGACTCGATCGAGACCGCACTGCGCCTGGGGGAGGGGATCGTCGTCATCGCGCCGGTCGCGCGCGAGGGGGAGGAGCCAGCGCTCGAGGAGCGGAGCTACTCCGAGCGCTATTCGTGCCCGTATGACGGCTTCACCATCGACGAGCTGGAGCCGCGCAACTTCTCGTTCAACTCGCCCCACGGAGCGTGCCCCGACTGCACGGGTCTGGGCACGCGCTTGGAGATCGATCCGGAGCTGGTCATCCCGGACAAGACGATGTCGGTGTCGGGCGGCGCGCTGCTTCGGCCGTGGGCCCGGATGCCGATGGCCGATTCGTGGTTCGGCAAGGTGGCCGAGGCGGTCTGCCGCTCGCACGGCTGGGACCCCGACATCCCGATCGGCAAGCTCCCGCCGGAGGCGTTCGAGTACTTGCTCAACGCGCCCAAGGGCGAGCAGGTCGTCATCGGCTACCGCCATGCTCGGGGCGAGAACACCTACACCGCCAGCTTCGAAGGGATCATCCCCAATCTCGCTCGGCGCTACCGCGAGACGGACTCGGACTACGTCAAGGCCGAGCTCGAGCGGTTCATGGTCACGCGACCGTGCCCGACCTGCGGCGGCAAGCGGCTCAAGCCCGAGGTCCTGGCGGTCACCGTGGACGACCGGAGCATCTGGGAGGTGTCGACCATGTCGATCACCGATGCCCTGGCCTGGATCGAGAACGTCTCCAGTCGGCTGAGCGAGCGCGAGATCGCCATCGCCCGCCAGGTCGTGAAGGAGATCGCCGCCCGGCTCGGCTTCCTGGTCGACGTCGGGCTGGACTACCTGACCATCGACCGGACGAGCCAGACGCTGTCCGGTGGGGAGGCCCAGCGGATCCGGTTGGCGACCCAGATCGGGGCCGGTCTGATGGGCGTCCTGTACATCCTGGACGAGCCCTCGATCGGCCTCCACCAGAAGGACAATGCCAAGCTCATCGCGACCCTGACCCGGCTACGCGATTTGGGCAACACCGTCCTCGTGGTCGAGCACGACGAGGAGACCATCCGGACGGCCGACTGGGTCATCGACATCGGACCCGGGGCGGGGGAGCACGGCGGCGAGGTCATCGTCAACGGATCGCTCGAGACGCTCCTGGCCGAGCCGCGCTCGATCACCGGCGCGTACCTGCGGATGGAGCGGGTGGTGCCCATCCCGGCCAAGCGACGCAAGGGCAACGGCAAGTCACTGACCGTCAAGGGCGCCCGGGCCCACAACCTCAAGAACATCGACGTCAAGTTCCCGCTGGGCCGGTTCATCGCGGTCACCGGCGTGTCCGGCTCGGGCAAGAGCACCCTGGTCACCGAGATCCTGTACCGCGAGATCGCCCGCCAGCTCAATGGCGCCCGGGACGAGCCCGGTGCCCACGATCGGCTCCTCGGGATCGACGCGATCGACAAGATCATCGAGATCGACCAGAGCCCGATCGGCCGGACGCCGCGTTCCAACCCAGCCACCTACACCGGGCTGTTCGGCCCGATCCGGGAGCTCTTCGCGGGCGTGCCCGAATCGCGCGTCCGGGGTTACAAGCCCGGTCGCTTCAGCTTCAACGTCAAGGGCGGGCGCTGTGAGAACTGCAAGGGCGACGGCATCCTCAAGATCGAGATGCAGTTCCTGGCCGACGTCTACGTCCCCTGCGAGGTGTGCAAGGGCAAGCGCTACAACCGCGAGGCGCTCGAGATCCACTTCAAGGGCAAGTCCATCGCCGACGTCCTCGAGATGACCATCGAGGAGGCGCTCGAGGTCTTCGCTGCGGTACCCAACGTGGCGGCCAAGCTGCGCGTCTTGACCGAGGTCGGGCTGGGCTATGTCCACTTGGGCCAGCCTGCCACGACCCTGTCGGGCGGCGAGGCCCAGCGGGTCAAATTGGCCAGCGAGCTCAGCCGACGAGCGACCGGCCGGACGCTCTACCTGCTCGACGAGCCGACGACCGGCCTCCACTTCGCCGACGTCGAGAAGCTCCTCCAGGTCCTCCATCGTCTTGTCGACCAGGGCAACACGGTGCTGGTCATCGAACACAACCTCGACGTCATCAAGACGGCCGATTGGATCGTCGACCTGGGTCCGGCGGGCGGCTTCCGGGGCGGACGGATCGTCGCCCAGGGCACACCCGAACAGGTGGCCGCGACGCCGGACTCCGCGACCGGGGAGTATCTCGCCCGGGTCCTGCGCGGTGAGCCGCTCGTGCCGCTCAGCGATGTGACCTTTGCCGACGAAGCGGGGCGGGGGAGTCGCAACCGGGGAAGTAACGGTAATGGCAGCAACGGCAGCCACGACAGCGTCCCCGTGTCGATCGTCCCGAGTCGCAAGCGCGCCGCCGCCCGCGGCTGACGATGGCCGACGTCGCCCGCGCTCATCGACCGGCCCGCCACGAGATCCCCCTCATCGATGAACGGGCACTGACGGCGGCCCGGGCCGGCGATCGGCTCATGGTCGTCGCGGCGGAGCGGATCGCGCTGCCCGGCGTGGCCCGCTGGGCGAAGGAGCTCGGCGGGGTCCCGGATGTGCTCCGCGACGGCGACCTGAGCGACCTGCGGCGCGCCGCGGTTCGCTCGCGGTCGGCGTACGGTCCCAAGGATTCGGTCCGGGACGCCCTGCCGCCCGAGGTCACGGAGCCCTTTCTCGAGGCGATCGACCGACTCCTGCGCGAGATCGCCCGCTACGAGCGGGCGCGCTGATCAAGGTCCGGGCGTGGGCTCGGCGGTCGGTTCCGGCGTCGGATCGGGCGTCGGCTCAGGAGTGGGTTCCGGGGTCGGCTCAGGCGTCGGGTCCGGCGTCGGCTCGGCGGTCGGCGCGGGCGTCGGCTCGGCGGTCGGCGCGGGCGTCGGCTCGGCGGTCGGGTCCGGGGTCGGCTCGCTCGTCGGCTCGCTCGTCGGCTCGGCGGTCGGACCCGGCGTCGGCGTCGGTGTCGGCGGTGGCTCGTACGTCGGACCAGGCGTGGGCGCCCCGCTGGGACCGGGTGGCGGCATCGGCTCCTCGTCGGGCGGTCCCGTGTTCGGTCGCCCTGGGCGCGGCGGACCAGTCCAGGTGGGCGTGGCGAATGGCGCCGGGCCTGGGAAGGCCGACACCCCCGGCAGGATCTGGATGGTCTGGGAACAGGCGATCCGTTCGCAGCTGATGTAGGTGTCGCTCCGGGTGCCGTGGCAGGCATCGAACCCGTCACCGCCGTTGAGCAGATCGCGCGGCCGGCCGTCGTGGCGCCGTTCGTTGCCGGTCAGGCCGGCGGCCACGTCGTCTCCACGGCTGTCGTGCCCGCTCACTCGGTTCCCATACAGGACGTCGTTGCCGGCGCCGCCGAGCAGCACGTCCGCGTTGTCGTCACCGATCAGCAGGTCCGTGCCGTCTCCGCCGACGAGACAGTCCTTGCCGTCCCCGCCGGTGATCGTGTCATTGCCGCCGAGCCCGAAGATCAAGGCGCCGTGATCCCCGGCAACCAATCGGTCGTTGCCGGGCGTCCCGACGATGACCTGGGCGAAGGTCAACCGGGCGCATTCGATGGGCGTCGGCGGGATCGGTGGTCGCGTTCCGATCTGCACGACGTAGCCCCTGGCGAGCGTGGTCTTGTCCGTGAAGGCGGCTGTGGTCGACCCGAAGCCGACCGCCAGAAGGGCGAGGACCGTAACGAGGATCGGGCCGGCCAGTCGGCGGTCAGGGCGCATCGACCCGCCTCCGCTCGCGGCGCATCCGACCCAGCTCCTGGGCGATCGTCCGGAGTGCATCGACGATCAGGAACCCGCCGGTCCCCAGGAGCAGAAGGAGGAACGCCGCCGGCTGTTGCAGCAGGTGGATGGCGTAGCCCAGCAACGGGACGGACAGGAGGACCGTGCCGTAGGTCGCCGCGACTGAGCGGTGGAGGTCGTCGACGGTCGTGTTGGCGTCGCCCTTGGTGATGTAGCGGGAACCGTCGAGGCCGACGACCCGGTGGGTGACCAGGCTGCCGTCCGGATCGCGGAACGAGGCCACCGAGCCGACCGTCGGCGCGCGCGCGCCCCGATCGACGAGGACGATGCCGCCGGTGGCGATGGTCGGTTCCATGCTCCCGCTCCGGACGACCAGGGCTTCGTATGGGGTGAACCGCGACAGCCCGACCAGCACGAGGAAACCGAGCAAAACGATCCAGAGCATCGCCTGCAGGGCGAGCCGAACCAAGGTCGACACCCTCGTCATCGCGAGTTCATCTGATCACGCTCGGGTGCGACGTGGTGCGTCCGACATCCGGAGCACCACGTCGCTCTCCCTGCGCAGATCGACTACGGGGTCGTGCCGGTCATGTACGTGTTGACCGTGATGGTCTGGTTCTGGAAGCCGTTCTGGTTGCCGGTGCTGTCCCAGGCGTTCGACCAGATGACATACATCCGGGCACCCGGGGCGAGCGACCCGAAGGCCTGCGGGTTGTTATTGAACGCGCTGAGCAGACTCTGCGATCCGTAGATGACGGTTCCCGAACCCGCGTTGCACGACGAGTCGGTGGTCTCCGCCTTGACCAGGAAGACGTTGTTGAGGCCCGAGGTGGATTGCGTGTACGCGCTGATCCCACCGGTCAGGTTGAGGGCGTAGGTTCCGGTGTTCTGGAAGACCAGGCAGTCGGAGTTGGTGATGCCGGGACCGACGGTCGCCGACGGGAAGCTGCTCACGTCGTGGAGCGTGGCCGCGGTGCCGGAGCAGTCGGTGGAGATGCCGGGGCAGAAGCCGTACTTGAGGGTGGCTCCCCCGGTCGTGAAGGTCAGGTTGCTCTGGGTGACCGTGTCACTGAAGTAGGCACCGGTCGCGAACACGCCGATCCCGAGGACGGCGGCGATGACGAAGACGGATGCGAGGATCTTGCGCAATGGGATTCCCTCCGAAGCGCCGCCGGCGGCGAGGGCTCGCAGCAACGGGGACGCGCTCAGACGCTGGATCGATGGATCGCGTCGATGGCCGACGGATCTGTCCCCTGGCTGCCGGCGTCTGCACGGCGACCCGGGCGCACGAAAGGTGCTCGGTCGATCTAGGCCAGGCCCCCCTCCTCTGGTCGAATGCGCGCACTCGTCGCCGGAGTCTAGTGGGGTCTTGTGAAGATTGCTACATCTTTGTGAGGTTTCGTGCAGTCTCGTCGGTGCGGTTTCCGAGACCGAGCTCGGCGCGGTCGAACGCCTCGAGCAGGAACCGGGAGGGCGCGGCCGGGTCGTAGACGAGGGTCAATGAGCGCTTGGCGCGGGTCCAGGCGACGTAGGCCAGGCGGCGCTCCTCCTCCATCGCCCGGACAGGATCGTCGGCGTCGTCGAGCGTGCGCTGGCTGGGAAAGCGGCCGGCGTCCATGTCGACGACCGCGACGTGGTCGAACTCGAGGCCCTTGGTCGCGTGGGCCGTGGCCAGGACCAGGCGGGCATCGTCGCGCCGGAGCTCGGCCAGTCGGGAACGCGCCTCCGCCACGGCCGCCACGAAGCGGCCCACCTGCCGATCGGGCGCTGCCCAGGCCAGGATGGCCCCGATCAGGTCGTCGAAGGGGAGGTCATCCGGGGTCGGATCGGGGTCGGCGTCTTCGCGCGGCTCGATTCTGCGCAGCGCGCCGATCGCCACGAGGAGGGGCACCCCTGGATCGTCCTGAGCTGCCGTCTCGAGTCGGTCCAGGATGTCGTCAAGGCGGGAGTCCTCGAGGGGCAGGACCAGGCGGTCGGCCCGGAATGGGATCCCCAGCTCGAGCGCGATGGCGGCAGCGGGCAGCAGCTCGCGGTTCGTTCGGGCCAGGAACGCCCAGGTCGTTGCCGGGTCTCCGTCCTCATGGATCGGCGGCCAGCTGGCGATGACATGCCGGACCCGTTCGTCGTCGTCCGCCGCGTCAGGCGCCAGGACGATCCGACCGGTCGCGTTCGGGCGGGCCACGATCTCCTTCGCGAACCGCTCCGCGTTGTGCTCGATCAGCCGAACGGCACGCTCGACGACGGGCGCTGGGCAGCGGAAGTTGGTGATCAGGTCCTGGCGACGGAGGCCGGGCAGGCGTTGGGCCAGGGCCAGGACCCGGCGCACGTCAGCTAGTCGCCAGCCGTAGATCGACTGGTCGTCGTCACCCACCAGGAAGATGCGGTTGGCCGGTGCTGCCAGCAGCAGGGCCAGCTCGAGCTGTGAGCGGTCGACGTCCTGGACCTCGTCGACGAGAAGTTCAGTGCAGGCGGTCCGCCAGCCGGCCAGCAAGTCGGCGTCGGCCCTGAGCAGGGCCAGCGGCCGGGCGACCAGGTCGTCGAGATCCAGGCCGCCGGTGGCTCGGATGGCCGCCTCGTAGGCGACGAACGCACGGGCGCGCGGACCCGCCTCGGGGTCGGCCGCGATGGTGGCCGGGTCGACCTGATGCTCAAGCTTGAGCGTCGAGAAGACGCTGTCCAGGCGTCGTCGCTCCGTGGCGTCCGCCGCAGGGATGGCCGCCCTGATCGTCTCGTCGCGGTCCACCAGCGGCTCGATCGAGTGGCCGGCGGCTCGCAGGATCTCGCGACCGAAGGCATGGAACGTGCGGATCCGGACCGTCCCCGGCGTGACCCCGAGGGGTTCCAGGGCTGCCCCGACCCGCTCGACCAGCTCGTCCGCTGCGCGCTTGTTGAAGGCGATCGCCGCGATCCGCTCGGCCGGCGTCCCGGTCGCGACGAGCCAGGCGACCCGGGCGACCAGCGTGGTGGTCTTTCCGCTGCCTGCCGGAGCAAGACAGAGAACGGGGCCCGGCGGGGCCGTTGCCGCGGCACGTTGGTCGGGCGTCAGCCGGTCGAGCCGGGCGACGACCTCTGGATGGAGTTGCATGCCGACCCATGGTCACGCCCCGCGCTCGCCTGCCGGTCACCTGCCCGAGTCGGTCCGGGACGGTCGGGCGCGGTTGGCCTACGATCGGCAGCGTGACCCCCGAGCTTGCCGCGACGCTCAAGAAGCTGCCCGACCGACCCGGCGTCTACCTGTTCAAGGACGCGCGCGGGGCGGTCATCTACGTGGGCAAGGCCCAGAGCCTGCGCAGCCGGGTCCGGAGCTACTGGCAGAAGCAGGCCGTCGGTGGCGAGATCCATCGGATCCGGAGCGTCATCGACCGGGTGGCCGACCTCGAGTACACGATGACCGACTCGGTCTCCGAGGCGCTCCTGCTCGAGGCCAACCTGGTGAAGCGCTTCGCCCCGCGCTTCAACGTCCGGCTCAAGGACGACAAGAGCTACCCCTACATCAAGATCACCCTGGGCGACGACTTCCCCCGGATCGAGCGGACCCGCAAGCTGCCGAACGACGGCAGCCGCTACTTCGGGCCGTACGCCTCGGCCACCAGCGTCGACGAGTCGATGAACCTGATCCGACGGCTGTTCCCATTCCGGACCTGCACCATCGATATCAAGGAAGGCAAGCGGGCCCTCCAACGCCCGTGCCTCCTCTACCACATCAAGCGCTGCCAGGGCCCCTGCATCGAGGCCATCTCCAAGGACGCCTACCGGGCCGACATCGAACAGGTCGAGCTGTTCCTGGAGGGCCGCCAGGAGACCCTGGTCAAGGCTCTGGAAAACGAGATGGGCGCAGCCGCCGAACGGACCGAGTACGAGCGGGCGGCGGTCCTGCGCGACAAGATCCGAGCCATCGAGCGGACGATGGAGAGCCAGAAGATGGCCGCCTTCGCCCGGACCGAGCTGGACCTCATCGGGATGGCCCGCCAGGACAACCAGGCGGCCGTCCAGCTGTTCGTGATCCGCGACGGCAAGATGATCGGCCGGGACGTGTTCCTGCTCGACGCCGCTCGCGAGGCACCCGACGACGAGGTCCTCGGCGGCTTCCTCGAGCAGTACTACAGTCGGGCCACCTCGATCCCCGTCCAGGTCCTCGTCCCGAGCCTGCCCGGCGCCGAGGATACGGCCATCCTCGAAGCGTTCCTGGCCGAACGCCGCGAGGGTCCGGTGCATCTGCGGGTCCCGCAGCGGGGCGAGAAGCGCGAGCTGATGGCCCTGGCCGTGCGCAACGCGACCGAGACCCTGGCCCGTGAACAGGCCCGCTGGCTGGCCGACCAGGGCAAGACCCTCGGGGCGCTGCGGGAGCTTGCCGACGCGCTGGGCCTGGCCGATCCTCCGGTCCGCATCGAGTGCTACGACATCAGCAACTTCCAGGGGGCCCAGTCGGTCGCCAGCATGGTCGTGTTCGAGGACGGCAAGCCCCGGACCGGCGACTACCGGCGCTTTCGGATCAAGAGCGTCGAAGGTCCCAACGACTTCGCCAGCCACCAGGAGGTCCTCCGCCGCCGGTTCCGACGGGCCAAGTCCGGCGAGGAGGGCAGCGAGGAGGAGCTGCGCTGGCGGCTGCCCGACCTGGTCATCGTCGACGGGGGGAAGGGTCAGGTCAGTGCCGCGGCCGAGGTCCTGGCCGAGATGGGTCTCGAAGATCTGCCCCTCGCCGGTCTGGCCAAGGAGCGCGAGGAGCTTTTCCTGCCCGGCCGGTCGGATCCGATCCTGCTGCCGGCGACCTCGCAGGCCCTCTATCTCGTCCAACGCCTGCGCGACGAGGCCCACCGCTTCGCCATCACCTACCACCGCGACCTGCGGGCCAAGGCATCGGTCCACTCGGCCTTCGACGACCTGCCCGGGGTGGGGCCCAAGCGTCGGCGCGCCCTCCTGCGCGTGTTCGGTTCGGCCAAACGGGTGCGCGAAGCCCCGGTCGAGCAGATCGCTGCGGTGCCCGGCATCGGACCGGCCCTGGCGGCCCGGATCAAGGCCACGCTGGAAGCCTGACTCCGGCCCGGCGCATCCGGCGCGATGCAACGACAGCTCGGTGATCGCGTCATCCGGTCGGATGGCCTCTGCCCGCCGTCCACGAGGTGGTGGACATGACGGACGCGCGACCGGGCCCGATGGGCCAAGGACAGCCTGATCGACCACTCGACGAGCTGGTGGAGGAGCTCCGACTTCGGCTCGACCGCCTTCAGGCGCGTCTGGATGCGCACGAAGCCTTGGAGGCAGACGGCGCCCGATGGGTCGCCGCTGAGCTGGCAGCCGCGCAAGCGACCCCCACTCCGCTGCCGCCACCCACGCCCTTGTCCGCGGCGAGCACCGGATGGATCCCGGGCTGGGGTCAGTGGGCGTCGCAAGCGACCCCAGCCGCGCCGACGACTCGCCCCGACGCTGGGTCCGGCGGGCGGTTGAAGCCGCCGGCCGGGCCTCTGATCACTCGGGTCGCCCTGAGCGACCTCGAGGAGCGGCTGACGGGGAGGGTCCTTGCGTGGGTCGGCGGGATCGCCCTGATCGCCGGCGCGATCCTCTTCCTGAGCCTCGCCTTCAGTCGTGGCTGGATCGGCCCGGAGGCAAGGGTCCTCCTCGGGCTGACCGTTGGCTTGTTCGCCTTGGGCTTCGGCGCCTGGCTGTTCGAGGAGGCGCGTCAGCGTGAGGTCGCGCATGTGCTCGTGGCGGTCGGTCTGGGCATCCTCTCGCTCGCCCTGATCGCGGCAACCCGCCTGTACGACCTGATTCCGGTCGATATCGGCCTTGCCGGGTCGCTCCTCCTGGCGATCGCCGCCGCTGTGATCGCCATCCGGGCGAACTCCCAGACCGTCGCTGGGTTCGGACTGCTGGCCGTGCTGGCTGCCCCGCCGTTGATGGGTGCGTCGCCGGATCTGGCCACGGTCGCCTTCCTGGGCACCGCCCTCGTCGGGACGACGATCGTCGCCCTGTTCCGGTCCTGGTCACGGCTGCCTCTGATCGCCTTCGTCCTGAGCGCCCCGCAGCTGGCCAAGTGGCTGACGAGCCCGGACGTCGATGTCGCCATCGGGCTGACGGTCCTCGCCCTGTTCTGGCTCATCAACGTCATCGCCGCGGCCGGTGAGGAGATGCGCCGACGCCGGCGCGTGCTCCAGCCGTCCACTGCGATCCTCATCGTGGCCGATGCCGCGTTCGCCGTCGCGGCCGGGTTCGCCCTGCTCGACGGCCCATTCGAGATCTATCGGGGCGCGTTCCTGGCGTTACTGGCACTGGCGCATTTCGCGATCGGCGCCTGGTTCCTCCGCGCAGAAGGCGACGACCACCTGTTCGGCCTGCTCGTGAGCGGGACCGGGTTGGCTGCCTTGACCATCGCCGTGCTCGTCCAGTTCGGCGCTCCGGTCGTCCCGATCGCATGGGCCGCCGAGGCGCTGGCGCTGGCCTGGATCCGGGTGCGCCGAGACCACTTCTACAGCGGCGTCGCAGCCGTGGCCCTGTGGGGCCTGGCGGTGGTCCATCTTCTGCTCATCGAGTTCCCGCCGGGCCACCTGTCAGGGGCGATCCGTCAGGATGTCCCGTTCACCGATCCGGCGGGACTCGCCGCGGTCTTCGTCATCGGCTCGTTCATCGTCGGCGGGTGGTTCCTGGCGGTCCGTCGGGAGCGCGCGCCTGCCTTGGCCGTCGCGGTCCTCCTAGCGGTCTACGTCCTCCCGTTCGAGGTCAGCGCCATCGTCGTCCTCGTCGGATGGGCCCTGCTCGGGGTGGGCGCGATCGGCGTCGACCGTCGGGTCCTGCCGGGCCGGCGTCCGTGGCCGCGGAACGACGCTCCGGCAGGCGCTTGGCTGGAGTGGTCGCTCTGGTGTGCCGGAGCGGTCGCCTTCGCCGGGGCGCTCGTCCACGCCGTCCTCGTCGAACTCCCGCTGACCGACCTGTACCCGGCCGAACTGCCGACGGTCCCGTTCCTCGACGCGGGTGGCCTGACGATCGTCGTGCTTGCGACGTCCGCCCTGGCCATCGCCGCGATCGACCGCCGGCCGGTGATCCGCGTGCTGGGCGGCCTCATCGCCGGCGCTGTCGTCGCCTACGGCGTCATCTTCGAGTTGCCTCTCGACTCCGTCGTCGTGGTCTGGTCGGGTCTGGCCGTGGTCTACGCCTCGGTGGCGGCCGATGGCCGGGACGAGGCGCCCTGGTGGCTGGCCGCCTCGGATGCATTCATCGTCCTCGGAGCTTCGGCCGTCCTGATCGGGCTCGCTCCGCTCGACCGGCTTGTCGTTGACGCGGACCGGACGCGGGCGGTCGTGCCCTTCGTGAACGGAGGGACCATCGCTCTTGGCTCCGTCGTGGCTGCTCTGGCGATCAGTGCGCGCCTGCTCCCGAGTCAACGCTGGACGCCGATCCGGGTCGGCGCGGCCGCGATCGCTTCGCTGTACCTCCTGTCGGTCGGCGTGGTCGACATCTTCCAAGCCCGAGTCGGCGGCGCGGTCGGTGATGAGGAGCTCACCAAGCAGGGTCAGGTCGCGCTGAGTGCCCTGTGGGCTGTCCTCGGCGCGGCAGCCTTCGCGGTCGGTCTTGGGGCGGACCGCCCCCGGGCTCGCCAGGCTGGACTGGCCCTGCTCGGCGTGGTCACGGTCAAGGTCTTCCTGGTCGACCTCGCCTCGCTCGACGTCGCCTACCGGGTCCTGTCACTCGTGGCCCTCGGGATCGTCCTCCTTCTCAGCGCCTACCTCTTCGGCCGCTTCGGACCGTCTCGGGCACGCCAGTAGGCCCGCCTGGCGGCCGCTGCGGCCTGACGCTGGTATAGTCCGCCGCGATGCGTCGCTTCGTCCCCCTCCTGATCATCGTCATCGGCGTTCTCGCACTCGTCATCGACTTCTGGCCCGGCCTCAAGCTGCCGGCCTTCGGCGACCCGACCGCTGGCGCGCGAGTCGTCGAGACGAAGCTCGGACTGGACCTCCAGGGCGGCCTGCGGGTCGAGTACCAGGCCCTGCCCGTCAACGGCGTCTCACCCGACCCGGGTTCGATGGCCACGATCCGCGACATCATCGAGCGGCGGGTGAACTCCACCGGGGTGTCCGAGCCGGTCGTCGTCGTCCAGGGCACCGACCGGGTCGTGGTCGAGCTTCCTGGCGCGACCGACCGTGAGGCGATCGAACGACTGGTCGGGCAGACCGGCCAGCTGACCTTCGTGCCCCTGCCGGCGGATCGCTACGGGAACACGACGACCGGTGGGCCGAACGGGGTGGTCGACGGTCAGCCGCTGCCCAACGATCCGGCCCTCGTGCCCCTGTTCACCGGTGAGCACCTGACCCAGGCCAACCCCGGGACGGACCAGACGACTGGCGGTCCAGTCGTCCAGTTCACCCTCGACGACGAGGCGGCGAAGTTGTTCGCCACCTACACCAAGGACCACATCGGCGAGTTCTTCGCGATCGTCCTCGACAATAACGTCATCTCGGCCCCAAGCATCCAAGGTTCGATCCCGAGCGGGTCCGGTCAGATCACGATGGGCAGCGGAGCGAACGCCGTCGCCGAGATGAACTCCCTGGTGACCGTCCTCAAGTACGGCTCGCTGCCGTTCCCGATCCACGCCGTCCAGGACTCCCAGATCAGCGCCACCCTCGGCGCCGAGTTCCTGCATGCCAGTCTGGTGGCCGGGGCCATCGGGATCGGCCTGGTCTTCCTGTTCATGCTGGTCTACTACCGGTTGCCAGGTGCGGTGGCCGATGTCGCGCTGCTCTACTACGCGCTGGTCGTGCTGGCCATCTTCCGGCTCATCCCGGTGACCGTGACCCTGGCCGGGATCGCCGGCTTCGTCCTGTCGGTGGGCATGGCGGTCGATGCCAACATCCTGATCTTCGAGCGGACCAAGGAAGAGCTGCGCCTGGGCAAGACGCTCAATTCGGCGGTCGAGGCCGGCTTCGCCCGGGCCTGGAACTCGATCCTCGACTCGAACGTTTCGAGCCTGATCACCGCCGGCATCCTGTATGCCTTCGGCTCGCCGACCATCAAGGGCTTCGCCCTCGTCCTGATCATCGGCGTGCTGACTTCGATGTTCACCGCGGTGACCGTGACCCGGACCATCCTGCGGGTCGTCGTCCGCAAGGACTTCGCCCGGAACGCCAAGCTGTGGGGCGTCGGCGAGAGCGAGTTCCTGGCCAAGACCCCCGGCCGTGGGCCACGCCCGGTCCGTGCCCGTGTTTGACGTCATCGGCAAGCGCCGCTGGTTCTTCCTGATCTCGGCGATCGCCACCATCCCCGGTCTGATCTTCATCCTCCTCGGGCCGATCACCAACGGCGCGGCCGGTCTCCAGTTCTCGATCGACTACACCGGCGGGACGAACTGGGAGATCCAGTTCGCGGACCCGAAGGTGACCGGAGAGCAGATCAAGTCCGCCCTGGCCGACCAGGGCGTGACCGACGCGACCGTCGTCGGGACCAGCGGGGGCTTCTTCGAGATCCGCTCGCGCCAGGTCGCCTTGCCGCCGCCGGCCGCACCGAGCCCGTCGCCGTCGGCCGCGCCGAGCGCCTCGGCAGGGGCGAGCGCCTCGGCCGCGCCCGGCGCGAGTGCCTCGGCTGGCGCTTCTCCGTCGGCGTCGGCCAGTCCGTCCCCGGCACCGTCGGCCAGCGCCTCCCCATCGGCCTCGCCGGTGGCCGGTGGCGGCACGACCGGCCCGCAACTGCCGACGACCGGCAAGTTCGGTGAGATCGCTACGGGTCTCCAGAAGGAGCTCGGGCCGATCGCGGCGCAGCGAGCGCTGTCGACGGTCGGCCCGGTCATCAGCCAGGAGCTGACCCAGCAGGCTGCCTTGCTCATCGTGCTCGGCTCGGTCGGCATCCTGATCTGGATGACCATCCGCTTCCGCGACTTCCGGTTCGGTGCCGCCGCCCTCGTCTCGCTGGTCCATGACGTGCTCGTGGTCATCGGCACGTTCGCCATCCTGGGCACGTTCTTCCGGGTCCAGATCGACGCCCTGTTCGTGACCGCCGTCCTGACCATCATCGGCTTCAGCGTCCACGACACCATCGTCGTCTTCGACCGCGTCCGCGAGAACCGCGCCCGCCATGTCGGCGAACCGTTCGATCGGATCGTCAACCACTCGATCCTGCAGACCTTCGGACGCTCGATCAACACCAGCTTGACGGTCATCCTGACCCTGATGGCGCTGCTCCTGTTCGGTGGCGCCGCGACGAGCTACTTCGTGCTGGCCCTGCTCATCGGGATCGTGTCCGGCACGTACTCGTCGATCTTCAACGCCGCCCCGATCCTCGTCGTGTGGCACAACTGGGACGACCGCCGACACGGGCGGGCGGTCGCGACCGGACGACCGGCACGCCGCGCCGCTTCCTGAGCCAGCCGTGCGGATAAGGCCCGGTGCAGCGGGTTCTGGCATCCTGACGTCGTGATCGAGCCGCGCTTCCGCTGGAACCTCCCGGAGATCGTCCGGCCGACCGAAGCATCCGCGGCCGCAGCCCTCGCCGCCGGCCTGTCCGAGCGGATCATCGCGCTCCTCGAGACCCGCGGCGTCAGCGGGACCGCCGAGCTGCTGGCATTCCTGGCGCCGACCGGCGAGGGACTCCACGACCCCCGGCTCCTGCCCGACGCCGACCTTCTGGTCGCCCGCTTCGAGCGCGCCCGGGCCGCCACCGAGCCGGTCCTTGCCTTCGGCGATTTCGACGCCGACGGGCTGACCGGACTGGCCATCATCGTCCGGGCGATGCGGGCCTACGGCCTCGACGTCGAGCCCTACGTCCCGAGCCGGCAGGACGAGGGGCACGGACTCAGCCTGCGGGCGATCGACACGGCTGAGGCCGCCGGGCGGACCCTCATCGTCACGGTCGACACGGGTTCGACCAGCGGGGCCGAGATCGCCGAGGCCGCCCGACGCGGGATCGACGTCATCGTCACCGATCACCATCGGCTCCCGCTGGAACTGCCAGCGACCGTGGCCCTCGTCAACCCCCACCGCGACGACTCGATCTACCCTGACCCGCGGCTGGCCGGCAGTGGCGTCGCCTTCAAGGTGGCCCAGCTGATCCTGGCCGACCTGCCCGCCGGCGCCGCCCTGCTGCCCGACCTGGCGGCCCTGGCCACCATCGGCACGGTCGCCGATGTCGCCCCGATCGTCGGCGAGAATTGGGTCATCGCCAAGATCGGGCTGGAGCGGCTGCGGAGTGCGCCGCCGGCGGGCATCGCCGCGTTGCTCTCCGGGGCGGGTTCGGCGACGGCGGGCGTGGACCTTGAGACCATCGCCTTCGTGATCGCGCCGCGGATCAACGCCGCCGGCCGGGTCGGCGATGCCCTCGAAGCGGCCCGCCTGCTGCTGACCGACGATCCGGTCGAGGCGACCGAGCTGGCCGCCCGTCTCCAGGCCGCCAACCTCGTCCGACGCGGGATGACCAAGTCGGCGATGGCCGAGGCGCAGGCCGTCCTGGCAGCGGATCCCGGGAGTCCCGCGGCGACGGTCGTCCGGGGCGACTGGCCGGTCGGGGTCATCGGGCTGGTGGCCGGCCGCCTGGCCGAGGAGCGCGGTCGCCCAGCCGTC
The DNA here is from genome assembly GCA_963778815.1 of uncultured Chloroflexia bacterium. Classification (GTDB taxonomy): domain Bacteria; phylum Chloroflexota; class Limnocylindria; order Limnocylindrales; family CSP1-4; genus Chersky-267. The sequence goes on along the minus strand of CAVZVS010000003.1, from coordinate 367,388 downwards.
GTCGGGACGGAGGTCGACGGCCTGATCCGGGCGTCCTGTAGGAGCGCCGGAGGAGTGGACCTCGGAGCGACCTTGGACCTGTGCGCGGACCTGTTCACCCGCCACGGTGGCCACCCGGGCGCGGCCGGCTTCGAGCTCAAGCCGGAGGATTGGGATGCCTTCCGGACGAGATTCCTGGACATCGTCACGAACGCCGTCCCACCTTCGTCCGATCCACGCCCCGAGCTCAAGGTGGACCTTGTCGTGCCCGGTTCGGAGGTCGACTACCCGTTCCTCCGGGAGCTCCATCGGCTCGATCCGACCGGCCCGGGGAACCCCGATCCGCTCATCGCCGTCGAGGGCCTCACCGTGACCCGTGTCCGCGCCGCCAGTGGCGGCCACTCCCAGCTGACCCTGCGCAAGCGTCTCGACGTCGTGGACGGCATCGCCTTCGGCCGGAGCGACCTTGCCGCCGAGGTCCGTGAAGGCGACCGGCTCGACGTCGTCGCCCGGATCGTGACCCGCACCTTCGCCGGCTACGAGTCGATCCAACTCGAGATCCGGGACGTCGCGGCGGCCGGCCACGCCGCCGAGCTCGGGGCGGCCCGGGATCTCGCCCAGGCGACGCTCGCCGTCGGAGCGGTCGGGTGACCCGTCGAGCGGGCCGAACCCGGGCCCCGAGCGCCGGCCGAACGAAGAGCGATCCGTACGGCATCGGGCCGGCCGGGTCGCTCATCGCCCCGGCCATCGCCGCGGTCGGGCTGGTCGTGATCGCCTTGATCACCGTCGGCCTGTTCACCGGCTCGATCCCGCTACCCGGCGGCGGTTCCGGATCGGGCGGGAACGGCGGCACCGGAAACGGCGCCAACGGTGGCGGCGGCGGTGGGGCACTCGGCCCGGAACGCACCCCCACGCCATCGAATGTCGTCGTGGTCGACCCGCGGACCAACGTCCCGGGCACGCTCGTCTTCGTCAAGCAGGGCAACCTGTGGACCCAGACCGGCAACAAGGCGATCCAGATCACGACCAGCGGCACCGGCTCGATGCCATCGTGGTCGCCCGACGGCAAATGGATCTACTACATAGAGAGTGTCCGTGACCAGGGGCTGTTCCCCGGCGGTGGCGACGTGGCCAATCGCTATCTCATGGACTATCCGGTCCTGACCCGGATCCATGCCGACGGCAGCGGCGCGGAGTCGCTCCAGAGCGGCCGTTATCGGAAAGGCAAGTACACCTGGTTCTACTGGATGCGCCAGCCGCGGGTCTCGCCCGACGGCACCACGGTCGCCCTGGTGTCCGACGGACCCGATCCGACCAAGAGCGACGTCGTCCTGCAGACCTACAACGTCAAGACGGACACGATGAAGCGGCTGGGCCTGGGCGAGAATGCTCCACTCGGCCACCAGGATCCCGCCTGGCGGCCTGACGGCAAGCAGCTCCTGTACGTCAAGAACGGGCGCCAGGGGACCGGCGGGGCACCGACCATCTATCGCTACGACCCGGTCACCAAGAAGTCGAGCCCGCTGAGCGCCCCCGGCTACATGCAGCCGTCCTGGTCGCCCGACGGAAGTTGGATCGCGGTCACCAAGACCAGCTCGCTGGGCACCGACATCGCCATCCTTGACGCTCGCAATGGGACCGAGGTGCTCCGTCTGACCAATGATGGACGATCGTGGGCACCGGTCTGGTCGCCCAAGGGCGACTCGATCGTGTACATGAACATCGACGGGATGATCGTCGACCTCAAGATGATCGGCCTGGCCGGTGATGGGCCAAGCTGGAAGGCGACCCAGATGCCCGACGTCACCCAGTACAGCGGGCTGGATGGTGGCTCGGGTGCGAGCTGGTTCATCCCCGCCGATCAGCTTCCGGCGCAGACCGCGGTCCCGACCGACGCGCCGCCGGCCGCGAGCCCGAGCGGTTCCAAGGCGCCGTGACCGACGGCTACCTCGAGCGGCTGGCCGCCCGAAGCGCCCGGACCGGGACGGTCCTGTGCCTCGGTCTCGACCCGGACCCGGCGGCGTTGCCCGACGGGTTCTCAGCCGATGTCGGCGGGATCGAGGCGTTTTGTGGCTTGCTCATCGAGGCCTGCGTCCCGTGGGTCGCCGCGGTCAAGCCGAACCTGGCCTTCTTCGAGGCGTTCGGGCCGGACGGTCTGGCTGCGTTGGAACGCCTCCGGGCCCTGATCCCGAACGATGTGCCGTTCATCGCCGACGTGAAGCGCGGCGACATCGGGTCCACTGCGGCGCGCCAGGCGACAGCCCTGTTCGACCGGCTTGGCGCCGATGCCGTGACCGTCAACCCGTATCTCGGCGGCGAGGCCGTCGAGGCACTCATCGAACGGGCCGACCGGTTCGCCTATGTCCTCTGCCGGACGTCGAACCCGGGCGCCGGCGAGTTCCAGGATCTGATGGTCGCGGCGCAGCCGGCCGCGACCGCCGCGGGCTCGGTGCCAGCCACGGAGCAGGCACCAGCCGAGCGACTCTACGAACGCGTCGCCCGGCGGGTCGCGACGTGGGGTCCGGGCGGGACGGTCGGCCTGGTCGTCGGCGCCACGGCACCCGACGAGATGGCCCGTATCCGGGCCAGGGCACCGGGTCTGGCCTTCCTCGTTCCCGGGGTCGGCGCCCAAGGCGGTGACGTGGATGCGGTCCTCCGCCATGGCCCGGCGAACGCATCACCGGCCGCCAGCGGAGACGGCCGGGGGCTCCTCGTCAACGTCTCCCGGGGGATCGCCGGGGCCGCCACGGACAGCTCCGATGGCGCTGCTCTGAGCGACCTCGGCGAGGCGCTCCAGAGAGCCGCTCAAGCGTGGGCGGAACGCCTCCCTATGCTAAGGTAGGCGCCCGCCGCTGGGCGTCGAAGGGATCGCAAGGAGCAGCGCAGACCGATGCCAACGCCGGGACCGCTCGAGCTCGTCATCATCCTCGTCATCGCGCTGCTCGTTCTCGGCCCAGGCCGGCTTCCGGACGTCGGTTCAGCCCTCGGCAAGGGTTTGCGCGAGTTCCGCAAGGCTTCGTCCGACATCCAGGATTCGGTGAACGTGGACACCTCGCCGCTCCCGCCCGACCCGGCAACCGCCCAGCCGCCCGTTGCCCAGGCACCTGCCGCGCCGCTGGCCGCGACCCCCGTCGCCGCAGCCGTGGTCGCCCCGGTCGCAGCAGCCGTCACGGCAGTCTCGCCCGAGCCCATCGTCCAGGAGCCGGCTCCGGGCGCCCCGATCGGCGCCCCGATGGCCGCCGCCACAGCCGAACCCACACCCCTGGCCGCGCCACCGCTCGCGCCGGCCGCCGAGATCGCGGCCGCCGAGCCCGTCGCCCCGCCGGCCGATCCCACGGGCTCCGATCCCGCGTCCTAGTCCCCGACCGCGGGGCCGGACTCGATCGACTCGATGACCGAAGAGCTGACCCCGGCTGAAGCCGCGCCGCTCGCCCCTGGCGCGGTGGTCGTCGCTGCCCCAGGCGCGGTCGCCGTCGCGGTCCAACCACCGGTCGACCCAGGCACCCCCGACCCGGGCGCCGCCGTGGCCCCCGATCCGACCACGATGAGCCTGGTCGATCACCTCGGCGAGTTGCGCGGTCGGCTGTTCAAGATCGTGGCGGCCATCGCCGTCGGGTCGGTCGTCGGCTACCTCTTGAGCGACCGGATCATCTCGCTCCTGGAACAGCCCCTGGCGGGCATCCAGAAGGGCTTGATCGTGCTCGGCCCGGGCGACGCCTTCTTCATCGTCATGAAGATCTCGATCGCCGTCGGGGTCATCCTCGCCATGCCCGTCATCCTGTACCAGTTGTGGGCCTTCGTCGGACCCGGACTGACCCCCGCTGAGCGCCGCTCGATCAGGCCCTGGCTGCCGATGGCGATGGTGTTCTTCGCCCTCGGGGTGACCATCGCCTACGTGATCCTGCCCTACGCGGTCGGCTTCCTCCTCAGCTTCACCAACGGGACCACCCTCATCGCGTCGCTCGCAGCCGGTCCCTACTTCGACTTCGTGACCACCCTGTTCCTGGCCTTCGGGCTGGTCATGGAGTTCCCGATCGTGCTCTATGCCCTGTCCCGGGTGAACATCCTCAGCTCACAGCGGCTGCGTTCGTCGCGGCGCTACATCATCCTGGGGATCACTGTGTTCGCTACGATCGTGACCCCGGGCGGCGACCTGGTCAGCCCATTCGTGCTCGGCGTGACGATGTACATCCTGTACGAGGCGACCACCTGGTTCATCGCCCGGAGCGGTCACTGAGCGGCCGCGGCGTAGACTGCGCTCGATGAGCGGCCCCGGTTCCCTCGACCCGTCCGACCCGGCGGTGGCGGCCCAACCGCCGTCGAGCCCCCATGTCGTCATCCTCAGCGGCCTGTCCGGGGCGGGCAAGACGGCCGCCACCAAGCTGTTCGAGGACCTCGGCTACACCTGCGTCGACAACCTGCCCGGTGAGCTCTTGCCCGAACTGGCCGAGCTCGTCTCGGCCGACCGGGAGCGGTTCGAGAAGACGGCCATCGTGCTCGATGTCCGGGCCGGCGACGCGGTCCTGGCCCTGGCCGCGATGCGCGGCGCCCTCGAGGGACGGGGTATCCGGCCGCAGGTCTTCTTCCTCGAGGCCCGCGACGAGATCCTCATCCGGCGCTTCTCCGAGACCCGCCACCGTCACCCGCTGGCCGACCAGCGCGGCATCGCCAGCTCGATCGCCGAGGAGCGCCGCCGGCTGGCTCCCATCCGGGACGAGGCCGACGTGGTCCTCGATACCAGCGATCTGGCTCTGCGCGAGCTGCGCGAGCGGCTGTTCACCCACCTGGCCGACTCGCCCGATCCGGATCGACTCGGGATCCAGCTCATCAGCTTCGGCTTCAAGTACGGCCTGCCGCTCGAAGCGGACCTCGTCTTCGACGTCCGATTCATGCAGAACCCGTACTACATCGAGGCGCTCCGAACATCGTCCGGGTTGACCGAGGCGGTCCAGACCTTCGTCCTCGACCAACCGACCACCAAGCGCTTCCTGGCCTATCTCGAGGACTTCCTGACCTTCGTCGTGCCGGCCTACGTGTCCGAGGGCAAGACCCGATTGACCATCGGCATCGGCTGCACCGGTGGCTTCCACCGCTCGATCGCCATCGCCGAGGCGCTGGCGGTCTGGCTAAGGGAGCAGGACTTCGGGACCGTGGCCGTCTTCCATCGCGAGCTCGAGAAGACCTGAGCGGATGAGCGAGCCGCGTCGTCGCTGGACGGCCGCCCTCGGCCTGCGTCGCTGGCTGACGCCGGGCATCGGGATCAAGCGCTGGCTGCTGGTCGTCTTCCTGGGCGAGCTCGGCCTCGCCTTCGGTCTGGCCTTCGTCCTGCGCCAGGTCTACCGCGACGTGGACCTGGTCGAGCCGATCCAGTCGATCGTCTCGGCGATCACCCTCCAGTTCCTGCCCTACTGGCTGCGGGCGGTCATCCTGGCCTCGGTCGGTGTGGCCATCTTCGCCTTCGCGGCCTGGAAGGTGGTCCGGGTCCTGACCGGTCCGTACCGGACTGATGACGAGGATCGGCCCCTGGTCGAGTTGATCTACCAGAAGCGCTTCCTGGCCCGCGGGCCGCGGATCGTCGCGCTCGGCGGCGGGACCGGGCTGTCGACCCTGCTGCGCGGTCTCAAGGAGCACACCAGCAACCTGACGGCAGTGGTGACGGTGGCCGACGACGGCGGCTCGTCGGGCAAGTTGCGCGACCAGCTGGGGATCCCTCCGGTCGGCGACATCCGGAACTGCATCGTGGCCCTGGCCGACGCCGAGCCGCTGATGGGTCGGCTGCTCCAGTATCGCTTTCCGGGCGATGAGGTGCCCGAGAGTCTCGGCGGACATGCCATCGGCAATCTCCTGATCGCGGCCATGACGGCCGTCCAGGACGGCGACTTCGAGGAAGGCGTCCGCCAGATGAACCGGGTCCTGGCCGTCCGCGGGCAGGTCGTCCCGGCTTCGTCGACGCCGCTCATCCTGCACGCCGCCCTGAGCGATGGGACCGAGGTCGTGGGCCAGTCCCGGATCGGGGCGACGAGCGGGATCGAGCGGGTCTGGCTGATGCCCGAACGGGTCGACGCGTCGGCCGACGCGGTCGCGGCCATCGTCGAGGCGGACGTCCTGGTGATCGGCCCCGGCAGCCTGTTCACGAGCGTCCTGCCGGCCCTCCTCCTGCCCGAGATCCGGGCGGCGGTCCTGGCCTCGACGGCGCCCCGGATCTACGTCTGCAACGTGGCCACCCAGCCGGGCGAGACCAGCGACTTCGACCTGGCCGACCACGTCGAAGCGCTCGAGCGACACGTCTCGAACGGGATCGTCGACATCGTCCTGGCCAACAACCGGACGGGCCTGACCACGGTTGACGGAACGGCCGAGGACGGCGACCCGATCCGCCTGCGCTGGCCGCCGAACGTGACCCGGCCGCCGCGGCTGATCCTCGATGACCTGGTCGATCCGGCCGATGCGCGTCACCACGACCCCGTCCGCCTCGCCGCCGCGATCATCCGGATCGCCGAGCGGGACGGTGCCGCCCGCCGTCGTGGCGGGAGCGTCGCCCGGACCGCGTGAGCGGCGCCGATCGCGACCTGGTCACGGCCATCCGGGCCGAGCTGGCGGCGATCGTCCCCCAACGGGCGTGCGACCGCGACGCCGAGTCGGCCGGTCTGGGGACGGCCCTGGCCACCCGCGAGGCGTCGGTGGCCCGGCTCGCCGTCCGGCTCGGCCGCGAGCCGACCGAGGCGGGTCGTCTGCTCACGACCCGGCGCCGGACCAAGCACGTCCGGGTCGAGGAAGCTGACGCGACCACTCCGCCGTTCGACTGGGATCGGGCCGCCGACCATTGCCGCCTGGCCTGGCTACGTGGCCGCTTCCTGGCCCGTGGCTCGCTCAGCCTCGCCTCGGGCCGGGCCCACCTCGAGTTCGTCGTCGCGCCAGCCGAGGCTGTCGTCCTGGCCGACCGCCTTGGTTCGCTTCGGATGCCGGCGTCATGGCGGATCCGGCGCGGCCGGGGCGTGGTGACCTGGAAGAGCGCCGACACGATCGGCACATTCCTGCGCCGGATCGGGGCCGGATCGGCGATCTTGGAGCTCGAAAGCCGGCAGGTCGCGCGGGCCATGCGCGGCGATATCAACCGGGTCATCAACGCCGAATCGGCCAATCTCCAGCGTGCTGTGGTCGCCTCATCGCGCCAGCTCCGGGCGATCGACCTGCTCGAGGCCGACGGCCGGCTGGCCGAGCAGCCGCGGTTGGTCCGGATGGTGGCCGATGCCCGCCGAGAGACGCCCGAGGCGACCTTCGCCGAGCTGGCCAGCCGGCTCGACCTGCACCGTTCGACCGTCCAGCGGGCGTTGGAGCGACTCGAGCGGCTGGCCGGGCCCCGAGATGTGCGTCAGGCTCTGGCATGATGCGGCCATGAGACCTGTCGTCATCGCCGCCAACTGGAAGATGCACACGACCCCGGCCGATGCGGGCGAGCTGGCCGCGACGATCGCCGCCCGGACCCGGGTCGACGGGCCGGTCGAGCGAGTCATCTGTCCGCCGTTCGTTTGCCTCGCCGCCGTCCGCGACGCCCTGGCCGGGTCGGGTGTCCAGGTCGGGGCACAGACGATCCACCATGAGCTGACTGGCGCATTCACCGGCGAGACGAGCGCCCCGATGCTCGCTGGGCTGGCTAGTTGGGTGATCCTCGGCCACTCCGAGCGACGCCGCGACGCGGGTGAGACCGACGAGCTCATCGGTCGCAAGCTGAGCCGCGCCGTCTCCGCGGGCCTTCGTCCGATCGTCTGCGTGGGCGAGCAGCTGGCCGAACGCGAGGCCGGTCGGGCCGATGCCGTCGTCGTCGGTCAGGTCCGAGGCATCCTGGCCGCCTTCGGCGAGGATCGGGCCGACCTGGCCGCGAGCGGCATGGTCATCGCCTATGAACCGGTCTGGGCCATCGGCACCGGCCGCAACGCGACCGGCGCCGACGCGGCCGCGATGGCCGACACGGTCCGCCGGGCCCTGGCTGAGGGCGGGCTCGGCGCCGAGCTCGCCGAAACGATCCCCGTCCTTTACGGCGGCAGCGTCACGGCCGCCAACATCGGCGAGTTCCTGGCCGAGGCCGCGATCGATGGCGCTCTCGTCGGCGGTGCCTCGCTCAAGCCCGATGAGATGGCCGGGATCGTTGCTCGGGCCGGACTGACCGCCGCCGCCCGGAGCGGCGGGTAGGGGTGACCGACCGACCGACCCGACGACCCCGACCGATCGTCCTGGTCGTTCTCGACGGGTTCGGGCTGGGCGGCGGCGACCCCGCCTCCGACGCCGTTTCCGCGGCGCCGATGCCCATCTGGCGTGGCCTAGTCGAGCGCTGGCCGCACGCCGTCCTGGGCGCGTCCGAGGGAGCCGTCGGGTTGCCGCCGGGGCAGATGGGCAACTCGGAGGTTGGCCACCTGAACCTGGGCACCGGCCAGCCGGTCCTCCAGGACCTGCCCCGGATCGATGCGGCCCTGGCAGATGGCTCGTTCTTCATCCGGCCGGCGCTCATCGCCGCCTGCCAGCGCGCCGCTCGACCCGGCGGGCGCCTCCACGTCGTCAGCCTGATCGGACCAGGCGGCGTGCATGCCAATGACCGCCATCTCGTGGCGCTGGCCGGTCTGGCCGCCCAGCAGGGCGTGCCCGAAGTCCGCGTCCACGCGCTGCTCGATGGGCGCGACACTCCGCCGAGCTCGGCGGCAGGGTTCGTGGCGGATCTCGAGTCCCGCCTCGGCGCGGCTCATCCCGACGCCCGCATCGCGACCGTCGGTGGGCGCTATTACGCGATGGATCGCGACGGGCGCTGGGAGCGGATCGCGCTGGGTTACGCCGCCATCGTCCACGGGCTGGGGGAGCATGCGCCGAGTGCAGCGGCGGCGATCACGGCGGCGGCCGCCCGGGGCGAGACCGACGAATTCGTCCGGCCGACGGTCATCGACGGCCTCGACGGGCGGGTACGCGACGGCGATCCGATCGTCCACGCCAACTTCCGGGCCGACCGTGCGCGCCAGCTGACCCACGCCCTGGCCGATCGGGACTTCGCCGCGTTCGACCGTTCCGGCCCCGGGGGTTCGGCGGCACCGCGCGACGTGCTGGTCGTCACGATGACCGAGTACGAGGGCGGCTTGCCGGTGGCGGTGGCCTTCCCGCCGGGCGAGGTGCCCTCGTTGGCCGGCGCTGTCTCGGCGGCCGGATGGCGCCAGTTCCACGTCGCCGAGACCGAGAAGTACGCCCACGTCACCTACTTCTTCAACGGCGGCCGGGAGGCGCCGTGGCCGGGCGAGGATCGGCTCCTGATCCCGAGCCCGAAGGTCGCCACCTACGACCTCCAGCCGGAGATGAGCGCAGCGGGGGTCACGGATGCGTTGGTGGAGGCGATCGGATCCGGGACCTACGACCTGATCGTGGCCAACTACGCCAACCCGGACATGGTCGGACACACGGGGGCCTGGGCGGCGACCCTGCGCGCTCTGGCGACCATCGACAGCTGTCTTGGTCGGGTCGCGGCCGCCGTCGAGGGCGTCGACCGTGACGACCCGGCCGCCCCCGGTGCGGTCCTGCTGGTCACCGCCGATCACGGCAACGCCGATGCGATGCGCGATCCGAGCGGCGCCCCGATCACGGCCCACTCGCTCAACCCCGTCCCGTTCCTGGCGCTGGGTCGCACCCTGGAAGGCCAACGCCTCCATGACGGCGTCCTGGCCGACGTGACCCCGACCGTCCTCGAGCTGGCCGGCCTGTCGACCTGGCCGGGCGTCGTCGGAACCTCCCTGCTTGAGCCTGTGCTACCATCCGACCGCCCTTCAACCCTGAGGTCAGAGCGTCCGTGAATCCGCTTTTCGCCATCGGCCAGATCGTGGTCGGCATCGCCTTGATGATCTCGATCCTGCTCCAGGCTCGAGGCACGGGTCTGTCCGGCGCGTTCGGCGGTGACAACGCGGTGTACCGGAGTCGGCGCGGCGTCGAGAAGCGACTGTGGCAGTTCACCATCCTGTTGATGACCCTGTTCGTCCTGTTCTCGCTGGCCTCATTCGCGCTGTTCACGACGCCGGCCGCCTGACGACTTCGCCGCCCGCTCGCGGGCGAACGGTCAGGCAACGCCGAGTGAACGCCCGTCGGAGGCGGATACATTGACCAATCGCGACCGCGGGATCGTGGCTGTGCTCGGCGCCCTGCTCGTCGTCCTCGCCATCGCGGTCGGCTTGCCCGGCGCGTCGAGCGAGACCGCCCAGACCCAGCCGAGTGCGAGGCCTAGCGCCGAGCCGTCGGCAAGCGTCCCGCCGCCGGGGGCAGCCGACGTCGTCTATCGCGAAGGGACGGTCGGTCGGCCCAGCTCGATCAATCCGCTGACGGCGCGGACCCAGGCTGATCGCGACCTTGTCTCGCTCATCTTCAGCGGACTCGTCGCCCTCGGGCCGGACGGCACATATCGACCCGATCTGGCCTCAGGCTGGACGGTCGACGACAAGGGCAAGACCTGGACCTTTACGATCCGCGACGACGCGACCTGGCACGACGGCGAACCGGTCACCGCAGCGGACGTGGTGTTCACCGTCGACATCCTCAAGAACCCGAGCTACACAGGCCCGCTGGCGGCATCCTGGCGCGAGGTCAGCGCCACGGCGGTCGACGACAAGACCGTCAAGTTCGAGCTCAAGACCCCGATCGGCGGCTTCCTCCAGGCCGCGACGGTCGGCCTGCTGCCTGCCCATCTGCTGAGCCAGGCACCGGTCGAGACCCTGGCCGACGATCCATTCAACCTCCAGCCGGTGGGCTCGGGTCCGTTCGTCCTGGTTTCCTGGAACGCCGAGTCGGCGAGCCTCGTGCCGGCCAGCGCGGCAGACACGCCGGCGGTCGATCCGAGCGTCGCCCCGGACCCGACGCCCGACGCCACGGCAGCCGACGCTTCGGCCGCGCCCGACCCATCTTCGTCATCGCCAGTGCCCGGTCCCTCGGCCAGGACGCCGACCGACCAGGCGGGTGATCAGCTGCCCGGCATCGAGATGTCGTTCTTCCCGGACGCACCGGCACTGGCCGACGCCTACCGGGCGGGTGGCCTTGACGCCGCTTCGGGGCTGCCGCCCGACCTGGCCAACCAGCTGGCCGCACTGCCGGGCGATCACCTCCTGAAGTATCCGCGGACGACCCTGACGGCGATCGCCCTCAACCTGCGGCCTGGAAACGGTGAGCTCCGGACGCCGCTCGTCCGTCACGGCCTGCTGGCGGCCATCGACCGGACCGCCTTGATCGACGACGTCTTCGGTGGGGCGGCGACCCGGGCCGACTCGCTCGTCCCGCCGTCGTCGTGGGCGTTCGACCAGAAGTCGAGCAAGGCGGTCAAGTTCAACCTCAAGCAGGCGACCGCCGACTTCAAGGCTGCCGGCTGGAAGCACCTGCCCGGTGGCTGGGCCGTGGCCGGTTCGAAGAAGCCCTACCAGATGGAGCTGATCTCGCCCGACAAGGCGACCAATCCGACCGCGATGGCGGCCGCTGAGGCGGTCGCGGCGGCCTGGCGCAAGTTCGGTCTGCAGACGACTGTGACCGGCCTGCCGCCGGCGGAGTTCGTCCAGGAGCGGCTTCGGGCGGGCAAGTTCCAGGCGGCGGCCATCGACGTCAACATCGGGCTCGATCCCGACCTCTATCCGCTGCTCGCTTCGACCCAGGTGACCAAGGGCGGATCCAACTTCACGGGGATCCAGGATGTCAACCTCGATCGCGACCTGATCCATGCCCGAGCGCCGGGCACGGACGCGGCCCGCAAGGCCGCCTACGCCAAGCTCCAGGCCCGCCTGGCGAGCAAGAATTACATCCTGCCCCTGGCCTTCCGGGACGAGCTGGTGGTGATGTCGGATCGGCTCAGCGGACCAGTCATCCGTGAACTGGGGGACCCCAGTGACCGATTCTGGGACGTGCTATCATGGCGCCTCGCTGGCGGCGGTTGAGCGTGATCTTCCGTTGGCTGGACTCTCGCCGAGGTGGCGGAATCGGTAGACGCGCTAGCTTCAGGAGCTAGTGTCCGCAAGGGCGTATGGGTTCAAATCCCTTCCTCGGTACCACCCCTCGACCGAGCTTCAGGACAGCGTTCGATGCCCAGGTGGCGGAATTGGTATACGCGTACGTTTGAGGGGCGTATGAGGCAACTCATCCGGGTTCAAGTCCCGGCCTGGGCACCACTCCCGCACTGATCCCGACGGCGGTCCACTGGACCGCCGTTCTGATTCGGGGCGCTATCCTGCCTCTGCCCGGGCGGTTAGCTCAGTCGGTCAGAGCGCCTCGCTTACACCGAGGATGTCGGGGGTTCGAGTCCCTCACCGCCCACCATTCCCAGCGGTCCAGGGGACGTCCGCACAGGCCCTGCTAGACTCGTTGCGAGGCGTGCCCTGTCGCGCGACCCGGAGGAGGACCATGACACCGCTCCTGATCATCATCGTCATCGTCGTCGTGGCGATCGTCGGTTTCCTGATCGTCCTGTACAACGGGCTGGTCGGAAAGCGCAATCGGGTCGACGAGGCGCTCGCTCAGATCGAGGTCCAGCTCAAGCGCCGGCACGACCTGATCCCGAACCTGGTCAACGCGGTCAAGGGCTACATGGACTTCGAGCAGGACGTCCTGACCAAGGTCACCGAAGCCCGGGCCGGAGCCATCGCCGCCGGTGCCAAGGGCACGGCCGAACAGGCCCAGGCCGAGAATGTCCTCACCGGAGCCCTGCGCTCGCTGTTCGCCGTCGTCGAGAACTACCCGACCCTCAAGGCCAACGAGAACGTCCTGGCCCTCCAGGAGCAGCTGACCACCACCGAGAACCAGATCGGCTTCTCGCGCCAGCACTACAACGCGACCGTGCTCGACTACAACACCGGGATCCAGACCTTCCCGGCCGTCCTGATCGCCGGGATCATGGGCTTCCTCAAGCGCGACTTCTTCGATGCCGAGCCCGAGGCGGACCAGGTCCCGAACGTCCAGCTCCGCTAGATCGCTCGTCCGGTCGAGGTAGACCGGAGGACCCGTGGCTTCGACCTTCTACAGCCAGATCTCGGCCAACAAGCGCAACTCGTTCCTGCTTGCCCTGGCCGCGGTCGGCATCCTGGGCATCCTCGGGATGACCATCGGCTATGCCCTCACCGGTTCGGTCAGCGGGGCCGTCAGCGCCACTGTCGGGGCCATCGTCCTGGGAAGTCTGGCGTCGGCCGTTTCGTACTTCAAGGGCGATGCGATCGTCCTGGCAGCGTCCGGCGCCCGCGAGATCAAGGAGGCCGAGGCACCCCAGCTGTTCAACGTCATCCACGAGCTGACCATCGCGGCGGACATCCCCCAGCCCAGGGTCTATGTGATCGACGACACCTCGATGAACGCCTTCGCGACCGGCCGCGACCCGGATCACTCGTCGATCGCCATCACCACCGGGCTGCTCAGCCGGATGGACCGGGAGGAGGTCCAGGGGGTCATCGCCCACGAGCTGTCACACGTCCGCAACTTCGACATCCGGTTCTCGCTGATGGTCGGGGTCATGGTCGGGAGCATCGCCCTGATCTCCGACTTCTTCCTGCGCTTCACGTTCTGGGGCGGCGGTCGTGGACGCTCGAGCGACAGCGACAAGGGTGGGGGAGGGCTGCAGCTGATCATCTTCGCGGTGGCCATCGTCATGTCTATCCTGGCGCCGATCTTCGCTCGCCTGGTGCAGCTTGCCGTCAGCCGTCAGCGTGAGTACCTGGCCGACGCGTCGGCCGTCGAGCTGACCCGCAACCCGGTCGGGCTGGAGCGCGCCCTGGCCACGATCTCGGGCGACACCGAGGTCCTCGAAGTGGCCAACCGGGCGACCCAGCACCTGTACTTCACCAACCCGATCATGCAGCTCGGCGATGGCCAGGCCGAGCCCAGCCACTGGTTCTCGACCCATCCGCCGCTGCTCGACCGGATCAACCGCCTGCGCGAGCTGCGCGGCCAACCGGCCGTCGCGTCCGTCGCCGAGGAGCTCGCAGCGCCCCGGACCTGAGGCCGCCGGGCCTGCCTCCGCGTCGTCTCTCTGGGCGGTTCGGTTGAAGGCCGTTCGAGGCCCGTGGTATCCTCCGCCACGCCGACGGGCGGCCAGCCTGGTCAGGCCTTCGGGCCGAGATAGCTCAGTTGGTAGAGCACGCGACTGAAAATCGCGGTGTCGCCAGTTCGATTCTGGCTCTCGGCACCACATCGGTGGTGCACGGGCGGGAGTAGCTCAGTTGGCAGAGCGCAACCTTGCCAAGGTTGAGGTCGCGGGTTCGAACCCCGTCTCCCGCTCCACGATCTCGTCCGACGCACGGTCGGGCCGGTCGGCAACCGCCGGCCACCCGCCCGATGCCCCTTCGTCCAGTGGTAGGACAGCGGACTTTGAATCCGCGAACCGAGGTTCGAAATCCTCGAGGGGCAACGACCACGTAGACTGGCCGAACGACCGCCGTCCCCTTGCGGCGATCCTTCTCGGAGCACGAATAGCACCCTGGCGACGTGGTGAAGTGGCTCAACACGGAGGTCTGCAAAACCTCTATTCAGCGGTTCGAATCCGCTCGTCGCCTCCACTCCCTGTTGAACGGCCCCCTGGGAGCCCAGCGGAGTGTTCGCTGTGCTGCGGCGCGATCGAGAACGTCGTCTACGGATCCCGGTCGGATAGGGAGGTTGATTCGATCCTGACGTCCGACGAGGTGAGCGCGATCTCGATCGCTGCGAGCCTGCGTGATGACGTCGTCGAGCTGCCGCCGCAGCGCTTCGTCCGCGTCCTGGTCGCGGGCTTCCAGGTCGACGCGGTGCCGACGCTGGGCTGCTTCGACGAATGTGGATGTGATGGAGGCGGTCAGGATCGCGATCAGCGCGACGGCGACGACCATGACCACCGCCCCGACCAGTCGCCCGACTCCCTCCGTCGGGACCTTGTCCCCGTACCCGACCGTCGTGACCGTCTGGAGCGTGTACCACATGGCTCCGCCCAAGTCAGGGAAGTCTCGCCGATCGAACACCCAGACGACCACGCCACCGATCACCACGATTCCCACGGTGATGACGATCATCAGGTAGGCGGCGTTCTTCACCGACGCGGGATCTTTGGTGAATCTGTCCATCGCATGCTGGAGAGGGTTTGGTCGTTTCATGCGATCAGCCTATCTCGCTCAGCCGCCCGCGGCAGCGTATGCTGGCTACCCGGCGGCACCCGGGCCTGTCACGGAGCTTGCCCAAGTGTTGCGCCATAGCCCTGCCCAGAACGACGATCATGCTCGGTCTGGTGATGCTGTCGCGATCTCGGCCTACCTCGGCGCGAGCGACGCAATCGACGGCGGGATCGCGGATCTCGCTGAGACGTATGCCGACTTGAATGCTCGTGATCACGCTGCCTGTCAGGCAGCGTGCATGGTTGACCGCGTCTCGATGCCCTCAGCCCTCGAGGCAAGCCGAGGGTGAGCCAAGCAACGGTCGAGGTGCCGTCCGAGGAAGCACCAGGAGACCGCCGACTGCCGATCCTCCTGGCGATGGCGATGTTCGTGCTCGTCGTCGACACGTCGATCATGAACGTATCGATCTCGGCCGTCGTCGCCGACCTCGGCACGACGGTGAGCGCCATCCAGTCCGCGATCGCGATCGAAGCACTGGTGTCGGCCGCGTTCATCCTGATCGGCAGCAAGATCGGCGATCTGTTCGGACGTAAGCGGGCCTATGTGCTGGGTTTGCTCGCATACGCGATCGGGGCCTTGGCGATGGCCCTCGCCC
This sequence comes from uncultured Chloroflexia bacterium, assembly GCA_963778815.1. Taxonomy (GTDB): domain Bacteria; phylum Chloroflexota; class Limnocylindria; order Limnocylindrales; family CSP1-4; genus Chersky-267. Next base: position 351,689 of record CAVZVS010000003.1, on the reverse strand, counting down.
AGAGCGTGACCGCGATCATCCTCTTCTGGGCCATCATCGGTGGTCTCGGCGCGTCGCTTCTGCTACCCGCCATGCAGTCACTCATCCATGGCAATTTCGAAGGCAAGGCGCAGAAGGCGACCTACGCCCTGGTCGGGGCGGCCGCCGCGATCGCCGCGGCTGTGGGGCCGCTGATCGGCGGCTTTATCACGACCTTCTTCTCGTACCGCATCGCCTTCCTGCTCGAGGTCGTCGTCATCGCGATCGTCTTGGTCGGCAGCCGGCTCGTCCGCGACGTGCCGTACACCGGCCCACGCCAGATCGACCTGGTCGGCTCGGTCCTCTCGGTCCTGGGCATGGGCGGCCTGGTGCTGGGTATCCTCGCCTGGCAGGAGGGAGCCGAAGTCGTCGGCCTGCTCCTGGCGGTCGGCGCGATCTCGCTCGCCGCGCTCGCTTGGTGGCTGGTCCGCCGCAAACGCGAGGGGAAGCCGACCCTGATCGACCCGGACCTCTTCATGTCAGCGCTATTCCGGTTTGGGATCTCCGGGCAGATGCTCCAGAACATCGCGCTCGGTGGCGCGATGATCACGATCCCGATCTACCTCCAGATGGTCCTCGAATACAATGCGCTGCAGGCTGGCCTGTCGCTCGCGCCGCTGTCGCTGAGCATGTTCGGGACAGCGATCCTCGCGGGACGTCGCTCCGGCGACCGGCGTCCAAGCTCGATCATCCGGGCTGGTTTTGGCCTGCTCTTCATGGGGATGGTGCTGTTGGTTCCGATCATCCCGCGGGCCGACGCCGGCTGGTACCTCGCCATCCCACTGGTGATCGCCGGGGTGGGGCTCGGTCTGCTCGTCTCGCAGCTCAACAACTACACGCTTGCCCCGGTGGTGGAGGAACGGGTCAGTGAAGCCGCCGGAGTGAACTCGGCTGCCGGCTCGTTCGGACTGTCATTCGGCCTTGCCTTCGCCGGCGCGATCATGCTCGCCACGCTCGCCATCAGCTTCACTAGTCTGGCGGACTCGAGTGTGGTTCTGACCCCGGAGCAGCAGGTGCTCGTCAGCGATGCCCTTGAGCACGACGCAGAGGTCATGACCAACACGGCCCTAGAGGCCCTGCTGGTCACTCAGCCGCCCCCGGTCCAGGCTGAGATGATCCGGATCAACACCGAAGCCCGGCCGTTCGCGCTCCAGGTCGCCCTCCTCATCCCGATCATCGCCAGCATGCTCGGGTTCGTGGTGTCCATGCGCATGGCGCGGGCGCCGGATCCCGTGTCGTCGGGTATCGAAGGACTCGTTCTCGCCTGAGCAGCTGGAGTCCTCCGTCGTAACGACGACTTGCGACGCCGACGAAAGAGGTTCGGTTGCGAACCAATCCGCTTCCGCCGAGTGTCTGGCAGCCTAGCAGCGGCGCGACTCGTGGCCGTGAGAGTCGCCGAACGTCTACCCGCGTCGCTTCGGCGCACCGGATGGCCTGACCATCAGGCCATGGTCAAAACGCGGGGTGACGGCGACACTGACCGGGCATTCATCCATCTCATCATCCCGAAGCTGAAGGATCCGCTCGATGTTGCTCCGCACCCATTCCTTCGTCACCAGCTTCATCGTCCACGCTCGCGGCCTTCGTGCTGACCTCGTTCCTTCTCGTGGGCAGGGTCTGGCCGAGTACGCACTCATCCTCGCGCTCATCGCGATCGTCGCCATCATCGCCTTGCTGTTCCTCGGTGGACAGGTCAGCAAGATCCTCAGTACGGTGGGCAAGTCGGTCTGACCTGACTCCCTCTCATCCGCTCTCGGATCGATCCGCCGGATAGTCGGCGTAGTCCGTTTGCACTAGGCGCCCGTCCTGACCATCGACCCTCTCGTGGGCGGTCGCGACGGCTGCCATCCTGACCGTGCGGCCCGGGTGGGTATCCACCAGCGCCGCACGTCGCGATTCTCGGGGCGTGACGGTCGGCATCATCGCCTGCGTTCATCGGCGGGCAAGCCACGGAACGGAGCAACGACATGTCCATCGGGCAGGAGCTAATGATCCGGATCCAGGTGGCCCTGGACCGGGACGATGAGGCTGGCCAGGGATTGGCCGAGTACGCCCTCATCCTGGCCCTGATCGCGATCGTCGCGATCATCGCCCTCATCTTCCTCGGCGGTCAGACCAGCAAGATCCTGAGCACGGTCGGGAAGTCGGTCTAGGTCAGGCGCTACCCTTGCCTCGGCCGAAGTGGCGGAACCGGCAGACGCGGCGGACTTAAACTCCGCTGACCCGCAAGGGCCGTGTGGGTTCGAACCCCACCTTCGGCACCACGATCCGAGCCCGGATACGGTCGCTAGCGCCCCGCACCTTTCCGCTTGCGTCAGCCGGAGTCATGGGTCGGCCAGATGGAGCTGGCGATGAACGAGGCGAGCCCCAGTCCGACGAGGCTGACCAACCAGGCGAGAGCGACGAGGAGACCGAGCCGGTCGACACGCTCCTCGACGATCCGAAGAGATCGTCCGGCGAGGACGGTCCCGCCACCCCAGGGCATGGCCACGGTCGCCATCCGCACGCCCTCTCGGGGCTGCCAGGTGACCTTGTCGAGACCGGTCGTCCGGGCCGACTCGAGGACACCGCTAGGGACGCGCGGGCTGGCTCCGTCGAGGCTACCGTCGGAGGCCAGGACCGCTCCTGAGCTGTCGTACACGACGACGAACGGAGCGAGGCTCCTGGCGATATCGATCGGCCTCGAGCCGATGACTTCCGATGGCGCCGCTCCGGCGTCGAGCCGAGCCGCCGCGTCCTCGACGAGCTGGATCTGGGGATCGTCGGCGGCGGTCCGCAACGCCTGCTGGCCGACAAGGTAGACCAGTCCGTACAGCGCGGTCGCCAACGCGGCGACCGGCAGGAACAGGGCGATCGAACGACGGATGCGCATCGGGGAGGGGACGGCTTCGTGGCCGAACGTGTTACGACGCCATCACCCGCTTCGGTCTCGCCCGGACCGGCCTCAGGTGCGCTTGAGCAGGCCTCCGAGGCCGCGCGACTTCTTCTCCTCGACAGGCGGGTGCGACTCGGACGCGGCGCTGCCGAAGGCAGCGGCGGCCAGCTTGAGCATCGCGGCCGCGACGGGAGTCCGGGCGGCACCGATCACCACGGGGTTGCCCTCGTTGACGGCCTTGAGGTAGAGGAACGGGTCGTATGGAAGGGTCAGTGAGACCTTGGCTCCGAGGCCGCTCTCGACGTCGCGCATCTTGAGCAGCTCCTTGGCGAACATGCTGTTGAGCACGAAGGTCGTCTTGGCCGCGATCGAGCCGGCCTCGTTGACGAAGTCGAGGAACGAGTGGACCGCCTTGAGGGCTGAGATCTCCGGGTAGACGGGGAGAAGGACCACCTCGGCCCGCTCGAGCGCCGCCAGTGAGCGCTCGTCGAGGGTCGAGCCGGTGTCGACGACCACCGCCTCATACGCCAGCAGCGCCGTCTCGAGGATCCGTTCCACGTGGACGGCCGTGACCAGGTCGGCCAGCTCGGGCGAGCCGGGTGCGGCCAGGACGTCCAACCCCGATGCTTCGTGTCGGGCTGCGTAGGTCCGGAGCAGCTCGGGCTCGCGCTGCGACTGCTCGTCGCGGGCGAGGTCGGCCACGGTCTGGCGGGGGATGACGTTGAGATGCGTCGCGACCTGGCCGAACTGCAGGTCCAGGTCGATGATCAGGACTCGGCCGGGCCGTGTCGCAGCATGGGCGACCGCCACATTGACCGCGATGGTGGTCGTACCGACGCCACCCTTGGGGCTGTACACCGCGACCATCCGGCGGGGTTGCTCGTAGAGGCTGCCACCGATGGCCGACACGGCCCCACGCGAGCGCTGGAACCGGACGAGCAATGCCTCGACCCGGGCTTCAAGCTCGCGCCGGTCGAACGGCTTGGCCACGACGTCATCCGCACCGGCCTCGAGGAAGCGGATGCGCTCCTCGACGTCATCTGCTTCCGACATGCACAGGACGGGTACGGCGGCCAGGCTGGGCGTGCCCCGGATCTCCCGGCAGACATCGGCCGCCGTCGTGCTCGGGCCGGTCACGTCGATGATGACCAGGCTGTGGTCCGCGGCGACCTGGACGGCCTCGCTGGCTTCGGTCACCGTGTCGACCGCGTAGCCGACCCCGGTCAGGACGGTCCGGATGGCCTCGCCGGCGATGGCGTCGGTCTCGAGCAGGAGGATGGAGCTGGCGGGCACGTCGTCTCCGAGTGGGCGGCGGGAAGTCGAACGGAGGTCAGGATACATCGGGCCGCCGTCGGGGCGATCCGAGGCCCCATGCTAGACTGGCCTCTGTTTCCTTTCGGCTCCGCATCTGATCCGGCGAGCGCAGCGCGCTCGGACCGATCGCTCAGCGGGGCGTACCCACAGGAAGGAGTGAGCGCGGATGCGCCGCTACGAACTCATGCTCGTTCTCAGGCCGGACATCGCCGACGACCGTAGTCAGGCGATCATCGACCGGACCACCCGTCAGATCGTGACCACCGGCGGTCAGATCGTGAAGGTCGCCCCGTGGGGCCGCCGACGGTTGGCCTACCCGATCGATCGGCACCGCGAAGGCTCGTACCACATCATCATCTTCGAGGCCCCGGCCGAGGCCATCATCGAGCTGGAGCGCGGGCTGCTCATCACCGAGGAGCTCCTGCGCCACCTGGTGATCCGCGTCGAGCGAACGGCCAAGTCGGCTCGCCGCGACGGCGAGGACGACGATGTCGATCTCGACCTGGACGTCGAGGATCTGCCATCGGCCATCGACGAGGAAGACGAGGAGATCGGCGAGCAGATCGACGAATCCGAGAGCGAAGCCGCTCCGGCCGCGATCGACTGACCCGCCAGCCACACGACCCGGAGGCAAGACCATGTCGCTCAACAAGGCGATGATCATCGGCAATCTCGGGCGCGATCCCGAGATGCGCTACACCCCGAGCGGCCAGGCGGTCACCCAGTTCACGGTCGCCGTGAACCGGAACTTCAAGGGCCAGAACGGTGAGTGGCAGGAAGAGACCGAATGGTTCCGGGTCGTCGTCTGGGGCCAGCAGGCGGAGCGCGCCGCCGAGTACCTCAAGAAGGGCAACAAGGTCTACATCGAGGGCCGTCTTCAGACGCGCCAGTGGGAAGACCAGACCGGTGCCAAGCGCTACACGACCGAGCTCGTCGCCAACCAGGTGACCAACCTCGAGCGCCGCACCCGCGATGACTCGGACGATGGGATCCCGTCCGGTGAGCCGTCGGGGGCCGTCCGTCCGACCCGACCGACCCCGGCGCCCGCCGGCGACGGCGGGGCACCCTCCGGTGAGAACCTCGACAGCGGCAACTTCGACGACCTGCCGTTCTGACGCCCAGACAGTCCCGACCCGACCGATACCACCGACCGAACAGCACGGAGAGCTGACCGAATGCCACCTGTCGCCCGAGCCAAGAAGCGTGACGACTACTACCGCGATCGCCGCCGCCGCAAGGTCTGCGCGTTCTGTGCGGACAAGACCGTCCAGATCGACTACAAGGAGGTCAACCGCCTCCGTCGCTACCTGTCCGAGCGGGCCAAGATCGAGCCGCGTCGCAAGACCGGCACCTGCGCCGGGCACCAGCGCGAGCTGGCAGTCGCGCTGAAGCGGGCTCGTCACGTCGCGCTCCTGCCGTACGCACCGCAGCACCTTCGCCCCTAGCGTCGGCTCGAACGGTCGGGGCGACGCCGATGCCAGACGCGGGGATCGCCCTCCTGATGATCGGCGGCGGTGCGGCGGCCGGCCTGTTCGGGTCGTTGCTCGGACTGGGCGGGGGGACCCTGATCGTGCCCCTGCTGACCCTCGGCTTCGGATTGCCCCTGCGTGAAGCGGTCGGAGTCAGCCTGGTCGCGGTCATCGTCACCAGCTCGGCTTCGGCCAGCGTCTTCCTCGAGCGTCACGTCGCCAACCTGCGCCTGGGGATGAGCCTCGAGCTGTTCACGGCCATCGGAGCCCTGATCGGCGGGACCGTCGCCTTCCTGCTGTCCGATCAGGTCCTGGCTGGTCTGTTCACGGTCCTGCTGGTGTACACCGCCCTGACCATGCTCCGCCGACGGGAACCGACCGCGGCCGACGTTGAGGGCGCCGAGCCGTACGCCATCCACAACCTCGGTCTGGGAGTGGTCGGCAGCCTCTTCGCGGGCGTGGTGTCGGCCCTGCTAGGGATCGGTGGAGGACTGGTCAAGGTGCCCCTGATGAACCTGGCCATGGGCGTTCCGCTGCGGGTGGCGACCGCCACCAGCAACCTGATGATCGGGATCACCGCGACCGCCAGCGCGATCATCTACCTCGTCCGAGGCGGGATCGATCCGTACGTCGCCGGGCCGACCGCGGTGGGCGTCTTCCTGGGCGCGACGCTCGGCTCGCGGTCGGCCCATCTGATCGATGTCCGGCTCCTTCGGCTGATGTTCGTCGCGGTCCTCCTGTTCACCGCCTGGCAGATGGCTGGACGGGCCCTGGGATGAAGCCCGAACGCGACCTGGATCGATCGATCGCCCGGCTGCTGACCGGCGGCACCTACCTGAGCATCGGGCTGATGGGGGTGGGGGTGGTCCTGATGCTGGCGGCTGGGATCTCGCCGCTGGCCCCGGCCCCGCCGTTCGACCCGTCGACCATCCCGGCCGATATCCTGGCCTTGCGCCCGGTCGGGTTCCTGTGGCTCGGTCTGCTGGTGATCCTGGCCACGCCGCTGGCCCGGGTCGCCGCGTCGGGCATCGGCTTCGCAGCCGCCGGCGAGCGACGGATGACCCTGATCTCGGTGGCCATCCTGGTCGTCATCGCCGTCGGTGTCTTCCTCGGCATCACGGTGGAGCGCTGATCGTGGACCTGCTGATCCTGGTCGTCGCCTTCCTGGTCATCCTGCTCGGTGCCGAGCTGTTCACCAACGGGATCGAATGGTTCGGGCACAAGCTGGGCCTGGCCGAGGGCGCCGTCGGCTCCGTGCTGGCCGCCGTCGGGACCGCCCTGCCTGAGACGATGATCCCCCTGATCGCCATCCTGATCGGGACCAGCGAAGCCTCCGACGAGGTCGGGATCGGAGCCATCCTGGGCGCCCCGTTCATGCTGGCGACGCTGGCCATGTTCGTCACCGGGACGGCCATCCTGGTCTCCGTCGGACGGCGCAAGACCGGTGCCACGATGACCGTCAGCGGCAGCGTCCTGGTCCACGACATGAAGTTCTTCGTGATCGCCTATGCCCTCGCGATCGGGGTGGCCTTCCTGCCGGCCGACCTGACCTGGCCCCGGATCGGGGTCGCGGTCGTCCTCCTGCTGATCTATGCCTACTACGTCCGCGAGCACTTCCAGGCCGAGGCCGGTCACGGCGACCCGGACCTGGCCCCGCTCCGATTGCACCGCCTGGACGTCCGCGGTCCCGCCCATCCCGAGCCGCCACGTCTGCGGATCGTGAGCATCCAGGTCGTGCTCGCCCTGGCCTGCATCGTCGGCGGGGCGTACCTCTTCGTCGGTGCGGTGACCGAGCTGTCGCACTCGCTCGGGATCGACGAGATCCTGCTGGCCCTGATCATCGCGCCGATCGCGACCGAGCTGCCGGAGAAGTTCAACAGCGTGATCTGGGTCCGCCAGGGCAAGGACACCCTGGCTATGGGCAACATCACCGGGGCGATGGTCTTCCAGAGTGTCATCCCGACGTCGGTGGCCCTGATCTTCGCGTCGTCGTCGTGGGCCGTGACCAGCGACTCCTTGCTGGCCTTCGCCTCGGCGGCGATCGCCTTCATCGCGACCGGGATCATCTTCCTGCCCCTCGCTCGGGGCCGGCCGCTGAGCGCCCGGACCTTGCTGGTCGGTGGGCCGCTGTATCTGTTCTACGTGATCCTGGTCCTGGCGACACTGGCCGGCGTCAGTCTCTGACCGTCGGTCAGCAACGGCGACGGCCAGAGCGGCTGGAGTCCGCTGGTATACTCGGCCGACGCTCGTCGCGACCCGCGCGCCCGTTCGCGGGGCCAGCCCGAACCGGAGCTGCCGAACCATGCTGACCGAGAAGAACCCGACCGACCGGATCGAGTCGACGCCCGCGCTGGCCAAGCCGGCGGTCGAGGCGGACGACCTCATCTGCTACTTCGAGGGCGCCTTCGTCCCGATGCGCGAGGCGAAGGTGAGCATCATGACCCACGCCTTCATGTACGGGACGGCCGTGTTCGAGGGGGTCCGGGCCTACTGGAACCCGGAGCAGCACACCCTCTACGGGCTCAAGGTCCGCGAGCATGTCGAGCGGATCCGCCAGAACGCCGGGATCCTGCTGATGGACGACCTGCCCTCGGTCGACGAGCTGATCGGACTGCTCCTCGAGACGGTCCGCCGGAACGGCTTCAGGGAGGATGTCTACATCCGCCCGTCGTTCTACAAGTCGTCCCGCCAGATCGGGGTCCGGCTCCACCACCTCGAGCACGAGCTGTACATCATCGCCCTGCCCTTCGGGAACTACATCGACACCGAGACCGGGGTCCGGGTGATGTCGTCCTCGTGGCGCCGGAACATGGACGAGGCGATCCCGGCCCGGGGCAAGATCGTGGGCGGCTACGCCAACATGGCCTTCCAGAAGTCCGAGGCGGAGCTCAACGGCTTCGACGAGGCCTTGGTGATGACCGCCGATGGGCATGCCTCCGAGGGTTCGGCTGCCAACCTGTTCGTGATCCGGGATGGCGTCATCCTGACCCCGCCGGTGACCGATGACATCCTCGAGGGCGTGACCCGCGCAGCCATCCTCGAGATCGCCGCGAACGAAGGCATCCCGACCCTGATCCGCTCGATCGACCGCTCCGAGCTGTACATCGCCGACGAGGTCTTCCTGGTCGGGACCGGGGTCCAGGTCTCACCGGTGATCGAGGTCGACCACCGGGCCGTCGGCTCCGGTCAGGTCGGTCCCATCAGCCGGGTCATCCGGTCGCGCTACTTCGACGGGGTCCGCGGTCGGCTGCCCGAGTACCGCCATTGGCTGACCCCGATCGGCGAGGGTGGCTGACGATCGGGCGTCGACCCTGATCGGGGGTCCGCCAGCGCTCGCTGCGCCGCCGCAGCCAGACCTCGTCGAAGAGGCGCCCAGGTCGAACAGCACTCCCCAGGATTCGTCGTCCGCGGCAAGGACCGGCCCGGTCACCGATGCCGGCGATCCGGCTCGCGCGCGGCTCATCCAGCGCTCACTCGAGATCGTCCCGGGTCTGATCAGCTGGACCCTGATCCTCAGCCCGCTCGTCCTGTCGTTCTGGTTCCCGGCCATCGTCGCCTGGTTCGTCCTGACCTTCGACTTCTACTGGCTGTACAAGGCCGTGGTCCTGACCGGCAGCGTGTGCGTCACCTTCGGCCGGATGCGTCGGACGATGGCGGCGGACTGGCGCGTCCGGGCGCTGGCTCTCGGCGACCCGGCCGCCCGCCTGCGCGAGATCGATCGGCTGGTCCCGCTCGTCCGTGCCCGGATCGACCAGCTCGAGCGGATGGGAGCGTCCCTGGCGGCCGTCGGCGGGCGGCGCGAGCTGGTTCGGCTCGACACGGAGCGGCGCGACCTCGCTCGCCTGCTGGCCGGGCGCCCCGAGCTGGCAGTCGATCCGCAGCGGCTGTTCCACGTCGCTCTCGTTCCGACCTACACCGAGCCGTTCGAGAAGCTGTTCGAGACGGTCCGCGCCCTGGCCGAGGCTGACTTTCCGCGCGAGCAGCTGATGGTCGCGATCATCACCCGCGAGACGGACATCGGCGGGCGCGAGAACGTGGCCCGCCTCCAGGCGTTGTTCGGCGACCGCTTCCGGCACTTCTTCCACATCCTCGACCCGCTCGAACCGGGCATCGTCGTGGGCAAGAGCTCGGCCATGGCCTACGGCGGGCGCTGGCTGTATCGGGAGCTGGTCGGTCGAGGGTTCGATCCGGCGACCGTGGTCGTGACCGACCTCGACTCGGACTACCGGGTCCACCCCCAGTACTTCGGCTACCTGACCTACACCTTCCTGACCGACCCGGATCGCTACCGCCGCCTGTACCAGCCGATCCCGATGTTCCACAACAACCTGTGGGACACGCCGCTGGCGGTCCGGCTGGTGGCGGTCGGCGCGACCCATGTCCAGATGTGGCGGTCGCTGACACCGCGCAAGCTGGTCTCGTTCTCGTCGTACGCGGTCAGCCTGCGCACGGTCCACGAGGTCGACTACTGGGCGACCGATGCCATCCCCGAGGACAGTCGGTTCTACTGGAAGAGCTTCTTCCGGTTCAGCGGCGAGTTCGCGGCGGTGCCCCTGTTCATCCCGATGTACGGCGATGCCGTGCGGGCCAAGTCGTATCCGCGCTCACTGGTCGAGCAGTACACCCAGATCCGGCGCTGGGCCTGGGGCATCACCGACATCCCGTACTACATCCGCAACGCCTTCGCCCATACGGAGATCCCCCGGGGCCTCCGGATCCGGCGTCTGATCGATCTGTGGATGGACCACATCAACTGGGCCATCGCTCCGTTCATCATCATCTTCGGATCGAACCTGCCGCTCCTGCTCAACCCGGCTTTCGCCCAGACGACACTCGGTCAGAACCTGCCCTTGTACGCCGCCTGGCTGCTGACCGGGGCATTCTGCTGCCTGCTCATCCTGGTCTTCGTGGAGGAGCAGATCGCCCCGCCTCGACCCGCCGGCTGGGGCTGGATCCAGCGCGGCACGTCGTACCTCCAGTGGCTGGCGCTGCCGTTCGTGGGGCTCATCTTCAGCACACTGCCGGCGCTCGACGCGCAGACCCGGATGATGGCCGGCAAGTACCTGGAGTACCGGGTGACCGAGAAGGCCTGAGACCCGTGACCGGCCGATGCGCCGGGGTCGGCGAGACCTGCGGTCAGGGACCCGGCGGCGCGGCCAGGGCGGGCGTCTTGGTCCCGGTCGTCACGATGACATCGACCGTTACCGACGGGTCATCGAGGTAGGTCGCCTTGACGTTGAACACGTTCTCGAGCAGGGCGATCGTCGCCGGCAGCTCCGACTCGCGGCCGTTGTAGACCCGGATCCTGGTCTGGGTCGTGGTCCCGTCAGGGCGCTTGGTCGGCGCGCTGGCGGTCAGCCCGAGGTACTCGAGGTAGCCGGCGATCGAGGTCGCCTGACCGACCTGACCGGTCCCGTTGACGACCCAGATCACGCCGTCCTCGCCGGCGACCGCCTCGCGTTGCTTCTCGATGACCGGATCGAGCTTGAACGCGGTCGCCACGGCCTGCCGGATGCGGCTGACGTTGGGAACGACGATGGAGCCGCGCTCGTCGGTCGCGTTCGTCGCGAAGCGTGGCGGACTGAACACGAACGAGCGGATCTTGGTCGAGTCGATCTTGCTCGACAGGCCGATGAGCTGGGGCAGCTTGGCCAGCGGGATGTCGGTCTTGAACGACGACTTGAGGTCCTTGAGCAGCTGGGTCAGGTTGCTCATGATGGCCTGCGGGTTGGCCTGCTCACGGAGCGACAGGATCACCCGCTGCTGGCGCTGGGCGCGGTCGAAGTCGCTCGAGGTGTGTCGTGAGCGGGCGTAGATGAGGGCCTGGGCCCCGGTCATGTGCTGGACCCCGGCGGGGATGTAGACCCGCAGGCTGGCCCCGTGGTCGCCCGGGTAGTGGTCGTCGAGGACCGGGTTCTGGACGTTGATGGTGACCCCGCCCAGGGTGTCGACGATGTTCTGGAAGCCCTGGAAGTTGACCATCAGGTAGTACTGGATGTCGAGCCCGTAGAGCTCGCCGAGGGTCGCCTTGAGGGCGTTGAAGCCGCGCGTCTTGTCGGTCCCCTGGAAGGCGTCGGAGCGGTAGCGCGAGTTGAGCCAGAGGCTGTTGATCTTGCCCCGGTAGGCCGCCCCGAAGACCGATCGGGCGGGACCTGAAGGGATGGGCACGTCGACCGTGTCCCGGGGCAGGCTGTACATCGCGACCTGCTTGGTGTTGGGGTCGATCGAAACCACGATCAGGGTGTCGGTGTTAAAGGTACCTTCTTTGGGTCGCTGATCGGCACCGATGAGCAGGATGTTGAGCTTGTCGGTGCCGTTCCAGTCGGGCAGGGCGGCGGTCGGCAGGGCCGTCCCGAGGGGTGGCGCCGTGGTGCTGGCCGGGGTCGGGGTATCGCCCGGGTCGTCGCTCTGCGGGGACGCGCTGCCCGGGTCGGCGCTGGCGTCCGGGCTGTCGCTGTTGTCGTCGCACGACTGGGTCGGATCGAACACGCAGGCCAGGGCGTCCTGGGCCGTGACCCCGTAGTAGCCCACCACACCGTGCCCACCGGCGATGACCAGGCAGACCGCCAGCAGGCCGGCCACCGACAACGGGTTGAGCCGCAGCGACGGCCGACCGAACCGGCCGCCGCCGGACGCGTCGACGGCATTGAGGTAGGCCGCCACCCGGTACGCGTCGACCGCCGCCACGATCCGGTAGACCAGGAACAGGACGTTGCCGGCCAGGATCAGGGGCAGATTGGCGATGATCTCGCCGCCGAAGACCCCAAGGCCCGAGCTGAGGGCCACCCCGCCGGTCAGGGCGATCATCAGGATGGGCAGGGCGGCGAAGCCGAGGGCTCGGTTCCAGGCGCCGGCATAGGCGTGGCCCAGACCGGGGAAGATCAGGGACAGGAAGGCTGCCGCGAACGCGGATCGGTGGCGGGGTCTGGCTTCCTGCGGCGTCTGCTGCATCGCGGGTAGGATACTTTGAACCTCGTACGGGCGCCCCGAGGGGTTCCGACGGCCTTGACCGCCGAGGTGTGACGCCTAGAACGCCCCATCGCCGTCCCCCTGCCCAGCCGAGGTCCGATGTTCCGAGCCGTCAGCCCCAAGCCCGATCTCGTGGCCATGGAGCACGAGGTCCTGGCCCGCTGGGCGGAGCGTCGGACGTTCGCTCGACTGCGTGCCCAGAACGCCGGCAACGAGCGCTGGAGCTTCCTCGACGGCCCGATCACGGCCAACAACCCGATGGGCGTCCACCACGCCTGGGGCCGGACCTACAAGGATCTGTACCAGCGCTTTCGAGCGATGCTCGGCCACGATCAGCGCTACCAGAACGGGTTCGATTGCCAAGGGCTGTGGGTCGAGGTCAACGTCGAACGCGACCTGGGCCTGGCCAACAAGCGCGATATCGAGGCCTACGGCATCGCCGAGTTCGTCAGCCTGTGCAAGCAGCGGGTCCTGACCTTCGCCGCGCGCCAGACCGAGCAGTCCATCCGGCTGGGGATGTGGATGGACTGGAACGACCCGCACGAGCTGCGTCGACTGCGCGATCTGCTGGCCGAGGACCCGGCCCAGGTGACGACCATCGAGGGCCCTGACGGCCCGATCACCGATTCGGTCGAGATGCTCGTCGGACGGCTGGGCATGCCCGACCTCGGCGGGAGCTACTTCACCTTCAGCAACGAGAACAACGACCTGATCTGGGGCTTCCTGGCCGAGTGCCACCGGCGGGGCTGGCTGTACAAGGGCCACGACACGATGCCCTGGTGCGCCCGCTGCGGGACGGGCATGAGCCAGCACGAGATGACCGAGGGCTACCGCGATCGCGACGATCCCGGCCTGACCGTCCGTTTCCCGCTGGTCGACCGGCCGGGCGAGGCGCTCCTGGTTTGGACGACCACCCCCTGGACCCTGACCTCCAACGTCGCCGCCGCAGTGGGCCCCGACCTGCGTTACGTCCTGGTCCGCCAGGGTGACGAGCGCCTGTGGGTCGCCCGAGGGACGCTCAAGAGCGCCCTGGTGGGGCCGTTCGAGGTGATCGAGGAACGCTCGGGCAGCGAACTCGTCGGCTGGGGCTACGACGGCCCCTTCGACGATCTCCATGCCGTCAAGACCGCCTTCGCGGCGGGGACCCGCGATGAGCCCGGAGCGCCGTACCGCCACCGGATCGTGGCCTGGACCGAGGTCGGCGAGGAGGAGGGCACCGGCATCGTCCACATCGCCCCGGGCTGTGGTGCCGAGGACTTCGCCCTAGGCAAGGAGCTCGGTCTGCCGGTCATCGCCCCGCTCGACGAGTCGGGCATCTACCTCGATGGGTTCGGGCCGTATACCGGCCGGGACGTGCGCGATGTGACCGAGCCCATCGTCGAGCATCTCAAAGCGCACGGCCGGTTCTACCGGCTCGAGACGATCACTCACCGATATCCGCACTGCTGGCGGTGCGGCACGGCGCTGATCTTCCGCCTGGTCGACGAGTGGTTCATCAGCATGGGCGAGGTCTACGACCGGTCGCGCCAGGAGCTGACCGCCGACGAGGTCGACCGATCGCTGCGCTACCAGATCATGGAGGTGGTCGACGCCATCCGCTGGCTACCCGGCTTCGGATACGACCAGGAGATCCGCTGGCTCCACGACATGCACGATTGGATGATCAGCAAGAAGCGCTACTGGGGCCTGGCCCTGCCCATCTACGACTGCGCCGAGTGCGGCACGGTCACCGTGATCGGTGGCCGTGACGAGCTCCGCGAGCGGGCCGTCGAGGGCTGGTCGGAGTTCGACGGTCACACGCCCCACCGACCGCATGTCGACGCGGTCCGCATCGGCTGCTCCGGCTGCGGCCGGCCGATCGCCCGGATCGCCGACGTCGGCAACGTCTGGCTCGATGCCGGGATCGTCCCGTTCTCGACCCTGCACTACCGCGAGGAGCCCGACTTCTGGGCCCAGTGGTTCCCGGCCGACTTCATCACCGAGAGCTTCCCGGGCCAGTTCCGGAACTGGTTCTACGCGATGCTGGCGATGAGCACGGTCCTCCGGCGCGAACCGCCGTTCAAGACCATCTTCGGCTTCGCCACCCTGCTCGGCGAGGACGGCCGGCCGATGCACAAGAGCGCCGGCAACTCGATCGAGTTCGACGAGGCGGCGGACCGGATGGGCGTCGACGTCATGCGCTGGATGTACGCCAGCGCCCGCCCCGACGACAACATCCTGTTCGGCTGGCACGCCGCCGACGAGGCCCGTCGAGGGTTGCTGGTCCTGTGGAACGTGTACGCCTTCTTCGTGACCTACGCCCGGCTGGCCGGCTGGGATCCGCGCACTTCTAAGGCCGCCGCTCCCGCCGAGCGGCCCGTCCTCGACCGCTGGATCCTGTCGCGGATGGCGGCCGTCGCGGCTCGGGCCGAGGACCGCCTCCGGGACTACGACGCGGAGGCGGCGACGCGGGCCATCGACGAGGCCATCGACGACCTGTCGACCTGGTACCTGCGCCGCTCGCGCCGGCGCTTCTCGCGCTCCGACGACCCGGCCGACCGCGACGCCGCCTTCGCCACGCTCCACTCCGCCCTGCTGACCCTGGCCCGGGTCATGGCCCCGATCCTGCCGTTCATGACCGAGGGCATCTACGACAACCTGGTCGCGGCCGACGATCCGACGGCGCCGGACAGCGTCCACCTGACCGCCTGGCCCACGGCCGAGACGGCCGCCGATCGCGACCCCTCGCTCGAGGCCGCGATGACCACCGCCCGGCGGGCGGTCGAGCTGGTCCGGACCCTTCGGGGTCAGGCCGGGCTCAAGGTCCGCCAGCCCCTGGCCCGGCTGTGGCTGGCCCTGCCCGGCGGCGACCTGTATCAGCGGGAGGCTCTCCTGGCCTTGCTCGCCGAGGAGGTCAACGTCAAGGTCGTCGAGCTCATCGGCGACGAGTCGGCCCTGGTCGAGCGGCGGGTCAAGCCGCTCCTGCCCAGGATCGGCAAGAAGCTCGGTGGGGCCATCCCGGCGGTCATGGCCGCTGCCCGGGCCGGCGAGTTCGAGATCCATCCCGACGGCTCGGTCAGCCTGGGCGGGGTGACCCTGGCCGCCGACGAGGTCGAGATCCTGGCCTCGCCCCGACCGGGCACGGCCGTCGCCCACGATGACGGCCTGGTCGTAGTCATCGACACGACCGTGACCCCAGAGCTCCGCGCCGAAGGCGACGCGCGGGAGCTGCAACGGGCCATCCAGGACCTCCGCCGCGAGGCCGAGCTGGCCCTCGACGACCGGATCGAGGTCTGGGTCGAGCCGCTGCCCGATGCCATCGCTCCGTACCTGGCCACCGTCGCGGTCGACACGCTGGCCGACTCGATCGCCGCGGGCAGCGGACCGGTCCGACGGTCCGGCGACGGAGGTCGAGCTCGACACGGGCACGGTCCGGCTCGCTCTCCGGCGCGTCGGCGGCTAGGCTTGTGACCCTGCCCACCCGCGCCGACGGAGACACCGACCTGGACCAGACCGACGACGAGACCGAGGCCCCGCCCGCCGCCCCTGCGGCGATCGGGTCGCCGGGTCGCCCGGCCTGGCTGCTCTTCTTCGGGGTCGCCGCTGGGGTCCTCATCGTCGATCAGCTCTCGAAGGCGTGGGTCGTGGCCAACATCGACCCGGGGAGGGCCGTCCTGCTGGTCGGCGATCTCCTTCGATTGATCCACTCCAGGAACGACGGGGCACTGTTCGGTCTATTCGGGACGGCCGCCCCGGTCCTGGCCCTGGCCAGCATCGGCGTTCTGGCCCTGATCGTCGGCTACCACGCCCGCTCGGGTCGAAGTCCATTGCTGTCGATCGCCCTGGGCCTCCTGCTCGGTGGCGCCCTGGGCAACCTCATCGACCGGATCCGTCTCGGCTATGTCGTCGACTGGGTCGATGCAGGGCTTGGCGGCGTCCGCTTCTGGACGTTCAACCTGGGTGACTCGGCGATCAGCCTGGCCATCCTGTTGCTCCTCCTGCTGGCGCTTCGGCCGAGCCTGGCCGGCACGGCGCCGGGCCTGGGCGAGAAGGCGACCGACGCCGGCAAGGCATCGGATGGCTGACGAGCCGGGGTCCACGATGCACGTCTTCGTCGTCCCCGAGGACGGTGAACGACGTCGGGTCGACCGGTTCGTGGCCGATGTCTCGGGGCTCTCGCGGAGCTTCGTCCAGAAGCTCATCGGCGACGGTCGTCTGACCCTGGCGGCGGGAGCTGATCAAGGCCAACGCGGTCGTCGGTCCGGGCGACCGGCTGGAGCTCGAGGTCCCGGCGGTCGTCCCGCTCGATGTCGCCGGTGAGGCGATCCCCATCGTGGTCGTCTACGAGGACGACGACCTGCTCATCGTCGACAAGCCGGCTGGGCTGGTCGTCCATCCGTCGCCCGGTCACGCCAGCGGGACCCTGGTCAATGCGCTTCTGGGCCGCGCCGGCGGCGCCGAGTACGGCGGGATCGCCGGGGTGTCGCGCCCGGGGATCGTCCATCGTCTCGACCGCGACACGAGCGGCCTGCTGATGGTGGCCAAGGACGACGCGGCCCAGGCCAGCCTGATGGCCCAGCTCAAGGCACGCCGGGTCAAGAAGACCTACCTGGCCCTGGTCCAGGGCAGTGTCGCGGCCAACGTCGGCCGGATCGAGGCGCCGATCGGTCGCGATCCCAAGCACCGGACCCGGATGGCGGTGGTGCCCGATGGCCGACCGTCGGTGACCGGCTATCGCGTCCGCGAGCGACTCGGGGCGTGGACCCTGCTGGAGCTTGACCTGGTCACCGGCCGGACCCACCAGATCCGGGTCCATCTCGAAGCCATCGACCATCCCATCGCCGGCGACCCGGTCTACGGCACCGGGACGTCGAGACGCGGCCCTGACGGACTCGCCCGGATGTTCCTGCACGCCTGGCGGCTGGAGCTCGCCTCACCGACCGACGGTCACCTCATCCGGGCCACGGCCGAGCTGCCCGACGAGCTCGAGGCGGTCCTGGAGCGCCTCCGGGCGGGTGATCGGCCGCACGGTCTGCCCCTCGCCAGCGGGGTCGGCCGATGACCGATCCGATGCACGGGCTCGGCGTGCCGGGCGCTGCGGGAGCGATGCTGGTCATCATCTCGGGCCCGTCAGGAGTGGGCAAGGACGCGGTCATCGACGCGTTGCGCAGGCGTGGTCGGACGCCGGCCTACCACTACGTGGTGACCTGCACGACGCGGGGCCGACGACCAGGCGAGATCGATGCGGTCAGCTACCACTTCCTGGACCGCGATCGGTTCATCGCCCTGCGCGACGGCGGTGAGCTGCTCGAGGCGAACGAGGTCCACGGCAACTGGTACGGGACGCCCCGGGCGCAGGTTCGGGAGGCCCTCCTCGAAGGCCACGACGTCATCCTCAAGATCGATGTCCAGGGCGCCCAGGTGGTCAAGGAGAACGTCCCCGACGCGATCCTCATCTTCATCGTCCCGCCGTCGCTCGAAAGCCTGTTCCAGCGCCTCAAGTCGCGGGCGACCGAGACCGCCGACGAGCTCGAGATCCGGCAGCGTAATGCGGCCATCGAACTGGCTCGCCAGGACGACTACGACTACATCGTCGAGAACCGCGATGGGGAGGTCGAGGCGACTGCCGAGCGGATCGAGCAGATCCTGGCCGCGGAACGCGCCCGGGACCCGGACCGGCGCGTCCGGGTCTGACCATGGGCCCGCCCCTGGTCGAGGTGGCCGTGGACGCCCCCGGAGCCGGGGCGCGACGCTACACCTACTCCGTCCCAGACCACCTGGCCGATCTCGAGCCGGGCGAGGCGGTCCTGGTCGACTTCGGCAAGCGCCAGGCGCTGGGCGTCGTGTTGGGACCGGCCGAGGGGCCGGCGGGCGCCACGATCCGGCCGATCGTCGACCGGATCCGGGCCGACGGTCCGCTCCTTCCGCCGCTGACCCTGGCCCTGGCCGAGCGGATCGCGACCATCTACCTGGTCCCGCCGGGGACGGTCATCCGGTCGATGCTCCCGCCTGGGATCCTGGAGAAGCTCGAGCTGGTGGCCGAGGCCCGCCCCGGGCTGGATCCGGCGACGGACCCGATCGAGCCGGCGGCCCAGTTCCTGCTCGACCAGCTGGTCGACGGCCCGCGCCCGGTCCGGGACCTGGCGGCGCCGGAGGGTCGGGCCGGACTCTTGCGCCGGTTGCGGGCACTGGCAGCGGCAGGGCGGATCGACCTCGACTGGACGCTCCTGTCGGCGACCGGCGGCCCGCGTTACGAACGTTGGGCCGTGGCGACCGGTGAGGGCACGGCAGGCGACGGCGACGATCGAGGTCGGGGGCAGGTCGGCCGGTCGGCCGCTCGGACCCCGCCAGGTCGCCCTGCTCGAGGAGGTCGCGACGACCCCGAACGGTCTGCCTGCGGCCATCCTGACCGGTCGCCACGGGACGTCGGCGCTGGCCGGCCTGGTCCGCCGGGGCCTGATCGAGACGACCATCCGCGAGCGTCCCCGCCGACCCCTCGGGGCGCGTCCGGCGGGCCAGCGTGGGGGCCGACCGTCGGGCACCGCCCTGACCGCGCCGCAGACCGCCGCGGTCGCCCTCATCGAGCGTGCCATCGCCGGGCGAGACTCGACTCCGCTGCTCCTCGACGGGGTCACCGGCGGCGGCAAGACGGCCGTCTACGCCCAGGCGATCCGGGCCAGCCTGGCGGCCGGCCGACCGGTCCTCGTCCTCGTCCCGGAGGTTGCCCTGGCGATGCCCCTGGTCGATCGTCTTCGGGCGGACCTCGACGCTCGGGTCGCGCTGGTCCACTCGGCGGTGGGCGCAGGTGAGCGGACCGACGAGTGGCGGCGGATCCGGGCCGGCGAGATCGACATCGTGGTCGGGACCCGGCTGGCGGTCACGGCTCCGCTGGCCGACATCGGGTTGGTCGTGGTGGACGAAGAGCACGAGGCGACCTACAAGAGCGATCGGACGCCCCGGATCCAGGCCCGCGACGTCGCCATCGAGCTGGGCCGGCTGGCCGGCGCGGCAGTCGTCCTGGGCAGTGCCACCCCGGCGGTCGATACGATGGGCCTCGCCCGCGACGGGACCTACCGCCGGGTCGTCCTGCCCGAGCGGCCGAGCGGTCTGCCGCCGAAGGTCGAGGTGGTCGATCTGCGAGCCGAGCTGGCCGCCGGCAACCGAGGCCTGATCTCGGCCGAGCTCGCATCGGCCCTGACGGCCCTCCGGCCAGCCGAGGGCGAGCGGGCGATCCTGGTCATCAATCGGCGGGGGACCGCCTCGGTGGTGATGTGCCGCGACTGCGGCCATGTCCAGGCCTGTCCCGAGTGCGAGCGGCCGCTCGTCTACCACGCCAGCGGCGGCTCGCTGCGTTGCCACCACTGCGGGACGACGGCCCCGATGGCCAGCCGCTGCCCGGCCTGCGCCTCGCCCCGGATCCGCTATCTGGGTGGCGGCACGGAACGGGTCGAGCGGGAGGTCCGCGAACGCTTCCCGGACCTCCGTGTCGGTCGGCTCGATCGCGATGTCGTCGAACGCAAAGGCGCCGCCGAGCGGGTCATCGATGCCTTCACCGACGGTCGGCTCGACGTCCTGGTCGGGACCAGCCTGGTGACCAAGGGTCTGGATATCCCGGAGGTGACCCTGGTCGGCGTGGTCAGCGCGGACGTGGCCCTCAACCTGCCCGACGAGCGAGCTGCCGAGCGGACCTACCAGCTGCTGGCCCAGGCCGTGGGTCGGGCCGGTCGTGGCGACCGCCCGGGTCGGGCGATCATCCAGAGCTACCAGCCCGAGCACCCGGCCATCCAGGCCGTCGTCGGTGGCGATCCGGCGGCCTTCTACGATGCGGAGCTCGAGTCTCGTCGGCGCTTCGGCTCACCGCCGTTCGGGCGGCTGGTCAAGCTGACCGTCGGTCTGGCCGATGGCGAGGCGGCTGAGCGCGAGGCGATCGCCCTGGCTGAGCGCCTCCGGGCGCGTGCGGTCGAGCGCGGATCGAGCGTCGCGGTCATCGGCCCGGCGCCGGCCTTCCTGCGCCGCCGAGCCGGTCGCTGGCGTTGGAACGTCGTCCTTCGCGGCGCGGCGCCGGCCGACCTGCTCGACGGGGGGCTCGAGGCACCCTGGTCGGTCGACGTAGACCCCGAAATCGCTCCTCTGAAACTGGACCGGGGTGGTGCGGTCCGGGGTCGTGTGGTCCGTTGACACGTCAAGTTCCAGCACGTACGTTCGGGTCGCCGGCGGGCGTGGTCCGTCGGGGCGCGGCGAGCACATCGGAGACGAGCGGGGGATGCCCGACCAGTTCGACCCGTACGCGATCATGCAGGTCAACCAGGACGCCAGCCAGGATGTCCTCCAGGCGGCCTATCGCGCCCTCGCCCGCCAGCTCCACCCCGACCATTCGAGCGATCCGTCGGCCGGCGCCAAGATGGCCCAGTTGAACGCCGCCTGGGAGACCCTCGGCGACCCCGAACGACGAGCCGTCTACGACCGGACCCACCTGGCCGGGGTCATCCTCGACACGACCTCTCGGTCGGCGGCCGCGAACCGCCCGGCCGGAACGAGCATGGGACAGGCCGCCGATCGCCCGTCGGCGCCGGGCACGGCCCGGCCGACCGACCCGGCCCGGCCGACCGACCCGTCCCGGCCGACCTGGCGACGCGGACCCAACGGCGAGGGCGGTGCCGGACCGCCGCCCGGCAATGCCTCAGGTACGGTCCTCGACTTCGGGCGCCACATCGGCTGGTCGATCGGCGAGATCTCGCGGGTCGATCCGGGCTATCTCGAGTGGCTGGACAAGCAGCCCCAGGCGAGTCGCCTCCACGAGGAGATCGATCGGACCCTGCGCGCCCGCGGTCTGCGGATGGACGCCGAACCCGCTCGGTCGAGCGGTCGCGCTCCGCGCCGCTTCGGCCTGTCCGGCCGCTGACCGGCCAAGACCCAGGCGCGCCGAGGCCGCGCTTCGGTCGGCTTCGGAGCCGCGTCCGAGCCCACGCTCGTTCTCGATATACTCCGGGCCATGACCGTGAGACCGATCGCCCTCCTGGGCGACCCCCGCCTGCGCCTCAAGGGCGAACCCGTCGACAGCTTTGGCAAGTACCTCCATGAGCTGCTCGACGACCTGACCGATTCGATGCGTCACGCCCCGGGCGTGGGACTCGCTGCGCCGCAGCTCGGTGAAGCCCAGCAGGCCTGCGTGATCGAGGTCGAGAGTCGCCTGTACGAACTGGTCAACCCGAAGATCGTTCGTTCGGACGGGGACGACCGCGACCTCGAGGGGTGCCTGTCGATCCCAGGCTACGTCGCCTATGTCACCCGCCGCGAGCGGGTCTGGGTGGTGGCCCAGGATCGCCACGGCAAGAAGTACAAGGTGGCCGGCTCGGGCCTGCTCGGGCGGGCTCTCCAGCACGAGCTCGATCATCTCGACGGCAAGCTGTACATCGACTATCTCGAGTCGATGGACGAGCTCATCTCGGTGGGCGGTCCCGACGAGGACGACGACGATGACGGCGAGTACGACAGCGAGGGCATCCGCGAGGCTCAGCACGCCCTCGCCTGATCGTCCGGCCCGGACCGTCTTCTTCGGCAGCGGCGGCTTCGCTCTCCCCATCCTCGACGCCCTGCTGGCGGCCCCGGACCTCGAACTCGTCGGGGTCGTGTCGGCACCCGACCGTCCGGTCGGTCGCCGTCATGAGCTCAGTCCCACGCCGGTCGTGGCACGAGCGCTGGCGCTCGGGCTGCCCGTCCTCCGGCCGACTCGGATCCGCGCTGAGTCGGCCCTGGCCGAGCTCGCTGCGCTCCGCCCGACGCTGGGCGTCCTGGCCGACTACGGACGGATCGTCCCGCAGGCGATCCTGGACCTGCCGGCTCACGGCATCCTCAACATCCACCCGTCGCTGCTTCCCCGTCATCGCGGTGCGACGCCGATCCCCGGGACGATCCTGGCCGGCGATGCGTCGGGCGGGGTGACGGTCATCCGGATGGATGCCGGCCTCGACACCGGCCCCATCGTCGCCAGTGAGAGCTGGCCGCTCGACGGGACCGAGACGGCGCCCGAGTTGGAGGCACGGGCCGCCGAGGCCGGGGCCCGGCTCCTGGCTCGATCGCTGCCGGGTTGGCTGGATGGATCGCTTGGAACGCGGCCGCAGGGGGAGGCCGGAGCGACCCTGACCCGGCCGCTGCGTCGAGATGACGGCCGGCTCGACCCGGGTCGTCCCACGGAAGAGCTCGCCCGCCAGGTTCGAGCCTACCAGGGCTGGCCAGGCAGCTTCATCGAGACGGGGGCGGGTCGGCTGACCGTCTGGCAGGCCAAGGCCGAAGTGGTCGGTCGTGGAGGGGCGCCGGGCCGACCGATCGATCCATCCGCTCGACTCCGGGAGCACGAGGGGCTGCCCGCGCTCGCCACGTCCGACGGACTGCTGGTCCTGGAGGAGGTCCAACCCGCCGGCGGTCGGCGGATGACCGGACAGGCCTTCCTGCGCGGCCGGGGTCGTGCGATCGTCGCTGCGCCCGGCAGCTGACCTCGCCCGAGGTTGACCTCGAACCCGGGAATTGACCTGGCCGGAGTCGTCGACCGTCGGCCGCGGACCGGCACCGTGCGACAATGCCCGGCGTGACCGACGCTCAGCCACCCGACGCTCCGGCACGTCCGCCGCGGCCCATCGGCGAGTCCTCGCGCGATCCTCGTCCGGGGCTGTCCGGTCTCGCGCGGGAGGCGCTGACCGCCTGGTTCGCCGACCGATCCGAGCCGGCCTATCGCGCGCGCCAGGTGGCCGACGCCGTGTGGGCCGGGGAACGGGCGGTGTTCGCACCGCAGCCGAGGTTCGGACGTTGCCGGCCCGGCTGCGCGACGAGGTCGACGCAGCGTATCGATTCGACACCCTGGCCGAGACCGAGCTCCGACCGGGCGATGGTGGCCAGACCGAGAAGGCGCTCCACCTCCTGTCGGACGGGGCCCTCATCGAGTCGGTCCTGATGCACTACCCCGCCCGGGGCGCCAATCGCGAGCGCAATACGGTGTGCATCTCGAGTCAGGCCGGCTGCGCTGTCGGCTGCCCGTTCTGTGCGACCGGTGAGCTCGGCTTCACGCGGGACCTGGACACCGCCGAGATCGTCGACCAGGTCCGGTCCGCGGCGCGACGGCTCACGGTCAAGGGCCGACGCCTCACCAACATCGTGTTCATGGGCATGGGTGAGCCGCTGCTCAACCTGGATCGCGTGCTCGAGGCGGTCACGGCCCTGTCCGACCCGCTCCGTTTCGGTCTGGGCGCCCGGCACATCACGGTCAGCACCAGCGGGGTCGTCCCGGGGATGCGTCGGCTGACCGCGCTCGGACCGCAGTTCACCCTGGCCGTCAGCCTCCACGCCGCACGCGACCCGCTGCGCGATGTCCTCGTGCCGCTCAACCGACGCTGGCCGATCGCCGAGGTCGTCGCGGCAGCGCGCGATCACGCCGAGACGACGGGTCGGCGGATCTCCTACGAGGTCACCCTGATCGACGGCGTGAACGACACGCCGGCCGACGCCGATGCGATGGCCGAACTGCTCCGGGGCGACCTGTGCCACGTCAACCTCATCCCGATGAACCCGGTCGCTCACACGCCCTGGCGAGCCAGTCCGATGGACCAGATCGAGCGCTTCGCGGCGCGCCTGCGGCACGACCGGATCGCGGTCACCATCCGGCGCAACCGGGGCCAGGAGATCGGCGCGGCCTGTGGCCAGCTGGCTGCCGAGCGAGCCGGCGAGCCGGCTGCTCCGGCCGTGGCTCGACGACGCGAGCTCATCGTGCGCGACAGCGCGGCGGCCCTCCGGGCGGTCGGCGGCTAACGCGATGGCCAGCGGGCGGGCTCGCGTCGCGGCGAGCATCCTCGACAGCGACCTGTCCAACCTCGGCCACGCGGTCCGCCGGGTCGAGAAGGCCGGCGCGGACCGGGTCCATCTCGACGTCATGGACGGTCACTTCGTGCCCAACATCACCTTCGGGCCGAAGACCATCAAGCACCTCCGGCCGCGCACGGAGCTGCCCTTCGACGCCCACCTGATGATCAGCGAGCCGAGTCGCTACGTGGACGAGTTCATCGCTGCGGGCAGCGACTCGATCACCCTCCACGTCGAGATCGACGAGCCGATCGCGCCGACCCTGCGCAAGATCCGCGAGGCGGGCCGGGCCGCCGGGCTGGCCCTCAAGCCGGCCACGCCGGTCCGGGCCCTGGCACCCTATCGTGAACTCATCGACATCGTCCTGGTGATGACGGTCGAGCCGGGCTTCGGCGGGCAGTCGTTCATGCGCGATGCCGCCCGCAAGATCGTCGGGGCGCGCGACCTGCTGACCTATCTCCCGCTCGGCGGCGAGGTCCACGTCGACGGCGGGATCAACCGGGAGACGGCCGAGTACGTCGGTGGGCTCGGGGTCGACATCCTGGTCGTCGGCTCGGCCCTATTCCACAAGGGCCACGACATTGGCCGCGAAGTCCGTCTGGTCAGGGCCCTGGCCGACGAGGGCTACGCGTTCGAGCTCAATCACGGCAAGCCGCCCATCCCGCGCGACGAGTGGCGCAGCATCGCCAGCCTGCCGCTTCAGGTCGGAACCCGGTTGCGGGCGATCATCGAGGACGGCGGGATCCCCGTGATCATGCTCCGGGCCGACGGTCGGATGGGTCCCGACGGCGTCCGCGACTACGAGCTCATGGTTCCACGCCAGGTCGAGAACCTGACCCTCGAACGCTATGCGACCGAGCGGGCTGCCGCCGAGGCGGAGGCCGATGCGTGGCGGACGTCGTACGTGGCCCCGGTGTCGTGACCGGGCCGACCGATCTGACCGACCCCTCCGCACCGACTACCGCCCTCGAACCGACGACCGCCCTCGACCCGGCCAGCGCACCCGACCCGGCCATCCCGCCGGAGACCACCAGCCTGGGCCGACGCAACGAGCGGATCCTGATGTGGGCGGTCGGGGCCTACATCGTGATCCTGTCGGGGCTGATGCTGATCCGAGGCGTCTCGATCACCCCGGACGTCCTCCTGGTCGCGTTCGGGTTGGCCGCAGTGCTGCTCGGTCGGGGCCGGCTGTTCCTGCGCGACTGGATCCCGTTCATCGGGTTGTTCTTCGCCTACGAGCTGATGCGCGGCTACGCCGACAACATCGGCCTGGCGGTCCACGTAACGGACATCCTGGCCCTCGAACGGACCCTGTTCTTCGGCCATGTCCCGACCCAGCTGCTCCAGGACTGGCTTCACCCGGCGAGCGGCCCCGATGTCCTGGCCTCGGTCGCGACGGTCTTCTACTTCCTGCACTTCCCGCTGCCGATCGCGGTCGGGTTCTTCCTGTGGCTGCGTCGTCGCCGGGTCTACTACGACTTCGTGGCGGCGTTGATCCTGCTGGCCATGGCCGGCTTCGTGACCTATGTCCTGCTGCCGGTCGCCCCGCCGTGGTGGGCGGCCGAGCACGGCTACCTGGCGGGGCCGAACGGACTGCCCGCGATCGCCTACCTCAAGGCGCAGGGCTTCGACCAGCTAGCCAGCATGTTCGGGTTCGAGGGTCGCTACATCTACAGCTACACGGTCTACGACATCAACCCCAACCAGGTCGCGGCCTTCCCGTCGCTCCATGCGGCCTTCCCGTTCCTGGGCTTCCTGTTCACCCGGCGAGCCTTCGGACGGGTGGGCTGGGTCCTGCTGGCGTACTCGGTGTGCGTCTGGTTCTCGATCGTCTACCTGGCCGACCATTACGTGGTCGACATCATCGGCGGGCTGGTCTACGCCTCGGCGGCGTACTGGGCGGTCATCCATGCGCCGGCCTGGTTCCGACGGGTGGTCGACGACGCTGCCGATCCGGAGCTGGAGGCCGGCTACGAGGCGGTCGAAGCCGGCGATCGGGGCGGGCTGGCTCGGCTGGGTCGGCGGGTGCGCTGGCCGATCGTCGCCCAGGGCCTGATCGTGGCTGGACTCGGTGGTGTCGTGGCCTACTGGATGAACACGACCGGGGCTCTGGGTGGCGCCACGACGGCGCTCTACCTGCTGCCCTGGCTGGCGATCCTGGGCGGGCTGTGGCGGAGTGCCGCGGGGCTGCTGAGCCGGTAAGGGCTAGCGGCTCGACTTGGCCAGGGTCCGCCGGCAGCGGGTGCACACGAGCTGCTTCTTCGCCTCGCCCTTGGGGGTCATGACGATGAGCGGCTGGAGGTTCGGCTGGTAGCGACGGTGGGCTCGAACGCGGTTCATGCCCGACGACTGCGGGTTGAAGCCGCCCATCGAGACCTTGCCGCAGACGGCGCAAGCGCGGGCCATGTCGGTCCTCAGAAGGTGGTACGGGTCTTGGCCATGAGCCGCGACGGGCTCGGGCAGGCGGTACGATAGCACATCGACCACGGGATCCCGAACGGCCGCTTCCCCCAGCCCATGATCCGGGCGGCCCACAGCGGAGGTCAGCCGCGCATGCCCGAGCGCTCCGTGACGGGTCGTTCGCTCGTCAGTCCGCGGGCGATCGACGACATCGTCCGTGCCGCGGTCCTCGGCAGCTACGGCGTGGCCGGGTTCGTGGACGACGGTCCGCTCGGCCCGCTCCGGCGGCGCCTCGGGCTCGGTGGCCCCGGAGTCAGGGTCGCCACTTCTGGTCCATTCACGGTCGACCTGCGCCTGACGGTGGCCTTCGGTCTGCCCGTCGCCGAGGTCGCTCGCCAGGTCGAATTCGGCTGTCCGCTATGCCCTCCGGAGCGCCCTCGACCGTGAACCCGACCGCCTCACGATCCAGATCGCCGGGATGCGCTATGAGCCATCGAGGATCCCGCTCAGGTCTGATCCCTCCGCCGGGGACGACCCGCGATGACCCGCCGAAGCTGCGACGGCGCGGGCCTTCTCGGGGCATTCCGGGCCGCCGTCGCCAACCTCGAGGCGCACGTCGAGGAGATCAACGGGCTCAACGTCTTCCCGGTCCCCGACGGCGACACCGGCTCCAACATGTCCGCCACGGTCCGGGTCGCGCTCGAGGAGGCCGAAGGGGTCGCCGGCCAGCCGGCCGAGCGGATCGCGGCGGCGATCAGCTTCGGAGCACTGATGGGCGCCCGGGGCAACTCGGGCGTGATCACCAGCCAGATCCTGAACGGGATGGCTCGCGGTCTGGTCGGCAAGCGCCGGTTCAATGGACTCGACCTGGCCCACTGCCTGGCCCTCGGCAGCGAGACGGCCTATGCCGCGGTGAAGAAGCCGGTCGAAGGCACCATCCTGACGGTCATCCGCGAGGCGAGTGCGGCGGCCAAGATCGCCGCCGAGCGGGACGACGCGATCGAAACGGTCCTGGCGGCCACCGTCGATGCCGCGGAGAAGGCCGTCGCCAAGACCCCCAGCCTGCTGCCGATCCTGCGCGAAGCGGGGGTCGTCGACTCGGGTGGCCAGGGGCTCTTCCGGCTCTTCCAGGGGGCCCTCAAGTACGTGGTCGGCGAGGCCGTGGCGGGCGCCGTTTCGGCGCTGACCCATGATCCCGCCCGGGCATCGGTGCTCATCGCCAACGCCGACGAGGGCTTCGGCTACGAGACGATGTTCCTGCTCCAAGCGCCGGCCGGGGACGATCTCGACCTGGACGCGATCCGGACCCATCTCGAGACGCTGGGTGAGTCGGTCGTGGTGGCCGGCGACGCTCGGGCGATCAAGGTCCACGTCCACAACGAACGACCGGACGGGGTGATCGCCTACGGTCTCGGTCTCGGCTCGCTCAGCCGGATCAGCGTCGAGAACCTCGACAACCAGGCTCGTGACGTGCGCGAGGACCGGGCCTCGGCCTTCACCACCTCGAGCGGCGAAGCCGACCCAGCCCGCGCAGATCCGGTGGGAGCCGCCCAGCGCACCGGCCCTGAGGCCGTCGGTGCCTCCGGCCAGACGACCTTCGCGGCCGGGGCGGTCGATGGCACTCGCGTCCGGCTGGCCGTCGTCGCCGTCGCCGCCGGCGAGGGCCTGGCCACGATCTTCGCCGACTTCGGTGTCGCCGCCGTCGTCCGCGGCGGGCAAGCCGCCAATCCGAGCACCGGTGAGCTGCTCGCGGCCGTCGATGCGCTCAATGCCGACGAGGTCCTCGTCCTGCCCAACAACCCCAACGTCGTCCTGGCCGCCCGCCAGGTCGCCGACCTCGCCAGCCGACCGGTCCATGTCGTCCCGACCCGCAACGCCGCCGAGGGCTTCGCCGCGCTGCTGGCCCTCGACCCGGGCGAATCGGGCGCGGCCAACGTGGCCGGGATGACCGAGCGCGGCCGGGGGCTGGCGACCCTCCAGGTGACCACGGCCGTGCGCGACGCCAACGTCGGTGGGCACAAGGTGCGCAAGGGCCAGACCATCGTGCTCGATCCGGACGATGGGGTGGTCAGCGCCGATACGGACCCTGACAAGGCGATCCTGGCCGCGGTCCAGACGCTGCCGGCCGAGACCGAGTTGGTCACCGTGTTCTACGGCGACGGTGCCGCCCTGGCCGACGCCGAAGGGGTGGCCGGCCGGATCTCGACGGCCAGACCCGGGACGGAGGTCGAGGTCCGCCACGGGGGCCAGCCCCACTACCGGTACCTGATCTCGGCCGAGTAGTCATGGCACCCGCGACCGCCGGTCGAACCCCTCGCCCGGCCAGGCCCCGGTCGAGTCCGCGCCGGCCCGCGCCTCTACCCGCGCCGACGGACCCGATCGCCCTGCTGTCCACGCCGATCGGCGACAGCGGGTTGAGCGCCGCGGCGGTCCTGCGCCGGGTCGGTCCCCGGTTGGGGATCGCCTACGTGCGCGACCTGCTCTTCCACCTGCCCCGGCGCTACGAGGACCGGCGGATCATGGAGACGATCGGGCAGCTGATGGTCCGACCGGACGGCGAGCAGGTCAGCGCCCGGGTCGTCGTCCGCTCGATCCGAGTCGATCCCGGTTTCCGCCGCCGGATCCAGCGGACGGTGGCCAAGGTCTACGACGAGACCGGCGAGGCCGAGGCGGTCTGGTTCGGCCGGCGCTTCATCGAGCGCCGGATCGCCGAGGGCGATCGCCTCGTGGTCAGCGGTCGACTCAAGAAGCGCGGCTTCGGGGTCACCTTCGACGACCCGGAGTTCCAGCGCGAGGATGACGAGACCGACCTGCTCCACGCCGGTCGGATCGTGCCGATCTACCGCTTGACGGCGGGGCTGACCACGCCCCGCTTGCGCCTGGCGATGCGCGAAGCGATCGACCGAGCCGGTCTGGCCTACCCGGAGTACCTCCCGGCGGACCTCATCAAGTCCGAGGCGCTGGTGGGCATAAGTGGAGCGATCGAGGCCGCCCACTACCCGCCCGACCCGGAGGCCAAGGACGCCGCCCTCCGTCGGATCGCCTTCGACGAGCTCCTCGCGCTCCAGCTCGGGATGGTCCAGCGTCGCCGGCAACGGGTGCTGTCGAAGGCGCGGCCGGTGGTCGTCGAGGATGCCCGCGACATCGAGGTCCGGGCCGCCTTGACCGCGTCGCTCTCGCGCAAGCTCGGTCAGCCTGTCCAGCTCACCGCCGACCAGCAGGCGGCCACGCTGGCCGTGCGCACCGACCTGGCCCAGCCCGAGCCGATGCTCCGCCTGCTCCAGGGCGACGTCGGGTCGGGCAAGACCGCGGTCGCCGCTTACGCCCTGGCCCTCGTCGCCGGGCTCGGTCGGCAGGGTGCCCTGCTCGCTCCGACCGACCTGCTCGCCCGGCAGCACGCGTTGACCCTGGCCGACCTGCTCGACGACGTCGGCATCCCCGTCACCCTCCTGACCGGTTCGCTGAGCGCGGCCGGCACGCGGACCGCCCTCGAGGCGATCGAGCTGGGCCAGGCAGGCGTGGTCGTCGGCACCCACGCCCTGCTCCAGGATCGGGTCCGCTTCGGCGATCTGGGCCTGGTCATCATCGACGAGCAGCACCGCTTCGGGGTCGAACAGCGCGGCCAGCTCGAGGCCAAGGCCGGCGGCAGCGCTCCGCACGTGCTGCTGATGACCGCGACGCCGATCCCGCGGACCCTCGGCCAGGTCCTGTATGCCGACCTGGAGGTGACCGACCTGCGGACCCAGCCAGCCGGCCGGATCCCGATCCAGACGTTCATCCGCCACCCGGCCGAGATCGACCGGCTGTGGCAGTTCGTCCGGGGCCAGGCCCGGGAAGGGCACCGGACGTTCGTGGTCGTGCCGGCCATCGAGGACTCGGACGACGAGGGAGCGGTCGCGGCCAAGTCGGAGGCGGAACGTCTGGGCACGCTGCTCGCCCCGCTCCGGGTCGGTCTGGTCCACGGTCGGATGAAGGCGTCCGAGCGGGACCGGGAGATGAGTCGATTCCGCGACGGCGAGCTTGACGTCCTCGTCGGAACGACCGTCGTCGAGGTCGGCGTGGATGTGCCCGAGGCCACGGTCATGATCGTCGAGGCGGCCGATCGCTTCGGGCTGGCCCAGCTCCACCAGCTCCGCGGCCGGGTCGGCCGGGGCACGGCGGCGTCCTATTGCGCGCTGGTCTCCGACGCCGCGCCGAGCAACGCCTTCTGGGAGGACCTCGTCGCCGGGCGACGGACGGCCGAGACGACCGAGCAGGCCCGACTGGTGGCCGTCGCCCGGACCCTCGACGGCTTCGAGCTCGCCGAGGCGGACTTCGAGCTCCGCCGCGAGGGTGATGTCCTGGGCCTCGCCCAGAGCGGTCTGCCCCGGCTCCGGAGCGCCTCGCTCCAGCGGCCGGACCATCGGCTCCTGGCGACGGCGGCTCGGCGCCACGCGGAGGCGCTCCTGGACGATGCCGGGGAGCTGAGCGGATCGGGCCTCGACGGGCTCCGTCACGAGCTGGCCGCCGGCTGGCTCGAAGGCATCGTCGCCGGCGAACCGGCCAGCGGATCGTGAGCGACGCCCATGGCTGACGCCGGTCGAGTCATCGCCGGGACCGCCGGCGGCCGTCGCCTGACCGCACCGGGGGAGGGGACCCGACCGCTGGCCGACCGGGTCAAGCAGACCCTCTTCGCCATCCTCGAACCCGATCTGGTCGGATCGGCCTTCCTGGACCTGTGCGCCGGGAGCGGGGCCGCCGGCATCGAGGCGCTGTCGCGTGGCGCGGCCCGGGCGACGTTCGTGGAACGCGACCGCCGAGCCGCCACGACGATCGCCGAGAACCTCAGCCTGACCGGGTTGGCCGGCCCGGAGGCGATGATCGTGCGAGCGGACGGCGTCGACTGGTTGGCCGCTGACCGGGCGGACGGGCCCGCCGACGGTCCGTTCGACCTCGTGTTCATCGACCCGCCCTACGCCGATACCGAGCTGCTCGGTCGTCTGCTGGCGATCCTGGGAGCGGATGCCCAAGGTCGCCTCGTCAGGCGTGGCGGCCGGGTCGTGGCCAAGCACTTCTGGCGGGATCGCCCGCCGGCCGTGGTGGGCCTGCTAGCATCGGACCGCGACCGGCGCTTCGGCGAGACCGGTCTGACCTTCTATCGTCGGGAGGACGGATGAGGCTGGCGGTCTATCCCGGCTCGTTCGATCCGATCACCAACGGCCACCTGGACGTCCTGGGGCGGGCCCTCGCCGTGTTCGATCGCGTCGTCGTGGCGGTCCTCGAGAACCCGCGCAAGACGCCTCTCCTGGCGACCCCGGAGCGGGTCGAGGTGATCCGGGCGACTCTGGCCGAGCTCGGAGCCGAGGTCGTCGACCGGGTCGATGTCCAGACCTTCGACGGGTTGACGGTCACCTTCTGTCGGGCGGTCGGGGCCGGGTTCATGGTCCGCGGTCTGCGCGCCGTGTCCGACTTCGAGACCGAGATGCAGCTGGCCCACAACAACCGGGTCCTGGCCCCGGACGTCGATACGGTCTTCTTCATGACCTCGCTCGAGCACGGCTACGTGAGCTCCAGCCTGGTCAAGGAGATCGCCCGGTTCGGCGGCGACGTGAGCGCGATGGTCCCCGCCCCGGCGGCCGCCGCCCTGGCCCGGACGCCCGGCGGCGGCTGACCCGCGCCGGCTCGGGCGACGGGTGCGATAATCCAGCGGACCGCGCCGAGATCGGCACCGGTCCACAACCGAGGAGGGCCGGTCCGATCGACATCATCTTCCTCGTCACTCGCATGCAGACGCTCATCGCCAACGGCAAGAAGCTGCCGATGACCAACAACGTGGTCATCGACAAGGACGCCGCGTTCGACCTCATCGACGAGCTGCGGGCGGCCATCCCGGAGGAGATCCGGGCGGCGAAGCGGATCAACAGCGAGGGCGAGCGGATCATCGAGAAGGCCCAGGAAGAGGCCGAGCGGATCGTCGCCAGCGCCCAGGAGCAGGCGGCCTTCCTGATCGAGGAACGCGGCCTGACCGCGGCGGCCGAGCAGGAGAGCGGCCGGATCATCGGTCTCGCCCAGAGCGAGTCGGCCGAGGTCCGTCGCGGCGCCGACGAATACGCCGCCTCGGTCCTGATCGGCCTCGAGGGCGAGGTCGTGCGCACCCTCCAGAGCATCAAGAAGGGGATCACTCTGCTCGACGAGCGTCGTCACGTCGCCGGCGACGGGCTCCTCGACGAGGACCCCGACGAGATCGACGACGGCTGGGGTGATGAGCTCGAGCCGGTCGAGGAGCGAGCGTCCAAGCCCGTCCGGTCTTGACCCGCGAGGATCCGGACGCGCTGACCATCAATGTCGCGACCCTGCTGGGCGAACCCGGCGGCTCGGTCCGCGATCTGGCCTTCGACGATCTCGACCTTGACCTCGGCGACGACCTGACCCTGGCCGCCCCGGCCGACGCCCGCTTTCGCCTGACCCGGATCAGTCGTGGCCTGCTGGTGGATGGCGACGTCAACGCCGTCCTCGCCGAGACCTGCAGCCGCTGCCTCCGCCCGATCGAGGTCGCCCTGACCGGCCAGATCGACGAGGAGGCACTGCCCAGCCTCGACCTCCTGACCGGCAAGGCCCTCGATCCCGAGGTCGAGCCCGAGATCGCCCGGCTGACCGACCACCACGAGATCGAGCTGGAGCCGTTCGTCCGCGAGGCGATCCAGCTGGCCGCCCCCATCGCGCCGCTGTGCCGGCCGGATTGCCCGGGCCTCTGCCCGGTCTGCGGTGAGGAGCTCGGGAGCGGTCCTCACGACCACGACGAAGCGCCCATCGACCCCCGCTTGGAGGCGCTCCGGGCCTTCCGAGTCGACGAGGACGACGAGACGGCGTAAACTCTCGCGTCGGCCCCTCTTCCGCTCGCGGCATGCCCGCGGCCGGCGATGGCCCGTCAGACTGACCACGACGCCCGCGCCCGCGCAGACCGCGCCGGGGCCGGGTCCGAAAGGAGCCATCACGAACCATGGGAGTCCCGAAGCGACGGGTGTCGCACGCGCGCCAGGGCGAGCGCCGCAGCCACCTCGCGATCGAGCTGCCGAAGCTCGAGGAGTGTCCGCACTGCCACGAGCCCAAGCGGCCTCACCACGCCTGCCCCAACTGCGGCTACTACGGCGGCCGCCAGGTCATCACGCCGAAGACGAAGTCGGGCGACTCGGCCTCATAGTCCGGTGGACCTGAGCGCCGTTCGGGCCACCTCCGATGCCCGGCGCATCCGTGTCGCGGTCGACGCGATGGGCGGCGACCACGCCCCGCTCGAGGTCATCCACGCCGCGCTGACCTACGCCGCGGACCACGCCCAGGACGACATCATCCTGGTCGGCGACAGCGCCACCATCGTGGCCATCGCGGGAAGCGCCCTGCCGGCCGTCAATGTCAGCATCGTCCACGCTTCGCAGGTCATCGGCATGGATGAGCATCCGGCCCTTGCGCTGCGTGAGAAGAAGGACGCTTCGATCCTCGTCGCCACCGAGCTCGTCCGACGGGGCGACGCCGACGCCGTCGTGACGGCCGGTCACACCGGCGCCGGGATGGCGGCGGCGGTCCTCCGCCTGGGCCGCCTGCCCGGAGTCGACCGGCCCGCCCTGGCCGTCCAGATGATCACCGAGTCCGGTCCGTTCGTGTTCCTCGACATCGGGGCCAATCCCGACTCGACCGGGGCCAACCTGTACCAATACGCCGAGATGGGGGCCTTGTTCGCCGAGAAGGTCCTGGGGGTGGAGCGGCCGCGGGTCGCCCTGCTCTCGATCGGCGAGGAGAAGGGCAAGGGCGACGCCCGGATCGTCGAGGCGACCGAGCTGCTCGACCAGTCGGACCTGCACTTCATCGGCAACGTCGAGGGCAAGGACCTGGTCAAGGACATGGCCGACGTGGTCGTCTGCGACGCCGTGGTGGGCAACGTCGTGATCAAGTTCTTCGAGGGTCTGTCGACCTTCATCTTCGATCTCATCGAGGCCGAGTTCCGGCGTCCGCCCCGCGGCCCACTGGCCTACGCTTTGATGAAGCCGGGCGTCGGCCGGATCCGCAAGGTCTTCGACTACGAACGGTTCGGAGGCTCGCCCCTGCTGGGGGTCAAGGGCACGGTCATCATCACCCACGGTCGGGCCAAGCGCCGGATGATCGGCTTCGCCATCGGGGTCGCCGTAGCGGCAGCCCGAGCACGCATCCCCGAGCTCATCGCCGAGACATTCCAACGTGAGCCGACCGAGCTGGGCGACGCGGCGGCCGCGGCCGCAGCCGCCGGCGAACCGATCGATGGCCTGACCGGCCGACCCGACCCAGCGACGCCGCGATGACCGGACCAGCCGACCTGAGCGTCGCCCGGAGCGTCGTCGATGAGCTCATCCGGCTGGCAGCCATGGAGATCCCGGGTGTCGTCCGGGTCGACGCCGCAAGCCGGTCCTGGTGGACCGCCCTGCTCGGCCGAACGGCGGTCTGCCGGATCGATGGTCGACGGGTCGACGTCCGCCTGGCCATCGTCACCCGTCCCGGGCATCCGCTCGTCCCGTTGACCCGGCAGGTCCGGGCCGCGGTCGCCTCGGCCATCGAGCGACTGGTCGGTCTTGAGGCCGGCCGGATCGTGATCGTCGTCGCCGGCGTCGGCGCCTGACGGTGGCCACCGCCCGGAGCCACGGCCAGTCCGATGTCGCGCGTACGGCCCGTGCCGGCCGACGCCTGGCCCTCGCCTCGATGTTCGAGGCGGAGTTCGGTCAGCGGACACCCGAGGCGATCTTGGAGCGACACCTGGCCGAGTCCGAGGGCGATCCGGTGACCGCGGAGTTCGCCCGGTCCCTGGTGGCCATCGTGGTCGCTCGCCGCGAGGAGATCGACGCGCTCATCGAGCGCACGGCACCCCAGTATCCGGTGGTCCAGCTGGCCCGGATGGACCGCTCCTTGCTGCGTTGCGCCATCGGTGAGGTGCTACACTCCGCGACGACGCCGGCCCGAGTGGCGATCGCCGAGTGGGTCGACCTCGCACGCACCTACAGTGGTGACCCGGCGCGACGCCTGATGAATGGCGTGCTGGGCAAGATCGCCAGAGATCGACCCGGCGCCTGACCGGGCAACCAGCTCCGAGGAGAGAGTCAGTGGCCACCACCTACGAGCGTCTCAAGAAGATCGTCGTCGAGCAGCTGGGCGTCGAGGAAGAGGACGTCAAGCCGGAGGCGTCGTTCGTCGACGACCTCAACGCGGACTCGCTCGACCTGGTCGAACTGATCATGAGCCTCGAGGAAGAGTTCGGGACCGAGATCAGCGACGAGGACGCCGAGAAGATCCG
The DNA here is from genome assembly GCA_963778815.1 of uncultured Chloroflexia bacterium. GTDB lineage: Bacteria > Chloroflexota > Limnocylindria > Limnocylindrales > CSP1-4 > Chersky-267. The sequence goes on along the minus strand of CAVZVS010000003.1, from coordinate 315,523 downwards.
GACGGTCGGTGACGCGGTCGAGTACATCGACGAGCGCTCCTCCTAGCGGGGAGTCGCCCGCGCCCGATGCGTCCGGCCGACACGTTCGCCGCGCGACTCGGGCTCCCGATCCGGGACAGCGCGCTGTTCGAGCAGGCCCTCACTCACAGCAGCTACCTGCACGAGCATCGCGACACGGTCAGCGGCCACAACGAGCGCCTCGAATTCCTGGGTGACGCCGTGGTCACCCTGGTCATCGGTGAGGCGCTCTACCGACTTCGGCCGACCGACGACGAGGGGGTCCTGTCGGCCCGCCGGGCGGCCATCGTCAGCGCCCAGGGCCTGGCCCGGATCGCCCGGCGGATCGATCTCGGTGAAGCGCTTCGGCTGGGCGAGGGCGAATCGCGTCGTGATGGCCGGACCCGGGTCTCGCTCCTGGCCTCCGGCTTCGAGGCGGTCGTCGGTGCGATCTACATCGACCTGGGCTACGACGCCGCGCGCGAATGGCTGCTCGAGCAGGCTGCCCCGGAACTGACCAGCGACGAACCGCTGTCAAGCCTCAAGAGCCCCAAGAGTCGGCTCCAGGAGCACACCCAGCGGGTCAACGGCGAGCGGCCGTCGTATCGCTTGGTCGAGGCCACCGGACCGGACCACGAGAAAGTGTTCCGGGTCGAGGTGTCGGTCGGCGGCAGCGTCCTGGGAACAGGCGTCGGACACTCGCAGAAGTCGGCCGAGCTGGCCGCTGCTGAGGCAGCCCTGCCCGGTCTGCGCGAAGGCGGCGCAGGGTGAGGCTCGTCCGATGAGCGCCCCGGCCCGGCTCCTGGCCCTTCGGCTCCAGGGCTTCAAGTCGTTCGCCGAGCGGACCGTCGTCGAGTTCGGGCCGGGCATCAGCGCGGTCGTGGGACCGAACGGCTCGGGCAAGAGCAACCTCGCCGACGGCCTGCGCTGGGCGCTTGGCGAGCAGGGCCGCGCCCTGCGCAGTCGCAAGAGCGAGGATGTGATCTTCGCCGGCTCGGAGCGTCGGGCAGCCCTCGGGATGGCCGACGTCACCCTGGTCCTCGACAATTCGGACGGGCTCCTCCCGGTCGACTACGCCGTCCTCGAACTCGGGCGTCGGCTATACCGCTCGGGCGAGAACGACTACCTGCTCAACAAGCAGCGGGTCCGCCTGCGCGATCTGGTCGACCTGCTCGATTCGGCCCATCTGGCCGACAACGCCTTCCTGTTCATCGGTCAGGGCATGGTCGACCAGGCGTTGGCGCTCCGGCCCGAGGAGCGCCGCCCGCTCTTCGAAGAGGTCGCCGGGGTCCGTCGCCACGAGCGGCGCCGGCGCAAGGCCGAGGAGCAGCTGACCGAGGCCGAGGTCAACCTGGCCCGGGTCGAGGACATCCTGGCCGAGCTGCGCCCGCAGGCTCGGCGACTCGCGGCGCAGGCGGAACAGCAGGTCAGCCGTGTCTCCGCCGGGGATGAGCTGGCCGCCGCCCTGGTCGTTGCCGCCCACGGCCGCTGGCACGACGCCTCGGTCCGGCGCAGCGCGACGCGCGAACGGCTCGGCCGATCCCGGACCGACGTCGAGCACGCCGCCCGGGAGCTGGCCGAGGCGGAACGGGACGCCGCGACCATCTCGGCTGCTCTCGGTGCCCGGGTCGAGGCGGAACGGACCCGGCGCGAGGCCCACGAGGTGGCCCAGGCCGCCCACACCGAGCTCCAGCTACGCGAGGCGCGGCTCGCCTCGGACCTGGCGGCGATCGTCCGCGACCGGGAACGACTGCGGACCGAGCGATCTGCAGCAGAGGCAGACCTCGCCGGTCGTCGGCGAGATGCCGCCACGCCGGTCCCGGAGCCGGATGCCGAGCTCTCGGCCGCCGTCGCCGAAGCGGAGCGAGCCCTGGCCGAGGCCCTCGAGGAGATCGGGGCGATGCGCGCCGCTCGCCAGGCCCACGGCGATGAGCTGGCCACGTTGCGTCGGGCCGAGGCCGCCCGCGTCGCCGAGCTCGAGTTGGCTCGGCGGCGGCTGACCGAGGCCGATCGTCGGGCGACCGAGGAGCTCGAGCACGCTGCGCGATCGGGCCAGGAACGCGCATCGGCCGAAGCGTCCCACGCCGACGCCCTGGCCGCGGCCACTGCGGCTCACGACGCAGAACGCAGCAGCGCCGCCGCTCGCGAGGCCGCTCGGGCCGCGTCCGAGGGGGCCGAGGGTGCCGCCCGGGCGGCGACCGAACGAGCCACAGCCAGCGGGACCCGGCTGGCCGGGTTGACCGGCAGCCTGGCGGCGATCCGAGCCCGGCTGGTCGAGGAAGAAGCGCGCGGGATCGCCCGAGCGGCCCGGCGGGTCGGCGGCCGCCGGCTCGACGAGGAGCTCCAGGTCGAACCGAGCTTCCGGGCGGCCGTCGAGACCGCCCTTGGCGAGGTGGCTCGGGCGTACCTGGTGGGCCGTGATGCGATCATCAAGCTGGCCGCCGAGCGGGGCACCCTGGTCGTCGAGGGCGAGCCGGCGGCGGCCAGGACGCCTCCACGCTCGTCGGACTCGGCGACGGCGACCTTCCACGACCATCTGGTGTCACTCGGTGGGGGAGTCCTGTCGGAGGCGATCCGGCGCGACCCGGCAGGCGCCGCGCGCCGGATCCTGGCTCGGGCGGCGTGGGTCCCCGATCTGGCCGCCCTCGTCGAGCTCCAGCCCGACCTGCCCGATGGCTGGGTAGCGGTCAGCCGCGATGGCACCGCCAGCGCCGGTCCGATCGCGATCGTCCTTGGCCAGGCCGACGGTCCCCTCGAGCGTCGCGCTCAGTCGGAGAAGCTCGAGACGGAACTCGCTGGGGCGCAGGTGGAGGCAGCCGAGCTGGAGCGAACGGCGGTCGCCGCCACGAGGGCGCTCGCGACCGCCCGCGACGCGCTCGAGGCGGCCCGCTCTGGGGAGGCGGCGGCGATCGCCCGACGTCGGACCGCCGATGACGCCGAGCGGGCGACCGGTCGAGAGGTCGAACGACTGGCCCGTGAGGCGACCTGGCAGGCGGCCCTGGCGGAGCGCGCCGAGGCCGAGGCGACCCGGCTCCGTGGGGCACTCGCCGGACTCGAGTCGGCCGCCGCGGAGCGGACCGGTGCGGCCGATCGAGCGAGTTCCGCCGGCGCGGGGGATCCGTCGGCGCTGGTGACCTGGGAGGCCCGCGCGGCGGAGCTGCGGGCGCGCCGGGACCGCCTGGTGGCGGCCCTCCATGCGAGCGACGGCGCCCGTCGGGAGGCGGAGGCCATCGTGGCCCGGGCCAGTGCGGCCGCGACCTACGACCAGGAGCGGATCGCCCGGACCGAGCACGACGAGCGCGCCCTGGCCGAGCGCGAGACCACTCTGGTGGCCGATCGCGAACGGCTGGCGGTCGACGCCGCGGCAGCCCTGGCGCGCGAGGCAGCCGCCCGGGCAGTCCTCGATGAACTTCGCTCGGCCGACGCGGCGGACCGCGAGCGATCGCAGGCCGCGGAGGCGGCGGCCACAGCAGCGCGCGAGCGTCTGCGGGCGGCCGACGAGCGGGTCCGTGCGGCAGACGTCGCCGATCTCGAGATGCGTCTCGGGCTCGACGCGATCCGGGAACAGGTCCTGGTCGAGCTGGCCGGCATCGGCGCGGTCGGCGCGCGGGCGCTCCGGGCTGCAGCCGAGGATCTGCCCGACGTTCTCGCCGACCACGACAAGGACGGCGGTCCCTCCACCGAGGATCCAGTTTCGGACGGACGGGGGACCGCCGACGACCTCGCCGACGACCTCGCCGACGACCACGACCTCGAAGCCATCCTGCAATACGTCCTGCCCGCCTGGGAGGCCGGCCCTCCCGCCACCGATCCGCCGGCACCTGGGCGGTTGGCGACCCTCCGACGCCGGTTCCACGAGCTCGGTGCGGCCAACCCGCTGGCCGTCGAGGAATACGCCGAGCTCAGGGCTCGACTCGAAGCGCTCGAGACCCAGGGCGCCGATCTGCGTATCGCGATCGCTCGGACACGGACGCTCATCGAAGAGCTCACGACGATGATCGGCGAGCAGTTCCGAACGACCTTCCGGGCCCTGGAGACGGCCTTCGACGCGCGCTTCAAGCAACTCTTCGGCGGCGGCTTCGCCCGGCTCGATCTGACCGACCCGACCGATCTGGCCTCGACCGGGGTCGACATCGTCGCCCGACCCCCGGGCAAGAAGGCGCAGGCGCTGGCCATGCTCTCCGGTGGTGAGCGGGCCCTGACGGCCGTCGCCCTGCTGTTCGCGATGCTCGAGGTCCGACCGGTCCCGTTCTGCGTCCTCGACGAGGTCGACGCGGCGCTCGACGAGGCCAACGTCGGCCGTTTCTCGGACGCGCTCAAGAGTCTCGCCGCGTCGACCCAATTCATCGTCATCACCCACAACCGGGGCACGATCGAGGCAGCCGACGCCCTGTATGGGGTGACCGTCGGTGACGATTCGGTCAGTCGGGTCATCAGTCTCCGCCTCGACGAGGCGACCGCGATCGCGGCCAAGGCTTCCGGCAACGGGGCCGGGGCGCTCGACCCGGTCGCGAGCTAGGCCGCGGTGTTCTGGCGCCGGAAACCCCGGGACGAAGACCCCGAGGCGGACGCAGCGCTGGTCGATCCGGAGGCGGTCCCGGCCGGCTGGGAGCCCGATCCCGCCGACTTCGAGTCAGACGTCGCGCCGGACCCGATCGACCCGACCATCGAGGCGCCACCCGAACTGCTGGCTCCGGCGGAGCCCGTCGTGGCGGCTCCGTCCCAGGCCGCGATGCCCGGCTGGCCGCCGCCGGACGTCGGGACCGCACCGCCGGTCGACCCGTACGACGAGACCCCGGGCGATCTCACCGCCGGGCTCGAGAAGAGCCGGACCGGGTTCATCGGTCGTTTGCGCGGCTTTCTTGGCGGCGGTCCGGCCGGGCCCTCGTGGGACGACGTCGAGGAGACGCTGATCGCCGGTGATGTCGGGGCCAGCCTGGCCATGGACATCGTCGAGCGTGCCCGGGCCCGACGCGACGCACCGACCTCGGAGGCCGCCGTCCGAGCGGAACTGACCGCCCTGCTCGTGCCCCGGGAACCCGGCGAGTGGAGCCCGACATCGGCCGGGCCCGGGTTGCCGGCGGTGATGCTCGTCGTCGGGGTCAATGGGACGGGCAAGACGACGACCATCGGCAAGCTGGCCAGCCGCTACCACCACGAGGGTCGATCGGTCCTGCTGGCCGCGGCCGACACGTTCCGGGCGGCCGCCATCGAACAGCTCGGGACCTGGGCAGCGCGATCCGGCTCGCAGATGGTCGCCCATGCTCCGGGCGCCGACCCTGGCGCCGTCGTCTTCGACGCCCTCGACGCCGCGGTCGCTCGGCACATCGACATCGTCATCGCCGACACCGCCGGCCGACTGCATACCAAGGTCAACCTGATGGACGAACTGTCGAAGGTCCGTCGGATCGTCGACAAGCGCCTGCCCGGGGCCCAGCCCGAGACGATCTTCGTGCTCGATGCGACCACCGGCCAGAACGGGCTGGCCCAGGCCCTGGCCTTCCACGAGGCCGTCGGGCTGACCGGGGTCGTCCTGACCAAGCTCGACTCGACCTCGAAGGGCGGCATCGTCTTCGCCATCGAGGACGCGCTCAAGGTGCCGGTCCGCTTCGTGGGGGTCGGCGAGAAGGTCGGCGATCTGCTGCCGTTCGACCCGGACGCCTTCGTGGCCGCCCTGTTCGCCTGATCCGCCAGATCGCCTGAGATCTACTCCGTGAGCGGGAGCTCGTCGCCCGCCACGAACGCCCCGGACGGTCTCGGCGGGACGGCCGTCAGCCCGCGGATCGGCGAGAACCACAGGAAGCCGATGGCGGCGACCCCGCCGAGCACTCCGAAGGCCATCGCCGCGCGCAGGCCTAGGGTCTCCGCCACGATCCCACCGATGATCGTCCCGCCGAGCTGGAAGAGATCTTCCGAGAAGCGGATCGTGCCGTTGACCCGCCCGAGCATCCGGTCGTCGACGATCGACTGCCGGAGCGAGATCTCGAGGATCTCGTAGGCCGCTCCGCCGCTGTCGCCGATCAGTTGCTGGCCGATCAGGAAGGCGGCCCCCAGGACGATCGCACCCGAGGGTGCCAGCGGGATGAGGGCGTTGCCGAGGGTGAACACGATCATCATCGCGAGCATCGCCCGGCCCAGTCCGAGTCGTCGGCCGGTCCGTTCGGCGAAGACCGCCCCGACCAGGGCGCCGGCTCCGCCCAGTCCGGCGATGATCCCGATGGCCGCCGGGCCGAGTCCGACGACGTCCGTCGCGAACAACAGGTAGGACGTCCCGAAGACGCCCCACAGGACATGGGCGGAGGCTGTCGCCCCGGTGATGGCCCGCAGGATCGGCGAGCCGGCCACCACCCGCAGGCCATCCCGGATCTCGTCGAAGACGGGCTCCCGATCGGCGACGGCCGGCCGAGGCGGTTCCGGCTGGCGGATCGTCCCGAGGAGCAGCGCCGAGGCAAGGAAGGACAGGGCATCGACGGCGATGGCGATCGGCGCGCTGAACAGCTGGATGAGGAAGCCGCTGATCCCGAACGCGGAGAACTCGGCGACCGAGGCGCTCGCGGTCAGGGCCGAGTTGGCCTTGACCAGCTGGTCCGACTCGACCAGGGTCGGCAGGTAGGATCGATCGGCCACGTCGAAAAACGTGGTCAGCAGCGCCGCGAAGAACGACACGAAGTAGATCTGACCGATGCTCAGGACACCGAGGTAGCCCGCCAGGGGGATCGAGCCGAGCAGGACGGCCCGACCGAGGTCCGCTGCGATCATGATCGGGCGTCGGCGCAGACGGTCCACCCACGCCCCGGCGAACAACCCGACGATCAACCCGGCGATGAGCTGGAGCGAGCGCAGGATCGCGATCTCCAGCGGTCCGGCGCCGAGGACCAGGATGGCCGCGAAGGGCAGGGCCGTCCGGGTCACGAACGAACCGAACAGGGACACGCTGCTGGCCGACCACAGCCTGACGAAGTCGCGCTGCTGCCAGATCGAAGCGGCCGGGGCCTGATCGTCGGTCATCAGCCCATCCTGCCCGGTCGCAGGCCGCGGTGCTGGCCGGCACCGCATCCGGTCCAGCGCCCCTAGGGCCGTCCGAGCACGATGCGCTACACTTCGGGCGCCTCGGCGCGCCAGAACCCGCGTGCCACCGGAGCGGCCCGACTCGCCGCCCCGCCGACCGAACGGAGCCACGGACCCCGATGTTCGACACGCTCAGCGAGCGACTGCGCAAGACCCTCGACAACCTGACTGGTCGCGGCCGGATCGGCGAAGCCGACGTCGATGCGGCGATGCGCGAGATCCGGCTCAGCCTGCTCGAGGCGGATGTCAACTTCAAGGTCGTCAAGGAATTCGTCGCGCGGGTCCGCGAGCGGGCCATCGGCGCCGAGATCCTGGGCAGTCTGACCGCCGGTCAGCAGGTCGTGGCGATCGTCCACGAGGAGCTCATCGCCCTGCTGTCGGGCGGTGACCGGACGTTCCACCTCCAGGGCAACCCGGCGGTCATCCTCGTGGCCGGTCTGCAGGGCTCGGGCAAGACGACCAGCTCGGCCAAGCTCGCCCGCCACGTCGTCAAGCTCGGCCGGCGGCCGCTCCTGGTCGCCGCCGATCCGTATCGGCCCAACGCCGCCGATCAGCTCGAGACCCTCGGCAAGAGCCTCGACATCCCAGTCTTTCGGGCACCGGTCGGGACCTCGGTCGTGGATATCGCCCGGGGCGGGGTCGAGGCGGCCAAGCGCCAGGTCCGGGACGTGGTCATCGTCGACACCGCCGGCCGTCTGACCGTGGACGACGCCCTGATGGCCGAGATCGCCCAGGTCGCCGGCGCGATCAAGCCGGTCGAGACGCTCCTGGTCGTCGACGCCATGACCGGCCAGGAAGCGGTCGCCGTGGCCGAGGCGTTCCATCGGACGATCCCCCTGAGCGGACTGATCCTGACCAAGATCGACGGCGATGCCCGCGGCGGCGCGGCCCTGTCGATCAGCGCCGTGACCGGCCTGCCGGTCAAGTTCCTGGGGACCGGTGAGAAGACCGATGCCCTCGAGGTCTTCCATCCCGATCGGCTGGCCGGCCGGATCCTGGGCATGGGCGACGTGATGACCCTGGTCGAGCGGGCCCAGGAGACGTTCGACCAGCAGCAGTCGGCCAAGATGGAGGAGAAGCTGCGCAAGGGCAGCTTCACCCTGGAGGACTTCCTCGAGCAGCTCCAGCAGATCCAGAAGATGGGTCCCCTGGGCCAGATCATGGGCATGCTGCCGGGCATGGGCGGGATGGCCAAGGAAGCCCAGGCGGCCGTGGATCGCGGCGATCTCAGCCGGGTCGAGGCCATCATCCGCTCGATGACCCCGCGTGAGCGGCGCGATCCGAACGTCCTCAACGCCTCACGACGCCGGCGCATCGCGACCGGTGCCGGGACGGAACTGACCGAGGTCAATCGCCTGGTCAAGCAATTCGGCGAGATGCAGAAGTTGATGAAGCAATTCTCGGGCTCGAGCGGTCGCAAGGCCGCCGCGAGCATGATCGGACGACGCTAGACGATTGGGGGTCTCTTGATGAACGACGAGATGGAACAGGCACCGTTGCCCGCACCCGGCCCGACCTTCGAGCCGGTACCTGTGGTCGCTGCGGTCACCGCACCGGTCGAGGTCCGACCGACGGCCAAGCCGTCACGGGCTCGCTGGGCGGTCGCCGGGCTGATCGCCCTGGTCGTGGTGGCGATGTCCGCCGCCGGTCTGTTCGCCCTGGCCGGAGCCTCGAGCACCTCGCAGGTGGCCGCCTGGGCTCCGACCGACGCGATGGTCTACCTCGAGGTCCGGGGCGATCTGCCCGGCGACCAGCGCCAGAACCTGGGCAGCTTCCTGGCTCACTTCCCGGGCTTCGCCGACCAGTCCAGCCTCGATACCAAGCTCGACGAGGCACTCGATCGGTTGGTCGGCAAGGCCACCAACGACAAGCACGACTGGACCAAGGAGATCAAGCCCTGGTTCGGCGGTCAGGTCGGCCTGTCGGTGTCGGCGGTCCCGACCGCCAAGGCCGGCGACGCCAAGAACGGCCATGGTCTGCTGGTCGCCAGCCAGAAGGATCCGGTCGCCGCGATCGCCTGGTTGAAGTCGCTCCACGACACGACCACCAAGGACGAGACATACCAGGGTGTCACCCTGACCGTCGCTGACACCGCGTCCGGTGTGGCTCTTGCCGCGACCGCGACCGGCGGCGTCCTGCTGGTCGGTGACGAGCCGTCGGTCAAGGCGGCCGTCGATCGCGGCGGCAAGGACGGTCTGGCCAGCACGACCGACTTCAAGACCGCCATGTCGTCGCTGAGCAGCGACCAGGTCAGCCGGATGTACGTCGACACCCACGCCTACGTCGAGGCGATGAAGACCATGGCCGCATCGGCCCCGAACGGCGCCGCATTCGACGCCACGGCGCTGGCGCAGCTCCCGGACTGGCTGGCGGCCGGGACGCGGATCGAGAGCGATGCGATCTCGGGCGAGATGGTCGCCCCGACCGTCGATGGCGCCCCGAAGGTCGACGACAGCCAGAGCGAGATCGCCCGACGTGTTCCCGCGACCACCCTGGCCCTTCTCGAAGCGCATGACACCGGCCCGCTCATCCAGGCCGAGATCGCCCGGCTGAAGAAGCAGGATTCGTTCGCCAAGGGTTTCGAGCAGATCGACCAGGCGGCCAAGCTGATCGGCGGGCTGGACAACGCGATCGGCTGGATCGGCGACGTCGGCATCGTCGTCACCTCGGACGGCACGACCCCGGGCGGTGGCCTGGTCATCGTCCCGACCGACACCAAGAAGGCCGACCAGTTCAACGCCCAGGTCAAGAACCTGCTGGCGCTGGGCAGTGCCTCGGCCGGGATCAGCGTCAAGGACGAAGCCTACGGCTCCGGGACGATCACCACGGTCGACTTCGGGGACATCAACAAGCTGATGGGCGGATCCGTATCGGCTGCTGGCTCGCCCCTCACCGGGAATGCCCAGCTGTCGTTCACCGATCAGGGCGGCGTGGTCATCATCGGGGCCGGTCCGGCCTGGGTGAAGTCGATCGTCGACGTCAAAGCCGGCTCGTCGCTGGCCGATCAGGCCCGCTATCGTGATGCGATGGCCCGGGTCGGGACGAGCAACGCGTCGAGCGTCTTCGTCGACTTGGCCGCCATCCGGGCCCTGGCCGAGCCGCTGGCCAAGCAGGTGCCCGACGCGAAGTACTCGACCGAGCTCAAGCCCTACCTCGCCCCGTTCGACGTCCTGGCAGCGGCCTCGACGACCAAGGGCGACAACCGCACCGTCAAGTACGTGCTCACCGTCATCAAGCCCCAGTAACCCGGGACCCCAGTACCCGGGGTTCAGGCCGGATCAAGGAGGAGAACCAGTCCATGGCAGTACGAATCCGCCTCACCCGCGTGGGGGCGAAGAAGCAGCCGAGCTATCGGGTCGTCGTCGCCGACGCCCGCAACGCTCGCGATGGACGATCGATCGAGACGATCGGCCACTACAACCCCCGGACCGAGCCGGTCGAGATCGTGATCGACGCCGACAAGGCCAAGAAGTGGCTGGCCCAGGGCGCTCAGCCCTCGGATACGGTCGCCCGGCTGTTCCGGTCCACGGGCATCCTGCCCGCCGTCAAGTAGGGGTCGCCACGAATGCCTGCCAAGGAATTGGTCGAATACGTCGCGAAGTCCCTGGTCGATGATCCTGAATCGGTCCGAGTGGAGGAGACGCGTGACCGCGATGGGATCGTCCTCGAGCTCCACGTCGCCGAGGACGATATGGGCAAGGTCATCGGGCGCAACGGCAGCGTCGCCAAGGCGCTCCGGACCCTGCTCAAGGTGACCTCCGCCCGTGAGGGCGAGCCCGTCTCGCTCGAGATCGTCTGACCATCGCCGAGCGGCTCGTGGTCGGCCTCGTCAGAGGCGTCCACGGACTCAATGGTGCGCTCCGGGTCGAGGTCCTGACCGATCGCCCGGAGGCGCGCTTCGCCCGCGGGGCCGTGCTCTTCCGCGAGGGCACGGACGTCCCACTGAACGTCAGCGAAGCGGTCCCGATCACCGACGGCCCCGGTTGGCGGGTCCGATTTCGCGAGATCCCCGATCGAAACGCGGCCGACACCCTGCGCGGCGTCTATCTCGAGGGCGACGTGCCGGCGGGGGAGGGGCCGGCTCGCGGAGCGGCCTACTGGCATGAGGTCGTCGGCACGCCCGTGGTCGGCGTGGACGGGGAAGCGCTCGGGACGGTCGCCGACATCTACCGGGTGGCCGACAACGACGTCTATGTCGTGCGCGGTGGCCCGCGCGGCGAATTCGACGTTCCGGCCGTGCGCGATTTCATCCGCATCTTCGCCCCGCGGCGGGGCGAGATCGTGGTCGATGTGGCGGCGCTCGATCTGGGTCCCGTCCGACCCCCCAAGCCGTATCGTGCGCCGCGTCCGCGCAAGGGCGACAAACGACCGACGCCAAACGCACCGGCGGGTGCGACCGCCGACGCCGAGCCCGTCGCCGACGCCGAGTCACCGGCCGAAGGCGAGGGTTGACGCCACGATGACCCTCGAGATCGACATCCTGAGCCTCTTTCCAGGGATGCTCGAAGGGCCGCTGGCCGACAGCATCCCTGGCCGGATCCAGGAGCGTGGGCTGGCCACGATCCGGGTCCACGACCTGCGCACCTGGGGCATCGGCCGGCACCGTTCCGTCGACGACCAGCCCTACGGCGGGGGAGCCGGGATGGTCATCCGGCCCGAGCCGGTCGCCGACGCCTTGGCGGCCCTTCGCCGCCCGGACTCGACGGTCATCCTGCTCGATCCCGCGGGCGAACCCTTCCGTCAGGCCCGTGCCCTGGCGCTGTCCGAACTGCCCCACCTGATCTTCGTCTGCCCCCGCTACGAGGGCGTCGACGAGCGCATCCGGGCGATGGCCGACCTCGAGCTGTCGATCGGCGACTACGTCCTGACCGGCGGGGAGCTGCCGGCCCTCGTCGTGGTCGACGCCGTCCTGCGTCTGCTGCCGGGGGCGATCGACGCGGAGTCCACCCTCGAGGAGTCCTTCGCCGACGGGCTGCTCGAGTACCCCCAGTACACCCGGCCGGCCGAGTTCGATGGCGTGACCGTGCCCGACATCCTGACCAGTGGCGACCATGGCGCGGTCCGCCGCTGGCGGCGCCGGGAGTCGTTGCGCAGGACCCTCGAACGACGTCCCGACCTGCTGGTTGACCGGCCGACCACGGCGCTGGAGCAGACCCTCCTTGACGAGATCCGGAACGAGGACGAGGACCTCGGCGAAGGCTGACGGACCTCCGATCCCGGCCACGTCCGACCCTCGTGCTATAGTTCGCCGTCGGCCGTCCCTGACGGCACTTTCCCGAACGCCCATCCCGCAGCCCACCGCTGCCCGACGAGAAGTAGGAACCGCCCCGTGAACGTACTCGACGAGATCGTCAAAGACCAGATCCGGACCGACCTGCCCGAGCTCGCCTCCGGCGATACCGTCAAGGTCTCGGCCAAGGTCGTCGAGGGGACCCGCGAGCGGATCCAGGTCTTCGAGGGCACGGTCATGCGCCTCCGTGGTGGCGGCATCACCCGGACCATCACGGTCCGCCGGATCGCCAGCGGCGTCGGGGTCGAGCGGACATTCAAGATCAACAGCCCGCGGATCGAGAAGATCGAGGTCGTCCGCCACGGCGTCGCCCGGCGCGCCCAGCTGTATTTCCTGCGCCAGCGGGTCGGCAAGGCCGCCACCCTGCGCGAGCGCCGCCCGAGCTAGTTCGCCGCCCTCGCGTCGTCGAGCCTCGGCGGGTCGGCCGCCACTGGGCTACGCTTCGAGCCGATGGCTCTGATCGTCCCGACCCTCCGTTTCGAGCGCGCCTTGTGGCGCCAGGGACGGTCGCGGATCGTCGGGGTCGATGAGGTCGGCGTTGCGCCCGCCAGTGGCCCGGTCATCGCCGCGGCAGTCATCATGCGGCCCGACTGCAAGCGGATCCCCGGCGTCCGCGACTCCAAGACGCTGTCGGCAGCTCAGCGCGAGCGGCTGGCCGCGATCATCCGTCGACGGGCACTGGTCATCGGGGTCGGGGCGGCCTCGGTCAACGAGATCGACCGGCTCAACATCTACCACGCGACCCATCTCGCGATGCGCCGGGCCATCGATCGGGTCGGCGAGCGCGATCACGTCCTGGTCGACGGCTTGCGCATCCGCGGCTTCGAGGACGAGGTCGGGCCGTACACCGCCATCGTCGATGGCGACGCGCTGTGCTACTCGATCGCCTGCGCCTCGGTCGTGGCCAAGGTCATCCGCGACCGTCTGATGACCCGACTGGCGGCCCGTCACCCGGGTTACGGCTGGGAGCGCAACGCCGGCTACGCCACCGCCGAGCATCGAGCCGCGATGGAGGAGCTGGGCTTGACCCCGTTCCATCGGCGCAGCTTCATCACCGCCCAACGCGTCCTGTTCGGTGGCCAGCAGGCCGAGCTCGAGCTGGTCTAGGCGGGCTGTTCGGTGGCCGGCGCGCCGAGCCACCTTCCCCTGGGCAGATCCGTATGCAGCCCATGCTTGACCGCACGAGAGCCAGGTGGGTAGCCCGTGATCGGGCTGCCGATGTCCGCTCAGTCAACGCCCCCATGCATCATCCAGCCTGGATCGGCTACAAGGAACCGGCTCGAGGGTCTCCCTCGAAGTTATCGGGTTTCTGGGCTGGAGCCAGTCATGGCCTGCATAACGAGCGGCGCAAACACGGCCGGGTCACGGGAGCACGGTCCGGGATCGACGAACCGACCAGGCTCGCTTCGGAGGCCAGCAAGCCGAGCCCGAGCTGGTCTGAGCCGGACGTTGGAAGGCCCGCCTCTGGGCTGAGGCGGGCCTTGGGGATGGCGCAGGGTCGGGCTACGGCGTGGCGCCTGCCCGGAACTGGGTCGCGGTCACGTCGAGGTAGCCGGTCACCGCACGGACCTTGAGCCGGGCGATGGTGGTCGCTCCCGGGGCCTTCTTCGAGGGGTAGGTGATGGTGCCGGCGGTCCCGCCTGACTTGAACACGTCGCGGAACGACTTGGTCGACGAGAACAGCCCGGTCAGGATGTACAGGGCGCTGCCCTTCGGCTCGGCGAAGACCGCCCGGGCCCCGGTCTTGAGGAAGCTCGCGGCGAAGTTGTCGATCCGCTTCTTGGCGGTCGCGATCGTCGGAGCGGCCCTGCCCGGCTCGGAGTTGCCTGCCGAGTAGCACAGGTGATTGAGGATGACCACGGCATTCGGAGCCAGGTGGATGAGCCTGACATAGGCCTGACCGTAGTACTTCACATTGGAATTGCCGTGCCCGGCCCGGGCGTTCAAGCCCAACCCATTCTTGGTGTAGGGGCTGTACGGGTACGGGCTAGGAGTGCCGTTGCCATGACCGAGATAGATGAGGACGTTGGCGTGCTGGGCCGCGGCCTTGACCCTCGCCCAGGTGGCGTTCGGGCTGAAGATCGTGGTGACGGTGGCACCGTACGAGCGGGCCTTCGTGGCCAGCGCTCGGGCATCGACGATGTACTGGTGGGTCGATCCCTCGACCGGACCGACGACGATGACGACCTTGCTGGCGGTCGCCGCACTGGCCGAAGCCGGGGCGATGGCCAGGATCGACAGGGCCAGGATCGACGCGAAGATCATCAGCAGTCGACCTGACCGGTTCCGACGAGACGCCCTCTGGGCGCCGTTCTCAACCACTCGCAATGTCTTGCCTCCTCACTGCCGGAACGCCGTGCATGGGGCACGACGACGGTGGGACTGGTCCGCCCAAGTGACATGGCGCGAGGGAAGCGGGGTAGACGCGAACCGGAGGGCAGTGAGCGCGATCCGGGCCTGCCGTTGGGCGGGTAGGTTTGTTCGGTTGTCCGCGTCAGCGCCGGAGCGCCAGTGCCCGAGTATGCCACCGGTCGGGCCGATCGTGCCACCGCCGACGGTACCGGCCGCCCGGAACGATGGGCCGGGGCACCGATGCACCCAGTCCGACCGGCGCCTGGCTCATCCGACGATCGGCGGAGATAAGTGCCCGGTGAGCCTTGGCCCTCATCGTGAGGCCGATGGCCGGACCCTCGACCCCTACCCGGACGACCGCGCAACTGGCCGGTGACGCCGCCGAAGCGCAAGCAGCGGACTACCTCCAGAGCATCGGCTGGACCGTGTTCGCTCGCAACGTCCGGGTCGGACGCAAGGAGATCGACCTCGTCGGGTTCGACCCCGGGCCGCCCGGTCAGGTCGTCCTGGTCGAGGTCCGCTGGCGCGCTCGGCGCGACTTCGGTCTGGGCGAGGAGACGTTCGATCGGCGCAAGCAGGCCCATCTGCGGGTCGCCCTGGGTCGGCTGGCCGAGGCGGGTGCTCTGCCGAACGGTGTGCCGCTTCCAGCAGCGCCCTTCCGGATCGATCTGATCGTGGTCGAGCCGCCCGTACAGCCAGGGCATCCGCCCCGCCTGCGTCATCATCACCACGCGTCGGGCGGCTGACCGACCGAGTCTGGCGCCCGACCGAAAGGCACGACGGTCGCCCTGCCGGGGACCTCGCCGACCCTGTGCTACACTCCCGCCCGGCTCGCCACGGGTGAGTCGATCAACGCCCGTCCTACTCGGGACGGAGCTCACACGCACAGCCGTTCCGACCGGGGCGGTGCCGGACCTACGGGTCCGATCCCCGGCGACGAGGCCGTGCGGAGGCAGACAACCGAACCAGGAGGTCCATCCCCGTGCCGACCGTTTCCATGCGCCAGCTGCTCGAGGCCGGTGTCCACTTCGGCCACCAGACCCGCCGCTGGAACCCGAAGATGAAGCCGTACATCTTCGCGGAGCGCAACGGGATCCACATCATCGACCTGGCCCAGACCGTCAAGGGCCTCGACATCGCCCTGGCCGCCGTGTCCGACACGGTCGCCCGCGGCGAGCAGGTCCTCTTCGTCGGGACCAAGAAGCAGGCCCAGGAGCCGATCGCCCAGGAGGCCGCCCGGGCCGGTCAGCCCTGGATCAACAAGCGCTGGCTGGGCGGGATGCTCACCAACTTCGTGACCATCAAGAAGCGGATCGCCCTGATGGAGCAGCTCGAGGCACGCCAGGCCAATGGCGACTTCGACCGGATGTCCAAGAAGGAAGCGGCCAAGCTGACCGAGGAGCTGACCAAGCTGTCGGGCACGCTCGGCGGCATCCGCAAGATGAAGCGTCTGCCCGGGCTCATCTTCGTGGTCGACCCGCACCGTGAGCGGATCGCCGTGACCGAGGCC
The DNA here is from genome assembly GCA_963778815.1 of uncultured Chloroflexia bacterium. Lineage (GTDB taxonomy): Bacteria > Chloroflexota > Limnocylindria > Limnocylindrales > CSP1-4 > Chersky-267. The sequence goes on along the minus strand of CAVZVS010000003.1, from coordinate 299,306 downwards.
AACAAGCTCGAGATCCCGCTCATCGGGACCGGTGACACCAACGTCGACCCGGACGAGCTCACCTATGTCATCCCCGGCAACGACGACGCCATCCGGGCCATCCGGCTGCTCTGCTCACTCATCGCCGAGGCCGCCATCGAAGGCGCCCAGGACCGCGCCTCGCGGGCTACCAGCGAGCCCGAGCCCGAGGTCCTGGCCAGCAGCGAACCGGAGATCGAGGAGGGCGAACCGTCCGACGCGCTCGTCGCCGCGCTGGCCGGTGGAGCAGCCCTGACCTTCGAGCCCGACGCCGACGAGGACGACCTGCTGCCCGGTGCCCGAGGCGCGGCAGCCGCCGCGGTCCTCGAACCGGCTCCGGCCGAGGCGACGGCCGACGAGATCGCCGCCGAGCTGGCTCGCGAGGCCATCGAGAAGGCCGAGTCGAACGAGAGCGGCATCGCAGGCTGAGCGATCGCGGCGCGTCACGCCGCGGCCTCGCCCAGCGACAACCCATCGAACCAGACCAGATCGAACAGGAGCACAGGACAGGAATGGCGGACATCTCGGCCCAGGCGGTCAAGGAGCTGCGCGAGCGGACCGGCGCCGGGTTCATGGATTGCAAGCGAGCACTCGAGGAGACGGACGGCGACGTCGAGAAGGCGGTCGTGCTCCTGCGCGAGCGCGGCCAGGCGGCGGCAGCCAAGAAGGCCGGTCGCGATGCTCGGGAAGGACTCGTCGGGAGCTACATCCACACCGGCGGCCGGATCGGCGTGCTCATCGAGGTCAACTGCGAGACCGACTTCGTGGCCCGCAACGACCAGTTCCAGAAACTCGTCCGGGACCTGGCCATGCAGGTCGCCGGGATGCGGCCCCTGTATGTCAGCGTCGAGCACATCCCGGCCGAGGTCCTCGAGGCCAAGAAGGCCGAGCTGCTGGCCGACGAGACCACCCAGAAGAAGCCGGAGGCGATCCGCCCCCAGATCGTCGATGGTCAGCTCAAGAAGTGGTACAAGGACGTCTGCCTGCTCGAGCAGCCCTTCCGGGACACCGACCAGACCATCGCCAGCCTCATCACCGAGGCGATCGCCACGATCGGCGAGAACATCCGGGTCCGGCGCTTCGAACGGTACGAGCTTGGTGAGGATCTATGAGCGAGCCCGGCCCAGCCGCCTCGACCGAAGCCCCGCGTCGGGCTCGCTACGGGCGGATCCTGCTCAAGCTGTCCGGTGAAGCGCTCCTCGGTTCACGCCAGTACGGCGTCGACCCGGAGTTCTGCCGGACCATCGCGGAGCAGGTCGGTCGGGTCCGTTCGCTCGGGGTCGAGATCGGCATCGTCGTCGGCGGCGGCAACATCTTCCGCGGCCTGGCGGCCTCCGCCCGAGGCATGGATCGGGCGACGGGCGATTACATCGGGATGCTGGCCACGGTGATGAACGGGCTGGCTCTCCAGGATGCCCTCGAGAAGGTCGGCGTGCCGACCCGGGTGATGACCGCCATCGCCATGCACGAGGTCGCCGAGCCGTACATCCGGCGGCGGGCCGTGCGCCACCTCGAGAAGGGCCGGGTCCTGATCTTCGTGGCCGGGACCGGCAACCCCTACTTCACGACCGACTCGGCTGCTGCCCTGCGGGCGGTCGAGATCGGGGCCGAGGTCCTGCTCAAGGCCACCAAGGTCGACGGCGTCTACGACAGTGACCCGGTGACGAACCCGAACGCCCAGCGCTACGCTGCACTCGAGTACGCGGACCTGCTCCGCGACCAGCTCAAGGTCATGGACGCGGCGGCGGTCTCCCTGTGCATGGAGAACGACCTGCCGATCATCGTGTTCGATCTCACCGATCCGGGCAACATCGTGCGCGTCGCCGAGGGCGAACCCGTCGGTACCCTGATCTCCGGAGGGAGCCGCTCATGAGCAGCGAAGTCCTCAGCTCGACCGAACGGAAGATGGCCCGCGCCGTCGAAGCGATGGAGCGCGACTTCAATGCCCTGCGGACCGGCCGGGCGTCGACCTCGCTGGTGGATCGGATCGTGGTCGAGTACTACGGCACGCCGACGCCGCTCAACCAGCTCGCCGGGATCAGCGTCCCCGAGGCCCACCAGATCGTCATCCAGCCCTGGGACCGGGGTGTCCTCGGAGCGATCGAGAAGGCCATCCAGAAGAGCGACATCGGGCTGATGCCCAACGTCGACGGGGCCGTCGTCCGCTTGAACATCCCGCCCCTCACCGAGGAGCGCCGGCGCGACATCGTCAAGTCGGTCCACAAGCGGATGGAGGAGGCGCGGGTCGAGATCCGCAACCTCCGGCGCGAGGCCAACGACGCGATCCACAAGGAAGAAAAGGACGGCGAGCTCGGCACCGATGCCGCCCACCGCGAGATCGACACGCTCCAGAAGGTCACCGACCGGTTCGTGGCCGAGGTCGACCAGGCGGGGACCCACAAGGAACACGAGGTGATGGAGGTCTAGTGGCGCGTTCGCCGCTGGCCCGACCGACCGACGCTCCGCCCGTCGCCCACGCGCCGGCGGAAGACGTCCCGAGCCTGCCCATCGCCGCTTCGCCGGCCGCCCCGGAGCGCCTCGTCCCGCCCGAGGAGTCGCCCCGTCACGTCGCCATCATCATGGACGGCAATCGACGCTGGGCCCGGGGACGAGGTCTGTCCGAGCTCGAGGGCCATGCGGCCGGGGTCGAAGCCATCCGGGGACTGCTCCGCCATGCGGTTCGACGGGGCGTCCCGGTCCTGACCCTGTACGCCTTCAGCCGCGAGAACTGGGCCCGCCCCGATGACGAGGTCAGCGGCCTGTTCGGCCTGTTGGAGTCGGCCGTCCGGAGCGAGACCGACGAGCTCAGGCAACAGGGCGTTCGGATCCGCCTGCTGGGTCGCATCGACGAGCTTCCGGCCGAGACGCAACGCTCGCTGGGGACCGCCCTCGAGGCGACCAGCGGCGGCGATCGGCTGCTCCTTAACATCGCCTTCAACTACGCCGGGCGGACCGAGCTGGTCGACGCCATCCGACGCCTGGCCGTCAGTGGCATCGACCCGAGCCAGATCGACGAAGCGGCCGTCTCCGGCGCCCTGTACACCGCCGGCCTGCCCGACCCGGACCTGGTCATCCGGACCGGTGGCGACGAGCGCCTGAGCAACTTCCTGATCTGGCAGTCGGCCTATGCCGAGTTCTACTCGAGCCCCATCCTGTGGCCCGACTTCGACGACGCGGCTCTCGACGCCGCCCTGCTCGAATTCGCCAGCCGCACCCGGCGTTTCGGCCGCTAGGAAGGCCGGATGCGCGAGCGGGCCATCAGCGCGGCGATCTTCGTCCCGGTCCTCATCGTCGCCCTGCTCCTCGGCGGGCCGTGGTTGGCGTTGCTCATCCTGGTCGCGGCGGGCCTGGCTTCGCTCGAGGCGATGCGCCTCTTGCTGGCCGCCGGCTATCCCGTCCTCGTAGGGCTGGGAGTCGTGCTGACCGTGGCGATCGTGGCCGATGCCGCCGTCCCGGTCGACCTGGTCGGTTCGGCGGCCATCCTCATCGCGGTCGCGGTCATCCTGGCCGCAGTCGGAGCGTTCAGCCGACTCGATCCGAAGGAGGGCCTCGCCTGCTGGGTCGCCACGGTCTTCGGCGGGGTCTATGTCGGGATGCTCGGCTTCGTCCTTCGCCTGGGCCATGGGGCGCCCGCCGTCCCGGCCGGCGCGCCGCTGGCCGGGATCCTCGACGGCGCCCGAGCCTGGGTCATCGTCCTCGTCCTGACCGTGTGGGCCTACGACACCGGGGCCTACCTGATCGGCAAGACCTTCGGCGAGCGCTTCGGTCAGCGGACGGGATTGACCAAGTTCCTGACCCACCTGTCGCCCTCGAAGACCTACGCGGGGTTGTTCGGCGGTCTGGCGGCGGCGACCCTGGTCCTGGCCATCGGGATGTGGGCCGCCGGCGGCACGCCCTGGCATGCGCTGCTTATCGGCCCGCTCGTCGGGCTTGCCGCGCAGGCCGGCGACCTGGCCGAATTGATGCTCAAACGGGCCGCCGGGATGAAGGACTCGAGCCAGCTCATCCCGGGCCACGGCGGCGTCCTCGACCGGGTCGATTCGTTCCTCTTCGCAGCCCCGGTCCTGACCCTGTACGTTCTGACCTTCCTGCGGTGACCCGCCGGGATCGGGTCAGCCGGCCGATCCGGGTCGCCCTGCTCGGATCGGGCGGCTCGATCGGCCGTCAGGCGGTCGACGTCCTGGTCGGCCTGGGCGACGCCGTTCGGGTCGTGGCCCTGGCCACCGGTCGACAGGCCGATCTGCTCGAGACCCAGGCCCGTCAGCTCCATCCTTCGGTGGTCGCCTTGCCAGGCGATCCGGATGCGGCCGCGAGGCTCGACCTTCCAGCGGGCACGACCGTCGAGACCGGGCCGGATGCCCTGCTCACGCTGGCGACCCGCGATGACATCGACCTGGTCGTCGTGGGAACGGGCGGCATCGTCAGTCTGCGACCGGTCCTGGCCGCCCTCGAGGCGGGCAAGATCGTGGCCACGGCCAACAAGGAGACCCTGGTCGCAGGCGGTCACCTGGTCATGCCCCTGGCCCGGCGTCTGGCTGCCGCCGTCGGTGCGAAGGCCGCGAACGACCCACTGGCCAGCCCGTTGGCCTGGCTCCGCCCGATCGACTCGGAGCACTCGGCCATCTGGCAGAGCCTGGCGGGGGAGTCGTCGTCAGCCGTGGCCCGCCTGGTCCTGACCGCATCGGGCGGCCCGTTCCTCGACGCTAGTCTGGCCGAGATCGCCGCGGCCACGCCCGTGACAGCCCTCCGTCATCCGACCTGGTCGATGGGGGCCAAGATCACGGTCGACTCAGCCACCCTGGCCAACAAGGGCCTGGAGGTCGTGGAGGCACACTGGCTGTACGATGTGGACTACGACGCGATCGACGTCGTGATCCATCCTCAGAGCGTCGTCCACTCGGCCGTCCTGTTCATCGACGGTTCGCTGAAGGCGCAACTCGGAACCCCGGACATGCGCCTCCCCATCCAATACGCCGTGACCTATCCCACCCGCCACCCTTCGCCGGCCGCGCCGCCCGACCTCCTGACGACGGCGCGGCTCGACTTCCGCGCCCCGGATGAGGCCCGCTTCCCGGCTCTGCGGATCGCCCGCGATGCGGGTCGGATCGGTTCCCGGGCCACCACCGCCCTGATCGCTGCCGACGAGGTCGCCGTCGGTCGGTTCCTCGATGGCTCACTCGACTTTCCGGGGATCGCCCAGACCCTGGCTGCCGCGGTCGATCGGTTCGGCGGCGGGACCGATCAGGCGCCGGGTGTGGACGAGCTGATCGCCCTCGACGCCGAGGTCCGCGCCGCGTTCGCAGCCGGGAGCGTGGCCCGATGACCGCCGTCGTCCAGAGCGCCATCACCATCTTCATCTTCATCTTCATGCTGGGTGCGCTGGTGGTCATCCACGAGCTGGGCCACTTCGTGACCGCCCGTCTGGCCGGGGTCAGGGTCCACGAGTTCGGGATCGGCTTCCCGCCGCGGGCCAAGGTCCTGCGCTCTCACGGCGAGACGGTCTACACCCTGAATTGGCTGCCCATCGGCGGGTTCGTCCGGCTCGAGGGCGAGGACGGCGAGTCGGACGACCCGCGCTCGTTCGTCCGCGCGCCCCTGCCGATCAAGCTGGTCATCCTCAGCGCCGGCGTGGCCATGAACATCGCCCTGGCCTTCCTGATCTTCTTCCTGATCGCCTGGCTGGCCAACCCGACCGTCGGGCTCACCTTCGCCTCCGTCCAGGCGGATAGCCCGGCCCTGACCGCCGGCCTCGTCGCGGGCGATCGGATCGACTCGGTCGACGGCCGTACGTTCGACGCGTTCGAGGCGACGCCTGGGCGGTCCGGGATCATCGATGCCCTCCATGGCGCCGCCGGCCAGTCGGTCACTCTCGGGATCACCCACGCCGACGGCAGCGTGACGGCGATCCCGGTGACCCTCCGTTCGACCGAGCAGATGGACGCCAGCCACGGCGCTCTGGGGATCGAGTTGCCGCGTGGGGCGCCGACTGGGGCCTATTTCCAGCGGACGCCGGTCGAGGCGGCCCAGATCGCCGTCGCCCGGACCGGTCAGGCCCTGACCCTCATCTGGAACGGCCTGGGTCAGCTGGTCGACTCGATCGTCAACCACCCGACCGAAGCGCCGCCGGTGGCCGGACCGATCGGCATCGCCAGCCAGGTCGGCGACGTGTTCTGGCAGCTCGGTCCGGTGTTCACCCTGTACCTTGCCGGGATCCTGTCGGCCAACCTGGCCCTGGTCAACATCCTGCCCTTCCCGCCGCTCGATGGCGGTCGGATCGCGGTCCTGCTGCTCAAGTCGGTCGCCGGTGAGCGGGTCAGCCTGCGGGCGGAGCGACTGACCTATCTGGTCGGTTTCGTGTTCCTGATGACCTTCCTGGCCTGGATCTCGTTCTACGACATCACCGCGCCCGGCCGCGGTCAATGACCGCCAGACCCAGATGACCGCTCCCGACGCTGGCCGACCGCATCGTCGAGCGACCGTCAGCGTCGACGTCGGCGGAGTCCTGGTCGGGAGCGCGCACCCGATCGTCGTCCAGTCGATGACCAACACCGACACGGCGGACGCCGACGCGACCGCCATCCAGGTCGCCCAGCTGGCCCACGCCGGGAGTCAGCTGGTCCGGGTCACGGTCAACACCGACGAAGCGGCTGCAGCCGTGCCCGAGATGGTCCGCAAGGTCCGCGGGCTAGGCCTGGATGTGCCGATCATCGGTGACTTCCACTACAACGGGCATCAGCTCCTGACCCGCTATCCCGAGGCGGCCGCAGCCCTGGCCAAGTACCGGATCAACCCCGGCAATGTCGGTGCCAAGCGCCACGATGAGAACTTCCAGACCATCGTCCGGGTCGCCATCGAGCATGACAAGCCGGTCCGCATCGGGGTCAACTGGGGTTCCCTCGACCAGGCGCTGCTGACCGAGCTGATGGATGCCAACGCCCACTCGGCCGTCCCACGCGACGCCCGCGATGTCATGATCGAAGCGATGGTCGAGTCGGCCGTGCGCTCGGCGGAGCTGGCCGAGGCGACCGGTCTGGGGCACGACCGGATCATCCTGTCGGCCAAGGTGTCGGGCGTACGCGACCTGGTCGACGTCTATCGCAGCCTGGCTCCCCGGACCGATCTGCCCCTCCACCTCGGCCTGACGGAGGCAGGGATGGGGATGAAGGGGATCGTCGGTTCGACGGCCGGTCTGGCCCTCCTCCTCCAGGACGGCATCGGCGACACGATCCGCGTGTCGCTCACGCCAGAGCCGGGCGCCGGACGCGAGCTCGAGGTCGAGGTCGCCCAGCAGATCCTGCAGTCGCTCGGGCTGCGCTCGTTCCTGCCCCAGGTCAGCGCCTGTCCCGGCTGCGGCCGGACCACGTCGACCTTCTTTCAGGAGATGGCCCGCGACATCCAGACCTATCTCAAGGACCAGATGCCGATCTGGCGCGAGTCGTATCCGGGGGTCGAGGACCTCCGGGTGGCGGTCATGGGCTGCGTGGTGAACGGCCCGGGCGAGAGCAAGCACGCCGATATCGGGATCAGCCTGCCGGGCACCTTCGAGGAGCCGGTCGCACCGGTCTTCATCGACGGGAAGCTGGATCGGACCCTCCGCGGCGAGCGCATCGTGCCCGAGTTCCTGGCCCTCCTCGACGGCTACGTCGAGCGTCGTTTCGGGAGCGTCGCCGCGCCCCTCGTTTGAGGGGTCCACCCGTCCGGGTGTATAGTCCAACTAACTGAACGGCCGCTCCGTGACGTGGGTGACCCCCACGTTTCTTTTTGGGCGAGCCGTCATTCTGGTTCGGCGGGACGCGTCGGCAGCAGTCATGACGGGAGGCGAACCATGAACCGAGACTTCGTGACTGCGCTCCTCCAGCTGAATGCCGAGAAGCAGGTTCCCCGGGACCAGCTCCTGCGCACCGTGGAGGACGCCATCCAGTCGGCCTATCGGCGGACCGAGGGCAACGAGGACGTCCAGGTCCGGATCGATGGGGAGACCGGCCGCATCCGGACCTTCCGGGCGCGCCAGGTCGTGGCCGAGATCGAGGATCCCCTGACTGAGATCAGCATCGCCGACGCCCACGCCATCGACCCGGCCGCCAGCCTGGGCGACCTGGTCGAGACCGAGGAGCTCGATCCCGAGGCCTTCGGCCGGATCCACGCCCAGACCGCCAAGCAGGTCGTCCTGCAGCGCCTGCGCGAGGCCGAACGCGACGTCGCCTATGACCAGTTCGCCAGCCGCGAGGGGGAGCTCGTGACCGGGACGGTCAATCGGGTCGAACCGCGGGCGATCATCCTTGACCTGATCGGTCAGGGCGGCCAGGCCCGGGCCGAGGCGGTCCTCGCCACGACCGAGCAGTCGACCCTCGAGCACTATCGCATCGGCCAGCCGGTCAAGGCCCTCGTCCTCGAGGTCCGCCGTGGCCTGCGCGGCCCGCAGCTGTTCGTCAGCCGCGCTCACAAGAACTTCCTGCGTCGCCTGTTCGAGCTCGAAGTCCCCGAGATCCACAGCGGGACGGTCGAGATCAAGGCCATCGCCCGTGAGGCCGGCTCGCGCTCGAAGGTCGCCGTGTCGAGCCGCCAGGACGGGCTCGATCCCGTCGGTGCGACGGTCGGACAGCGTGGCGCCCGGGTCCAGGCGGTCGTGGCCGAGCTGGCCGGCGAGAAGATCGACGTCATCCCCTGGAACGACGATCCGGCGGTGTTCGTAGCCAACGCCCTCAGCCCGGCCCAGGTCCTCGACGTGACCATCGACGAGGAGCACCGGATCGCCAGCGTCACGGTCCCCGAGCGGATGCTCTCGCTGGCCATCGGTCGCGAGGGTCAGAACGCCCGCCTGGCGGCGAAGCTGACCGGCTGGCGGATCGACATCCGGAGCGACGTCTCGGTCGCTGAAGCGAAGGCCGCCGCCGCGGCCGAAGCCAGCGCCCCGACCGCCGTCGCCGGCCTGGACGGTGATCCTCCTGGCGACGGGATCGCCGCCAAGCCCAAGGCGACCCGGGCCAAGAAGGCGGTCGCAGCGGCCGCGGCCCCGCCCACCGACACCGCCGCGGATCCAGCGTTGGCCGACCCGATCGCCGCCAAGCCGAAGGCGCCCCGGGCCAAGAAGACGGTCGCGCCCGCCGGCTCGGCGGTGGACGTCGCCGAAGTCGCACCGGTCAAGGTGGCCAAGCCCAAGACAGCGGTCGCGAGCGCGCCCAAGACGTCGGTCAAGACGTCGGCCAAGGCCAAGGCTCCAGCCGAGACGTCGGCCAAGGCGGCCGCGACATCCACAGCCGCCGCCCCGGCCAAACCGAAGACGGTCAAGGCGGCCAAGCCGAAGGCGGCTGACGAGGTGGCGTCGTAGCCCGGGGCGAGGTCGGCGGCGGACGCCGGGCCACTCCGACTCGGACCTGCGTCGCCTGTCGAACCAGTAGTGCCAAGCGAGAACTGGTCCGGATCGTGCGAACGCCCGACGGACAGGTGCTCTTCGACCCGAGCGGCCGGATGGCCGGTCGGGGTGCCTATCTCTGCGCCGATGGGTCCTGCTGGGCCAGGGCGCTCGACAAGGGGGCCCTCAGCCGGGCTCTCGGCGTGCCACTCCCGGCAGCGCTCCGCGAGGAGCTCGCCGGCAGGGTCGCTACGATGACGATGACCAACGAAGGAGGGACCAAGCGTGGCGAGGAGTAGGAGCGGCACCCGCGGCCGACGCGGCCCGCGCAAGCCGCCGCGTCGTGAAGGCCAGGGCCAGTCGCAGGTCCAGGTCGCCGATCCGCGGGAGCGTGGCGCTCTCGAGCTGCCGGCGACGATCACGGTCAAGGAGTTGGCCGAGTTGCTGGCGGTCAACCCGGCCGACGTCATCCGCGAACTGATCAAGAGTGGGATCTTCGCGACCATCAACCAGCTCATCGACCGGGATACCGCCGCGCTCGTCGCGGGCGAGCTCGGCTATGAGGTCGACGACACGATCGCGGTCAGCGCCGGCGTCGCCGACGCGGCTGGCGAAGAGGCCCAGGCCGAAGCGACCAAGGAGGTCCTCTACGAGGAGGACGATCCGTCGCTGCTCGATACCCGGGCGCCGATCGTGACCGTGATGGGTCACGTCGACCATGGCAAGACCAGCCTCCTCGACGCGATCCGGACGACCGAGGTCGCGGCCGCCGAGCGGGGCGGGATCACCCAGCACATCGGCGCCAGCGAGGTCACCCGCGACGGCCGTCGGATCGTCTTCCTCGACACCCCCGGTCATGAGGCGTTCACCGCGATGCGCGCCCGTGGCGCCAGGGTCACCGACATCGCGGTGGTGGTGGTCGCGGCCGACGACGGGGTCATGCCCCAGACCCTCGAGGCGATCCACCACGCCCGGGCGGCCAAGGTGCCGATCATCATCGCCCTCAACAAGATCGACAAGCCGGATTCGAACCCGGAGCGGGTCAAGACCGAGCTGTCCGAGGCCAACGTCATCGTCGAGGAATACGGCGGCGACACGCCGATGGTCCAGGTCTCGGCGAAGTCCCGACTGGGCCTCGACGAGCTGCTCGACATGGTCCTCTTGGTGGCCGACCTCCAGGAGCTCAAGGCCAATCCCAAGCGCCCGGCCATCGGCACCATCGTCGAGGCCGAGCTGGACAAGGGCCGCGGACCGGTGGCGACCGCCATCGTCCAGACCGGCACCCTGCGCGTCGGCGACGTGATCGTCGTCGGCGAGACCTACGGCAAGGTGCGGGCCCTCGAGGGCTCGACCGGCAAGCGGATCAAGTCGGCTGGGCCGTCGACCGCAGCGGTCGTCCTGGGCCTCGACGAGGTGCCCGAGGCCGGCGACATCCTGCGGGTCGTGGCCGACGAGAAGGAAGCCCGGGCGACCGTCGAGTCGCGCAAGCTGGCAGCCGCGGCCAAGAGCGGCGACGGCAGCGGCCGGGCGACCCTCGAGGACCTCTATCGGCAGATCCAGGCCGGGCAGGCCAAGGAGCTCCGGATCATCCTCAAGTCGGATGTGGCCGGCTCGCTCGGGGCCATCACCCACTCGCTCGACCAACTGTCGACCGAGGATGTCCGGCTCAACGTCCTCCACGAGGGCACCGGCGACATCACCGACAACGACATCATGCTGGCCACCGCCTCCGATGCCATCGTCGTCGGGTTCAACACCAAGATCACCGAGACGGCTCGTCGCTCGGCTGACGCCGAGGGTGTCGACGTCCGGATCTACGACATCATCTACAAGCTCACCGACGACATCGACGCGGCGCTCAAGGGCCTGCTCGAGCCGGAGATCGTCGAGGTCATCGAGGGTCGGGCGGAGGTCCGTCAGATCTTCAAGGTCGGGAAGAGCACGGTCATCGCCGGCTGCTTCGTGACCGACGGGCGGATCGTCCGCGGCGGGGCCCGGGTTTGGCGCAGCGGCAAGGTCGTGGCGACCGATCGGATCGAGTCGCTGCGACGCTTCCGAGATGACGTCCGCGAGGTCGAACGCAACTTCGAGTGCGGCATCGGCCTGGCCAACTACCACGATCTGGCCGAGGGCGACATCATCGAGTGCTTCACCCAGAAGAGCGTCAGCCGGGCCATCTCGAACTGACCCGATGACGGCGCGTACCGACCGGATCGACGAGCTCCTACGCCAGGAGATCGGGTCCATCCTGAGCCGCGAGATCAAGGATCCCCGGATCGGCTTCGCGACCGTCACCCGGGTCGAGACCGCGCCGGATCTGGGTCATGCCCGGATCTGGATCAGCGTCATCGGCCAGAAGGGCGAGCGCAGGCAGACCATCGCGGCGCTTGACGGGGCGATGCCCTTCGTCCGGCGCGAGCTCGGGGCGCGTCTCCGGCTGCGGCGCATCCCGAACCTGCACGTCCAGCTCGACGACACGCTCGAGCGGGGGACCCGGATCCTGCATCTGCTCGACGAGCTCGAGGCCGGCCGGACACCCGACGACGATCCGCCCGAGGGCGAGACGCTGCCCACGCCCATCGTCCGGATGCATCACGAGGGCGACCTGACCGACGAACCGCCGCCGGCCGCCGAGCCACCGCTGCCGGCCCGCTCCCGTTCGCGGCGACGACCGGTCGGCTCGGCTGCTGGGGCCAAGCCACGATCCGGGACCAAGCCACGGTCCGGCGGCAAGCCTCGGCCGGGCGATGCCGGCGCGAAACGAAAGCCCAAACGATGACGGTCGATCTGGGGCCCTGGACGGCGGCCGTGCCCGATGCCGTGGTCGCCGCCATCTCCGCCGCTCGCAACGTGCTCATCGTGAGCCATGAGAACCCGGACGCCGACACGCTCGGCGCATCGCTCGGGGTCGCCCGGCTCGTCGCGGCGGGTGGCGCTCGGGCGACCTCGATCTGCACCGATCCGCCGCCGCCGTTGTACGACTTCCTGCCCGGGATCGAGGCCGTCCGGACCGATCCCGAGCCCGATCAGACGTACGACCTGCTGGTCATCGTCGACTGCGGATCGCTCGACCGGGTCGGCCCGGTCCGTCATCGCCATCGGGCCCTGTTCGCCGACGTCCCGACCGTGGTCATCGATCATCACGTCTCGAACGACGGGAGCGGCCCGACCGACTGGATCGATCCGGCCGCAGCGGCGACCTGCGAGATGGTCGCCCTCCTGGCGACCCGACTCGGTGTCCCGTTGACGGCCGGGGAGGGTGCCCTGGCGAGCGCCTTGATGGCCGGCATCGTGATGGATACCGCCACCTTCGCCCACCCCAATGCGACGCCCCGGACCCTCAGCGTGGCTGCCGCCCTGGTCGAGGCCGGGGCACCGCTGAGCGAGATCTCACGCCTGCTCTACCGCTCGAAGCCGGACGCCCAGCTGCGCCTCTTCGGGCGGGTCCTCGACCGGCTGGAGTCGGCCGACGAGGGCCAGGTGGTCTGGTCTACCCTGACCGACACGGACCTGGAGGCGACCGGCTCGACTGCAGCCCACTCCGAGGGGATCATCGACCTCCTCTCGCAGGCCGAGCGAGCCGAGGTCACCATCGTCTTCAAGGAGCAGGGCTCGGCCACCCGGATCAGCGTCCGGACCAAGCCCGGCGGGGTCGATGCGACCGTCCTGACCGGTGCCTTCGGTGGCGGTGGCCATGCCCGCGCCGCCGGGGCCACCGTCGCCCTGCCCCTGGCCGCGGCCCAGGACGCGGTCCTGCTCGAGGCGCGCCGACTGGCGTCCGCGGTCGCCCGATGAGTCGGTCGCGGGGGAGCGACGCGCCAGGCATGGACGGGATCCTGGTCGTGGCCAAGCCGGCCGGACCGACATCCCATGACATCGTCGCTCTCGTCCGCCGCCTGGCCGAGACGCGTCGGGTCGGTCATGGCGGGACTCTCGATCCGTTCGCGACCGGCGTCCTGCCGATCTTCCTGGGCCGGGCGACCCGGCTGGTGGAGTACCACCTCGGCGATCGGAAGGCGTATCGCGCCACGATCTGCTTCGGGGCCAGCTCGACGACCGATGACCTGGACGGCGAGCTGACCCCGAGCGCCGGGCCGGGACCCGACCGGGCGAGCGTCGAGGCGGCCCTGGCCGCCTTCCGTGGCCCGATCGTCCAGGTTCCCCCGGCCTACTCCGCGATCAAGCTCGGTGGGCGCCGGGCGTACGCCATGGCCCGAGCGGGGGAGACACCCGAGCTGGCGCCACGCGAGGTGACCATCGACCGGTTCGACCTGGTCGACTGGGACGGGTCCGACCCGGATCGGCCGCTGGCCATCGTCGAGGTCGATTGCTCGGCCGGGACGTATGTCCGCTCGCTCGCCCGCGACCTCGGCCGGGCCGTGGCCAGCAGCGCCTATCTGGGCACCCTCCAGCGGACCGCGTCGGGCGGCTTCGGCCTCGGTCAGGCGCACAGCCTCGAGGCGATCCGCGAGGCGGTGGCAGATGGACCCGCCGGGCTGGCCGCACTCTTGCTGCCCATCGACAGCGGACTCGATCGCTTCCCGCGGGTCGTCCTCAGTGAGACCGAGATCGCGGCGGTGGGTCGCGGTCAGTTCGTCCGTCCCGCTGCCGGGATCCCGGCCCTGACCGACCCCGCCGACCGGATCATCCTGACCGACCCGGACCGTCGCGTCGTCGCGATCGCCCTGGTTCGCGAGGGTCGTCTCGCCCCGGACAAGGTCCTGATCGATCCGCCCGCCATCCCGGCTGCGGCCGAGGTTGTCAGCGCCGCCCCGAGCCCGGTCTGAGTCGGCCGAGCGCCGCGATGGACGTCGTCAGCGGGATCGATCGTCTGGGCCCGTCCGACGGCCGTCTGTTCGTGGTCGTGGGCGTCTTCGATGGACTCCATCGCGGACATCGCTACCTGCTGACCCGGCTGGGCCGCTCGGCGGCTCGACAAGCTGCCAGGCCGGCGGTGATCACCTTCGACGCCCATCCCGACGAGATCGTGGTCGGCGCGGCGCCGGCCCTCCTGTGCGACCCGGACGAGCGACTTGCCCGTCTGGCCGAGGCCGATGTCGCCCTGACCGTGGTCCAGCACTTCGATGCCGGTCTGCGGATGACCGAGTTCGATACCTTCGTCGAGGCCTTGTCGAAGCGGGTCGACCTGGCCGGCTTCCTGATGACTCCGGATGCCGCGTTCGGGCACGAGCGGCGGGGTACGCCGGCGGCCCTGACCGAGCTGGGTCGCCGGCTGGGCTTCGAGGTCGTGGTCGTGCCCCCGTTCCGGCTCGACGAGGGTCCGGTCCGGAGCGCGGCCATCCGGCGCGACATCGCCCTCGGCCGGCTGGACCTGGCCCGCAAGTTGCTCGGACGGTCGGTCGCGGTCACCGGCGATCGGTCCGGCGACGTGATCTCGTTCCCGGTGCCGGTGGCCCTGCCGCCCGACGGCGGCTACGAAGCGACGGTGGAGCCGGCCTGGACGGCGGCCGGACCGGTCGAGCAGTCGCGTCGGACGACGGTCGAGGTGACTGGCGGGACGGTCCGGCTGCGGGCGCCGGACGCCGGTCGGCTCGGTCCCCGGGTGCGGGTCGCCTTCAGCCGAAGTTTGCCGCCAAGCACGAAGCCTGCTATCCTCCGCCGGTCACAGATTGAGTAGATCCATGGAAGTTCGTGTTCGGAGGACCGAGTGCCGCTAGCGCGGGAACAGAAGCAACAGGTCATCGGTGCGTTCGCCGTCAAGGACGGCGACACCGGATCCCCGGAAGTCCAGATCGCGCTCCTGACCGAGCGGATCAAGGAATTGACGGGTCACCTGAGAAGCTTTCCCAAGGACAATCACTCCCGCCGCGGCCTCCTCAAGCTCGTCGGTCAGCGTCGCCGCCTTCTTGCCTATCTGATCAAGAAGGACAACGCACGCTACCGCACCGTCATCGGACGGTTGGGACTCCGCCGCTAGGCGTTCGCCGCTCCGGACCCTGGGCTTCGCCCGGGGTCCTCTCGCGTCCGACACCGCCCCGGCGGGCCACGCGCCCGCAAGGTCGCTCCTCCTGCACGTCAAGGAGGAACAGAACCCCGTGCCACATACCTTTGAGATCGAGTTCGGCGGTCGCCCGCTGATCATCGAGACCGGCAAGCTCGCCCGTCTCGCCGGCGGCGCCGTCACCGTCCGCTACGGCGACACCCTCGTCCTCGGGACCGCCAACCGGTCCGATCCCCGTCCAGGCCTGGACTTCTTCCCGCTCACCGTCGAGTTCGAGGAGCGGATGTACGCCGCGGGCAAGATCCCGGGCGGCTTCATCAAGCGCGAGGCGCGCGCGTCGGAGGCCGCCACCCTGGCCGCCCGCCTGACCGACCGCCCCATCCGTCCGCTCTTCCCCGAGGGCTACAAGGACGACATCCAGCTGGTCATCACGGTCCTCTCGACCGACCAGGAGAACGAGCCGGACATGCTGGGAACGGTGGCCGCATCGGCCGCCCTGACCATCAGCGAGATCCCCTTCGCGGGTCCCGTCGGCGCGGTCCGGATCGGCCGCATCGGCGGCGAGTTCGTGGTCAACCCGACCTACAGCGACCTGGCCGAGTCGGAGCTGGACCTGATCGTGTCCGGTACCCGCGACGCGATCATGATGGTCGAGGCCGGGGCCAAGCTCCTGCCCGAAGACGTCATGGCCGAGGCCATCCTGTTCGGTCACCGCGCCCTGCAGCCCCTGATCGACATCCAGGAGGAGCTGCGCAAGGCCGTCGGCAAGGCCAAGATCACGCCGTTCCTCGAGGCCGGCATCGGCTCGGTCCTCGACTTCAGCAAGGCCGCTTCGGCCGGTGGCGAGTTCGTCATCGTCGACGTGGAGACGACCGGCACCGACCCCAAGATGGCCGACCTGGTCGAGATCGCCGCGGTCAAGGTCAAGGGCGGCAAGATCGTCGACCGCTTCTCGACCCTGGTCAACCCCGGCCGACCGATCCTGGGCAACCAGATGCACGGGATCACCGACGCCGACGTCAAGAAGGCCCCCAAGCCGGCGGACGCCGCCAAGCAGGCCCTTGCCTTCATCGGCGATTCGGTCATCGTCGGCCACTCGGTCGGCTTCGACCTGGGCTTCCTGGCAGCCGCCCTGGCTGACGGGACCACCTTCGAGCAGGGCCGCTACCTCGATACCCTGGTCATCGCCCGCGAGGGCTACCCGGACCTTGAGAACTACAAGCTGCCGACCCTGTCCAACTTCTTCGGGATCGAGCTGGCCAAGGCTCATCGGGCCGGGCCCGACGCCGAAGCCACGGCCAACCTGCTGATCTGGTTCGCCAACGATCTGCCCGGACGGATCTCGGCCCTGCGGGCCGGCATCGCCGACTCGGTCCGAGCCAATCGGACCGGTGGCGACCCCAAGGCCGTCCTGGAGGCCGCCCGGCGCGAGGCGCGGGTCAGCAAGAACCTGTTCAACTACGTGTTCAAGAAGACCTGCCGCGAGCTGGCCCTCGACGAGGGCATCCGGATGGACGGCCGCGGTCTGACCGAGTTGCGTCAGATCTCGGTCGAGGTCGGCCTCCTGCCGCGGGCCCACGGCTCCGGCCTGTTCACCCGGGGCGAGACCCAGGTGCTGACGATCGCCACGCTCGGCTCCTCGTCGGACGTGCAGCGCATCGACACGATCAGCCCCAAGACCGAGAAGCGTTACCTCCACCACTACAACTTCCCGCCCTATTCGACTGGCGAGAACAAGCCCATGCGCGGGCCTAGCCGGCGCGATATCGGCCATGGCAACCTGGCCGAGCGTGCGCTCATCCCAGTCCTGCCCAAGCAGGAGGACTTCCCCTACGTCGTTCGGCTCGTGTCCGAATGCCTGTCCTCCAATGGCTCGACATCGATGGCCTCGACCTGCGGTTCGACCCTCGCCCTGATGGACGCCGGTGTGCCGATCTCGGCCCCCGTCGCCGGTGCGGCGATGGGCCTGATCAGCGAGCCCGACGGCCGCTTCGTCGTCCTGACCGACATCCTGGGCAAGGAGGACTCGGTCGGTGACATGGACTTCAAGGTGACCGGCACCCGTGACGGGATCACCGCCCTCCAGATGGACATCAAGGTCCAGGGCATCAACGAGGCCATCATCCGGGGCGGTCTCAAGCAGGCCCTGGCGGCCCGTCTCGAGATCCTCGACAAGATGGCCGAGGTCATGCCCGAGGCCCGTGAGGGGATGAGTGACTTCGCGCCGCGCATCGTCACGATCAAGATCAACCCCGAGAAGATCCGCGAGATCATCGGCAAGGGTGGATCGATGATCCGCAAGATCCAGGAAGAGACCAGCACCGAGATCAACGTCGAGGACGACGGCAGCGTCGAGATCGCGGCCGTGTCGGGCGAAAACAGCCGCAAGGCCATCGCCTGGATCGAGTCGCTCACCCGCGACGTCGAGATCGGTTCGCTCTACCTGGGCAAGGTCACCCGGATCATGGGCTTCGGCGCGTTCGTCGAGATCCTGCCGGGCAAGGAAGGCCTGGTCCGCATCGGCGAGCTGGCCGATTACCACGTGCCGACCGTCGAGGACGTCGTGTCCGTCGGCGACGAGGTCATGGTCGTCGTGACCGAGGTCGACCGCCAGGGCCGGATCAACCTGTCGCGCAAGGCGGCCATGCAGCGCCACCTGGCCAAGGAACCGGTCTGACCCACCCTCGGCCGCTCGGCGGGCCGATCCACCTTCGCACGCTCAGCGCGCCGGCGGGAGACCGTCGGCGCGCTGCTATACTCGGAGCGTGCCCGGAATCGATGAGGATCGTAGTGGAGCCGTGCCCGGGATGACCTCGAAACCGCTGACCGTCGCGGTCGTCGGCGCCACCGGCGTCGTCGGACGGACGATGATCCAGGTCCTTCGCGAGCGTAGCTTTCCGATAAGTGAGCTGCGCCTGATGGCCTCCGGCCGCTCGGCTGGCAGCTCGGTCCAGCTCGACGGCATCGATCATCCGATCGTCGAGGCTGTTCCTGAGGCCTTCGACGGCGTCGATATCGCCCTGTTCTCGGCCGGCGGCTCGGTGTCCGAGGATCTGACTCCCCACGCCGTCGCCCGGGGGGCCACGGTCATCGACAACTCGAATGCCTGGCGGATGACGCCGGGCGTCCCGCTCGTGGTCAGCCAGGTCAATCCGGACGACGCGGCCCTTCACGATGGCATCGTGGCCAATCCGAATTGCTCCACGATGCAGCTGGCCCCGGTCCTGATGGCCCTGCGCGACAGCGTCGGCATCGAGCGGGTGATCGTGGACACCTACCAGAGCGTGTCGGGCACGGGCGCCGAGGCGGTCGCCGAGCTCGAGGGCCAGGTCCGGGCGTACGCCGCCGGCGAACCGCTGACCGCCTCGGTCTATCCTCACCAGATCGCCTTCAACGCGATCCCCGAGATCGACGTCTTCCTCGACAACGGCTACTCGCGCGAGGAATGGAAGGTCGTGACCGAGAGCCGCAAGATCCTGCACCTGCCGGACCTGCGGATCAGCTGCACCGCCGTGCGCATCCCGGTCGTGACCAGCCACTCCGAGGCGATCCACGTCGAGACCCGCGATCCGATCTCACCGGAGCGGGCGCGCGAGCTGTTCGCGGCGGTCCCCGGGGTGATCGTCCAGGACGACCTGGACCGACACCTCTATCCCCAGGCGATCGAGGCGGCCGGACGCGACGAGATCTTCGTCGGCCGGGTCCGGCGCGATCCGTCGATCGCCGACGGTCGGGGTCTGGCCCTGTGGGTCGTCAGCGACAACCTGCGCAAGGGCGCCGCCACCAATGCCGTCGAGATCGCCGAGCTCCTGGTCGCTCGCGGATGGGTCCGTCGCGCATCGGCCCGCCCGACGTCCCGTCCCGCCGTCGGGAGTGCGGTGTGACGGACTCGGAGCGCGGCACCGCGCTCGAGGCCATCGCGGCCGAGATCCGCACCTGTACCCGCTGCCGCCTCCACGAGGGCCGGGCCAAGACCGTCCCGGGCGAGGGCAACCCGGAGACCGAGGTGGTCTTCGTCGGTGAGGGCCCCGGACGCGACGAGAACCAGGCCGGCCGGCCGTTCGTGGGTGCTTCTGGCCGCCTTCTGACCGAGCTCATCGAGTCCATCGGCTGGAGCCGCGACGACGTGTTCATCACCAATGTCGTCAAGTGCTGGCCGCCCGGCAACCGCGACCCCCAGCCCGATGAGATCGAGGCCTGCGCACCATATCTCCGGCGCCAGCTGGAGGTCCTCGATCCGGCCGTTGTCGTGACCGCCGGCAAGCACTCGCTCAACGTGTTCATGCCCGGCGAGCGGATCGGCCGGGTCCACGGGACGTCGCGCCCAGCCGACCCGGCGACTGGCGCCCCGGCCGCCCAGGTCTTCGCGATGTACCACCCCGCCTTCGCCCTGTACGACGGCTCCAACCGGGCGACCCTCCAGACCGACATCAAGAGGCTGCCCGGGACCCTCGAGGCGGCTCGCCGCCAGCGCGGCGAAGCCAGCCAGGTCCCTGGCGAGGCGCGCGAGGCCGGCCACGGCCCTGACGAAGGTGGCCTGCCGGACGCGCCCCAAGCGGCTGCCGAGACCGTCCCCGCCTCGAGCCCCGTCATCGCCGCTCGCGCGGCGGAACCCGATACCGACCAGCTCACCCTGTTCTGAGCCCACCGAAAAGGATCACATGACCTCGACCAACAAACTTCTCCGGATCATCCCGCTGGGCGGGGTGGGCGAGATCGGCAAGAACATGTACGTGTTCGAATACGGCGACGACATCGTCGTGATCGACTGCGGCCTGATGTTCCCCGACGAGGAGATGTTCGGGATCGACCTCGTCATCCCCGACATCACCTACCTCAAGGAGCGCCGCAAGAACGTCAAGGCGTTCCTCATCACCCACGCTCACGAAGACCACGTCGGCGGTCTGCCCTACGTCCTGCCCGAGTTCCCGGGGGTGCCCGTCTACGCCTCGACCCTCGCTCGAGGGTTGCTCGGGAACAAGGTCAAGGAGCACAAGCTCCACAACAACCCGCTGCTCGCCCTGGAGCCCGGTGACGAGGTCCAGATCGGGCCGTTCGGGGTGGTCCCGTTCCGGATCGGCCACTCGATCCCGGATGCCATGGGCATCGCTCTGCGGACGCCGGTCGGAACGGTCGTCCACACCGGCGACTTCAAATTCGATCACACCCCCGTCGACGGCCGGCTGTCCGACTTCCACATCCTGGCCCGGCTCGGCGAGGAAGGCGTCATCTGCCTGCTGTCCGACTCCACCCGCGCGGAGAACCCCGGCTATACCCCGTCCGAGCGGACGGTCGGCGAAGCCTTCCGCGAGATCATGGAGCCGCTCGAAGGCCGGGTCATCGTGGCCACCTTCGCCAGCAACATCGCCCGGGTCCAGCAGGTCCTCGACGCCGCCGCCTCGTTCGACCGCAAGGTCGCCGTGATCGGCCGCTCGATGGAGCAGAACTTCCGGATCGCCAGCGACCTGGGCTACCTCAAGTACCCGCCCTCCCAGATCGTGTCCAAGGACCGGATCAACGACACGCCGGCCGACAAGCTGGTCATCTGCACCACCGGAGCCCAGGGTGAGCCGATGGCCGGTCTGGCCCGGATGGCCAATCGCGACCACCGCTTCGTCGAGATCCAGCCCGGCGACACGGTCATCGTCAGTGCCAGCCCGATCCCGGGAAACGAGGAATACGTCAGCCGGACCATCGACAACCTGTTCAAGGCCGGCGCCAACGTCTTCTATCACACGATCAAGCGGGCTCACGTGTCGGGCCACGCCAGCCAGGAAGAGCTCAAGCTGATGCTCGGCCTGACCAAGCCGAAGTACTTCATCCCGATGCACGGCGAGTTCCGGATGCAGGTCCAGCACGGCCGCCTGGCGATCGAGACGGGCGTCTCGCCGGAGAACGTGTTCATCATCGAGAACGGCATCCCGATCGAGATCGCCGAGGACGGCACGGCCCGCCGCGGAACGCCGGTCCCGGCGGGCTATGTCTATGTCGACGGGCTATCGGTCGGCGAGGTCGGCGACATCGTCCTGCGCGACCGCAAGGCGCTGGCCAACGACGGGATGTTCATGATCGTGGTCACGGTCGACAAGCAGACCGGCTCGATCATCGGCCGACCCGAGATCATCACCCGTGGTTTCGTCCACGGGAACGAGAAGGACCCGATCATGGACGGGGCGATCGAGCGGATCGTCAAGTCGGTCGAGAACCCGGGCGAGCACATCAGTGAGATCGGTCTGCTCAAGGTCCAGATCAAGGACGGCGTCTCGCGCTACCTGTACGAGCAGACCAAGCGTCGCCCGATGGTCTTCCCGGTCGTGGTCGAGGTCTGACCCGATGGCGACCCGACGACGGACCGCCAGCCCCCGCCGGGCGACCGGCACGACCGGCACGACCCGCAAGCGGACGGTGAGTTCGAGCGCCTCGAGCGGCACCCGGATCAGCCCCGATGTCGCCCGCTCGCTGGTGGGTATCGCCATCCTGGTGGTGGGGGTCATCACCCTGGTCGCCCTGATCCTGCCCGGTCAGGGTCGTCTCACCGACCTGTGGCGCAACGCGGTCGCGCCGTGGATGGGCGCCGGGCGTTGGTTCCTGCCGCCGCTACTCATCGTGGCCGGGATCTATGTGCAACAAGCCAAGGGCGTCGGCGGGCGCTGGGGGGTCGCCTTGATCGGGGCGCTGGGTGCCTACATCTGCTTCCTGGGCATCGTCTCGATGCTCAACCTGTCCAAGGTCCATGGCGGCTACATCGGCAACGGCATCGAGTCCTTCCTCGTCGGGTCCGGGACCAAGCCCGGCCTGATCCCGCGGCCGGCCGCGTTCATCCTGCTCGGCGCGGGGATGATCGGGGGGATCCTGCTGGCCATCGATCGGTCCCTGCCCACGGTCCTGGCCCAGCTTGGTCGAGGCGCCCGGGCTGCTGCCGACACGCTTGCACCGCCGGCCGATCCTGACATGGTCGCCGCAGCCGCGGCCGCCAAAGCAGCAGCCGCCGCCTCGCGCGGTTCCAGCCGAGCCGTTCCGGTCGGACCTGCTCCCGTCGCGACCCGCCCGCCCGCCATCGATCCGCCGGCCGACGACGCTCGCTCGAGCACGCGCGCGCCGAGCCCGGTGCCGATGAGCCAGACCATCTGGTCGGCCAACGACGGACCGCGCGGCGAGCCGAGTGGCGGCGGGGGAGTTCGGACCAGCGGACCGGCCGTCCTCGACCCGGTCGCGGTCGCCATCGGGGTCGGAGCGGGGACCGCTGTCGGGGTCGGCGCGCTCGGCGCCCTGATCGATGTCCGCGACGTCGCCTGGCAGTTGCCCTCGCCGTCACTGCTCGAGATCCGGCCCGCCTCGACCGCCGGCGGCGAGATGGACCACGAGGAGAACCGGGCGGATATCGAGAAGAAGCTGCGCAGCTTCGGGATCGAGGCCAAGGTCGTGGCGGTCAACAGCGGACCTGTCGTGACCCAGTACGAGGTCCGGCCCGACGCCCGGGTCAAGATCTCCCGGATCGAGGGCCTCGCTGACGACCTGGCGATGGCCCTGATGGCCCGCTCCATCCGGATCGAGGCGCCCATCCCGGGCAAGGACACGGTCGGCATCGAGATCCCCAACGTCAAGAGCGAGACCGTGGCCTTCCGCAACCTGGTCGATGAGACCGAGATGATGTCCTCGACCAGCCGGCTCACCTTCGCCCTTGGGCGGGACGTGTCGGGCAAGGCTTACGCGGTCGACCTGGCCAAGATGCCCCACCTGCTGGTCGCCGGGGCGACCGGGTCGGGCAAGAGCGTGTGCGTCAACGCGCTCATCACCAGCATCCTGATGCATGCCCGGCCGGACGAGGTCCGGTTCATCCTGATCGACCTCAAGCGGGTCGAGCTGGCGCCGTACGACGCCCTGCCCCACCTCCTTCAGCACGTCATCGTCGAGCCGCACGAGGCCAAGGCGGCCCTCGGCTGGGCGGTCCACGAGATGGAGGAGCGCTACAAGCTGCTGGCCTCGCACACCGTCCGCAACATCGCCGCCTACAACGAGAAGGTCGGCCCGGACGAGCATCTGCCCTACGTCGTGATCATCATCGACGAGCTGGCCGACCTGATCATGCGCGAGGGCCGTAAGGTCGAGGATCCCATCGTCAAGATCGCCCAGAAGGCCCGGGCGGTCGGGATCCATCTGGTCCTGGCCACCCAGCGCCCCAGCGTCAACGTGGTCACCGGTCTGATCAAGGCCAACGTCCCCAGCCGGATCGCCTTCGCGATGGCCTCGATGATCGACAGCCGGACCGTCCTCGACTCGCCCGGGGCGGAGGATCTCATCGGCCGCGGCGACATGCTCTACCAGCCGGTCGATCTGCCCCGCCCCGTCCGGATGCAGGGCGTGTTCGTGTCGGACAAGGAAGTCAGCGCCGTGGTCGACCACTGGAAGGCCCAGTCGCCCGAGCCGTTCTACGACGAGTCTGTGTTCGCCTACTTCGACGGTGAGGAGGGCGCGGGTGGGACCCAGTTCACCTGGCTGGCCAAGATGGCCGAGGACGACATGGTCGTCCGCGCCGCCGAGCTCGTGACCGCGAGCCAGAAGGCCAGCACGTCGATGCTCCAGACCAAGCTCAAGGTCGGCTTCTCGCGAGCCAGCCGGCTGATGGATGAGCTCGAGCGTTACGGGATCATCGGCCCCCAGGACCTGCGCAACCCGGCCGCCCCGCGGATCGTCTACGGTCCTGACAACTGGCTCCGGAGTCACGACGACATCGACGATCCAGGGGACTGACCGAGACCCCCGTCAGGGCCGTTCGACATGAGAGGGTATCCTTGGCCCCGACGATCCGGGCCGAGCGCCCCTCGCCACGACCACAGGATCCACCTTCACTGACATGACCACCCGAGACGAGGCCCGCCGCCGCATCGGCGGGGGCCGAGGCGGCAACAGCCGCCCAGCGACGCCCAGCGAGCCGCAGGTCAGCCTGCCGGAGCGCTTGCTGGCTGCGCGCGAGGCAAAGGGCGTCGACCTGTACCGGGCCGAACGCGACACCAAGATCCGAGCGCGCTACCTCGGAGCGCTCGAACGCGGCGACTACGGGGAGCTCCCGGGTTCGGTCTACACCAAGGGCTTCCTGCGCAACTACGCACTGTATCTCGGCCTGGACGCGGACGAGATCCTCCTCCAGTGGCGACGCGAGCGCGGCGACGGCAGCGCCCAGACCGAGCCGACGATCAACGTGCCCAAGCCGCTGACCGCCCCGCGCCAGGGCTTCACCTTCTCGATCGGGCTGCTGGTGGCTGCCGCCCTGGCCGTCGGCGTGCTCCTGTTCATCGGCTATCTCGGCTTCCAGGTCCTGCGCTTCTCCCGACCGCCCGAGGTCGCCGTGACCGATCCGGCGACCGCGGTCTCGACGGTCGATGAGACCGCGGTCGCCTACACGCTGCGGGGTACCTCGGACCCGGGCGCGACCGTGTCGATCGCGATCGCCGGCGGCCAACCGGTCCTGACCACGGCAACGAGCGGCGGCACCTGGTCTGCGGACGTCGAGCTGCGCCGGGGCAAGAACAACTTCAGCGTCAGCGCGACCGATCCGCAGACGACCAAGACGGCCGAGAAGCCGGTCGAGATCGTGATCACGGTCCCGTTCCCGGACGTCCTCGTGCCGACCCTCACGGTCGATCAGCCAGCCGACGGGGTCACCGTCCAGAACGGGGCGATCCCCGTCCAGGGGACAACGTCGAACGCCAAGACCGTGACCGTCAGCGCGACCTACAGCGGACAGTCCGCGACCGGGGCCAAGGCTGGCACGACCCCCACGCCGCCGAAACCGCAGACCGTCGAGATCGGCGACGACGGCACCTTCAACATCCCGGTCGAGTTGACCGCGGGCAAGTGGACACTGAGCATCACGGCGGCCAGCTCCGAGGGCAAGACCACCTCGCTGACCCGGGGCGTCACGGTCGACTACAAGGGCGTCAACCTGGTCGTCAGCGTCAAGGGCGGTCCGGCCTGGATGAAGGTCTGGGTGGACGGTCAGCTCGATCCGCGGGTCGGCGCGGGCAAGCTGTTCAAGGACGGCAAGACGATGTCATTCCGAGGGACCGACTCGATCGAGGTCTTCACCGGTTCGTCGGGGGTGACCTACTTCACCCTCAACGGCACGACCATCGGCAAGCTCGGGCCGTCGGGGACGCCCCAGACCTGGTTGTTCGCTCCGCCGGCCGATCCCAAGCAGACCAACCACCGCTGACCGGCGGGCTGCCCGATGGATGCCGCGCTCGCCGAAGACCTGCCTGACCTTGCCAGGCGGATCCAGGACATCTGCCTGGATCACGGCTGGACCCTGGCCACCGCCGAGTCGTGCACGGGTGGCCTGGTCGCGGACACCCTGACCGACCTGCCCGGCTCGAGCGGCTACGTCCTCGGCGGCGTGGTCGCCTACGCCGATCGGATCAAGACCGCCCTGCTCGATGTCGACCCGGCCGTGCTGGTGGCTCGCGGCGCGGTCAGTGCCCACGTGGCCAAGGCGATGGCCCTCGGGGCACGAGCACGGTTCGGGACGACCTTCGGACTGGCCGTCACCGGCATCGCCGGGCCCGGTGGTGGGACGCCCGACAAACCGGTCGGACTGACCTTCGTAGCGGTGGCCAACCGGGAGCGGGTGGATGTCCGCCGCCACACCTGGAGTGGTGACAGGATCGCCAATAAGGCAGCCAGTGCGGGAGCCGTGATGCGCCTCCTGCTGGACATCGCGGCAAAGCAGGACGGTCGTCGGTCGTGACCCGCAGCATCGAGGACATCACCCGCGGACTCGAGCCGGCCCGGGCGCCCCGGGTCATCGCGGCCGGTGAACGGATCCACGTCGTCGGCGCCGCCGGCTCTGCAGCCTCTGCGGCCCTGCTCCTGGCGGATGCCGCCGGCGCGCAGGTCAGTGGCTGCGATTCGGGCGAGCCGACCCACTACAGCGACGCCGTCGAGGCCGCCGGCATCGGCCTGGCCTGGCAGCACGACGCCGGGCACGTCGCGACGGTCGCCGGCAGGCCGCTGGTCGACCGGATCGCCGTCTCGAAGGCGCTGACCTCGGTCGACCCGGATCAGCCCGAACTCCACGCGGCCCATGCCGCCGGCATCCCGGCGACCAGCTGCCAGCAGCTCATCGCCGACGCCATCGCGACTCGCGGCGGCGACCTGCTGGCCGTCGCCGGGACGCACGGCAAGTCGACCACGACCGGCTGGCTCGTCCATCTCCTGGTCCGGGCGGGACTCGATCCGTCCGCCTTCGTCGGGGCCATCCTGCCAGCGGAGCTGACCGGGGCCATGCCATCGGTGGTCCGCCTCGGGCTGGGCGGTCCGACCGTGGTCGAAGCGGACGAGTATGCCGGCAACTTCGATCCCTACCGTCCGGTGGTGGGTGTCCTGCTCAACGCGGATTGGGATCACCCGGACGTGTTCGCGAGCAGGGCCGATGTCGTGACCGCCTTCGAGGGCTGGATCCGCCGCTTTCGAGGAAGCGTGGCCGACGATGGGGGCGCGGCGGCGCCGACCCTGATCGCCAACGCCGGTGATGCCGGCGTCCGCACGTTGCTGCCTCGATTGATCGACTGGCCCGGTCGGCTCGTCGCCTTCGAGGTCATCGCTGGGGATGCCTCGGCGGCCGAACGCCGCCTGGCCGAGCTGCGCGGCGAATACCGGACCGGCGTCGGTCCGGCCTCCGGCCTGGTCGCTCGCTACGAGGCCGACGACGACGGGACGGCCCGGATCGTCGTCCATGGGGTCCCGGGGTCGGACGGGGCGGTGGCTCATCTCCGCCTGGTCGGTCGCCACAACGCCGACGACGCGCTGGGCGCAGCCGGCGCGGCCCTGGCCTACGGGGCCGATCCGGAATCAGTCCTCGACGGTCTGCGCACGTTCGGTGGGGTCGGCCGGCGGTTCGAGCTCAAGGGCGACGTGGCCGGGATCGTCGTTCTCGACGACTACGGTCACCACCCCACCGCCATCCGGGCGACCCTCGATGCCGTCGCCCTGCGCTATCCCGGCCGGCGGCTGTGGGCCGTCTACGAACCGCTGACCTTCCACCGCACCGCGGCCATGCTGGATGCCTTCGCCGAGGTGCTGGCCACGGCCGACCGGGTCGCGATCGCCGATATCTTCGCGGTCCGCGATCCCGACACGACCATCGTCTCGGCCGCGGACCTGGCCGCCGCCGTGACGGCTCGAGGGACCCCCGCCATCGCGCCCGGCTCTGTCGAAGCGACCGCCGACGCCCTTGCCCCCCTGGTCGAGCCCGGCGACGTGGTCCTGGTCATGGGCGGCGGCCGCTCGTCGGTCATCGCGGAGCGCCTCGTTCAAGCTCTCGAGGAGCGGAGCCAGGGAGGGTGAGACCGTGCCCAAGGCGGAGTTGACTGTGTCTATCGCGCGGAGGGCCGAGGACGTTTTCGACTACGTGACCGAGTTCACCAACAATCCACACTGGCGACCCGATGTCATCGAGACGTGGTGGGACGACCCCGGTCCGACCCGACCGGGTCGTCGCGGCGGACAGGCGGCCCGGATCATGGGTCGCCGGCTCGAGGTCACGGCCGAGATCGTCGACTGGGATCCGCCCCGCTACGCCAGCTGGAAGACCGTCCAGGGTGGCGCCACCGTCGTCGCCTACTGCCGGATCGACCCCGACGGGGCAGGTTGTCGACTGATCTACGGTGCAGACGGCCATGTGAACGGTCCGCTCGGGATCGTCTTCAACCCGCTCCTCGGACCGATCATGACGCGCACCTTCCGTAAGGATCTCGCCCGACTCAAGACCATCCTCGAGACGCCAGTGGGTCCTGCGTCCGTCGCCTAGAGCGGCCGCCGGAGATGTGGCCGAGGATCGCCCTGGCGTCGTCCGTCACTCCAACCCTGTCAGTCGGCTGCGGCCGCCACCACGGCCCCGCCGGCCTCGGCGGCCGCCGCCAGCGCCGCCAGCTCATCCTCGGACAGGCGCCGGGACTGGATCTCGTGCCCTTCGGACGTCAGACACAGGCCCGTCGCGAGGTCGTACTGCCAGCCGTGGAGCGAGCAGGTCAGGACCCCCGCGTCGTCGACCGACGCGAACAGGGTCAGATCCGCCTTCATGTGGGGGCAGCGCCGCTGGACCTCCCAGCCGTCGATGACGAAGGCGGCTTCGGACTTGGCCTTCTCGGCGTAGAAGCCCTCGGCGTACTGGAGCCGCTCCAGATCGAGGCACTTGAACCAGGTGTACAGGTAATCGTTGTAGGGGCCTTTGCGGGCCGCGCTGAAGCGCATCGACAGGAACAGCGAGTTGACCCAGTCAACCTCGTGCTCGCGGACGAGGACCTCGACCAGGCGCCGATCGATCCGGAAGATGTAGCGGCAGGCTTCGACGCCATCCCAGCGACGGACCTTCTGGTCGACGAAGTCGAGGACGATCCCCTCCGACGCCAGGTCGAGCAGGACCTGCGCCCCGATGCCCGAGCAGATCTGCTCTCCGAAGCCCATCAGTGGCTCGAACCAGGCCTTGAGTTCGCTCAGGAGGTCCAGCGGCTCGTCGTCCGGGTCGCCGTCCCAGCGAGCGTGCTCGGCGTCGAGCAAGGGTCGCTTGCGGGCCTGGTACTCGCGCAGGTAGGTCTCGCGCTCGTCGAAGATCCGGTGGACCTCTGCGTCAGGGACCGGATGGACCACCTCGAAGGCGTCGCGGCGGAGCTCTCCGAACGAGCCGGGCAGCATCAGCCGTCCACCGTCGATGCCGACTTCGGCCAGGTGCTCCAGGAAGACCGTCTGGTCCGGGAAGATGTTCGAGGGCGAGCGGTCGAAGTCGTTCTGGCTGAACAGGTCGTCGTCCAGGAAGCACGGCGGGCCGGCGCTGGGGACGATGAACGTGGGGTCCAGGATCTCGATGTAGCGCTGGGTCCGGGCGAGCTGGACGACCCGCTTCTTGTGGGCCAGCGTCTCCTTGGCCCGGACCGGGAACTCGTACACCATCGGGTACCAGATCGCCCCGGAGAACTGCAGGAAGAGCAGGTCGAGCGGCCCGAAGGCGAGCAGTTTGGCCGGGTCGGTCGGGCGCGAGTCGTTCATGTTGAGCAGGCGCGTGTCGCCGTCGTCGACCAGCAGGGCCGAGTCGCCCAGGGGACCGTCGGTCGGCGCGTCGAGGGCCATGACCATGATCCGCAGACCGCCGTCGAGCTCGAACGGCTCGCAGTCGGCGGTCTCGACGAACTTGCGGAAACCAAGCCTGTGCAGCTCGTGGCGCAGGTCGTCGACCGGGTAGTCGGGCAGGATCACGGTGGCGTCGCGCGAGCAGTGCTCGGCCAGCCAGGCCGGATCGTAGTGGTCGTGGTGGAGGTGGCTGACGTACAGGTACGTCGGTGAACCGATCGATCTCGGGTCGATCCCGTCGTTGGCCGGGAAGGGGAACCACGAGCCGAAGTAGGCCGGGCTGAACCACGGGTCGCACAGGATGCTGCCGGCGCGCGTCTCGATGTACAGGCCGGCCTGGCCCAGGAAGGTCACCTTCATGACTCGATGGTATCGGAGGTGGCGCGGTACCATGTGCCTCCCCACAAGGCATGGCGGAGGAGGGTCGATGGCCGGCGACGTCTCATTCGACGTGGTGAGCGACTTCGACGAGCAGGAGCTTCGGAACGCCCTCGACCAGGTGCGCCGCGAAGCCGTCCAGCGCTACGACCTGAAGAGCGCCCACATCGACATCGAGCACAACAAGGAAGAGCTGGTCCTGACGACCGATGACGAGTACCTGGCCGGGGTGGTCAAGGACCTCATCGAGTCGAAGGCCATCCGGCGCAACCTGTCGCTCAAGATCTTCGACTGGGGCAAGGTCGAACCGGCCGGCGGCAACAAGGTCCGCCAGGAGATCAAGCTGCGCCGGGGCCTGCCGGAGGACGTCGCCAAGCGGATCACCAAGCTCATCCGCGACGACTACCCCAAGGTCAAGTCGCAGATCCAGGGCGACGCGGTCCGGGTCTCGGGCAAGAGCAAGGACGACCTCCAGCGGGTGATCGTCCGGCTGCGCGAGCTCGACGAGGTCGTACCCCTCCAGTTCGAGAACTACCGTTAGCGAGTCGGGGCTCACGACGGGCGACGACGCTCCGGAGGAGCCGACGCTGGACGCTGAGCCGCAGTCCGAGCCCGAGCCGACGCCCGCCGCCGAGCCGGAGTCTGCCGAGCCCGAGCCGACGCTCGACGCTGAGCCGCAGCCTGAGCCCGAGCCCGCCGCCGAGCCGGAGTCTGCCGAGCCCGAGCCGACGCTCGACGCTGAGCCGCAGCCTGAGCCCGAGCCCGCCGCCGAGCCGGAGCCTCCACCCGAGCCGCGCACGGTGGGGCGTCTGATCGCGGACGCGCTCAAGGCCGCCGGGGTCACCATCGCCTTCACCGTTCCGGGCGAGAGCTTCCTCGGTCTCCTCGACGCCCTGCCCGAGGTCGGCATCAGAGTCGTCGCGACCCGCCACGAAGGCGGTGCCGCGTTCATGGCCGAGGCGCATGGCCAGCTGACCGGTCGACCGGCGCTGTGCCTCGCTACTCGTGCCGTCGGGGCGGCCAACCTGGCCATCGGGATCCATACCGCCCGGGCCGATTCGACCCCGATGCTGGCCATCGTGGGCGGTGTCCAGCGGGTCAACCGTGGCCGCGAGGCGTTCCAGGAAGCGGACATCGTCGGGTCGATCGGCCGGCTGGCCAAATGGGCGGTCGAGATCGATGCGCCGGCCCGAGCCGAGGCGCTCATGGCCGAGGCCGTCCGCCATGCCGTGTCGGGACGGCCCGGGCCCGTGGTCATCTCGATCCCCGAGGACGTGCTCGACGAGATGGTGCCGGGCGCGACCGAACAGGCCCAACCCTCCCGGCCGTCGCGGATCGAGCCCGAACCCGATGAGACACGGGCCGTCCTCCAGCTCCTCGCCGGCGCCCGTCGACCGCTCATCCTGGCCGGCGCCGGCGTCCTTCGTTCGCGTGGCACCGCCGACCTGGTTCGCCTGGCCGAGATCCTCGAGGTCCCGGTGATGGCCGCCTGGCGCCGCGCCGACGTCTTCCCCAACGATCATCGGCTCTATCTCGGGATGACCGGGCTGGGCGCACCATCGACGGTCCGCGACCGCCTCGAAACGGCCGATGCAGTCGTGGTCCTGGGTTGTCGGTTGGGCGAGTTCGCCTCGTTCGACTACAGCCAGCCACGGAGCGACGTCGCCTGGGCCCACGTCGACCTCGAACCGCGCTCCGCCCATGCCGGTCTGGCGGCACCGACCCTGGCGGTCGTCGCCGATGCTCGCACCTTCCTGCGGGTGGCCCGTCGGCGAGTGTCTTCGGGCGTGTTGCTGGCCGAGCCGTACGACGCCCGGCGGACGGCCAACGAGGCGGACCGGGCGTCCTTCGAGGCGGCCAGCGTCGTTGACGATATCCCGTGGGACGGCCCAGGTGTCCACCCGGGCAGGGTCGTCACGACCCTCAACGAGATCCTCCCGCCCCAGGCCATCCTGACCACCGACGCGGGCAATTTCGCCGGCTGGGCAGGTCGGGGCTATCGCTTCCGTCGCCCCGGGACGCTGCTTGGGCCGACCTCCGGGGCCATGGGCTACGGGCTGCCTGCCGCGATCGCCGCATCACTCGAGCACCCCGGTCGGCCGGTCGTCGCGTTGACCGGCGACGGTGGCTTCGCGATGACCATGAACGAATTGGAAACGGCCGTTCGCGAAGGGACCCGCCTCGTCGCCATCGTCTTCGACAACGCGCGCTACGGCACCATCCGGGTCCACCAGGAAGCCCGCGGGACGGGCATCGGCCAGGCGACGGAGCTCGGCCCGGTCGATTTCGCGGCCATCGCCCGAGGGCTCGGGGCGAACGGCATCCGGGTCGACGACGACCGTATGTTCGAAGCGGCGCTGACCGACGCCCTGGCCGCCGAGACGCCGACCGTCATCCAGGTGGCCATCGATCGTCGCTGGAAAGCGGTCGGCCGGCTCGATCCCGCCTGAGCGACTCGGCCGTGCACCCGACCTTCCACCTGATCCCGAGCGAGACCTGGACCCAGCGCGACCCGACCGCACCGATCGTCTCGCCCAGCCTGGCCAGCGAGGGCTTCATCCACTGTACCGACGGCTCGGCCGCGATGGTCGCCACCGCCGATCGCCACTACCGGACCGATCCACGCGACTTCATCGTCCTTACCTTGGATCTCGATGCGACCGGTTCGCCCTGGCGCTTCGACGACCCGGACCGGCAGTACCCACATATCTACGGCCCGATCGATCCTGCCGCGGTCCTGGACGCCGTGCCGATCGCCCGCCATGAAGACGGCACGTTCATGGACTTCAGCGCGGGCGGAGTCTTCTGAGCGGATCGTTCCGGCTCGGACCGTCCTCCCGGCGATCGGCCCGGACGGTCAGTCGCTCGGCAGCGGTGCGTCGCCGCGTTCGCGCAGGTTGAAGGCGACTCCCTCGATCTCCGAGGTCGTGGCATCGCGTCGGGGGATCCCGGTCATCCGCCACGTCGTGCCGTCTCGCTCGATCCAGCGTCCGAGCGGCCGCCCGCTGCGGTAGACGGCGTCAAGCAGGTCGAAGGCCGGGCCCTCCAGTCCCAGGATCCCCTCACGCGCGGGCAGACCGATGGCCGGGGCGCCGAACGCCTCGATGAAGGCCGGATTGGCATAGATGACGATGTGCACCCGGCCGCTGCAGATCGCGGCCGGCCGCGGCGCCAGCGACATCCGGCGGCGGCGGGGGAGCCGTGTCCCGACCTCGTCATCGACCATGGCTCGATCGTAGCGCGGTTGTCCAGCCTCGCGAAATCTGATTGCGCGCGCAACGACCA
This sequence comes from uncultured Chloroflexia bacterium, assembly GCA_963778815.1. Classification (GTDB taxonomy): domain Bacteria; phylum Chloroflexota; class Limnocylindria; order Limnocylindrales; family CSP1-4; genus Chersky-267. The sequence continues at coordinate 266,190 of CAVZVS010000003.1, read as the reverse complement.
TCGTGGTAGGATCGAGCCGAAGAGCGCCAAGGAGCCCCAGTCACATGCCCGCCATCGTCGTCGAGGATCTCACCGTCCTGCCTCGGATCGCACTGCCGGATCCAGTCCTCGCCCGTCAGCGTTCCGTCCGCAGCGTGACCAACGCTCCGCGGGGCTTCGAAGGGGACGGCTTCCCGGTCCGGCGAGCGTTCGCCGGAGTCGACCTGGGCGACCTCGATCCGTTCGTCCATCTCGATCAGATGGGAGAGGTCGACTACGCGCCGGGCGAGCCCAAGGGCACGCCGTGGCACCCCCACCGTGGCTTCGAGACCGTGACCTACATCATCGACGGGACCTTCGAGCATGCCGACTCCAATGGCGGGGGAGGGGTCATCACCAACGGGGACACCCAGTGGATGACCGCCGGCGCCGGGATCCTCCATATCGAGAAGCCGCCGGAGGCGCTGGTCGTCAGTGGCGGCCTGTTCCACGGACTCCAGCTCTGGGTGAACCTGCCGCGTGACCAGAAGTGGGCGGCGCCGCGCTATCAGGACCTGCGGGCCACCGAAGTCGCCCTGCTCTCTTCGAGCGACGGTGGGGCCCTCGTCCGGGTCATCGCCGGTGATGTCGCCGGTCATGTCGGTCCCGGTTCGACCTACACCCCGATGACCCTCGTCCACGCCACCCTCAGCCCCGGCGCCCGTCTGAGCCTGCCCTGGCGGGCCGACTACAACGCGCTGGTCTACGTTCTGTCCGGGTTCGGCACGGTCGGCCCCGAGGCGAGGTGGATCGAGACCGGGCAGCTGGCCCTGTTCGGGGCGGGCGACGCGATCACCGTGGCTGCCGGCGACCTCCAGGAATCCCGATCGCCCAACCTCGACCTGGTCGTCCTGGGCGGTCGTCCGATCCGGGAACCCGTCGCCTGGATGGGTCCGTTCGTGATGAACACCCGCGAGGAGGTCATGCAGGCCATGGCCGACTACCAGGCCGGCCGTCTCGGATCGATCCCTGCCGTCCACAACACGCCGATCACGATGACCGAGTCTGACCGGCGCTGATCGGCCGAGCGGGCCGCGCCTGCGAGGGGCTGGGCGCGGCTGCGGCTAGCTAACGGCCGGGGCGGGTCCGCCGGGTCACCAGGCTCAGACCGAGGCCCAGTCCAACGAGGAGCATCGCGATGAGGGGCACGGCCGGGACCGAGGGCGGCCGGATGAGGTCCGCATCGGTGTCCGTCGGCGGCGGTGTGATGATCGTGCTCGAACCCGGATCGACGGTCCCGGTCGGGGTCCCCGTCGGGGTGGCCGTCGCGGTGGCAGTAGCGGTCGCCGTCGCCGTGGCTGTCGGCGTCGGGGTCGGCGCCGGTGTCACCGCGAAGCTCACCTCATCGAGGAAGTTCCCGATCGAGGCGTTGCCCGATGCCGTACTGACCGCCCGGAAGGCGAAGCGGGTGCAGATCTGGCCGGCCGGTACGACGTAGTCGTTGGTGTGCACGCCCCAGGCGGCATTGCCGTCGGTCAGGCCGGCGGAGATGAAGTCCCAGCCGTTGTTGTTGGTCACATCGGCGGTCGCAGCGCTGCCGATGAGGACTTCCATCGTGTCGTTGCCGCTGCGCCCACGGTGCGACAGCATCCAGGTCATCGTGTCACCCGGGGTCGAGATCACATCCTGGTAGAGGGTTCCCGCGGAGTTGGCATTGAGCTCGGCGAAGCCGTTGCCGGCCGCGGCCGGGACGCCCAGGAAGCCGGTCCCCCAGATCTCGATCTGGTTGGCCGTGTCGGTCGTCTGCCAGGGCGGGACCGATGCCTCCGGGAACAGGGTGAACGTGTCGGCGGCAACGACCGGGATCTCGAACCCGCCGTTCTGGAGGGAGGTCATGTCGACCCCGCAGGGGGCCGCCAGGACGGGATGACCGGCGGCGCTGGCAAGCGAACCGAGCGCCAGGACAGCCACAGCCACGGCCGACAGCACGGCACGACGGTGCATCAGCGATCTCCCCAAGGATCGTTCGAACCGGGCCGAGGACGGGATGGGTCCTCTGCTGGATATCGGCTCCCATCTTGGCACGTGGCGACGCGATGCACCAGTCCATCTTTACTACATGACCGGCTGTCGCGACGGACGGTACCTGCGGCGGTATCCAGGGGAACCGCCGTCCTAGGGACGCCCACGCTGCGGTCCCGAACCATGGGACCGTGTCGACCCTGCTCGAGCGCCGCCGCCTCTTCCTGATCGTGATCGTGGCCCAGGCCGCCGACCTCGTCACCTTCCTGGCCGCCATCGGCCGGGTCGGTATCCATGCCGAACAGAACCCCGTCGCACGCGGCCTTTTCGGGTCACTGGGCAGCGCCGGACCGGCTGCCTACAAGCTCGTGGCGATCGGCCTGATCGTGGTCGTCCTGTGGCGGATCGCCGTGCGCTTCCCGGGCTATGCCGGACGCTCGGCGGTGCTCGCCATCGGCCTCGGTCTGCTGGGTGCCTGGAGCAACGTCGCGTTCGGACTCGCCCGCTAGGGCTGCCTCGACCGTTCTCGCCGCTCTCGGCGCGACTTAGACCGAGTTGCCGACGTCGCTCAGGATCTGGCTGATCTGGCCGCCCAGGAACAGTAGTGCGGCGATCGCGACGATCGCGATGAGAGCCAGGAGCAAGGCGTACTCCGCCAACCCCTGACCGCGCTGTCCGCCGCTGGCGAAACGAGAAAGACCCCCGATGGATCGCATGTCCACATCCTCCCTTGGTCCAGTGGCACGGACCAGGACCAACGTACTACCACACTTTGGGACCCGAATCACCGGTTTCGGTGCGAGCTGGCACCACGTTCGGCATGATGGAGGGGTGGCGCCACCGATCGTCCTCACCCGCCGCGCGCTCAACCGGGCGACGCTCGAACGCCAGTCGCTGCTCCGAAGGTCGAGCAGGTCCGCCTTCGATATGGTCGAGCAGCTCGTCGGGTTGCAGGCCCAGACGCCCCACACGGCCTACGTCGGGCTGTGGACGCGCCTCGACGCTTTCCGGCCCGAGGAGCTCTCGGAGCTCCTGGTCCATCGTCGGGTGGTTCGGATGGCGCTCATGCGCGGGACGATCCACCTGGTCAGCGCGGCCGACGCGGTCGCCCTCCGGCCGCTCATCCAGCCGATCCTGGATCGGGTTCACAAGAGCCAGTTCGGCCGGCGCCTCGAGGGCGTCGACCCGGCCGAGCTGGTCGCGCTCGGGCGGGCCCATGTCGAGGCCGAGCCGCGGACGTTCAAGGCGCTCGGTGACCACCTGCTCGAACGCTGGCCGGGACGCGACCGGATGGGTCTGGAACAGGGCGTTCGCGCCGGGGTGCCGCTCGTCCAGGTCCCGCCTCGGGGCCTGTGGGGCCGGAGCGGCCCGGTGGCCCACACCTCGATCGAAGCCTGGCTCGGGACCGATCTGCCGACCGGTTCGATGAGCCTGGACCAGATGGTCGTGCGCTACCTGGGAGCGTTCGGCCCGGCCAGCGTGATGGACGCCCAGGCCTGGTCCGGACTGACCAGGCTGCGCGTGGTCTTCGAGCGGCTGCGTCCGGAGCTGGCGGTCTTTCACGACGAGGACGGTCGCGAACTGTTCGACCTGCCCGACGGTCCCAGACCGGATCCGGAGACGCCCGCCCCGCCGCGCTTCCTGTACGACTTCGAGAACCTACTGCTGTCGTATGCCGATCGGTCCCGGACGATCCCGCCGGGGACCGACGTCTGGTCCTGGGCCCGCGACAACGAGCCGGTCAGCACTCTGCTCATCGACGGGGTCGTCCGGGGCGCCTGGAGGATCGAACGCGAACGGGGACGGGCGCGGCTGGTCCTGCGCATCCCGGGGTCGGTGGCGCGGGGCGACCTGGCGGCCGTCCGGGCGGAAGGTGAGCGACTCCTGGTCTTCCTGGCGGCCGATATGACCGACCGGGACATCGCCGTGCTCAACGGGTAGCAGCCAGGCTCTATCGGCCCGCAACCGATGGTCAGGGGGCGCCGGACGGGCGTCCTGCGGTAAGGTGGCACGGAACCTGGCGTTCGTTCAGTCGGACGGACGCCCTCATGGGAGCCCGACCATGCGCCTCCTCCGACTGCGATCGGCGATATCGCTGGCGCTTCTCAGCGCGACCCTCCTGTTGACCGTCGTTGTGCCGAGCGCCGCCGCGGCCAGCGCCCCGAACGCCCGCTTCGCGGTCAGCCTGAGCGGCCTCGTGGCCACCTTCAGCGACACCTCGGACGACCAGCCGACCGCCTGGACCTGGGACTTCGGGGACGGCACGACGTCGATCGTCCAGAACCCGAGCCACACCTACGCGGCCGGGCGCTACACGGTCCGCCTGACGGTCAGCAACGACGGCGGCTCCGACCACACGTCGCGCCGACTCACGGTCATCCAGCCACCACCCGATCGGACCTACAGCCTGAACCTGTATAGCCCCCTCGTCCGCTACCAGAACCCCGACATGACCTCATGCGTGGCGACATCCACGATGATCATGCTCAACGAGATCGCGGCCAAGGGCCGCCAGGGCAGCGGCTTTGCCTGGACCCCGACCATCGCGTTGTCGCGGCAGCGCTCGATCATCCGCTGGGCGCGCGCCCACGACACGCTCGAGGTCGGCCCCGGGGGAACGGACCCGAACGGCTGGCGGAACGCCCTCAACCAGTACGGCTGGAACGACTTCGAGAACGCCGACTCGATGACCTACGCGGTCTACTCCTCGATCTCCTACTCGGCCACGGTCAAGGCCGCCATCATGGCCATGGCCCGCTATCACAAGCCGGTCGGGCTGCTGGCCTGGGCGGGCGGCCATGCCCAGGTCCTCAACGGCTACGTCGTCTACGGGCAGGATCCGGCCAAGTCGTCGGCCTTCACGGTCAAGTCGGTCTACATCACCGACCCGCTCAAGCGCGATGCCCTGCGCAACAAGAGGATCTCCTATTGGAACTTCCTCCACGGTCCGCTCAAGTACAAGCTGCGCAAGTACCGCCAGACGGACAGCCCGCTGGACGATCCCTATACAGAAGGGTTCCTGGCGGCGGATGATGCCTGGAGCGGCCGCTACGTGATCGTCCTGCCCGTGCGCTGAGGACGGCAGACGGCGCCGTCCGAGGAGGAGCAGCCCGATGGCGACCGATCCACCGCTCGCTTCACTGCGCGGCGCGATCTCCGGCGAGGTGATCGCGCCGGCCGATCCGGGCTTCGACGAGGGTCGGGCCACGTTCAACGCCACGATCGACCGCCGTCCCGCCGCCATCGTTCGACCGGACAGCGCGCCGGATGTAGCCGCGGCGGTCCGCTGGGCCCGGGCCAACGACCTGCCCATCGCGGTCCGTGGCGGCGGTCACAGCGTGGCCGGTCATGCCACCGCCGACGACGCCTTGGTCATCGACCTGCGCCGGCTCCGAGACATCTCGGTCGATCCGGCCGGTCGTCGAGTGACCGTCGGCGGGGGTGCGCTCTGGATCGAGGTCGACGAGGCCACGACCGCGCACGGACTGGCCATGACCGGCGGGACCTTCGGCGACACCGGGGTCGGTGGATTGACCCTTGGCGGCGGTCTCGGATTCCTGATGGGGACCGGTGGGCTGACCTGCGATCACCTGGTCCGGGCGGAGGTCGTCACGGCCGACGGCTCGATCGTCATCGCCGGCGAGGACGGCGACCCAGAGCTGCTCTGGGCCCTGCGCGGCGGTGGCGGCAACTTCGGGATCGTGACCGAGTTCGAGTTCGCTCTCCGGCCGGTCGGACCGATCTACTCCGGGGACCTGTCGGTGCCGCTTCGCTCGGCCCCGCAGGCCCTGGAGGCGATCGCCGAGTTGGCCCGGACCGCCCCCGAGGAGCTGGTCATCTTCGCCGTGGCGCCTGCCGCCCTGACCTCGGAGGACGGCGCCGAGTCGGAGGCCGCGGCCGATCCGATGTTCAACATCTCGCTCGTCTTCCAGGGCACGCCAGAGGAGGCCGAGGCTGTCATCCGGCCCCTGCGGGCATTGCCCCTGGCCGGCGACACACTCAAGGTCATGACGTACTTGGAGGTCCAGGCGTCGAGCGGGCAGCTGCCCTTCGGTCTCCGCCACTATTGGAAAGGTCACTTCCTGCGCGAGCTCGACGCGGGCGCCATCGAGGCGATCGGAGGGGCCTTGGCGAGCACCCCCGATACGGAGTCGTTCGTCCTCCTCGAGGCGATCAGCGGTGCCGCTCGGCGCGAACCGGCCGGTGGCGCCGCGTTCGGCCAGCGAGAGGCTCGCTGGAACGTGAGCGCGATCGCCATCTGGCAGGATCCCGATGACGATGCCCGGCAACTGGCCTGGGCGCGGACGGCGGCCGATGACCTGCTGCCGTCGTCCCTGACCGGCGCCGGCTACGCCAATTACGCTCCGGTCGACGAGGCACCGGAACGGGTCCAGGCGGCCTACGGTCTCGAGCGCTACCGCCGGCTGTCGGAGATCAAGCGTCGCTACGACCCGGACAACGTGTTCCGGTTCAATCTCAACATCCCGCCGGCAAGGTAGCCCAGCCCGGTCAGAGGTGCCCGTCGAGCACGCCGAAGGCCCGCTCCAGCTGCTGCGTCGCGGCCAGGCTGCCCCGGTCGAAGTTGCACAGGACGACGAAGGTCGTGGCCGATGCCAGGTGGTGCGAGACCAGGGTCGACACGCCCGGGTCGGACCCGCCGTGGCCGATGGTCGTGACCCGACCGTCGACGACCGACAATCGCAGCCCGTAGCCGAACTGCTCCGCTTCGTCGCTCGGAGGCCCTTGTGGCGCTCCCATCGCAGCGAGGCTGGCCGCCGACACGAGGCGGCCGTCGAGCAGGGCAGCGACCAGTCGGACGAGGTCTCGCCCGGTCGAGATCATCCCGCCGTCGGGCATCCCGGTCGCGGTCACCTGGAACACGTTGGACTGCCACTCCTCGAAGGGCGCCTCGCTCGAGGTCAGGTAGCCCGTCGCCAGGTCGGACGGATCCTCATCGAGCGCCTCGAACGACGAGTCGGTCATCCCGGCCGGCCGGAGGACGGCTTCGGCGACCGCCTCGGCGTAGGGCCGGGCCGTGAGGGCTTCGATCACGAGCCCGAGCAGGACATACGTCGCGTCGCAGTAGGCGAACCGAGTGCCCGGCGGGGCCACGGCGGGCAGGTCGATGAAGAGCGGCAGCATGTCGGCCGGTCGACGCAAGTGGTACGACGGGATCCGGTCGAAGATCGAGGTGAACGACGCCCAGGTCGGGTCGTCATCGTCGTGATAGTTGGCCAGACCGGAGGTGTGGGCGAGCAGGTGGTGGATCGCGTGCTCGGCGGTCAGCGCGGCCGGTCGCTGCTCAGCGGGGAGGAGCTCGATCAGCGGCTGATCCAGCCGGAGCAGGCCCCGATCGAGGAGCTGGAGGATGGCCGTCGCGGTCACCATCTTGGTCACCGAGGCGGTCGCGAAACGGGTCGACTCGGTCACCGCCACGCCATGGCCTCGGTCGGCAAGCCCGCCGGCGTAGGAGAACAGGGGCTGGCCGTCTCGCCAGACCAGGGCCGTCCCACTGAAGAGGTGGTCGGTCACCCGTCGATCGAACCAGCCACGAAGCGCATCAGGGTCCATCAGGCGGCCATGATACGGGCCCTCAGGACGGCGTCGGCAGCCTTTCCAGGACGGCCGCTACCTCGTCCGGTCCGGGCATCGTGGCGATCTCGGCGGCAAGGCTCGCGGCGTGTTCCCCGAACGCACGCTCCGCGAGCAGACGGGACAGGGCGTTGTCGATGGCCGCCGCGGGCGCCTCGTGGGGTTCGAACGCGAGGCCGGCTCCGGACCGTTGGCAGGCGGTCGCATTGATGAACTGATCGGCGGCCTGGGGCAGGCACAGCTGTGGTACCGCCGCGCTGAGGGTCGCCAGGAATGTTCCCGAGCCGGCATGCGAGATGACCACGGCGCAGTGCGGCAGGACCAAGGACTGGGGGACGTAGCGTTCGACGCGGACATGGTCCGGCTGCGGTCCGAGGGCCGCCGGGTCACCGCTCGGTCCGACCGTCGCGAGGACCCGGATCCGCTGGCCGGCGATGGCCTCGAGGGCGGCCCGCAGGGGCGATCGATCGCGATCGACCGTGCCGAGGGTCATGTAGACCAGCGGATCGGCCTCCGGCGATGCTGCCAACCAGGCGACCATCGAGGCACTGGCCGAACCGTCGCCCGGATCGTCGAAGGGCACCGACCGGGCCAGCTGGCGGTGCGGGACATGGCCCATGTCCGGTGTCTGGAGGCTGGGCGGGTAGATGTCGAGGTAGAGCCCGTCGTACAGCCCACCGAACGGCCGCGGCTCGAGACCGACCGAACGCCACAATGGCTCGGTCCGTTCGGATGCCGCCTCGACCCGTTCGGGCGGCGTCAGGGCCCCGAAGGCGTGGGTCACCGCCGGCACTCCGATGGTCGCCGCCGCGATCGGACCGCTGAACTCGGCGGCATCGTGGATCAGCAGGTCGGGACGCCAGTCTCGGGCGATCCGGATCGCCTGGGGCAGGAATTCGCCCGCCGCGACCTCACCGAACAGACGTGGGAAGACATGGGCCGGCAGTTCAGGGGCGGACAGGCTGGCCGCGTCCGGGTAACGCCGACGATATTCGGCCCGAAGATCTTCGAACGAACGGCTGGTGGAATCGGTCGCGATCCCGACCGCCTGGAGGCGCCCGACGGCGTCGGGTCCGGTCAGCCAGCGGACCTGGTGGCCGCGATCGCGCAGGGCGAGCGCCAGGGGCACCATCGGATGGACGTGGCCGAGCCCGGAGATGGAGCTGAAGAGGACGCGCATGCGGTCAGTGTGCGCGGTATGCGACACACCGGCCGCCGACGCGATTACCCTCCGTGGATGACGACCGACCGGACCCCGCTAGCGGGTCTGACCAACTGGGCGGGCAACCGTTCGTATGGTGCGGCCCGGATCCACGAGCCGAGCTCGATCGAGGAGTTGCAGACCATCGTCCGCGGAGCCCGGACGCTCAAGGTCCTCGGCTCGCGCCACTCGTTCAACGACATCGGCGACACGACCGGTGATCTCATCTCGCTGGCCCGGATGCCCCGGATCTTCGAGTTGGATCCCATCGCCCGGACGGTCCGGGTTGACGGCGCCGTACGCTATGGGGAGCTGTGCGGCCCGATCGATGCTGCCGGGTTCGCCCTGAACAACCTCGCCTCGCTGCCCCACATCTCGGTCGCCGGTGCCTGCGCGACCGCCACTCACGGTTCGGGCGATCGCATCGGCAACCTGGCCTCAGCGGTCTCGGCGCTGGAAGTCGTCGGCGCAGACGGCGAGATGGCGCGCTTTTCCCGTCAGGACCATCCAGAGTCGTTCCCGGGCAGCGTGGTGTCGCTCGGGGCGCTGGGCGTGGTGACCTCGCTGACCCTCGATCTCCAGCCGACCTTCCGGATGCGCCAGGACCTGTACGAGGGTCTGCCCCTGGCCCAGGTCGTCGAGCACTTCGACGAGATCAGCTCAGCCGCCGACAGCGTGAGCCTGTTCACCGACTGGCGCGGTCCGATCGTCGACCAGGTCTGGCTCAAGCGTCGTGTCGTCAAGACCGACCCGACGTTCGAGCCGCCGCCGACCCTGTTCGGTGCGACCCTTGCGACGGTCCCGATCCATCCCATCCGACGGATGTCGGCGGCCGCCCTGACCGAACAGCTCGGCGTGCCCGGTCCGTGGTATGAGCGGATGCCCCACTTCCGGATGGATCACACCCCCAGCAGTGGCGCGGAGCTCCAGGCCGAGTACCTCGTCCCTCGGCGGCATGCCGTCGCCGCGCTCCTCGCCATCGACGCCATCCGCGACCGGTTCGCCGCGCTGCTCCAGATCTCCGAGGTGCGCACGATCGCAGCCGACGACCTGTGGCTGAGCACGGCCTTCGGACGTCCGTCGGTGGCGATCCACTTCACCTGGCAGCCCGACTGGGACGGGGTCCGCCGAGTCCTTCCGCTGATCGAGGCGGCCATCGAGCCGTTCGAGCCGCGCCCACATTGGGGCAAGGTCTTCACCCTGGAGCCTGAGGCGGTCCGGGCGTCCTACGAGAACCTGCCCCGGTTCGTGGCGCTTCTCGAGGCCGCGGATCCGAACAGGAAGTTTCGGAACGGATTCCTCGACAGGGTTATCTTCAGTCGATGACCGGGCCCCATCCGCTGATCATCCAGCTCCGGTTCACGCGGGCGGAATTCATCCGCGGGATCAAGGGTGTCCCCGAACCCGACGCGCAGCGACGGCTGATGCCGATGAACTGCATCAGCTGGAACGTGGGCCACCTTGCGTGGCAGGAGCAACGCTACTTCTTGACCCTCGCCCAGGGCACGACGCCTCGGCCGGACATCGCGGAACGGTTCACGAACGGCGGTCCGGCCAGCACGCCGGCGATGGCCGAGGTCCTCGAGGCCTGGCGGGCGATCACGTCCAAGGCCGACCCCTGGCTGGACGCGCTGACGACGGCGACGCTCCTCGAGCACCCCATCCGCCAGGGCAAGCCGCTCACCCGGATCCACGGCGATCTGCTCCAGCGGGTGATCTACCACTACTGGTATCACACCGGTGAGAACCAGGCGATCCGTCAACAGCTCGGCCATCGGCGGCTGCCCCAGTTCGTGGGCAACATCGACGAACTGGCGCCCTATCGGCCGGAGGGGCGGTCGGGGATGGCTGATCGGGACGACGCCGGGTCGGACTAGGGTCGGTCTCGTCGCCGGGCCCGGCGGTCCTCCGAAGCCGTCTGGATCGCGGTCCATGACCCGCCCAGGAATGCCTCCGCCGATCGAGGTAACGAGGGCTCGGGGTGGCTGAGGAGTTCGAGGACTCGGGCCAGGCGGCATCGAACGTCGTCGGGCGACTGGTCACGCTGTCATCCCATCGGGCGATGCGGCAGCACGGATGATGGCGGCATGCGACTCGTCGTCTCAAGCGGTGGACTATCGGCCACTTGACCCACCGACCGTCCCGGGAGACGCTCGCTCGCATGACCGACAACACTGTCGTCTTTTGGCCGAGCCGATGATGCTCAAGCTTGTCGACGCGGCTGGCCGGATGTTCCGTCGCAGGGATGTCCACGTGCGATGACCGCGGCCGAGATCACCCCCGGCGGGCCGGCCGGAGTGCACTTCACGTCTCAACCGACGAGCGCCGACCTCATCTGGAATTCGGCCGCGCTCATGCGCCGTTCGGCCTTCATCCTGATCCTCGGAACGTTTCTGATCGTGACCTCGGTCTTCACGCTCTCCCTGGGCGACGTCTTCAGCCTGATCGGCTTGGCCATCGGTCTCGCCGTCCTGACTGGCGCGATCGTCGTGCCCTTCGTCTGGTGGGCGATCCGCCAGCGGCGCGACCTGGTTCTGGCCGCACTCGATGTCACGGCCGACCGGAGCGGGCTGACGATCACCTCGACTCAGGCGAGCACTCGCCAGGACTGGTCGATCTATCGGCGCGCCTACGAGACCTCGCGCGCGTTCCTCCTGAATACGGGAACGAGCGCAACGGTCCTGCTTGCCAAGCGGGGCATGAGCTCGACCGAGCTCGAGGCCTTTCGGACCCTCCTGGCAGAGATCGGTCTGCTCCGTCCGGCTCGACCGTCCGACCGTATCCGCCCGCTCGTGTGGGTCGCCGTCGGCTTTGGCCTGGCAGGAGCGCTGATCCTGTCGCCACGAATTATCGGCGGCATCGGGGCGACGGCGACGATGGACCTCGCGACCTCGGTCAGCGGGCACACGGTCACCCTCAAGGGCACCACCGATCTGCCCGATGGAGCGGTCGTGGCGGTCGAACTCGTCCAGACCACCGAATGGGAGCGGGATGCGGCCGATGGGACGGCACCGGACCCGACCACGTCCCGATGGGTCCTCGATCAGTTCGTGACGGTCAGCGACGGCAAGTTCACGGCCGAGTTCAACCCAGCCGGCTGGCCCAGTGGACGGGTGGCTGCGTCCGCCTACTTCTGGGTCGACTCCAGTCAGCCGCCTGGGGTCATCGAACGGTTCGAGTCCGACGGCTCGGGTCTGCGCGGGCCGGACGTCGTCGATCTCGAGGATCGCGGCCCTACGATCGAGATCCAGCGCACGGTCGAGATCAAGGGTTAAGTCGACCGAAGCACGTCCTCGAAGGGGACCGGGTCGCTGAACGGATCCCGAGCGGTCACCGGCACGCGGGCGACCATCGCCGCCGCCAGCTCGCCCGCGGCCCGATCGATCCGCTCGACGAGGCTGGCCTCGGTGGCGACCGCGCCAAGACCCCAATCCTCGGTGGCCGCGTAGACCCCGGTCGGCACGACCGCCCCATTGAGGTAGGCGAAGAGCGGACGAACGGCGTGTTCGAGGGCCAGCGAGTGACGAGCCGTCCCACCGGTGGCCGCCATGAGGACGGGCTTGCCCGCGAGGCCGTCCCGTGCCACGACGTCAAAGAACATCTTGAACAGACCACTGTAGGAGGCGCTGAAGATCGGGGTCACGGCGATCAGCCCATCGGCCGCCACGACCGCGTCGATGGCGGCCTGCAGGGATGGACTGGCAAAGCCCGTCAGCAGGTGGTTGGTCAGGTCGTGAGCGTGGTCGCGCAGCTCGATCGCCTCGAGCCGGGGCACGCTACCGAGGTCCACCAGATGCCGCTCGGTCGCCGTGGCCAGCCGGTCGGCCAGGAGCCGGGTCGCCGAGGGTTGGCTGAGGCCGCCGCTGACCGCGACCAGCGAGCGAGCTCCCGACAGTGTCACGCGGTCACCACCGCCGTTCTGGCCGCGAGGACGCGTGGGTGGACGGGTGCATCGGGCACGTTCTCGCCCCGACCGAGGGCGAACTCGCGGCGCAGGACCGGCAGGACGAGCTCGCCCAGCACGTCCATCTGCTCAAGGACCATCTCGATCGGGAGGCCCGCATGGTCGACCAGGAACAGCTGGCGCTGGTAGTCGCCGACGATCTCCCGGAAGGCTAGCGTCCGGTCGATGACCTGCTGCGGGCTGCCCACGATGAGCGGCGTCTGATCCATGTATTCCTCGAGCGAGGGCCCGCCGCCGTAGACCGGGGCATGATCGAAGTAGGGCCGGTACTCCTTGATCGCGGCCTGCGAGTCCGCTCGCATGAAGATCTGGCCGCCCAGACCGACGATCGCCTGGTCGGCCGGTCCGTGCTCGTAGTGCTCGAAGCGGCGTCGATACAGGTCGACCATCCGCTTGACGTGATCCTTGGGCCAGAAGATGTTGTTGTGGAAGAAGCCGTCGCCGTAGTAGGCGGCCTGCTCGGCGATCTCGGGGCTGCGGATCGAGCCGTGCCACACGAACGGCGGGACGCCGTCGAGCGGTCGCGGTGTCGAGGTGAAGCCCGTCAGCGGCGTGCGGAACTTGCCCTCGAAGTCGACCACCTCCTCGCGCCATAGGCGGTGGAGCAGGTTGTAGTTCTCGTAGGCGAGGGCGATGCCGTTGCGGATGTCCTGCCCGAACCAGGGATAGACCGGGCCCATGTTGCCGCGTCCCATCATCAGGTCCACCCGGCCGCCGGCGAGATGCTGGAGCATCGCGTAGTCCTCGGCGATCTTGACCGGATCGTTGGTCGTGATCAGGGTCGTCGAGGTCGACAGGATGAGCCGCTCGGTCCGGGCGGCGATGTAGCCCAGCATCGTGGTCGGCGAGGAGGGCACGAACGGTGGGTTGTGATGCTCGCCGGTGGCGAAGACCTCGAGGCCGATCTGCCTCGGCCTTGAGCGCGATGGCGACCATCGCCTGGATCCGCTCCTCCTCGGTCGGGGTTCGCCCGGTCGTGGGATCGGTCGTGACGTCGCCGACCGTGAAGACTCCGAATTGCATCTGTTCCCATCCCTGACGGCCTGCCGCCGGCGTATCGTATCGCCGCTGCTGCCGGAAGGCCGATCCCGGGCGGCGTGTCCGAACCGTGGCAGTGGGTGAGCCCTTCGGGTCCGAGTGGCACAATGCGGGACATGGCCGACATCAGCGTCCCCGACAGCGCCGCGCAGGATCCCATGGCGGCGGGCCGGGACGCGTTCGTCCGTCACTCCTGGCAGGAGGCGTTCGAGCAGCTGTCGGAGGCCGACCGGTCCGCCCAGCTCTCGGGTGTCGACCTCGAGGCGCTCGCCCTGGCCGCCTTTTTCGTCGCCGACGCCGACCGCGGACTCGAGGTCAAGGAGCGCGCCTTCAAGGTCTACGAGGCCGAGGGCAATGAGCTCCGAGCGGCCTTTCTGGCGCTCGACATCGCCCGCCAGTACGGCTATGGCGGCAAGCACTCGATCGCCTCGGCCTGGGCTCGTCGGGCGGAGCGGATCATCGGTCATGACGGTGAGACCTACGCCCACGGCTACATGGCCCTGATCGAGAGCGAAGCAGCCGGTGCCAAGGGCGACATCGACGCGGCGTTGATCCTGGCCGAGCGCGCGGTCGAGATCGGCCAGGGGTCCGCCGACGCGGACCTGAGTGCCAACGCCCTGATCAATCTCGGGGCTCTGAAGATCTCCACCGGGCAGACGACCGATGGGCTCGCCCTGATGGAGGAGGCTTCGATCTCGGCGGTCAACGGCGAGCTGTCGCCGTTCACGACCGGGTTGACCGCCTGTCGGATGATCGGCGCCTGCCGCGACCTGACCGACTATCGCCGGGCCAGCGAGTGGATCGAGGCGACCGAGAAGTACTGCACCAGTCAGTCGCTATCGGGTTTCCCGGGGGTGTGCCGGATCCACCGCGCCGAGGTCGCAGCCGTCGGCGGTGCCTGGGAGCAGGCTGAACACGAGCTCGAGCGAGCGACCGTCGAGCTGGTCGGCTACAACGCCACCCCGCCGATGGCCGACGGGTTCTACGCCATCGGCGACATCCGCCGGCTGAAGGGCGACTTCGCGGGCGCCGAGGCCTCCCTGCGCGAGGCCCACGCCCGTGGGCGATCGCCCCAACCGGCCCTGGCCCTGGTGCGCCTGGCGGAAGGCAAGATCAAGGCCGCAGCCGTCGCGATCAATGCCGCCGTCGCCGAGGAGACCTGGGATCGCTGGGCGAAGGCACGTCTTCTGCCGGCCCAGGTCGAGATCGCGACCGCAGCCGGGGACGTGGAGGGTGCCCGGAGCGCCGTGGATGAGCTGACCGGGATCGTCGTTGGCTACCCATCACCGGCGCTCGAGGCCGGTCGCCGGGTCGCCCTGGGTCGGGTGCTCCTGGCCGAGGGGGACGCGCAGGCCGCAGCCCACGAGCTCCGGGCTGCGATCAAGGGCTGGCGTGAGGTCGGTGCCCCGTACGAGATCGCCCGGGCGCGGGCAGTCCTGGCGCGGGCCCTGCGCAGCGTCCAGGACGAGGACGCCGATCTCGAGCTCAACGCGGCCCTCGATGAATTCCGGCGGCTGGGCGCCCGAGTCGACGTGGAGGCCGCCGAGCGCGATCTGCGCGATGCCGAGGATCGTCGGAGCGGACCGCAAGTCAGCCGGATGACGTTCATGTTCACCGACATCGTCGGGTCCACCAACCTGGCCGAAGCCCTTGGCGACGGGGCCTGGGAACGTCTTCTACGCTGGCACGACGACATGCTCCGCGGTCAGGTCGCGAGCGGGGGAGGGGCGATCGTCAACTCCACCGGCGACGGCTTCTTCGCGGCGTTCGAGTCGGCTCGAGCCGGCGTCCACTGCGCCATCGCCATCCAGCGCGCCCTGCTCGAGCATCGCGAGAGCACCGGGTTCGCCATCCGGGTGCGGATCGGGTTGCATACCGCTGAGGCGAACCAACGGGGCAACGACTACAGCGGCAAGGGCGTCCACATCGCTGCGCGAGTCGCCGCCCTGGCCGACGGCGAGGAGATCCTGGCGACCGCGGAGACCCTCGCCGAGGCCGGCGACGCGGTCCTCGCGTCCGCCCTGCGCTCGACCCCGGTCAAGGGCGTGAGCACGCCGGTCGAGATCGCCACGGTGGAGTGGGCCTGACATGACCGGCCTGGTCGACCGTGGACGCAGCGGCCTCGACGGACTCGACGGCCCGGTTCGCACCCTGTTCGAGCGCATCGCGGGACCAGCCGCAACAGCGACGCCGGACCTGCCTGCGATCGGCGCCGCTCTGGTCGGACTGGCGGCCGACGTGGACTATCTGGCGCCCTGGATCGCACGCCTCGGCCCAGGCGGCGGAGGGCTGCCCATCCACGCCCCTGAGCGCGGCCCGCGGCTGTCGATCGTCCATCGCCCGGAGGGGCAGATGGGCGCCGTCCACGATCATGGGACGTGGGTCGCCGTCAGCCCGATCGTCGGTCTGGAGACCCATCGCCACTACCGCGTGAGCGGGCAAGGGTCGGCGGCTCGCCCCGAGCTCGTGGAGACTCTGTCGCTCGTGCCGACGCAGCTCACGACGCTGCTGCCGCCCGACGATCTGCACGACCACGGCCATCTCGCCGGACACGGCCGGCCCGCCTATACCCTGATCATGACCGGCGATGATCAGACCCGGTTCACCCGCAATGAATGGGACTTGGCGACCGGGCGCCATCGCCTCCTCAAACCGGGCGACGGCGGTCGCTGGCTGGCCAGTGAGCCGATGCCGACGGACGAGCGAGGCGACTGACCATCGGGCGCACGGTCCCGTACCCGCCGATCGAGCCTCATGACTCGGGCTTGCTCGATGTCGGAGGCGGCCAGCAGGTCTACTGGGAAGTGTCGGGTAACCCGGATGGCAAGGCCGCGGTCGCCCTCCACGGCGGGCCCGGCGGTGGCAGCAGCCCGACCCGACGAAGCTGGTTCGACCCGGACCGTTACCGGTTGGTCCAGCTCGATCAGCGCGGCTGCGGCCGGAGCACGCCCCACGCCGGCGACTTCGCGACCGACCTGAGCGCGAATACGACCCAGCACCTGATCGCCGACCTCGAGCTCCTCCGCGAGCACCTTGGGATCGAGCGTTGGCTGGTCTGGGGCGCATCGTGGGGGGTCACCCTTGGCCTGGCCTACGCGGAGCGCTACCCCCAGCGCGTCTCCGAGATGGTCCTCCTGTCGATCACGATGACCCGCCCGGCCGATGTCGAGTGGCTCGTCCGCGGCGTCGGCCGCTACTTCCCCGAGGAGTGGGCACGCTTCCGGGCCGGTGTGCCCGAGGCCGACCGCGACGGTGACCTGGCCGCCGCCTACGACCGGCTCATCAACCATCACCCGGACCCGTCCGTTCGGCTGCAGGCCGTGCGCGACTGGGTCGCCTGGGAGGATGCTCTGCTGTCGCTCGAGGAGGGCTACGTGACGCCCCATCCGCGCTGGTCCGACGAGCCCTACACGATCGCCTTCGCTCGCCTCGTGACCCACTACTTCTCGCATGCGGCCTGGCTCGAGGACGACGAGCTCCTGGCCAACGCTCTGCGACTGGCCGGGATCCCGGCGGTCTTGATGCACGGACGGCTCGATCTGGCCGGTCCGCCCGACGTGGCCTGGCAGCTGGCCCAGGCCTGGCCGGACGCCGAGCTCCACTTCGTCTCGGGCGGCCACACCGGCGACGCGGAGATGGACCGACTCAACCTCGCGGCGACCGATCGTTTCGCTGTTCGCCGCTGACGGTTCGTCGATGGCAGCGTCAGCCCGCTCCTTCGTCCTGCGTCATACCCGACTCCGACCGGTCCCCGGTCTCGAGGAGATCCGGCTCCACCTGGCCGACGAGGTCTTGCCGCTGTGGCACGCCGTCCAGGTCGAGATGGACGACCCCGATGCCGCCCTGCCGTACTGGGCGTTCGCCTGGGGCGGCGGTCTGGCGCTCGGACGCTATCTACGCGAGCACCCCGAGGTCGTGGCCGGTCGTCGGGTGTTCGACCTCGCGTCCGGCTCGGGCCTGTGTGCGATCGCCGCGATGCGGGCCGGCGCGGTCGAGGCCACCGGGGCCGACATCGACGCCTTCGCTGCCGCAGCCCTGGAGCGGAACGCCCGAGCGAACCGCTGCCGGGTCACGGCCGTCGAGCGGGACGTCCTCGACGAGGGTCCGCCCGACGTGGACGTCATCCTGGCCGGCGACACGTGGTACGACTCCGGTCTGGCCGAACGTGTCCTGCCCTGGTTGCAGCGGGCGCGGGAGCGCGATATCGATGTGCTGGTCGGCGATCCCGGCCGGCGCTACCTGCCCACTGATCAACTGATCGAGCTTGCGACCTACGAGGTTCGAACCACCACCGAGCTGGAGGATCTGGCGTTGAAGCAGGCCCGGGTCTACGCCTTGCGACGACCCGAGGTACCGAGCCCGGGCGGGGTCCCTGACTCCAGGAGGTCGACGACCGCCGCCAGCTGAAGTGGCAGGTGCCCCGCGGCGATGAACCGGCGGAGGTGCTCGGCGCTTCGTGGTTCGTCTCTCTGGGCTTCGGCGAACAGCCGGCGGCCCTCGGCAAGGCGGCCCGACCCGGCGACCAAGACCGCCGTCCACAGAGTGATCTGGTCGTCGTCAGGGGCAAGGTGGTGGGCCTCCTCGAGCGTGGCTGCGCCCCCGGCCAGGTCGCCCGCTCTTACCGGCTCCTCCGACCGGTCGAATGCCTCGTAGGCGCGAGCCAGCCGAAGGAGACGGGCGAGTTCATCGAGCGGCGCCCGGTGGTCCTCGACTCGCAGGTCATACGTGGTCGCCCAGGCAGGGCCTGAGGCCGGGACGACCAGGATCGCCGCCGACTGTCGACCGCGGACATCACCGCCTTCGGCTTCGGCGGCACACAGCGCAGCCATCAATCGATCGGCCAGGTGACCGCGCGTGGTGCCGAAGGCGTGGGCCATCGCGGGCCAGACTGTCGGGCGCTCCATCATGTTGGCCTGGACCGACAGGCCGTCGCCGCTGAGGTGGCCGGCGGCGACGACGCAGCGCTCGCCGGTGAATGCGGCGGAGCGTCCCGACGCGTCGACCATCCCGACCTGGCGCAGCTCGCGGTCCACGTCTTGGGCGAGCAGTCCCGCGAGAACCGTCGGCGCGGAGTCCCCGGCACGCATCCGCTCGAGGCCGAGCGGGCCGTAACTCTTCTCGCTGAATGACTGGGTGGCCACCGCTCCGACGCCGGGCTCCGCCCAGGGCACCGTCTCACCGACGTTGATCCAGCGTGTCTGGACGGCCACGCCGAGTTCGCCCGTGTCCGGGTCCCGCGCGACGATCGAGTACGTCATCCTTGTCTTGACCCGCCTTCCTCGTTGTCGTGATGGAGACCGACCATGACCAGCATCGCACCTTGTCTGTGGTTCGACGGGACGGCCGAGGAGGCCGCCACGCTCTACACCTCGCTCTTTCCGGACAGTCGGATCGACCAGGTCCAGCGCGCCCCGGCCGACAATCCCAGCTCCACGGCTGGAGCCGTTCTGACGGTCGAGTTCACCCTTGCCGGGCGCAAATACATCGGCCTCAACGGCGGTCCCATGTTCACGTTCACGGAGGCCATCTCACTGTCGATCGACTGCGCCGACCAGGCCGAGGTCGACCGCTACTGGGACGCCCTGCTGGCCGATGGCGGAGAGCCCAGCCAGTGCGGCTGGCTCAAGGACCGGTTCGGCCTTTCCTGGCAGGTCATCCCACGCCAGCTCTCGGAGTACCTCGGCGGCGCCGACCGCGAGGGCGCGGCGCGGGCGATGAACGCCATGCTCCAGATGTCGAAGCTCGACGTGGCCAAGCTGCGCGCCGCCTACGAGGGCGTACCGGCCTGAGCCTCGACGTCTGACTCTTCAGGCTCGAGCACGAAGACGGGGATCTGGCGGTCCGTCTTGGTCTGGTATCCGGCGTAGTTCGGCCACGTCTCGACGGCTCGGGCCCACCAGGTCGCCTTCTCGGCGCCAGTGACCTCGCGGGCGAGGTAGTCCCGCTTGGTGGCTCCGTCCTGGAGCTCGACGTGCGGGTTCGCCTTGAGGTTGTGGTACCAGACGGGGTGCTTCGGCGCGCCGCCCTGGGAGGCGACGACGGCATAGATGCCCTCGTGCTCGACCCGCATCAAAGCCGTCTTCCGGAGCAGGCCCGTCCTGGCACCGACCGAGGTGAGCACGATCACCGGCCTGCCGCGGAGGTCGGCAGCCTCCGTCCCGTTCGAGGCCTCGTAGCGTTCGGCCTGCTTGCGTGCCCAGGCGGCCGTGCTCGGGGCGTAATCACCATCCAAGGGCATGCCTGCATCCTGTCACAAGTCGCCGAAAGCGGGCATGAGATGATCGAGCGACCGATCCCGGATCGACAGAGGAGACCGCCGTGGCATCACCGAGTAGCGTGGATGACTACCTGGCCGGCCTGCCCGAGGATCGACGGGCGGTCGTCGAACAGCTCCGACAGACCATCGCGGCCGCCGCTCCGGAGGCGACGGAGACCATCGCCTACCAGATGCCGGCGTTCCGGAGCCATGGCGGCCAGTTCCTCGTGTCGTATGCCGCCTACAAGAAGCACACCAGCCTCTTTCCGGCCAGCGGGGCGGTGATCGCGGCGCTGGGGGCGGAGCTGACCCCGTACCTGTCGGGGAAAGGGACCATCCAGTTCCCACTCGGCGCGCCGATCCCCCTGGCGATGGTCAGGAGGATCATCCAGGTCCGGCTCGCTGAGAACGCCCAGCGCTAGGAGGATCCATGGGCACATTCCAGACGATCGAAGCGGGCGGCGGCACTCCGGCTCGGGTCTATGTTGCTGGTGGGGCCGGTCCCGACGTACCCGGCGTCCTTCTGTTCCACGCCTGGTGGGGCCTCAATGAAGACGCCACCGCGTTCGCCGACGGGCTGGCCGGGGCTGGGTTCACCGTCGTGGCGCCCGACCTGTTCGGCGGCCAGGTCGCGACGACCATCGACGAAGCGGCGCGGCTGGCGGGGGCGGCCGAGGAAGACGCGATCAACGGCATCGTCCGCGCCGCGGCCGATCACCTGGTCGATCGGCTGAGCCCGACCGGGAAGGCAGCGGCCGTCGGCTTCTCGTTCGGTGCGCACTGGACGATGTGGAGCCCGGCCGAGTGCGACCGGCTCGTTGCGTCCGTCCTCTACTACGGCACGACCGACGGCCCCGTATTGAGCCGATCGGCGGTCCCGGTCCTCGGTCACTTCGCCGAAGACGACCCTTACGAATCCGCCGAGTGGGTCGCGGAGTTCGAGGAGACGCTTCGATCGTCCGGGCGCGACGTCGTCATCCACCGCTACCCGGGAACCGGCCATTGGTTCGCCGAGCCGTCTCGCGACGCCTACGTCGCGGCTGCCGCTGATCTGGCCTTCGAACGGACCGTCGAGTTCCTGGGTCGCCAGATCGGGACGCCAACCGCCTGACGCGGGCTACCTCGCCCTGGTGCGGAGCAACCCGAAGATGCCGCCCTGGGGATCGGTGACCATCGAGAACCGCCCGCCTGGGAAGTCAATCGGCTCGAGCATCACCTTGCCGCCAGCCTCGAGCGCCTTGCGCGTCGAAGCGTCGACATCGTCGACCCCGAAATAGACCAGCCAGTAGTTCGGCATGGCCGCCGGGGCCAGCTCGCTCATCTCGGTCGCACCGGCGACGCTGTGGCCGTCGACCACGAACTCGGTGTACGCCATCTCCGGGCTCGGGCTCGACTTGAGCTCCCAGCCGAACACGTCGTGGTAGAAGGACAGCCTCGTTTCGACCGCGCGCGCATTGAGCTCCGCCCACGAGTAGGTGTTGGCGCCATGGGTCTGGAAGCCGCTCATCGCGGTCGGCTGCCAGGTCGAGATGACCGCGCCGCTCGGGTCGGCGAAGACCGCCATCCGGCCCTGGTCACCGACATCGAAGGCCGGCGCGAGGACATGACCGCCCGCCGCCACGACCTTCTGGGACAGCGCGTCGGCGTCCTCGGTACCGATGTAGACGGCCCAAGCCGTCGGCTGGTCAGGCGACATCGCCGGCCCGATGCCGGCCACGTCCTTACCGTTGAGCAGGGCCCGGCCGTAGCCGCCGTACTGGGGGTCGGGGCTGACCTGGATGTCCCAACCGAACAGGGCCGTGTAGAACTCGCGCGCACCGGCTGCATCCGATGTCCCAAGGTCGACCCAGATCGGCTTGTTGGCGACCGCTCTCGCTGCGTTCGTCATGGCCTGCACCTCCACGTGCTGACGTCGCGCTGGCCCTCGAAAGGGCAGGGACGGCATTGTGCGCCTGATCGACGATCGAGACCCGGTCTTCTACGTTCTGCAGGTCCGAAGCACCACGAATAACAGGGTTGACTTATATAAGGTACGCCTTCTAGACTCGCCAGATGCACGCGTTCGACGTCCTGGGGGACCCGATCCGCCGGCGGATCCTGGAGCTCCTGGCCGAGGGCGAGCTGTCCTCAGGGGCGATCGGCGCGACGGTCCAGGCCGAATTCGGGATCTCGCAGCCGGCCGTATCGCAGCATCTCAAGGTCCTGCGCGAGAGCGGCTTCGCGACCGTCCGGCCCCAAGGCGCCCGGCGGCTGTACGCCGTCGACTCGGCGCCGCTTCGCGAAGTCGACCTCTGGCTCGACCGATTCCGGCGGTTCTGGGAACAACGACTTGACTCGCTCGCGACCGAGCTCGCCCGCGGCAAGCGGGAACGGCGCCTCGGCGCCGTAACGACCAGAGCATCGAAAGGAGACCGCACCCGATGATCGACATCGTCCGCCAGATCGAGGCCGTCCAGCGTGAGGTCGGCACGGCCCGGATCGCCGTCGGCGAGGGTCACACGATCAGCCTGCGCAGGACCTACGACGCGCCGATCGACGACGTCTGGGACGCACTGACGAACCCCGAGCGGATCGGCCGTTGGTTCCTCCCGATCAGCGGCGAGTATCGACTCGGCGGGCGGTTCCAGTTCGAGGGCAACGCCGGCGGCGAGATCCTCGCCTGCGAGCGGCCACACTGGCTCCGGGTGAGCTGGGGTTTCGGCGAGATGGACGGCGTCGACGGATCCGAGATCGAACTCCGGCTCACGCCCGCCGGCGATGAGTCGACCATCTTCGAGCTGAAGCACACCGCGGTGGTGCCCGACGAGATGTGGGCCCAGTTCGGTCCAGGCGCCGTCGGGGTCGGCTGGGAAGGGGGCCTCCTAGGGCTCTCGTTCCACCTTCAAGGCGCGTCGTTGGCGGATCCGGTCGCCTGGCAGATGTCCGACGAGGGACGCGAGTTCATGGCGCGGAGCAGCGAGGCATGGGGCACCGCGAACGTCGCCGCGGGTGCGGATCCTGTGGCCGCGGCGACCGCTGTCGCCCACACGACGGCGTTCTACGCACCGCCCCCGCCCGACGCGCCTGCCTGAGGCCTACGGGGAGGAAAGGTCCCGATCCTCGAGCTCCCAGCCGTGATCCATGACGTGGTGGGCCGTGCGCCGGATGAGGAACTGGATCGGCCAGGTTCGGGCAGATCTGCCTTCGCTGTTGTAGGCGCGGATGGCGTCGAGGTAGGCCAGCCGATGGCTGGCCAGACCGTCAGGGGTAAGGACGACCTCGAGCGGGGTCCGGACCTCGACCTTGCGCGAGAACTGACCGGGCTCGGTGCCGTGCACGTGGCGGATGATCTGGTCCCGAGTGCGCCCACCACTGCGTGAGCCCGGGCGCAGCTCTGGCGAGACGCGTTCGGCTACGTGGTCGAACTCCGCCCAGCATGCGATCAGGAGGTCCAGCCGCCGCTCGAGGTCAGCCGGGGAGAGCACCTCGCCTTCGATCTGCGAGGGCACGTGGGCGATCCCCCAGAAGTCGGTCGAGCTCGAGCCGGGCACGCGTTCGACCACCTCCACGTGGGTCGCCCGGGCGAGGGCGCCCGCCAGGCCGGCCCGTTCGGCGACGCCGCCATAGCGCGGGAGGTAGGACGACAGCTTGCGGAGCGCGTCCTCCTCCGAGGTCCCCCAGCGATCGAGGCCCGGCCAGTCCAGGGCTCCGGCGACGACCCGTCGCTTCTTGCCGATCTCGAGCACGACGCGGAGCCGGTCGGTCATGCCCGACAGGCTACCGCGTCCGGACGTCGATCAGCCCGACGTGGCTCCTAGTCAGCCGCGAGGACCTCATGCAACTTCGCGGCGAAGGCGTCGGGATCGCCGGTCTGACCGTATTCGCCGCCAAGGAAGCCGGCATGGCCGCTCGGGAAGATGACGGGCTCCGTGCCCAACCGCTCAGCGACGGCGAAGGCGCCGCGACAGGCCAACTGGCCATCCGATTCCACGCCGGCGGCCATGACGATCCGGGTCGAAGCGCCACGAAGGGCCGCGAAGTCGGGCTCGTAGCTCGTGCACGAGATGATGTTTTGACCCAGCAGCGGGTCGGTCCGGCTGCCGTCGTCCTCGGTGGACATCCCGAACATCGCCGGATCCGGCGCCGGCTGGCTGGCGAAGTCCGGCCCGAACGGTCCCTTGTGGCTGACCGCGACCATGAACCGGGCCAGGCCGGCACCCGACCCGCTCTGCTCGTAGGCCTCATGGACCTCACGACAGGCGGCCAGCGCATACTCGCGATCGGGCAGGACGGATGCGAGCGGCGGCTCGTGGGCGACGAGCATCCGGACCTGGTCCGGATGCCTGGCTACGAGGGCCAGGGCATTCACCGCGCCACCGCTGCTGGCGAACAGATCGACCAGGCCCGCGTCGAGCTCCGTCAGGATCCGATGGATGTCGTCGGCGTGCTCTTCGGGCGTCGACGGGCTGGCCGGATCGGGCTTCGTGCTGCGTTCGACTCCCCGCGGGTCGTACGTCACGACCGTGCGATCGGTGAAGTGCGCGGCGAGGGTCCCGAAGCCGCTCGCGCCCATCGGCGATCCGATCAGGAGCAGGACTGGGGCGGAGGGGGAGTCGGCCGTCCGCACGTCGTAAGACAAGACGGCGCCGGGGACCTCCAGGGTGTGCGTTGTCGGCTCGGTCATCGTGGTCATGCTGGCACTCCTTCGCTGAGAATGGCGTCGATCTGGCCGACGGCCCCGGTGAGGCCCTCTTCCATCCCCATCGCCAGGTACTGCTCCATGCCCTCGGCGCTCGCGTAGTGGAACTCGATCGACATCCGGGTGCGGCCGGCATCGATCGTCTCGAGCGTCACTCGCCCTTCGTTGCGCGGGAAGTCGTCGTTGGGTGTCCCATCGTCATGGGCGAAGCCATCGAGGAAGACGAGTCGACGCGGCGGATCGGCCTCGAGGATGTCCCAAAAGCCGCGCGGCTGGTCGCCACTCGGTCCGGTCATGTGGTACTCGACGCGACTGCCGGGCGCCAGGTCGTGGGCGGTGAACGTCGCGGGGTAGGTCGGCGGACCCCACCAGCGCTCGAGCTGGCGTGGATCGGCCCACAGCTCCCAGACGCGGGTCGGCGAGGCGTCGAATTCGGCGGTCAGGTTCAGGGTCAGGGTGTCCGGATCCTTTCGGACGGAAGTCACGGTCATGCGATGGTCTCCTCCGGGCTGCTGATGAGATCGGTCATGCGCTCGAAGCGGCCGCGCCACAGCGCCTCGTACTGGTCGAGCAGGCCGCGCGCCAGGCGAAGCCCCTCGATATCGGTCCGGACGACCTTTCGCCGGCCGCTGCGCTCCTTCGTGATGAGGCCCGCTCGCTCGAGCACCGCAACGTGCTTCTGCACGGCGGCAAAGCTCATCGGGTAGTGCCCGGCCAGCTCGGCCACGCCCTCGTGGCCGCCCAGTGCCCGCAGGACGATGTCGCGCCGGGTGGCGTCGGCCAGGGCGGCAAAGACGTGATCGGCGTTGAATGTGTTCGTCATTGATACAACCATACGGTTGTATCACGAGCGTGTCAAGTCCGGGTTCCCGTACACTCGCCGATGCGTTCGCCGGGCGGGCGATGAGCCACTGGAGGGATGCCCACGACCAGACGCGACGGGTCGAGCCTGATGTGGGCCGCCGTACGAGACCGCTACGGATCACCTGACGTGGTGCGGGTCGAACGGGCGCCCACGCCGGTCCCGATCCGCGACCAGGTCCTTGTCCGGGTCCAGGCCGCCTCGGTCAACCGGGTCGATCTCGACAATCTCTACCCGCGCTGGATCGCCCTTCGATTGGTCATCGGGATCAGGCGGCCGCGTCAGCGCGGTGTCGGGGTCGACGCGGCGGGCGTCGTGGAGGCAGTCGGCCCGGACGCGATCCGCTTCAAGCCCGGCGATCGGGTCTTCGCCGACCTGTTCGCCCACGGCGGTGGCGCGTTCGCCGAGTATGTCTGTGTCAGCGAGAGGGCCTGGCTGACGATCCCGGACGGCGTCTCATTCAAAGACGCCGCGACGCTGCCGCACTCGGCGGTGCTGGCGATCCAGGGTCTCCGCAGCGGTAAGCGTCGCGTCGGCTCCAGGGACCGGCTCCTGATCCTCGGGGCGTCTGGCAACGTCGGACCGTTCGCGGTCCAGCTTGCGAAGCAGGCGGGTGCCGTCGTGATCGGGACGTGCCGCACGTCCAAGGTCGACTTCGTTCGTGGGCTGGGTGTCGACGAGGCGATCGACTACACGACCACCGATCCGCTGGCTGAGGCCGGCAGCTACGACTGGATCCTCGATGTCGACGGGAACACGACCTTGGGCCGGGCGCGCCGTGCGCTTCGTCCCGGCGGGGTGTATGTCACGTTCGGGGGGACGGGCTGGACGATCGTCAAGGCGCTGGTGCTCGGTCCCTTGCTGTCGCGGGTCAGCGGCGGTCGGCGCCTCGGGCTGCAGCTGGGCTGGAAGCCGTTCGCGCCCGAAGACGTCGCGACCCTGACCGCCATGGTCGCGGCAGGCACGCTCAAGCCCGCCGTCGACCGGACCTATCCCCTCGCCGAGGTCGTGGAGGCGCTCCGTCACCTCGACGAGGGACGCTCGCGCGGCAAGGTCCTGGTGATCCCGTCCACGCACGACCTTGAGCCACCGGGAGGACGGGCGTGAGAGCGAGCCTTGTAGTGATCGCCACGGTGGTCATCGCGGGCTGCGGCGGGCCCGCCGCGCCGTCCGTCGCTGTCTCCAGCCCGACACCGCCACCGACCTTCGAACCAACCCCGGGTCCGACCTTCGAACCAACCCCGAGTCCGACCTTCGACGGGGCTTCGCCGTCGCAGTCGATGTTCGCTCGGCTCCCGCCGCCGAACGCCGGTTTCGACTACCAGCTCGGCGGCGCGTACCCGCCGCCAGCCGGCGTTACCGTCGTCTCGCGCGACCGCACCGCGGCACCCGAACCCGGCTTCTACAACATCTGCTACGTCAACGGCTTCCAGATCCAGTCCGATGACGTCCAGTGGTGGAAGACCAACCACCCCGACCTGATGCTCCGCGACAAGGCCGGCAAGGTCGTCGTGGACCCGGACTGGGACGAGATCATGCTCGCCCCGACCACGCCCGAACGTCGAGCGGAGCTCGCCGGGGTCATCGGGGCGTGGGTGGCCAAGTGTGCCTCGGACGGCTTCGACGCCGTCGAGATCGACAACCTGGACACGTTCACCCGCTCTCACCGGCTGATCACCGAAGACGACGCAGTGGCGCAGATGCGCCTGTTCGCCGATGCGGCGCACGCCGTGGGGTTGCCCGTCGCCCAGAAGAATTCGGCTGAGATCGCCGGTCGGCGGACCGAGATGGGGACCGACTTCGCGGTGGCCGAGGAGTGCGATCGGTATCGGGAGTGCGATGCCTACACGGGCGCGTACGGCGACCACGTCCTGGTCATCGAGTACCGCCGGCGCGATTTCGAAGCAGGCTGCGCAGCTTTTCCGGACCTGTCGATCATCCTGCGCGATCTGGATCTCGTGACGCCCGCCGACAAGGGTTACGTTTACGACAGTTGCTGATGGGGATGATCATGATGGATTGGTTGCTCGACTCGGATCCGACGATCCGATGGCAGGTCATGCGCGACCTGACCCACGAGCCGGCCGACGTCATCGTCGTCGAGCGGTCGCGGGTCGCGACCGAGGGTTGGGGCGCCCGGCTGCTCGCGCTCCAGGCGCCGGACGGCCTGTGGGCCGGAAGGCCCTGGTCGCACGACTGGACGGACACATTCCACGTCCTGGAGCTCCTGCGCCGGTTCGGGCTCGATCCCGACAGCAGGCAGGCCCGGCGGGCCATCGATCTCGTCCGCGAACACGTCACTTGGCGAGACCCGGATTTCGTGAGCCCGTGGGCCGACAACCGGTTCTTCGAGGGCGAAGTGGAGCCATGCATCAATGGCAACGTCGTGGCGACCGGCGCGTATTTCGGGGTGGACATGGCGTCGCTCGTCGACCGGCTCCTCGGTGAACAGCTCCAGGACGGCGGGTGGAACTGCGAGGTCGAGAACGGGGCGACCGTGTCGTCGTTCGGGACGACGATCAATGTCCTGGAGGGCCTGCTCGAGCACGAGCGGGCGATCGGCGGATCCGTCGAGGTCGCCGCCGCGCGTCACCGGGGCGAGGCGTACCTGCTCGAGCGGCGGCTGTTCCGGCGGAAGTCGACCGGAGAGGTGATCGACCCGAGTTGGCTCCAGTCCTCCTTTCCGACCTGGTATCACTACGACGTCCTGCGCGCTCTCGACTACCTGCGTTACGCCGAGGTCAACCCCGACGATCGCATCGCCGAGGCGATCGGCGTCGTGAAGGCGAATCGCGATCCGGACGGCCGCTGGCCCCTCCAGAACGTCCACGAAGGCGATGCCTACTTCGAGATGGACGAGGGCGAGGGGCGGCCGAGCCGGTGGAATACCCTCCGCGCCTTGCGCGTGCTCGACTGGTTCGCCGGGGTCCGCTAGCGATCAGCCGGGGCTGCGATGCCTCGCGCGGGTGGCGGCGACGCGATCGTGCGCTTCCGTGAGCAGCGGCTTGACGACCGTCTCGAACGTCCCGGCAGCTGGGTTCAGGATCGAGATCCAGTGCTGCTGGGCGTAGACGGGGTGGGGGAGGATCCGATCGAGGGCCGCGTAGTCGGGGTCCCTCTCGTCGCCGACGAGGCGATCGAACGTCTCGCCGCTGAGCCCGATGTTGAGCCGGTAGATATCCGGTCGGGCGCTCAGGTTCGACGGCGCGCCCATGTCGTGCTCGTCGGTCGTGACGATCGTCGCGAAGTTCGGCCAGTGCTTCTTCGGATCGAGCGAGAAGAACATGGCGTCCATCGCGCTGACCACATCGACGCCCAGGAACGTCTCCGTGATGAAGCGGGCGACCGCGTAGTGATCGGGACCTTGGCCATCCGAATCCGTCATGTCCCGAGAGTACGGGATGCGTGTCAAGCCGAGCCGTTTAGAGTGACGTGATGCTGATCATCATGCCGCCGTCGGAGTCGCAGCGGCGACCCCCGGATCACGGCCGTCCCGTCGCCCTGGGCGATCTGTCGTTCCCTGAGCTCACTGCTGTGAGGACGGAGATCCTTGAGGCGCTCATCACGACCAGCGCCCGACCCGATGCCTTCGATCGGTTGAGGGTCCGGCCGTCGAAGGCGGCCGAGGTGGCTCGCAATACCTGGCTGCGCGAGCTGCCGGCCATGCCTACGCTCGACGTCTACTCCGGGCCGCTCCACGGTGGCCTCGACGCCGAGTCGTTCTCCGAGACCGTGGCGGATCGGGCCGCGCGCAGCCTCGTGGTCACCTCGGCGCTGTGGGGCGTGCTCCGTCCCACCGATCGCATCCCGCCGGCGCGCGTTCACGTCTGCGCGCGGCTCGTGGGCATGGACCGCCTCGAGCCGACCTGGCGGACCGTGCTCGGTGAGACTCTGGCCCGGGCGGCTGGCTCCGACGGGATCGTCCTCGACCTGCGCTCGCCCAGCTACCAGGCCATGGGCATGCCGACCGGTCGCGGTGACCAGACCGTCTCCTTGCGTGTCGACCGGTCGGCGAGCAGCGGACGAAACATCGGCGACGTCATCGCGAAACGCATCCGGGGGCAGGCGGCTCGCGAACTGCTGGACTCGGGCGAGGAGCCTGAGGACCCCGGCGCGCTTGCCCGGATCCTGGCCGAACGCTGGCCGGTCCGCCTCGAGGAACCGGGGCGGCCGGGCAAGCCATGGACGATGACCCTGACCGCGGACGACTAGGCGCGACGCCCGGACCACTTGACGGGCCGTGCGACCCTCAATGGGCAATCCACGCAGGTTTTCGAGAAAGGAGCGTCATGGGAGCAGTCATGTCCAGCCAGAAGGTGATCACCTCCTTGGAAGGCATGAGGTCCCATGCGCACCCTCAATCTCGGAATCCTCGCCCATGTCGACGCCGGTAAGACCACTCTCAGCGAGCGACTGCTCTACACGACTGGCGCGATCGCCCACGTCGGCAGCGTCGACACCGGCACCACCCAGACCGACTCGCTCGATCTCGAGCGCGAACGTGGCATCACGATCCGGTCGGCGGTCGCTTCGTTCCGGGTCGGCGACCTGGCGGTCAACCTGGTCGACACGCCCGGCCATCCCGACTTCATCGCCGAGGTCGAACGCGTCCTGGCGGTGCTCGATGGGGCGGTCCTGGTCGTCTCGGCGGTCGAGGGCGTCCAGCCCCAGACGCCGCTCCTCTTTCGGGCGCTGCAACGGCTGCGCGTTCCGACCCTGATCTTCGTCAACAAGATCGATCGCGCCGGTGCTGACCCCCAGCGCGTCGTCGAGGCGATGACGCGCCGGCTATCGCCGGCGATCATCCCGATGGAGAACGTCCGCGACGCGGGCGGCCGAGCGGCGACAGTCGCAACGTTCGACATCGCCGACGAGGCTCAAACCAGAGCGCTCGCTGAGGTCCTGGCCGAGCATGACGAGGCGATCCTCGGGGCCTACCTGGGCCAGGAGACGGCGCTGCCCGCTTCCCGACTGCGGGAGCAGCTCGCGATGCAGACCCGGCGCGGCCTCGTCCGCCCGGTGTTCTTCGGCTCAGCCGCGTACGGGATCGGCGTCGACGAGCTGCTGGCAGGCGTCGACGAGCTCCTGGGCGGCGCTCAGGGCGATCCGGAGGCGCCCGTGTCCGGCCGCGTCTTCAAGATCGAGCGAACGCCATCGGGTGAGCGGGTCGCCTACGCCCGGATGTTCGCCGGCACGCTTCACCCTCGCCAGCGCGTGGCCATCGGCGGGGGAGGGGAGGCGAAGGCGTCCTCGATCCGGGTCTTCGCACCGCTTGGAGCGCCGCGGCGCGATGTCGTGGTGGCAGGGGAGATGGCCACGATCCGGGGGCTCGGTACCGTCCGGGTCGGCGACGCGATCGGGCAGCCGCGGGTGGGTGACGAGGCGACCGCGCGGTTTCCGCGGCCGGCTCTCGAGGCCGTGGTGTTCGCCCGAAAGCCCGAGGAGCAGGGCTCGCTTCGGGCGGCCCTGGGCCAACTCGCCGAGCAGGATCCGCTCATCGACGTCCGCCAGGACGACAGGCGCCATGAGATCGCCGTGTCGCTCTACGGTGAGGTCCAGAAGGAGGTCATCCAGGCGACCCTCGAGCGCGATTACGGCATCGGCGCCGACTTCCGGGAGACGACGACGCTGTGCATCGAGCGACCGGCCGGCATCGGCCAGGCCGAGGAGGTCATCCGGGCCAAGACCCACACGAACATCACCGGACGGAGCTCGCCGCTCAGCACCAACCCGTTCACGGCCACGCTGGGTCTGCGGATCGAGCCGGGCG
Source organism: uncultured Chloroflexia bacterium (assembly GCA_963778815.1). Taxonomy (GTDB): domain Bacteria; phylum Chloroflexota; class Limnocylindria; order Limnocylindrales; family CSP1-4; genus Chersky-267. The sequence goes on along the minus strand of CAVZVS010000003.1, from coordinate 234,849 downwards.
TGATCGGTTCGGGGATCGAGTTCCGCTCCGATGTCGAACCCCGCCTCATCCCGCACTACCTGTTCAAGACGGTCGACGTCATGGCGGCCCAGATGGATGGCTACGTCCGCGAGGCGCTGGCCGAGGGCCTGGCCGGCTGGCAGGTCACCGACTGCCGGGTCACGATGATCGACTGTGGCTATGCCTCACCGGTCACCACGGCGGCCGACTACCGGCGCCTGACCCAGCTGGTGCTGATGAGCGCGCTCGAGCGTGCTGGAACGTGGGTGTGCGAGCCGATGACGGCCCTCACCCTCGAAGTCCCAACGTCGACGGCGCCGGGCGTGGTCGCGGCCATCGGCCGTCTTCGAGGACGCCTGCGCGGCCAGTTCTCAGCGAACGGCGTCTCGACCATCGACGCGGTGATGCCGGTGGGCCAGGTCAGGGGCCTCCAGCATCAGCTCCCGGGCCTGGCGATGGGGGAGGGCCTCCTCGAGTCCCGCCCAGGCGGCTATCAGCCGATCGGGAGCGATCCGCCGACCCGCCCACGCTCGCGACCGAGCCCACTCGAGCGGGATGCCTGGCTCACATCGCTCTCGAAACGCGGCTGACCTCGGCCGCCTCAACCGGAGCGCGGGCGAAGCAGGCCTCGTTCGTACGCCGTCGCCACGGCCGCAGCCCGGTCTCCTACGTCGAGCTTGGCGTAGATGTGGAGGAGATGCGTCTTGACGGTCGCCTCGGAGATGAACAGGCGGGTCGCGGCCCCGCGATTGGTCTCACCTTGAGCGATAAGCGTCAGGACCTCCAGCTCGCGCTCGCTCAGCTGCTCCTGGGTCGGGCTGCGCAGGTCCGTGACGAGACGGGTCACCACCGATGGTGCGAGCACGGTCTCGCCGCGAGCCGCGGCGCGGATGGCGCGAAGGAGCTCGGGCCGCGGCGCGTCTTTGAGCAGGTACCCCGTCGCCCCGGCACCCAACGCCGGGAGCACATCCCGGTCGCTGTCGTACGTGGTCAGCACGAGCACCCGAGCGGGTGACTGGCGTTGGGCCAGGACCTGGATCGCTTCGAGGCCGCCGACACCGGGCATCCGCAGGTCCATGAGGATGACATCGGGCAGGAGCGAGTCCACGAGCGCGAGGACCTGGGCCCCGTCGCCAGCCTCGCCGACGACCTCGAAGTCCGCCTCTGCAGTGAGCATGCCTCGGAGGCCGTCACGGACGATGGGGTGATCGTCGGCGATCAGCACCCGGATCGGGCTCATCGTGGCGCCACCGGCGACGGATCGATCGCGATGGCGGGGACGCGCGCGGAGATCGCCGTCCCGTGGCCCGGTTCCGATTCGATGGCGACGGAGCCAGCCACCCGGGCAACCCGCTGGCGCATGCCGTGGAGCCCAAAGCCGGACCCGGCGCCCGGCACTGCGGCGGTCGCCCCGACGTCGAACCCGACCCCGTCGTCATGCACGTCCAGGGCGACCTCATCGCCCATGTACGAAAGGGTGATGCGCGCGCGGCCTGCCTGGGCGTGTTTGGCGACGTTCGCCAGCGCCTCCTGGCACGTTCGCAACAAGGTGACCTCGATCTCCGGCTCGAGGGTGATCGGCTCGCCGGTGACGGTGACCTCGGACGGGACCGTCGTGCGTTCGGACCACTCTCGCGCCACCTCGCGCAGGGCATCGGGCAGCGTCGCCGCCTCCAGGGCCGCGGGCAGCGCTCCCTCCACCGACCGGCGCGCCTCGCTCAGGCTCGCGCGGGCCAGCCGTTCCGCGTTGGCGACGTGTCGGTCGTGCTCCTCGGGTCGGTCGTCCGCATGGCGGGCCGCTTCGAGTTGGGTGATCACGCCGGTGAGGCCCTGGGCGATCGTGTCGTGGATCTCGGCTGCCATCCGTTGGCGCTCCTCGAGCACGCCGGCCTCCCGCGCCTGCGCCAGGAGCTGGGCGTGGAGGCCTGCGTTCTCGGCCAGCGCCTGTTCGAGTCGCTCGACCGTCTCGCGCCGCGCCTCGTTCTGCTCGGAGACCCGCTCACCGATAAGCGTGCCGACGCTGAGGACCACGGTTTGTACGACGACGATCACCAACCAGAACGTCCACGCAGTAGCCGTCTGCGGGAGTCCGGCGAGGAGCGAGTTCACCAGGATGGAGGTCACGGCGATGGCCGCGACAGCGACCGGGAATGGGCGGAGCACGCTGGCGTAGAAGAAGCCGGCGATCATGAAGATGAAGAACATCGGCTGTCGGACCATGAGGATCGACGCAAGGAGCACGACGCCGACCCAGAAGACCAGCAGCCGGACCTGGCGCTCCCGGCGGGGCCGCGGCAGCCGGGTATAGCCGACGTAGATCCAGACGGCCGCCATGAGCGCGATGGCCAGCGTCGTAAGGCGCCAGACGAGATCCGGTTCGCCAAGCAGGACAGCCAGGATGGTCCCGACCGCGAGGAGGGCGTACCCGCCGACGTCGAGCATCGCGTCGGAGAGTCCGTCCCACGATCGATCCCTCATCGCTCGCATCGCCGCACGCTACTCCAAGCCACCCTGTTCGTGCACGCGTGTCTGGTCACTCCCAGCGGAACGCTCGCGCCGCGAGTGCGCCACCGACGATGGTGAAGACCGCCATCGCGACGAGCGGCGCGAGCTGTGGGCCGGTGCCCACCCACGCGTCCTGCAGGCCCTGGACGCCGGGCGGGGTGAACTCGCCGATGCGGACCAGTGCGTCGGGCAGGGCAGCCCGCGGGACGTAGACGCCGCCCAGGAACATCACGATGAAGAACATTGGGATCGCGACCGCGGTCGCGACTCGAGCGGACGGTGCCACGGCCGCCAGGAACAGTCCGACGACGAACAGCGACGACGTGCCCAGTGCAACGGCCGCTACGTAGCCCAGGACGTCGTGCGGGAACGGGACGTCGTAGGCGATCCGGGCGATGACCATGAGCAGGGCGAGCGCCACGAGGGCCGTGGCGAGATACACGACCAGTTGCGCGACGAGGAGGCGCTGCGGGTGGGCCGGCGTGGTCGACAGGCGTCGCAGGACGCCCTTCTCGCGGTACGTGGCGAGCCGGATGGGCAGCGTCTGGATGCCTAGCGTGCCGACCGTGATGACCACCAGCGACGGAACGAAGACGTCGATGAAGCGCAGTCCGCCGAGACCCGGGTCCGCCCCCTCCTTCGCGAAGATCGTCCCGAAGATCAGCAGGATCGCCGATGGAAGGGCGATCGCTGCCAGCCACGAGACAGGCTCCCGGAACAGCAGCTTCGCCTCGGTCCGGATAAGTGCGAGCATCTCGTTCATGACAGGTCTCCTGAAGCGGTGGCCGCAGCGCGGCCGGTGAGGGCGATGAAGGCGTCGTCGAGACTGGCCTGATCGATCCGCAGGTCCCGCGCGACGATCCCGTTGCGGGCCAGGACAGCCGTTACGGCGGAGAGGAGGTCACCACGACCGGTCACCACGACCGTCGGCCCGGTGCGCTCGATCCGGCTGACCTCAGGCAGGCCGGTGAGCAGCCCGTCATCGAGCTCGACGGATGGTCGGAAGCGGACGCGCTGCTCCGGGTCGGCTCTGGCCACGATCCCGGCCGGGGTGTCCACCGCGACGACGCGGCCATTGCGGAACACAGCGACCCGGTCGGCGAGGTGCTCGGCCTCCTCCATGAGGTGAGTCACGAGGAGAACGGTCACGCCCTGGTCGCGGATCGACTCGATGACCCGCCACGTCTCGCGGCGAGCGTGCGGATCGAGTCCCGTCGAGAGTTCGTCGAGGATGGCGACGCGCGGTCGCCCGACGAGGGCGAGCGCGATCGAGAGCCTCTGCTTCTGACCGCCCGACAGGTTGCGATAGGCCGTGTCGCTGCGGTCGGCGAGATCGAGGTCGTCGAGCAGCTTGGTCGGGTCCGCCGGGTCGGCGTAGAACGACGCGAACAGGTCGAGCGCCTCGCGTGGCGTCATCCGCTCGGGGAGATCACTCTCCTGGAGCTGGACGCCGACGAGGGTGCGGAGCCGATCACGGTCGTTCCTGCGGGTCGAGCCCGAGGACTCGGATCGTCCCGCCGTCGGGGGTCCGGAGACCGGCGATCGACTCGACGGTCGTCGTCTTGCCGGCGCCGTTGGGACCGAGGATGCCGAAGATCTCGCCTTCCTCGACCGTGAACGAGACGCCGTCGACGACGTTGCGGTCGCCGTAGCGCTTCTGGAGGTCGGTGACTTCGATGACGTTCATGCGCGGTGTGGTGTTCATGCGCTGCAGCATCCGTCGCGACGGGCCCCGCCCACATCGAACGACCCGCCAGTCCTGCGACGACACTCGGTCGAGCCGCGTATCAACCGTTCGGTGGATGGCCGGGCGGCCACGAGGCGCCTCTCCGTTGCGCTTATGCGCGGTCGCTCACCCGGACGAGGTCCAGCGACGCGAGCCGCTCGGGGTCGGCGAGGATGTCGATCTCGACGATCCGGCCACCGGCGACCGTGAACGAGATGACCGCGAACGGACGTCCGTCGGGCGTCCAGGCCACGCCGCCCGGCGTCCCATTGACCAGGGTCCGGGTCGCGTTCGCGGCGACCGCGCGGAATGTCATCGCATTCGATGCGACCGCCTGCGCCCCGTGGACCAGCGTGACCAGACCCGGGCGTGTCGTCCCGCCGTCGGAGCGGAGGGTGACCTGCGGGGTCCAGCGCGTCCAGCAGCCGTTCGAAGTCGCCATCGCGCGACGCCGCCAGGAACGCGTCGACGACCGCCCATTGACTGGCGAGGTCGGCGTCGGGGACCGGGGCGCCCTGGACGCGACGGCGGCCGCGGCTCGCCAGCTGTCGGGTCGCGGCGCTCGAGCGGCCGACGATCGGCGCGATGTCGTCGAACGGGATGGCGAACACGTCGTGCAGGACGAAGGCGATGCGCTCGCCGGGGGAGAGGGACTCGAGCACCACGAGCAGGGCCAGTCGCGATCGAGTCGCCGAGGACCGCTTCGTCTCAGGGGATCCATGCCGCGCTCCGGGCCGACGACCGGGTCCGGGACGTGCGTCTCGAGCGACGCCTCACGGCGGGTCCGTCGCGTGCGCAGCAGGTTCAGGCAGACCCGACCGACGACCGTCGTCAGCCAGGCCCGCATGTTCTCGACGTCACTGGTGTCGGTCCGGCTGAGCCGGATCCAGGCCTCCTGGACGGCGTCGTCGGCCTCGCTCAGCGAGCCGAGCATCCGGTATGCCACGCCGCGCAGGTGCGGGACGGTGGGTCTCGAAGCGCTCAGCTAGCCAGTCCTGGTCGTTCGTCGGGAGGGTCATCTCGGGATCCTTGTCACATCGTCGTGGTCGTTCGGGTTCCACTGGTCATGACCCGCCATCACGAAAGGATGTGACCGATGATGAACCGAAGAGCCGTCCCGCGCGTCGTCCCGCTCTTCAACCACCTCGCCAAGCCCCTGGTGACGGCCGGCATGCCGATGGGACCCAACGGCCTCCTGACCGTTCGCGGTCGGACCAGCGGCGAGCTTCGGAGCACGCCGCTGGCGATCATCGAGGCCGATGGCCGCCGATGGGTCTGGTCGCCCTGGGGTGACGTCCATTGGGTGCGCAACCTGCGCGCCGCCGGCACGGCGACGATCACGGTGCGTCGGCATCGAGCACGAGGTGCGGGCAGTGGAGCTCGACCCGGCGCAGCGCGTCGACGTTCTTCCGCGAGACTTTCGGCCCGGATGCGCGGCGCATCCCGTTCGGCGCCCGCTTCGTCCGCCTGTTCGACGGTGTCGACGTCAACGATCCCGTGGCGGCGGCCGAGGGTCGGGCCGTCTTCGAATTGCACCCAGTCGTCTGAGTCCGGTCGCGGACCCGAGGCCTTCCGTGCGACCATCTGAGGCGTTGACCGAGGCACGAGGGAGATGGACGGATGGTCGAGGCAACAGCTCGGATCCGATCACACCAGGTCGATCAGCTGCGTCGGTCGTGCGGCGAGGTCATCACGCCCGCGGACGCCGGCGTACGACGACGCGCGTCGCCTGTGGAACGCGCTCCACGACCGCCGGCCGGCGGTCATCGTCCGCCCACGCAGCGCCGAGGAGGTCGCCACCGCGATCCGCTTCGCGCCGCGAGCACGACCTCGAGATCGCCGTCAGGTCCGGCGGCCACAGCGCGGCCGGGCTCACGGGCCGCGACGGCGGCCTCGTCGTGGACATGTCCGCGATGCGCGGGGTCGAGGTGGACCCGCGATCCGCGGACCGCCCGGGCGAACGGCGGCGCGCTCCTCGGCGAGCTCGACGTCGCCGCCCAGGCGCACGGCCTCGTCTGTCCGATCGGCGTCGTCGGCCACACCGGCGTCGCCGGGCTGACCCTCGGCGGGGGCGTCGGTCGCCTGCAGCGTCAGTTCGGGCTCACGATCGACAACCTCGCCGCGGTCGAGCTCGTCACCGCCGACGGCCGGCTCGTCCGGGCGAGCGAGACCGACGAGCCGGAGCTGTTCTGGGGCCTGCGCGGCGCCGGCTGGAACTTCGGGATCGCGACCGCGTTCGAGTTCCGGCTCCAGCCGTTCGGGCCGGACCTCCACCGCGGCGTCCTGATCTTCCCGGCGACCCAGCGTCCAGGAGGTGTGGGGCCGGCTTCCGCGACTACGCGCCCCAGGCGCCGGACGCGGTGTCGCTGCATCTTCGGCATCGACCGGGCGGGGCCGGACGCCGGCTACCCGGACGAGCTCGTCGGGCAGCCGATCGTCTACCTCGCCTGCAACCACAGCGGCTCCGCGGACGACGTCGAGCGGGACACGGCCGGCCTCCGCGGCCGGCCCGAAGCCGCTGACCGCGACGATCGGCAGCGCGCCGTACCTCGACGTCCAGACCGCCCACGACCTCGCCTTCGCCTGGGGCGGCCGCTCGTTCATCACCGAGCCACAACGCGGAACGACGTCCGCCCGGAGGCGCTCGACGAGCTGGTCGAGCTCCGTCGCGACCGCGCCGGGGGAGGCGACCTTCTCCGTCACGGCCCTCGGCGGCGCGATCGGCCGGGTCGCCGGAGGAGGCGACCGCGTACGCCGGGCGCGCCGCGGCGTTCGACCTCAGCGCCGACTCGGCGTGGACCGACCCGGCGCTCGACGACGCGAACCGCGAGTGGTGCCGCGCGGGCGATGCGGATCGTCGAACCCGACCGAACGCTCGGCGCCTACGCGAACGGCAACGCCGACGTCGGCCCCGAGGCAGACGCGCCGGATCTACGGCGACGCGAAGGTCGCCCGCCTCGCCGCCCTCAAGCGGACCTGGGACCCCGACAACGTCGTTCCACGTGAACCCCAACGTCGCGCCGAGACAGGACGCCACCACCGACGCCAGGGAGCGCTGACGGTGGGCGGGGACCAACAGGACGGGAGGGAGTGACGCAATTCAGACCCCGGGCGCGTACGATTCGGCCATGGTGCATGTGATCGACTACATCGAGTTCGCCGTTGACGATCTGGAACAGTCGATGACGTTCTACACAAAGGCGCTGGGATGGGCCTTCAACGATTACGGCCCTGACTATGCGGGCATCAAGGACCCACGGAGCGGCGGGGAGTTCGGCGGGCTCTCGCGACAGCCTGTCGCATCGCGCGGCGAAGGGGTGCTTGCGCTGATCCGCACCGACGATGCCGACGCGGCACTGGCCAGCGTGGTGGACGCCGGGGGCCGGGTCAAGGTAGCGATGCACGACTATCCGGGCGGCCGGCGGTTCACCTTCGCGGATCCCTCCGGAAACGTCGTCGGGTTCTACGAGCCGTCCGAGTAGCGACAACGGCCGGGTCATGAGGGAGAGGCCGCTCAGACAGGGCAGGCCCGGCCTGCTGGTCGTGCTGTTCGTCGTCTATCTCGCTGTGCTGGCGTGGGCGGTGGTGTGGAAGCTCGACGTGCCCTATGTCGGGGCGGCCGCGCTGCTCCCGCGCCCGATCAAGTTGATCCCGTTCCTGGCCAGTGCCGAGGCCGGTGCCAGCGCACCCTCCGAGGTCGTCGCGAACCTCGTGCTGTTCGTCCCGTTCGGCCTCTACCTCAGGCTCCTCGCCCCAAGGTGGCAGTGGTGGAAATGGACGGGCGTGCTCCTCGGAGGCAGCCTGCTCCTGGAGATCACCCAGCACCTGTTGTCCACCGGCAGCTTCGACACGACCGACCTCATCGTCAACACCGCCGGAGGCCTGGTCGGGCTCGGCTTGGGCGTCTTGGTGCGCCGGAGACTTCAGGAGAGGACCACCGTCGTCATGACCAGGGTCTGCCTGATCGGGACGGTGGTCTCGCTGCTCGCGATCGGGATCTTCCTCGCCTCTCCCGGGCACTACGTGCCGCTGCGCGACGTCATCTTCATCACGCCCGCCCCGTCACGGTAGAGGCGAACCCAGCGGTCAGCGCCAGAGTCCCGTGACCCGCTCGGCGAGGACTGTGCCTTGGTCGTATCCGGCTTGAGCAGCGGGCGCACGCATCGACGGATCCATCGCGTTGGCGCCGAACATGTGCTCGGAGTCGCTGTCCGGGAAGATGGTCTCGACGCTGCTGCCGCGGGCGCGGAGTTCGTCGACCTGTGTTGCGAGATGCGTGCCCCACGCCAGCGGGTGCAGCGACCTGCCGCCGAAGGGTGACAGCACCAGCACTCGCGCGAACCCGCCTGCCAGATCGGCATTCTCGGCGTTGGATCGATAGCCCCCGTCGATGTATCGGCGGTCCCCGATCCTGTACGGACGACCACTGGAGCAGCTGGCCGCGACAGCGTCCACGAGGTCGACTCCGCTGTTGCGGTCGAAGACGACCGGTTCACCCGTCTGGGCATCGACCGCGGTGATGAGCACCCTTCGTTGCGGCCAGCGCTGATCGGGCAGCCGAGCGGCCACAGTGGCGCGCCACTGTGTTTGCCAGGACCCGTCCGAGGCCGCATCCATGTCGAGAGCCGCCGCGCCCATCCTGCGGCGCATGTCAGCGACATCCTCTGCGGAGGCGATGATCTTGCTGATCCTCTCCAGGTGGTCCGCCACCGGCCTGTTCGGAGCGCCTCCTCGGCCGGATCCGACCGGCCCAGGCCGTTGCTGGGGGGCGGTGCCTATCGTCGCGGCAAACAGGTCGCTCGCGGTCGCGCCAGCTAGCTGGGCCGCGGCCGTCGATCCGGCGGACGTCCCGATGGTCAGGTCGGCCGCGGTCACGTCCAACCCGGCATCGAACAGGCCGGCGACGACGCCGATCAGCCATGCATTGCCGGTCGACCCGCCGCCACCGAGGACCAACGCTCGCTCGGGTGTCGTGTGCATGGGAGCCGCCTTTCGCGAATTGCCTGTCGGGCGCTCCTCTAGCTGTGCGGGTCGTACATGAATTCCCGCAGTTCCTGCGAACAGCGGCAGGCAGCCGCGATCTTGCTGGCCCACTCCTCAGCAGCCTCGCGGTTCGGCAGCTCCAGGATGGTGAACCCGCCCTTGATCTCCGTGCCCCGATAGATCTCGGTGGACACCGAGCCGTCGGCGGCGACCAGTACTGGGTCGATGGCCTCCGCGATCCCGCCCCCGAATACGTACACGCCGGCGGCCTTCGCTTCCTCGATCACTGCGTGGGATTCTGCGACTACGATCGGAAACTCTTCTTCGGTGAGCACCATGGCTTCGCTCGGGAAAGAGATGAGGTATTTGGTCATATCGACCTCCTGTTAGTGGTCCGCGATCAGGCCCCGGCCTCCTCCATGCGCTCGAGCAGCGCCGTCGTCGTCTGCCAGCTGCGGATCGTCATCGACTTGTACGCCGGTGTCCCCATCATCTTGCCAAGGCGGCTCTTCGTCCGTTCGGAACTCAGCCGCTGTGAGTAGATCACCCCGGTGCCCGGCCACACCTCGTCGACGCCCGGGCGTGGATCGAAGACCTTCATCGCGGTCGACGCGTCGACATCGATCAGGAATACCGCGTCGCTGTGGTACGTCTCGGGATGGTCGCCGAACCCCTTTGGCCGCTTCCGGACGACGGCGCGAACCTGGGCCAGCGTCAGGACCAGCACCGCGATCAGGTCGCTGTCGAGCTTGAAGGCCTTGGGCAGCGCTTCTTCGAGCTCGTGCTTGATCGCGGCCGCGGACTGATCGGAGCTCAGGATCACGTTGCCGCTGGCGATGTAGGTGGAGACCTTCGTGTGGCCGTGCGACTCGAGGAGGTCGCGCAGGGCCGCCATCGGCACCTTGTTCCGGCCGCCGACGTTGATCCCGCGCAGGAGGACGAGGTATCGGGTCAAAGCGAGCGGTCAGCGTTTCCCGAACCCGGGGATGGCCGCCGCCTGCTGCATCCACGATGCGAGTTGTGGCTCGTCGATGTCGTCCAGTGACTCGAGGTCGACGCCGCGCGAGTCCTTGCCCATCCCGATCGGCGTGACTGGCGGTACCGGCGTGAGGCTCGTGCCGCGCCCGAACGTGAGCTTGACGTGGCCGGCGAAGCCGCCACATGCGAAGCACCAGCCGTCGCCGACGCCATACCACGCCATGCCCCACTTCACCGAGCGCTGCAGGCTCGGCAGGGTCTCGGCCGCCAGGGCATCGACGCGTTCGGCGATGGAGCGTTGCGGCTGCGGCAAGCTGCTGATGTAGGCAAAGACCGGCTTGTCGCCGACCGCCGCCTTGGCGGGGCTTGCCCTGCCGGTCATGGCGGCCGGAAGCGTGGTGAGGACGTCGCCTTGAGCGGCCGTTTGCTTGGACGTCATGTTCGATCCCTCCTAGACGTGCGGCGCGACGCCTTCGGCAAGTTGCTGCATCACTTCGAGTTGGGCCTCGTACTCGAGCATCGGCAGGTGGCTGCGGGCCACGAACTCGACCGGGACCGGAACCTGGTTGCGGACCTCGAGGAGTGCCTCGACGAGCTCGGCCGGCGCTCCCGCGTGGGTGGTCCCACTCGCGAGGAGCGTCTCGTCCGGGCGGTCGAACGGGGGAGGGGTGACCGCCGGGAGCGATCGGGTCGCCGAGGCCTCCATGTCCGAGTACTTCCAGTTCAAGGCCCAGAGGGCGTCGCGGTAGCGAGCGAGCGCATCGGCCCGGGACGAGCCCGGCAGCAGGATCGAGTAGTGGATGAACCGGAAGGTCGATGGATCGCGCCCGGCCCGCTCAAGCTCGTCAAGCACCCAACCGACCTGCACGCCGAACTTGGTCGCCGGTGCGTTCGAGAAGATGCCGTCCGCGATGCGGGCAGCGCGGCGGATCGCTGGTTCGGCGCCGCCGCCAACGAGGATCGGGATCGGGGTGGACGGCATCGGCCGCACCGCGAGCGTCGGAAGCTGGTAGATCGCCCCGTCGTGGGTGAACGGCTCGCCGCTCCATGCCTGCGGCAGGATCCGGAGTGTCTCTTCCATCGCCTCGCCACGACGGCGCATGTCGGCGCCTAGCCCGCTGTACTCGACCTGCGACCAGCCGAGCCCGAGGCCGAGCGCGAGTCGGCCATGGCTCAGGAGCTGGACGGTCGCCGCGTCCTCCGCCAGGCGCAGGGGGTGATGCATCGGGGCGAGGATGACGCCGGTCCCGATCTCGATCCGAGACGTCGCCTGCGCGAGCGCCGCGCTGACCACGAGGAGCGAGGGCATGTAGCCGTCGTCGACGAAGTGATGCTCCGTCGTCCAGACCGATGAGAAGCCGAGCCGCTCCGCGTCGACCGCGAGGCGCACCGTGTCGTCGTAGGCGCGCGTCCAGTCCGTCTCGCCGGGTCGAAGCTGGGCGCTGAGGAGTCCGAACTCCGAGGGTCATGGCAAAAGGCTAGCGCGTCCGGGCCGAAGGCGAGCGACTGCAGGGCACGTCGGGAGGGACGTGGCACCATGGCAGGCCTGGCCCGACGGATCGCTATCGGAGTACCCAATGTCGCCCATCCGCTTCGACCACGTCGGCATCACCGTCGCAGACCTCGACAAGGTCACGGCCTTCTTCGTCGGACTAGGTCTCGAGGTGGAAAGCCGGATGAGCATGGAGGGCGAGTTCGTCGACACCGTTATCGGCATCCCGAACTCCCGCTCCGAGGTCGTCACCCTGCGGCTGCCCGGCGGAGGCACCAGCCTCGAGCTGTCGGCCTTCATCACGCCCGACCACCAGCCGGGATCGCCGAACGCCGTGTCGACCGAACTCGGGTTGCGGAATATCTGCTTCCAAGTGGATGACCTCCAGGCGACCATCGACCGGCTCGCCGCGGACGGCTACGGCCTAGTGGGCGGCGTCGGTCAGTACGAGGAGATGTGGCGCATGACGTACGTGCGCGGGCCAGAAGGGATCATCGTGGCGCTCGCCCAGCGACTCGACTGATCCGCCTCGTGCTCGGCGGAGGGCCGATCGGCTGGAATCAGGCTTCGCTTCAGTCGAGCGGGTTGAGCCGGGCGATCGGGATGACTCGGTCGGTCTTCGAAGGGTATTCGGCGAACTGAGGGTGTTCCGCCACGTGCCGGTCCCACAGCGCGTCGCGGTCGGCCCCTTCCGCGACCGTTGCCCTGGCCTGGAACGTCTTGCCGTCGGCCTCGACCGTCACGACCGGATTCGCGACGAGGTTCGTGAACCACGCCGGATCCTCTGGTTCGCCACTCTTCGAGCCGACCACGACGTAGGCGTCGCCATCGCGCGAAAAGCTCACGACCACCGTCCTCGGTTCGCCGCTCTTTGCCCCGGTCGTCGTGAGGACCATCACCGGGCGTCCTTCGAAGTAGCCACTCGTGGGCCGGCCGTTGGCCCGGATGTCAGCGATCAGGTTCTTGGTCCAGTCGGCGTAGTCGGTCATCGAAGGATCCTCGGGCTTAACGGCGCGCTCCGGTTGCATCCGCAACCGTCCCACACATCGGCGGCTGGTGCTGGCCTCCCGGCACGGCTTCGGTCCGGCCGTGTCGAGCCACGTTAGCGGGCGGAGGACATAACTCACCTTATCGGCAGTGAGTTAGATGGGGATCGAGCCGGATGACGTGCCCCTGGTGCGCGTCTCACAACAGCCGGCAGCACCAAAGAATGCTGAGACACGCTTCGGGGGGCTCGCCGTATCATCCGCGTGACCACGGCTCAGGTTGACTCTAGGGTGCTCGGCCGGCTCCGACCGGTGCCTCCGCGGCGGCGACCTCGGCGGCGATGGCTGCATCGGCCTCGCGTGCGGCGGCTTCCATCTCGGCCGGCGGCAGCTGCGCCCGATGTCGCTCGACGAGGGTCGGGATCAGCTCGGACCAGTTGTGTCCGACGACCCGGACTCGGACGCGCCAGGCCCGGGCCACCGAGGTCTCCAGGAGTTGTCGCTCGCGGATCCGCAGGGCCGGATAATCGAGCTCGCCGAAGGAGATCAGCGGGGCCAGCGCCGCGAACGGCGGGAAGGTGTACGCGTCATCGGTGTTCTCGAGCAAGCGCTCGATGGTCAAGTCGAACGGCGGCTCTTCGGCCAGCGGTGGCGTGCCCCGCTCCATGATCACGATCGAGTCGATCGGGGCACGGTCGGTCATGTCGCAGTCGATCAGCGACTGGACGTGGTACTTGGGCGGCGGGACGATCAACTGGACCCACGAATTGATGGTGACGATGGGCACGTTGAGCCGACCCAGGGCGTGCCCGGCGGTGCGGCCCTGCTTCGAGTGGACGCGACTCCGGATCGCCAGCATGAACCGGTCGGCTCGGGGCAGGGCCTGGTCGTTGACCGCGCTCATCGTGTGTGAGCTGAGGGTCATCGGCTTGGGGTAGCTCAGGATCTCGCCAGCGTCGGTCAGGATCGCCATGTCGTCCGAGATGAAGCCCCAGCTCCGCTGCATCAGCAGGCGCAGGACTGTGCTCGTCTTCCCGGTGTCCGTCTGGGCCGACATGATGATCGCCCCGCGCTCAGCGTCGATGGCCGCGCAATGGAGCAGGACATAGCCGTGGGCGACCAGCCAGAAGCGCAGCAGGGGCTCGACCATGTTGGTGTAGAGGACGTGGTGCGACCAGGTCAGCAGCCAGTTCGCATCGAGCTCGACCGCGTCGCCGATACGGACGTCGAAGGCCGCCGCCAGCAGGCCCAGGTGCTCGCGGTAGCGGATCGTGCCGTCGGCCCCCTTGATCGTCGAGACGTGGAGGCGCGGTCCCCCGCCGATCGCCCGGCGCCGGATGATGATGTCCGGCTCGACCTTGTGGGTCACATTGAACGCCGCCAGCTCGGGCAGGTGGACGGTCGATGTGATCCGGACGATGCCGTGGACGTCGTACTGGTAGGCGCCATCGATCGGCACCTGGTCTCGACGGTCGCGGCCTGCCCAGATCCAATTGTCGGCGACGAGGTAGCGCACCCCGAAGGTCAGTCCGAGGGCGACCAGGTTGGAGATGAGGTAATGGATCCCGAACATCTCGGTCAGGATGTGGAGGGTCGGCAACCGGATGATCTGGGTGACCAGGTTGAGCAGGTTGAATGTCAGGTAGCGCCACAGGAGGTGACCGCCGACCTCCCGCCCGCGGAAGACCCACAGCTCGATCAGGACGAAGTTGGTCAGGGTCGAGACCTGCGAGGACAGGAGCGCGGCCAGGAGCAGCTGTTGCTGGCCCATCGCCGTGACGAAGATGTGCAGCGCGATCTCGTTGACGAAGATCCCGGAGATCCCGACGAGCGCGAACTTCGAAGGGCTGAGGAGGGACCGGAAGAGACGACTGACCCGGGGTCGTCGATGCCAGCGCGTGGGCACCTGGGCATTGGGGTCGGTGGTCACACATCCCTCGGAACGAGCGCGGTTTCAGCGCGAATCGTAATCGAGCCGCGAGCAGGGGTCAAACCGCGGGGCGCACGGAAACGCCCGAAGGAACCAATCGATCCGTTGGTCCGTGGCCGCCGATGCAAGCACCTGCGACTCGGTCCCATCGTCTCCCGGTCCGTAGTCATCGCCGCCGATGCAAGCACCTGCGTCGTTGCTTCCGGTCCGTTCATGGCCCCTTCGGGCAAGACCTAATGTACGGGCGGGTCGGCCTGGCTGGCTATGGGGTTATCCACCAACTTGTGGGGGAACCTGAGCAATCGGCGGTCGTTGTCCACGGTCCGTCCACGACCCCGGGCCGGCCAAGCGTGGGCGGGCAGCAGCGACCGGGGCAACGAGTCGTGGCCCGGGACGGGTCCGTTCCCTGCCACCTGCGCATCAGGCGAGCGTTGGTCAGCGATCGGAAGCGCCTGGAGGTCGATGTGTCCGTCACCGACCGACTCGTCATCCCGCCGTGAGCGTGGGCCGGGATGGATCCTGTGTCAGAGGCGTCGCCGTGGCGCCGAGGGCCTGACCAACGCCCGGCTGGTAAGCATCTGACGGCGACCCGGCTGGCCCGCGCCACGGGCGCCGCTTCGGGGATCCGGGCACACGAAAACGCCCGGAGGAACCGTCGGACCTCTGCCGAGTCCCCTGAAGCAAGCTCCAGCGGTCTCAAGGCTTCGTTCCATCGGCCCCTTCGGGCAAGACCTACTATGCCGCGCGCCGCCTGGTCCCGGCTACCGTCTTATCCACGACCTTTGGGATCGGGGGGCGCGAATCGGACCGGTTGTCCACCGTCCGTCCACCGCGACCGCTCGAGCCGCGAGCAGGGGTCAAACCGCGGGGCGCACGGAAACGCCCGAAGGAACCAATCGATCCGTTGGTCCGTGGCCGCCGATGCAAGCACCTGCGACTCGGTCCCATCGTCTCCCGGTCCGTAGTCATCGCCGCCGATGCAAGCACCTGCGTCGTTGCTTCCGGTCCGTTCATGGCCCCTTCGGGCAAGACCTAATGTACGGGCGGGTCGGCCTGGCTGGCTATGGGGTTATCCACCAACTTGTGGGGGAACCTGAGCAATCGGCGGTCGTTGTCCACGGTCCGTCCACGACCCCGGGCCGGCCAAGCGTGGGCGGGCAGCAGCGACCGGGGCAACGTTGACTGAACTGGCGTTGAGTCGTTGACGGGGGGCTATCGCAGTGGGCGGATCCGGCGAGCGTTGGGGCGCGAGAGCCGTGGGCTAGCTCTCGAGCGGCCAGGTGGTTCGGGTCCCGGCGGTGAGCAGATCGTCCTCGTCAAGATCGACGACTTCAGCGCTCTCTGTCTGCCGGTCCGGATCGGCCAGTCGCCAGCTCCGAGGTCCAAGGCGCTCCACGGCGAGCCGACCGGCCGCGGGGGCCAATCGGTCGTCGATGCGCAGCGTCGCAGCCGTCCTTCGCTCCCCGACCGACACCCCCCGACCCATCAGCGCCAGAGTGATCGCCGTCAACGCCGGCGAACCGTCCATCAGGATCGTGTGCTCGGGACTCCAGGCAAATCCGAGATGGGTCACCCCGTCGTGTCCGACCACGTTCCCGTGCAGGGTCGAGCCATTCGCATCGGGATGGAGGGTCAGCAAGCCGGCCGCGCTCGCGACCTCGAGGCGTTGCAGACCACTGCCTGCGGCGGCCGACTCGGCCAGTAAGACCCGCCGCACGGCCCCGTCCCGGGTCACGGATTCGCGCCAGCGTCTCCCCCGTCGACCGTCGGCCGCGGACCAGACGACGACGTCGCCAGATCCAAGCACGATCCGTCCGCCGAGGCGCACGAACGACGAGCCCACCTCAGGCGCCGGCGACCTGCGCGGCCTTTGCCGCCACCGATTCGAGCTCGCCGGCCATCGCCGGTGCGACCCGGCCGCGGACATGGACGCCGTCCGACCGATAGTCGATGTCGACCGCTCCGCGCTCCCGGAGCCGAGCAAGGAGGTCGCCCGCCGCATACGGGATGTCCAGGTCGACGGCGACCCACAACGACGCTAGCACGGCCGCCAGCTCGTTTCGCAGGGCATCGAGCCCGAACCCGGTGGCCGCGCTGATCCGCACCGTGCCCCCGACGATCGGGGTCGGCTGGTCGGCGTCGACGCGGCTGCCGTCGCCGATCAGGTCGACCTTGTTGAGAGCCACCAGTCGCGGCTTGTCGCCCGCCCCGAGCTCATCAAGGACGGCCTGGACCGTCTGGCGATGCTCCGCGGCATGTGGATCCGATGCGTCGACGACCTCGAGCAGCACGTCCGAGCGGTTGACCTCTTCGAGAGTCGCCCGGAACGCGTCGACCAGCTGGTGGGGCAGCTTGTGGATGAAGCCCACCGTGTCGGTCACGACGGCGGACTGACCGTCACCCAGGCGGACCTGCCGACTGGTCGGGTCGAGCGTCGCGAACAGCTTGTCCTCGGCCTTGGCGACCTCGCTCCCGACGAGCGTGTTGAGCAAGGTCGACTTGCCCGAGTTGGTGTAACCGACGATGCCCACGGTCGGCATCAGCCGGCGGTCCCGCGATCGGGCGGCGGTGTCGCGTTGCTGGCGGACCTGCTCGACCCGCTCCTTCATCTTCTTGATCCGCTCGCGGATGAGCCGCCGGTCCGTTTCCAGCTGCGACTCGCCGGGACCGCGCGTCCCGATACCGCCGCCGGTGCGCGACAGGTGGGTCCACATCCGGGTCAGACGGGGCAACTGGTATTCGAGCTGAGCCAGCTCGACCTGGAGTCGTCCTTCGTGGGTCTGGGCGTGCTGGGCGAAGATGTCGAGGATGAGCCGGCTACGGTCGATGACCTTGACCTTGAGCAGTTCCTCGAGCGCGCGTTGCTGGCTCGGGGCCAGCTCGTCGTCGGCGATCAGGACATCGAACCCGGTCTCGCTCTTGGCTGCGACCAGCTCCTCGGCCTTGCCCTTGCCGATATACCAGTTCGGATCGATGTGACGGCGGTTCTGCCATTCGGCACCGACCACCTCCGCCCCAGCGGTCGTGGCCAGGCTGGCCAGCTCGGCCAGCGAGTCTTCGACCGGCCAGCCGGGATCCTCGCCGGTGTCGACGCCCACGAGGAACGCCCGTTCGACGGGCTGGGTCAAGTCGATCATGGCCTTGGGCATCGCCGGAAGGATAGACCCTCGCGTCTCGACCGGCGTCAGGCTTCGTCGAGGAGCCGGGCGATCGTCGCCCGGGCCTGTTCGTCCGGCGGTTTGCCCACACCGACACCGATCCACTGGATGTCCGGTTCGGCCCGGAACCAGGTCCGCTGACGCTTGGCGAAGGCAACGTTCCGAGCGGCGTCGAGGGCGATCGCGTCGTCGACCGAGCGGGACCCGTCGATGACCTCCCACGCCTCGCGATAGCCGATCGCCGAGAAGGCGGGCAGGCTCGGGTCGAACCGTTCGCGGAGGGTGCGCGCCTCATCCAGCAGGCCGCCCGCGAACTGGGCGGCGGCCCGTTGCGCGACCCAGCCGGCATGGACGTCCGGTGCGACGCGGAGCCCGATCCAGGCGATCGGCCCGGGGTAGCCCAAGGGTGTCGGCAGCGGCACATCGCCCTGGAGTTCGGCGATCTCCAGCGTTCGGACCACTCGGCGTGGGTTGTGCAGGTCGATCGGCTCGGCCAGGCTCGGGGCCAGGCCCTGGAGGCGGGCGACGAGGGCCGGCAGGCCGTCGCTGAGCAGCTCGGCCTCGATCCGGGCGCGGACCGCCGCATCGCTCGGCAGTGCCTCCGTGGCGATACCCCGCCCGATGGTACGCAGGTAGAGGCCCGTCCCGCCGACCAGGATGGCGACGCCGTTGCGTGACGCGATGTCCGCGAGGGCGACCCGGGCAGCGGTGGCGTACTCCGCGACGCTGAACGGCTCATCCGGCTCGACCAGGTCGAGGCCGTGGTGGGGCACCCGGGCCTGTTCGGCTGGGCTGACCTTGGCCGTCCCGATGTCGAGGCCGCGAAAGACCTGGCGCGAATCGGCCGAGATGATCTCGGTCGGCTGGCCCGCCGTGATCAGCCACTCCGCCAGCCGGATCGACAGGCCCGTCTTGCCCGTCGCCGTGGCGCCGGCGATGACGATCAGGGGCGGTGCGACGGCGACGGATCCGGCAGCGATGACGGGGTGTTCGGTCGTCACGCTCCGACGACCGTCCCCCGCAACGAATAGGGCCCCGCCTGCTCGATCCGAGCGGACACCAGACGACCGACCAGCTCGGGTCCGCCCGCCAGATGGACCAGCTTGTGCGCCCGCGACCGACCGGAGACCGCCTCGACGCTCTGTCCAGTCTCCCAGTCGTGCTCGTGCGAGCGTGGCGGGACGACGGTCTCGACGAGGACGTCGACCGTCCGCCCAAGCCAAGCCTGGTTGCGCTCCAATCCGATCGACTCCTGGACGGCCAGTAGCTCGTTCAGGCGGCGCCGTTTGTCGGCCGGGGCCACGTCGTCGGCGAGGTGGGTGGCCGGCGTGCCCGGGCGGACCGAGTAGGCCGCGGCGAAGACCTGGTCGTAGCCGACCTGGCGAAGCAGGTCGAGCGTCGCCTCGAACCGGGTCTCCGTCTCGCCACAGAACCCGACGATGATGTCGGTCGAGATGGCGATCCCCGGGACAGCCGCCCGGATGGCCGTCAGGCGTTCGAGGTAGTGCTCGGTCGTGTACTGCCGGCCCATCGTCCGGAGGACCGCGTCGTCGCCCGATTGGACCGGCAGGTGGAGGTGTTCGCACACGGACGGACAATCGGCCATCGCCTGGATCAGCCGGTCCGACAGGTCCCACGGATGCGAGGTCACGAACCGCAGGCGCGGGATCGCCGGGACGCTGTCGGGGGTGCGGATGGCGTCGATCGCTCGGATGAGTTCGGCCAGGTCGGGGCGACCGCCCAGGTCGAGCCGGCGGCCCGCCCAGCGCTCGGTCGCGATGTGGCTGAACCGTTCCTCAGCAGGCAGGTCGTGGCCGTACGAGTTGACGTTCTGGCCGAGCAAGGTGACCTCGCGATAGCCCGCTGCAGCCAATGCCCGGGCCTCGGCCACGATCTCGTCGAACGGCCGGCTCCGCTCCGGCCCGCGACTGAACGGGACGATGCAGTAGGTGCAGGTCTTGTCGCAGCCGTACACGATCGGCAGCCAGGCACTGACCGCCGATCCGCGGGCGATGGTGCCGTCGCTGACCGCCGCGGCCCGAGTCGTCGCGAGGTGGTCGGCGGCCCCGACCACGATCCGCCCCACCCGGGTCGTCATGCCGACGTTGGCGGGGCCTCCGATGGCTCCCGGCGCGCCGATCGGCGCCTGGGCCGACGCCAATCCGAGCCGGTCGACCAGCTCGGGCTCCTCGTCCGGGCGAAGGAACAGATCGACCGCGGGATAGCGTCGGCGCAGGCCGGCGCGATCCGGCTCGCGGACGGCGCAGCCGGTCAGGACGACTCGCAGACCCGGGTTGAGCGTCTTGAGCCGGTTGAGGTGGCCCTGCCGACCGATGACCTTCTGCTCGGCGCCCTCGCGGATGGCACAGGTGTTGATCACGACCAGGTCGGCGGTCTCGAGGCTGGCCGCCTCGGCACAGCCGGCGCCGAGCAGCCGGCCGGCCATCTCCTCCGAGTCGCTCCGGTTCATCTGGCAGCCGAGGGTCCAGATGTGGAACGCGGGCAGGGCCGGCGTCTCGGGCAGATATTCGGTCAGGCGACCATCGGCGGGCACGTCCGGCCGCCGGGCGGCCCGACCCGGAGCGTCGGGCGGAACAAGGTCGAGGATGGGTAGCTGGCGAGCCATCGGGAGGTCGCGGTCCTGTTCAGGTGGCGGGCCAGGGGAAACCGAGGACGGTCGCCAGGCGTTCGCCCACTTCGGGTGGGACCCACAGCATCGCGTGAGCCTCGGCATAGGAGCCGGTGTCGCCATGGTAGTCGGAACCACCGGTCGGGACGAGGGCGAGCTCGAGGGCGACCGCCTGGACCGAGGCGACCGTGGCCCGGTCAAAGGATCGATAGAAGACCTCGAGACCGCCCAGACCCGCATCGCGCAGCTCGCGAACGATCGCGATCCGCTGGGCCGCCTCCGAGAAGTGGGCCAGGGCGGGCAGTCCGCCGGCGTCCCGGATCGCCCGGATCGCTTGGAGCGGGCCGATCCCTTCCCGCGGCACGTAGGCCGGCCGGCCGCGACCGAGGTAGCGGGCGAAGCCGTCCTCGACGCTGCTGACGTAGCCCTTGGCCTGGAGCAGCCGGGCGATCGTCGGCCGCCCGAGCGAGGCGGTGGCGTGCAGATCCAGTTCGGCGGCGACGTCGTCAACGGGCATCTCGAGCTGGCGCAATCGGGTGAGGGTCTGATCGAACCGGACGCGGCGCCGGTCGCGTTGTTCGGCCAGGGTCGCCTCGAAGACGTCGTCGCCCGGATCGACCCCGAGACCGAGGATGTGCAGCTCGCTCTCCCACAGGTCGGGCTGACCGTTGGTCAGGCAGTTGATCTCGACCCCGGGAAGGAGGGTCAGCCCGGCCGGGATCGCGCCTGCGCCCTGCGCAGAGGCAGTCAGCTCGCGGTAGGCCGACAGGTCGTCATGGTCGGTGATCGCCAGGAGCCGGACACCCTCGGCGACCGCGGCCGAGACCAGGGCGGATGGCTCGAGCACGCCATCCGAGCGGATGGTGTGGGTATGCAGATCGATCGTCGACGAGGCGGGCACCGGGACCGGATCCTCGGCCGGATCGTGACGCCGGCGCGGCACCGGGCTCAGACCTCGACGAGCCGCTGGATGCGTTCGATAGCCAGGGCACGGCCGGTCGCCGGATCGATGTCGATCTGGGTCGCGTTGAGTACGACCGGCCCCTCCCCCACCTCGAACCGGGTCGGCAGGGCATTGATGAACCGAGGCAGGACGGTCTTCGGGTCGAAGCCGATGACACTGTGGACCGGCCCGGTCATCCCGAGGTCGGTCTGGAACGCCGTGCCCCCCGGGAGGATCCGCTCGTCACCGGTCACGACGTGCGTGTGGGTCCCGACGACCGCGCTGACCCGCCCATCGAGATAGAGGCCAAGGGCGTTCTTCTCACTGCTGACCTCGCAGTGGAAGTCGACCAGGCGGACCGGCGGGAGCGGGTCGGCTGCCTCGTCGAACAGCCGATCCGCCTCGGTGAACGGGTTGTCGATCGGCTGCATGTTGGTCCGGCCCTGGAGGTTGATGACCACGATGTCGGTGCCGTCGAGGGCGCCGTGGACGACCATCCCCCGGCCGGGGACGTCGTGGCTGCCGTAGTTGAGCGGGCGCAGGACGCGGTCGGAGCTGTCGAGGAACGGGTAGATCTCGCGCTTGTCCCAGATGTGGTTGCCCGAGGTGATCACGTCGACGCCGACGGCAAAGAGCGCCTCCGCCAGCGATGGGGTCAGGCCCATCCCGCCGGCCAGGTTCTCACCGTTGGCCGTCACGAAGTCGATCTCGCGCGACTCCCGCATGTCGGGCAGGGTCTGTTCGAGGGCGTGGCGCCCGGGCTTGCCGATGATGTCGCCGATCATCAGGACCCGGCAGGCTCCGGACGGGCGGGGTGTGTTCGAGTTCGGCGGGTTGCCCAGGCGGGTCCGGCCGGCGGGCGTCGAGAGGTCGTCAGTCACGACCGGATACTAACGGGCTCTGCCGGTCAGGTGGTCGAACGAGCGGAACATGGCCGCGCCATCGCGAACCGTCGTCCCATACCACTCCGGGAACCAGACCTCATCGGACGATCGTTCGGCAGACCGAGTGAAGGCACGAGCGAACAGCCCTGCGAGTTCGTCCTCGAGGTCGAGCGCCATCGCCCAGACCACCATCCGATCGGGCGTCCTGAGCCACGACAGCTCACGGGCTTCGAGCACGGTGCCGACCGAATCCGACATCCCGAGGGTCTTCCGGAGCGTGCGCCGGTAGGCCTTCAGCATCGCCGTCAGCCGAGCTCCCTTGCGGGTCCGGATCGGCATCGCCGATGCGATCCGACGACCGACGAAGCCCGCGCCGACGAGACCCAGGTAGGCCGCGATCAGCCCCGGCGCGGCCGCCACCGCTGCGACTGCCGCACCGAGCACTCCGGTCGCGATGGCAAAGTCGGCGTTGAGTGTCCATCGAGCCTCGGTCTGGAAGGGAGGGCGAACGAACCAGCCAGTGGCGACGACCTCGTCGTCCAGGGCAGCCTCGAAGGCGCCCCGCGAGGACCCGATCGCGGCCAGCGCGTCGATCGGATCGATGCGCGCCGACCGTCGCCCGTCAACACCGAGCGAGGTTGCCAGGATGCCCTCCGGGCGACCCAGAGCCGGCGAGCGATGCCCGTCCTGAGCCCTGACGTCGATCCACGTTCGTGAGATGTAGCCGCCGTTGCCAAGGTACGGGTCGTCGTGGATGGTGATCGACCCACGCTCGGCGAGTTCCAGAAGAGCCACGGTCAACGCCCGCGACTCGCCCCGACCTTCGTAGAGGACGGCAGCTAGGCATGGCGACAACTCGACGGGCGGTCCCGCGGCAAGAACGGATTCGTCGTCGATGTCGACCGGATCGCGGCCGAACACGGTCCACCCAACGATGCCCCCGATGACGACTGACAAGTCGAGGATCAGGATCGCGATGGTGACGGACGCTCGGACCTGGACCGCCGTTCCAAGGACGATGAAGAGCCCGACCAGGCCGAGGGCGACGAGCCGTTCGGAACTCCATGCCCTGAACCACGGGGCGTCCACGGGCGATCGCCCCTTACTCGTGTCCTCGGCCTACTTGGCGTACTCCACGGCGCGGGTCTCGCGGATGACCGTGACCTTGATCTGGCCCGGGTAGGTCAGCTGCTCCTCGATCTTCTTGACGATGTCGCGAGCGAGCCGGGTCGCGGTCAGATCGTCGATCTCTTCAGGCCGGACGAGGATGCGGACCTCGCGTCCCGCCTGCACGGCGAACGAACGCTCGACACCGGAGAAGCTCTCGGCGATCGCCTGGAGGTCCTCGAGGCGCTTGACGTAGGTGTCCATCGACTCGCCCCGAGCGCCCGGTCGCGAGGCGCTGATGGCATCGGCGATCTGGACGATGGGCGCCTCGACGCAGGCGTATTCGACCTCCTGGTGGTGCGCGGCGATCGCATTGATCACCTTCATCGGCAGGTTATGGCGCTGGGCGATGGCGGCGCCGATCGCGGCGTGCGGACCTTCGACCTCGTGGTCGACAGCCTTGCCGATGTCGTGGAGCAAGCCGCCCATCTTGGCGATCTGGATATCCGCCCCGACCTCGGCGGCGATGACCGCGGCCAGCCGGCTGGTCTCGACGACGTGGTTGAGCACGTTCTGGCCGTAGCTGGTGCGGTACTTGAGCCGCCCGATGAGCTTGACGATCTCCGGCGGCAGGCCCGGCACGCCGGCGTCGTAGGCGGCCTGCTCACCGGCCTGACGCATGACCAGATCGACCTCGGCCCGGGCCTTGGCCACGACTTCTTCGATCCGACCGGGGTGGATCCGGCCGTCGCTGATGAGCTTGGCGATGGACAACCGGGCGATCTCCCGGCGGACCGGGTCGAAACCGCTCAGGACGACCGTCTCGGGGGTGTCGTCGATGATCAGGTCGATCCCGGTGGCCTGCTCGAGAGCGCGGATGTTGCGCCCCTCGCGGCCGATGATCCGGCCCTTCATCTCGTCCGACGGCAGGTGGATGACGGTGACCGTATGTTCGGCCGTGTGATCCGCCGCGACCCGCTGGATCGCGGTCACGATCACGTCGCGCGCCTTCTCGTTGGCGTCCTCACGGGCCCGACGCTCGATCGAGCGGGCGATCTTGACGGCATCGTGCTCGGCCTCTTCGCGGACGGCCTCGAGCAGGATGCCCTTGGCCTCCTCACCGGACAGCCCGCTGACCCGTTCGAGCGCCTCGACCTGCTCCTGGTGAGCATGGGCGACCTCTTCGCGGGCCTTGTCGATCTCGCGCTCACGGTCGATCAGTTTGCGGTCGCGGCCTTCGAGCATGTCGGCCCGCTGGTCGAGCTGCTCGTCGCGCTGGAGCAGTCGACGCTCCAGGCTGGACAGTTCGGTTCGTTTGGCCCGGGCTTCGTCCTCGGCTTCGCGCTGGAGTCGGATCTTCTCCTCTTTGGCCTCGAGGATCAGGTCCTTCTGCTGGCTCCGGGCGCGCTCGACGATGAGGGCTGCCTTCTCTTCGGCTTCCTTCATCGCACGGCTGGCGAAACGGCCGCGAACCACGAATCCGAGTACGACTCCGCCGGCGAGGGCCAGCAAGCTGACCGCCGCCACGACGAGCGGATCCATCGTGTCTTCCTCCCGTCCGACCGTCACCGGCCGAAGGTGCGTTCAAATACGGTGGCGGCCGTGGGGGCGAAAGAAGAGTGGGCTTCGCTCCCCCGTGCCGGCTATTCCGTTCGAAGCGCCGCGAAGGACCGCGGCGCGCGTTGTTCTGCGCGTAGCCTACGGCCGGGTGGGACGGTGGGTCAAACGCCGCGGCCCGTCCAGGGCCAGATCACGCTTCGGGCGCTTCGTCCGTGGTCGCACTGCCGAAGAGGGCCGACAGCCTCGACGCGATCTCCGGTCCGAAGCCATTCCTGGCCAGCAGGGTGTAGGCGCGGGCTCGGCGCTTGCGCGGGTCGCTGACGCGCTCGAGATCGCGACGTCTGCGCTCGAGGAGGCGGATGGCGGCCGCCTCATCGGGGGCGACCCGCACATCGTCGTCGCCCGTCGTGGGAACGGCCCCGAACGGGTCATCCGTGTCGCCCAGGCGCCGCTCGTCGAGGGTCGCCGCGATCACCTCAGGGTCGACGCCGCGCAGCCGAAGCTCGCGCTTGAGGGCCATCTCACCACGCGGTCGAGCCCGGTCGCGCGACTCCACCCAGTGTCGGGCGAACGCCTCGTCGTCGAGCAGACCGATGGTCAGCAGCCGGGCGATCGCGCCCTCGATCAGGTCGGGCCGGTAGCCGGCAACGGTCAGTCGCCGCCGCACCTCGACGACGGAACGCGCCCGGGCCTCGAGGAAACGGAAGGCAGCAGCGAGAACGACTTCCGGGTCGTCGATCTCGGCTCGCCGCGCTCGGCGCTGCCCGTACGACTCGCGCGGAGGTCGACGGCCGGTCATGGTCATCGGCCGCCGCCGCCGACCGTCACTCGGCCTCTTCGATCCCTTCGACCGGGAGCTTGACCTCGTCGATCCGACCCCGGATGCGGCGATCGATCTCGGCGGCGATCTCGCCGTTCGCCTTGAGGAACTCCTTGGAAGCCTCGCGACCCTGACCGAGGCGGGTCTCGTCGAAGGTGAACCAGGCGCCGGTCTTGGTCACGACGTCCATCGCCACCCCGACGTCGAGCAAGCCGCCTTCCTTGCTGATCCCTTCGCCGTACATCACGTCGAACTCGGCGACCCGGAACGGCGGCGCGACCTTGTTCTTGACGACCTTGACCCGGACCCGGTTACCGACCGCGTCGGTACCGGTCTTGATCGTCTCGATCCGGCGGATGTCGAGCCGGACGCTGGCATAGAACTTGAGGGCCCGGCCGCCGGGGGTCACTTCCGGGTTGCCGAACATGACCCCGATCTTCTCGCGGAGCTGGTTGGTGAACACGAGCGAGGTGTTGGAACGACTGACGGCGCCCGTCAGCTTGCGCAGGGCCTGGCTCATCAGGCGCGCCTGGATGCCGACGAACGAGTCGCCCATCTCGCCTTCGATCTCGGCACGCGGCACGAGCGCGGCGACCGAGTCGAGCACGACGCAGTCCACGCCGCCGGAGCGGATGAGGGTCTCGGTGATCTCGAGGGCCTGCTCGCCGGTGTCCGGCTGGCTGACCAGGAGTTCGTCGACATTGACCCCGCAGGCGCGGGCGTAGGCCGGGTCAAGGGCGTGCTCGACGTCGATGAAGGCCGCCACCCCACCCCGTCGCTGGGCCTCGGCGATGACGTGCTGGCAGACCGTCGTCTTGCCCGACAATTCCGGCCCGAAGATCTCGGTGATCCGACCGCGCGGGATGCCACCGACACCCAGGGCGAGGTCGAGAGCGATCGACCCGGTCGGGATCGAGTCGACAGATTGTCGCTCGGCCGACCCGAGCTTCATGATCGAGCCGCGGCCGAACTGCTTCTCGATGGCCAGGATGGCCGCGTCGACGGCTTTGGTCCGCTCGCCCAGGGACTTCTCGCCGTTGCGCTCGAGCTCGCGGTCTCCGGTGATCGTCATCGTCCTGTCGCTCCTGTCGTCATGGCTCGACGGAACGGAGCGAAGGCGCCCGCCCGATCGATCAGCTCTCTTCGGATTCCTCGGCCACGGGCTTCGGCTTGCGTGGCTTGCGGATGAGCTCGACGTTCTGCGGCGGATCCATCATCGGCTGCAGCTTCGGCGCGCTCTTGTCCTTTGGCTTCTTCTTCTGCTCGCGGCTTGGGCGATCCCGGGAACCCATCGACGAACCTCCGCGATGTGGGGAACGGTACGGATGAGGACTTCACGCCGACTGCACTGCCGCTTCACCGGCACTTATCCGGCCCGCGCGCGAACGCAGTTCCGGGAGCATTCCGGGGAAGGTGCCCGCGCCCAGCGCGGAGCGGATCCTGGTCATGAAGTCTAGGGTGAAGGTGAGGTTGTGACAAGTCGCGAGCCGGTAGGCGAGGAGCTCCTTGGCCCGGAACAGGTGGGCCAGATAGGCTCGCGAGAAGCGCCGGCAGGCGATGCACGGACAACCGTCCTGGATGGGCTCGCCGTCGTCGAGGAAGCGCTGGTTGCGCAGGTTCAGACGACCCTCCGGGACCCAGACCTGGCCGGTCCGGGCGACCCGCGCCGGGAGGACCGAGTCGAACAGGTCCACTCCCCGATGGACCGCCTCGAGCATGTCCAGCGGCGAGCCGAGACCCATCAGGTAGCGCACTCGCGGGTCGCCCGCGAGAACGGGCACGGCGATGTCCAACGCCGCGTTGCGCTCCGCCGCGGTCTCGTCGCCGGCCAGCCCGCCGAGGCAGATCCCGTCGAACGGGAGCGAGGCGATGAAGCGGGTGCTGTCGGCGCGTAGATCCGGCTCGAGACCACCCTGGACGATGCCGAAGATGGCCTGGTCCGACCGGCGATGGGCGGCCAGCGAGCGTTCCGCCCAGCGATGGGTCCGCTCAGTCGCTTCGGCGACGTCAGCTCGCGACGACGAACCCGGGCGGACCGGCTGGTCGAAGGCGAGGGCGATGTCGGACCCGAGCGCCTGCTGGACATCGATCGCGTGCTCAGGAGTGAACCGGTGAAGCGATCCGTCGATGTGGCTCCGGAAGGTGACCCCGTCGTCGTCGACCACCCGCAGGTCTCCCAACGAGACGACCTGGAAGCCGCCGCTATCGGTCAGGATCGGGCGATCCCAGCCCATGAACCGGTGGAGCCCACCGAGACGTTCGATCCGCTCATGGCCGGGTCGCAGATACAGGTGGTACGTGTTGGCCAGGATGATCGAGGCTCCGACCTCCTCGAGGTCGTCGGGGTGGAGGGCCTTGACCGTGGCATTCGTCCCGACCGGCATGAACTGGGGCGTGTCGATGGCGCCATGGCTCACCGTCAAGCGGCCGAGTCGGGCCTGGGTCGCGCCGTCGGCCGGGGGCGGTACGAGGACCTCGAAGCTGGCAGCAGCGGTGCTCACGGCGTCTCAGACTCTTCGAGGACGGATTCCTCCCAGAGCGGCGGCATCTCTGCCTCGGCTCGGCGGCGGGGCGGGACGTCGTAGCCGAGGCGCTTGAGGTGAGCCCGCCCGCCCTCGGTCAGGATCCGTCCCTGCGGGGTCCGATCCAGGAACCCCTGGCGCAGCAGGTACGGCTCGTAGACGTCTTCGATCGTCTCGACCTCTTCGGACAGGACCGCAGCCAGGGCGGCCACCCCGACCGGGCCGCTGCCGAACTTCTGGGCGATCGCCGCCATCAACTTGCGATCGGTGGTGTCCAGACCGGCGTCATCGATCTCCATCGCCTGCAGGGCGGTGTCGGCGGCAGCCTCATCGACCCGACCGTCGCCGTGGACCTGGGCGTGGTCGCGGGTGCGCTTGAGCAGCCGGTTGACGACCCGCGGGGTGCCCCGGCCGCGACGGGCGATGGCCTGCGCGGCGCCCCGGGTGATCTCCACGCCGAGGATCCCGGCCGATCGTTCGACGATCGCGGTCAGGTCCGTCTCGTCGTAGAAGTCGAGACGATAGGTCGCCCCGAAGCGGTCGCGCAACGGACTCGAGATCCGGCCGGCCCGAGTGGTCGCCCCGACGATCGTGAACGGCTTGAGGGTCAGCCGCAGCGAGCGCGCCGACGGGCCCTTGCCGATCATCACGTCGAGGGCGTAGTCCTCCATGGCCGGATAGAGGATCTCCTCGACCGCCCGGTTGAGCCGATGGATCTCGTCGATGAACAGGATGTCGTGATCGTCGAGCGCGGTAAGGATCGCAGCCAGATCCCCGGCCCGTTCGATGGCCGGACCGCTGGTGTAGCGGACGTTGACTCCGAGCTCGCGGGCGATGATCGTGGCCAGGGTCGTCTTGCCCAGGCCCGGGGGGCCGTACAGGAGCACATGGTCGGCCGCTTCCCCGCGGCCGCGGGCCGCTTCCAGCAGCACCGACAGGTTGGCCTTGACCTCGCGCTGGCCGATGTATTCGCCCAGGCTGCGCGGTCGGAGGGTGCCCTCGATCGCCCGGTCGGCGTCGTCGAGCAGGTCGGCCGCGAGGATGCGTTCGGCGTCGTCGGTCATCGACCGGATGCTACCACGACCGGGGACCATTTCGCACGCCTGTTCTACAAGACCGGGACCTCGACCTCGGCCCGTTCGACCGGTGGGAAGCAGACCCCGCTCGAGGTACAGACCATGAACGTCAGGGAGACCCGAGCGGGTGGCGGGTGGCCGCTGCTGCCGCTGGCTCGGACGATCGGCACCGTCAGCGTGACGGGTCCATCGGGGTACAACGGGAACGCGGCGCTGAAGCCGGGCAGGTGTCGATCCTCGGTCGTAGCCGAGGCAGCGACCGGCCCGCCGACCGACCAGTCGGGCCCGACCAACTCGACGAGGGTCGGTCGGCCCGCACCGTCGATCCCCGTCCGAGGCATGGCCGTCCCGTACAGGTGCCCGTCCGCGACGGTCGGGCTGAAGGTGACCCGGACTTCGGCCCGATCGGCAGCGACCCGTCGAGCGTCGATCGTCAGGTGTGCTCAATTCGTCGCGAAATCGACCTCTTGCGGGGTGCTACCGCTACCACCCAGTCGCAGCGCACTCCCCGCTGCGACCGCGATCGCGACCAGCACGATCCCCAGTCCGAACGCAGCCAGCCGTCGGTTCAGTCGATCCACCGGGCGAGATAGTCCAGGACCTGGCTGAGGGTCATCGTCCGGGCGTTGGCCAGGGCGCCGTCCGATGACGATCCGGCGACCGACCCGTCGGGCTTGACCACGACCACGGCCGGGATGCCCTTGGCGATCGCGTTGCCGTACTGCTTCGCGACATCGAGGTTCCGGTCGAACTGCCCGACGTCGATCCGGACGATGTGCGTTCGCGATGCGATCCGAGCCTGTCCCTCGCGGCGAGTCGAGGAAGGTCGACAGGACATGGCAGTCGGGACACCAATCGGCGCCGAAGTCGAGCAGGACAGGCCGGCCGTCGGACCGGGCCAAGGCGAGGGCCGCGGCGATGTCGGCATGGGCGTCGGCGTTCGGGTCGTACAGGTAGGCGGGCGCGGATCCGAGGGCCGTCGACGGCCGGGACGTCGGCGCGGCCGCGCCACTCGACGGTGACGGAGCTGCACCGCTCGAACAGGCGGCGACGGCCACCAGCAGGCCGACGAGCAGGATGGACATCCGGATGAAGGGCAACGCTGACCCGTCAGTCCCGCACGAGCGTGCGCAGCGCGGCTTTGACCCGCTCCTCGAGGCTGGCCTCGCCCGCGCCCGGTTCGGCCAGAGCGGCGCCGGAGGC
The DNA here is from genome assembly GCA_963778815.1 of uncultured Chloroflexia bacterium. GTDB lineage: Bacteria > Chloroflexota > Limnocylindria > Limnocylindrales > CSP1-4 > Chersky-267. Next base: position 204,347 of record CAVZVS010000003.1, on the reverse strand, counting down.
ATCGCGCGCCTCGGCCAGGGAATAGCCCAGGGCCTGGAGCGCGGCCACCACGTCGCCCTCCCCCACCCCGCCGGCTCCAGCTGCCGAACGAGCGGCGACGCCGGCCGCCGCGACCTTCTCCTTGAGCTCGAAGATGATCCGTTCGGCCAGCTTCTTGCCGATTCCGGGGATGCTCACCAGCATCGCCTGGTCCTGCTCGATGATGGCCAGTTGGAGGTCCGGGACGGGGCGGCTGCCGACGATCGCCAGGGCGACCTTGGGGCCGACCCCGGTCACCGTCAGGAGGAGCTCGAAGAAGCCAAGCTCATCGGCGGTCCGGAAGCCGTACAGCGCCTGGAGGTCCTCGCGGACGAGATGGTGGGTGTAGACCTTGAGGATCGACCCGGGCCGGGCCAGCGACAACAGCGCCGGAGCCGCGAAGACCCGGTAGCCGATGCCGCCGACCTCGAGGACCAGCGAATCGGCCGCGACCGCCCCGACCAGCCCTTCGACCGAGGCGATCATCGAGCCGTCTTGTCCGCGCTTCGGCCGGTCTCGGTCCGCTCTCGGGCGATCGCGTCGCGGACGGCCCGGTCGTAGGCGCTCTCGCCCCGGGCGATCGGGGCGATGGCCGAGCGATCGAGGACGGCGGCACCCTCGGGACCGCCGGCTCGCTCGCTATTGGCGATGCAGATGGCGACCGCCAGGGCGTCAGCGGCGTCGTCGGGGGTAGGCACGGCCGCCAGACCGAGGATCGTCGCGACCATCCGTCCGACCTGGGCCTTGTCCGCCGCGCCGTAGCCGGCCACGGCACTTTTGACCTCGTTCGGGGTCGCCTCGCGGATATCGATGTCGTGCTGGGCGGCCGCCAGCAGGACGACCCCCCGCGCCTGCCCCACGGCGAAGGCGGTCTGCACGTTCTTGCTGAAGAACAGTCGCTCGACCCCGACCAGGTCGGGTCGATGGGCGACGATCAATTCGGAGACCGCTTCGTGGATGATCCGCAAGCGCTGGCCGAGGGTCAGGTCGGCGGAAGTCACGATGCAGCCGACGTCGAGCGAGCGCAGGGTGCTGCCGGTCCGCTCGACGACCCCGTATCCGAGCGCGGCGGTCCCGGGATCGATCCCGAGAACGATCATCCGGCGACTTCGGCGAAGACTTCCTCGGGGATGTCGAAGTTGGCCGTGACCCGCTGGACGTCCTCGAGGTCCTCGAGCAGCTCGACAAGGCGAAGTGCCTGGCGGGCCTTGCCCGCGTCGAGCTCGACGGTCTGCTTGGCGATCATCGCCGACTCAGCCTGCTCGACCTCGACCCCGGCCGCCTCGAGCGCCTTGCGGACCGCCTCCAGATCCGCCGGATCGGTGTAGATCTCGATCGGGTCGGCGCTCGTGTCGACGTCGCTGGCGCCGGCATCGATGGCCGCCAGGGCGATCGCGTCGGGATCGCTGCCGAGGGCGGTGATCAGGCCCTGCGGTTCGAATTGCCAGGCCACGGCACCGGATCCGGCCAGCTGACCGCCGGCCTTGGAGAAGATCGAGCGAACCTCGGCGGCGGTCCGGTTGCGGTTATCGGTGGCCGCCTCGACCAGGATGGCCACGCCGCCCGGGCCATAGCCTTCGTAGACGATCTCCTCGAACTGCTCGCCCTCGCCACCGCCGACCGCCTTGTCGATGGTCCGCTTGATGTTGTCGGCAGGCATGTTGACGGCGCGTGCCTTCTCGATCGCCAGACGCAGCCGGTAGTTCGCGTCGGGGTCGCCGCCACCCTGTCGCGCGGCGACCGAGATCTCGCGCGCCACCTTGGTGAAGAGGGCGCCGCGCTTGGCGTCATTGGCGCCCTTCTGACGCTTGATCGTGGACCATTTGGAGTGACCGGACATCGCGGCGGAGTATAGCGGACTATGATGGCCGGACCGCCGTCGGACCCACGGGAGGGAGCTCTGAATGACCACCAGGAGCGTTGACCTGGCCCACCTTCGGAGCGTCGTCCTGGCCGGCCATTCGGGTTCTGGCAAGACGACCCTGGCTGAGAATCTGCTGTTCAAGACCGGCGCCATCCCACGCCTGGGCAAGGTCGATGACGGGACCGCCGCGCTCGACTTCGAACCCGAGGAGCACCGGCGCAAGGAGTCGCTCAGCGCCGCGGTGGCCACCTTCGACGACGACGGCACGATCGTGACCATGGTCGACACCCCGGGCTACCCGGACTTCGTGGCCGAGGTCGTGTCGGGGATGGCCGCCTGCGACGGGGCATTGCTGGTCGTCGATGCGTCGGGCGGGGTGGAGGCCGGTCTCGAGGCCGCCGTCGGTCAGGCTCGGGCGTGGGGTCGGGCCGCCTGCTTCTTCATCAACAAGTGCGACCGCGAGAATGCCGAGCCCACGGCGGCCCTCGACGCGCTGCGGAACGCGTTCGGCCCCAAGATCGCCCCGCTCCAGCTGGCCATCGGGGCGGCCGAGTCGTTCAGCGGCTACATCGACCTGGTCCATCGCCGGGCGTGGCAGTGGGACGGCCGGCAGGAGGTCGAGATCCCCATCCCGTCCGACATGGACGACGAGGTGGCCCGGCGCAGGGACCAGCTGCTCGAGGCGGCGGCCGAGGCCGACGACGACGTCCTGGCCAAGTACCTCGAGGGCGAGGAGATCAGCGATCCGGAGCTGGAAGCGTGCCTGCGCAAGGGCGTCAAGGAGTCGATCCTCGCCCCGGTCCTGGTCGGCAGCGCGACCAAGGGGATCGGTCTGCGCGGGCTGCTCGACGCGTTCATCCGCTACCTGCCCTCCCCCGCCGATGAGCCGCCAACGGTGGCCAGTGAGCCCAAGTCGGGCGACGAGGTCCCGCTCGCCCCGGATCCAGACGGTCCCCTGCTGGTCCGGGTGTTCAAGACGGCGGCCGATCCGTACGTCGGGCGGCTGACCTACCTGCGGGTCTACTCCGGCACGCTCCACGGCCAGAGTCACGCCTGGAACGCCAACCGCGATGAGGACGAGCGGATCGGCCAGTTGCTCCTGCTTCACGGCAAGGACCAGGAACCGACCACGGAGCTCAAGGCCGGCCAGATCGGTGCCGTGGCCAAGCTGACCGTGACCGAGACCGGCGACACGCTCACGTCCAAGGAGCGGCCCCTGATCCTGCCCGCGATCGCCTTCCCCGAACCGACCCTGCCGGTCGCCATCGAGCCCCAGACCAAGGCGGACCTGGACAAGATGGGCGCGGCCCTCCAGCGGATGCTCGAGGAGGAACCGTCGGCGCGGGTCGAGCGTTCGGCGACCGGTGAGCAGCTCCTGGTGGCACTGGGCGAGGCCCACATCTCGGTCATCGCCGAGCGTCTCAAGCGCAAGTTCGGGGCGGCCATCGTGACCCGGACGCCGCATGTGCCCTATCGCGAGACCATCCGGGGCAAGGCCCAGGTCGAGGGCAAGTACAAGAAGCAGACCGGTGGTCACGGCATGTTCGGACACGTCTGGATCGAGCTCGAGCCGAACCCCGGCGGTGGGATCGTGTTCGCCGAGAAGGTCGTCGGCGGATCCGTGCCGAAGGGCTTCTTCCCCGGAGTCGAGAAGGGCATCCGCGAAGCAGCTGCCGAAGGTGTCCTGGCCGGCTACCCGCTCAACGACTTCCGCGCGACCCTCTATGACGGGTCGTTCCATACGGTCGACTCGAACGAGCTGTCATTCAAGATCGCCGCGTCGATGGCCCTCAAGAAGGGGGTCATGGACTGCAAGCCGGCCCTGCTCGAGCCGATCATGGCCGTCCAGGTGACCGTTCCCGAGCGCTACATGGGCGACGTCAACCGCGACCTCAACACCCGCCGCGGGCGGGTCCTCGGGATGGATACCGGCGGCGACGGGATGCAGGTCGTGTCCGCTCATGTGCCCCAGGCCGAGCTGTTCAGCTACGCCATCGAGCTGCGCTCATTGACCCACGGGCGCGGGACGTTCCATGCCGACGTCGACCACTACGACGAGGTCCCGGCACACGTCGCCGAGAAGGTCATCGCCGTCCACCGCAAGGAGGTCGAGGCGGCGGGAGGGCACGTCCCCGGCGGCCACTAGCGCTTGGGTCAGGCGGGCGGCTCGGCTCGAAGGGCGGCCAGGGTCGCCGCCAGGTCGAGTCGTCCCTCGTAGAGTGACCGGCCGACGATGGCCCCGGCGCAGCCGATCCTTCTCGTCTCGAGGACGTCTTTGGTCGAGCTGATCCCGCCGGAGGCGATGATCTCGCCGCGACCGAGGGCGACCAGCCTTTCCAGGAGGGTCAGGTCCGGTCCTTCGAGCAAGCCGTCGCGATCGATGGCGGTGACGGCGAGGCTACGGACCCCTGCGTCGCTGATGCGAGTCGCCGCATCGATGACGGGCAGGCCGGGGGCGCCGACCCGCCAGCCCGACCCGACCGCGAGCCCGTCCCGCACATCGAGTGCCACCACGACACGGTCTGGCCCGTGCGTGTCGACGAGCCGGCCAGCGAAGGAAGGATCGGCCAGTGCCGCGGTCCCCACGACCGCCCGGGTCGCTCCGGTCGCCAGGACCGCTGCGACGCTGGCGGCATCGCGCAGACCACCACCGACCTGGACCTGCAACCGGCCGGATACGGCCGACACGAGCTCGCGGATCAGCGGCGTCTGCTGAGGTGTTCCAACTCGTGCCCCGTCCAGGTCGACGACATGGAGCCAGTGGGCACCCGCATCTGCGAAGGCAAGCGCGACGGCGATCGGGTCGTCGCCATAGTCGGTCTCCTGACCGAAATCTCCCTGTCGGAGCCGAACGACGTGCCCGCCGCGCAGATCGATCGCCGGCAGCAGGGCGAACGGATCGTCCGTCGGAGTCTCGTCGGCGGGTGGGTTGACGGGTACCATGTTGCCATTGTAGCGTGTTAGTATGCTACTACGCTAGCAGACGCACGCGGAGGCGACGAGACACGACGATGGCGACGGAGACGAGCTGGCTGACCGACGACACGCGCGCCCTTCTGAGCGCGATCGTCGTCCTGGACGAAGTCGACGAGGCAGCCGACTTCCTGCGCGACCTGTGCACGCTCGGCGAGCTGCGCGACATGAGCCAGCGCTGGGCGGTCGTCCGCCTGCTGGATGCGGGGCTTCACTATGGCGAGATCTCGCGCCAGACCGGGGCCAGCACGGCCACCATCACTCGGATCGCGTCGTGGTTCTATCACGGTGAAGGGGGCTATCGGCGGATGCTCGATCGACTCGCCGAGCGAGGCGCATCCGGCTCGACACCCTACCCGACCGGTTCCGAACAGTGAGGGAGCGTCTGCGCCTGGCGGTGCCCAACAAGGGCCGCCTGGTCGAGCCGACCCTGACCCTCCTCCACGACGCCGGCCTGGTCTTCGAGGAGCACGATCGAAGTCTGGTCGCGCGCGTCCAGAACTTCGACCTGGACATCCTGTTCGTGCGAACCAACGACGTCATCGAGTTCGTCGGGGACGGCGTGGCCGACCTCGGGGTGACCGGGGTCGACCTGCTCTCCGAGACCGGATCGGACCTGCCCATCCTGCGCGAGCTGCGCTACGGCCGATGCCGCCTCGCCGCGGCGGTCCCGACCGACTCGTCGATCACGACCGTCGACGGGCTCGCGGGAAGCCGCATCGCCACGGCCCACCCCAACACGACCCGTCGCTTCTTCGCCGAGCGGGGCATCGCCGTCGACGTGATCCCGATCTCGGGTGCGGTCGAAGTGGCACCGAAGTTGGGCCTGGCCGAGGCGATCGTCGATCTTGTGTCGACCGGATCGACCCTCCAGATGAATGGGCTCCGGCCGATCGGCGACGTGCTCGCCTCGCAGGCGATCCTGGTCGCCAACCCGACCGCCCAGGCTGGACCGCTCCGAGGCGATCGGCGCCATCGACACGATGCTTTCGGCGGTGCTCGCCGCCCGCGGCCGCAAGTACCTGATGATGAACGCGCCGGCGGCCAAGCTCGATGAGCTCAGCGGGTTGCTGCCCGGCCTGGAGTCGCCGTCGGTCATCCCGCTCACCCACCAGGGCATGATCGCCATCCACGCCGTCGTCGACGCGGAGGCTGTCTGGAGCCTGCTCCCCCGCCTCAAGGCGGCCGGCGCATCGGGCATCCTCGTCCTGCCCATCGAGAAGATCGTCGCATGAGCCCGACCCCGGTCACGATGAGCGATCCCGTTGCGCCCGCCGGCTACAGCTGGGAAGCCACCAGCGAACAAGTGTCGTCGCGCTACGGCATCCCGGTCGATCGGATCGTTCGGTTCGACCTGAACACCAGCCCGGTCCCGCCGGAGCTGGCTGCCCGGATCCTGGCGGCCGGCACGTTCGAGACGAGCCTGTCCGAGTACCCGCCATCCGACTACCGCCGGCTGACGACGGCGGCCGCCGCCCGCTACGGCGTCCCGATGGATCAACTCCTGGTGGGCGCCGGCGCCGACGAGATCCTCGACATCGTGGCCAAGGCCTTCCTGCCGCCGGGTGGCACGGCCGTGATCCCCGTCCCGTCCTATGCCATGTATCGGGTCCTGACCGAACAACGACCCGCCAGCCTGGTGACGGTTGCCAGGCTCGGGGCCGGGGCCGGCTTCGCGCTCGACGGGTCCCGCGTTCGCGAGGCTGCCGCCACGGCCGACATCGTCTGGCTGTGCAGTCCCAACAATCCGACCGCCCTGGCCGAGCCCGACGGAGTCATCGGAACGCTTCTCGATGGACTCCAGACCGATGCCCGATCCGCCGGCCGACCGACCCCGGTCGTCGTCCTCGACGAGGCGTACGCCGAGTTCACCGGCTCGACCCTGAACCCGCTCCGGCAGAGCTATCCCCGCCTCATCGTCATCCGGACGCTGAGCAAGGCCTATGCGTTGGCCGGACTCCGGGTCGGGTTCGCGATCGCGGATCGGCCGATGATCGCGGCGATGCAGCCGTACCGCCCGCCCGGCTCGGTCTCGACCGTGTCGGTCACCGTGGCGACCGCGGCGCTCGAGGACGATCGGATCGTCCCGACCGCCGTCGAGCGGGTCACGGCCGAGCGCGATCGACTGACAGGCGCGCTGCGGATGGCCGGCTGGCGACCGGGACCCAGCCAGACCAACTTCCTGCTGATCGACTTCGGCAGTCCGCAACGGGCGGCAGAGGTGGCCGAGGGACTCCTGCGTCGGGGGCTGGTCCCACGCACCTTCCCTGCCGGCCACCCGTTGGCCGACCACCTTCGGCTCACCGTCCGTTCGCGCGAGGAAGATGACCGCCTGATCGCGGCCGCGACCGAGATCGAAGCCACGACCGACCTCGAGGCCGCCCCAACGGAGATGTCCCGATGACCGCCCCCTCAGGACCGGGAACGACGATCGTCACCGCGCACTCGGGACGACGGGTGAGCCTCGAGCGGACGACCCGCGAGACGACCGTCTCGCTGAGCCTCGACCTCGACGGCAGCGGGCGGTCGACGATCGTCACCGGGATCGGCTTCTACGATCACCTGCTTGGCTCGCTCAGCCATCACGGCCTGTTCGACCTCGACATCCAGGCGCAGGGCGACCTGGAGGTCGACGAGCACCACACGGTCGAAGACGTCGCGCTGGTGCTCGGTTCGGCCTTCGCGGAGGCCCTCGGGGACCGAGCCGGGATCGTCCGCTTCGGCGATGCCCGCGTCCCGATGGATGAGGCCCTGGCCAGCGCCGTCATCGACGTGGGCGGTCGGCCCTATGCCGTCATCGACCTGCCGTTCCGGGGAGAGCGGGCCGGTCAGCTCCCGCTTCAGCTGATCGAGCACGCCCTCGAGGCGTTCGCCCGGACCGCCGGGGCCACGCTGCACGTGACCGGCAGCGGCCGCAACGACCATCACCTCGCTGAGGCAGCCTTCAAGGCGCTCGGCCGGGCCCTGCGGGCGGCCTGTTCGCCGGATCCGCGACGGGTGGGCGTAGCCTCGACCAAGGGCAGCCTCGGGTGAGCGGCGCGCTGCGGGTCGCAGTCGTCGACTACGGGGCCGGCAACCTGGTCAGCATCGGACGCGGACTCGAATCGGTCGGGGCCATCGTCTCGATCGTCCGCGAACCGACCGCCTTCGCCGACGCCGACGCCCTGGTCGTTCCGGGGGTCGGGGCCGCCGCGCCGGCGATGGCCCGCCTGGAACGGCACGGTCTGGTCGACCCGATCCGGGCCTGGATCGACGAGGATCGTCCGTTCCTGGGCATCTGTCTCGGTCTCCAGCTCCTGTTCGACGGGAGCGACGAGGACGGGGCCCAGACGCTGGGTAGCATGGCCGGTCGAACGGTCGCCCTGACCGACGCGCCGACCCTGCCCCACATCGGCTGGAACCAGGTCGAGCAACGGCGCCGCCATCCGATCCTTGAGGGGATCCCCGAAGGCGCCGACATGTACTTCGTCCATTCGTACGCGGTCGCCCCGGCCGACGAGACCGTGATCGTGGCCGAGACCGCTCATGGTGGTGCGTTCCCCAGCGTCGTCGTGCGTGGCCGCCTGTACGGGACCCAGTTCCACCCGGAGCGCAGCGGGCTCGATGGTCTGCGCCTTCTGGCCAACTTCGTGGCTCTGGCCGGGGACTCGAACGACCTGTCCAGACCGACCGCCCTGGCCGCCGGCGAGGGCCGCTGATGCTTCGCCGCCGGGTCATCCCCTGTCTGGACGTGGCTGACGGACGGGTCGTCAAGGGCACCCGCTTCGTGGACCTGGTCGACGAGGGCGATCCTGCCGAGCTGGCGGCTCGCTACGCCGCCGAAGGCGCCGACGAACTGGTCTTCCTCGACATCACCGCCGCGCCTGAGCGTCGCGGGACGCTGCTTGACGTCGTCGAACGGACGGCCCGTGAGGTGTTCATCCCGTTGACCGTCGGCGGCGGGGTCCGCTCGGTCGACGACATGCGAGCGGTCCTGCGGGCCGGGGCGGACAAGGTCGGGCTCAACACCGCCGCCGTCGCCGATCCGGACCTGATCGCCCGGTGCGCGGCGCGCTTCGGTCGCCAGGCGGTCGTGGTCGCGATCGATGCCCGCGCACGAGCCGACCGATCGTCCGGCTGGGAGGTCCTCGTCCGCGGCGGGCGGGACACCACCGGTCGCGATGCTATCGACTGGGCGGTCGAGGCCGTCCGCCTCGGCGCGGGCGAGCTGCTGGTGACCTCGATCGACCGCGACGGGACCCAGAGTGGCTTCGATACGGCCTTGCTCCGGGCGATCGTCGAGCGGGTCGAGGTCCCGGTGATCGCCTCGGGCGGGGCTGCCGGGCCGGCCGACTTCGTCGATGCGGTCCTCGTCGGCGGAGCGGACGCGGTCCTGGCGGCGTCCGTCTTCCATCGCCGGATCCATTCGATCGACGAGGTCAAGGCGGCGATGGCGGCCGCCGGACTGCCTGTTCGGATCGCCCGAGAGGCCGTGGCATGAGCTCCACGTCGGGCGCGAACGGCGCAACCGGCCTCGACCCGACGGCGGTCCGTTACGGCCAGACCGACGGCCTCGTGCCGGGCATCGTCCAGGACCGCAGCGACGGCCGGGTCCTGATGCTCGCCTATCTCGATGCCGAGGCGCTGGCCGCGACGCTGAGCACGGGCCAGGTCCACTTCCACTCCCGGTCCCGCGATCGGCTGTGGCGCAAGGGTGAGACCAGCGGGAACGTCCTCGAGCTTCGAGCGATCGCCCTGGATTGCGATGGCGATGCCCTGCTGCTGACCGTCGACCCGGTCGGTCCGACCTGTCACCGCGGGACCCGGAGCTGCTTCGATCCGGCCGAGGGGCCAGCGGCGACGGTCGTTCCTGCGCCTGCCCATGACGCGCGGCAGGGTTTCGACTGGCTGGAGACGCTCTGGGCGACGATCGAGGATCGCGCCGCGAAGCGCTCCGCGGGCTCGTATACCGCCCGGCTGCTGGCCGGCGGGGTCGATACGGTCGGGCGCAAGGTGACCGAGGAGGCGACCGAGGTCCTCCTGGCAGCCAAGGACGACGCGACCGCCGAGGCCTCAGGTGCGGATCGCACCGCCAGCCGCGACGCGCTGGCCGGCGAGGCGGCCGACCTCGTCTATCACAGCCTCGTCCTGCTGGCCGAGCGCGGCATCGCCCCGAGCGCGGTCATCGCCGTGCTGAAGACCCGCCACAGCGCCTGATCAGGCGCTGTCGACGCGGACGATCCGGTACGTCTTCTTGCCGCTGCGCAGGATGAGGTAACGCCCACCGACCGGGGCCGGGATCGGCGCGTCGACACCGGCCACGCGTTCCTCGTTGATCGAGACCCCACCCTGGCTGAGCGCCCGGCGCGCCTCCCCGTTCGAGCTGAACAGCCCCGCCGCCACCGTCAGGCCGATCGGCCCTCCGGCAAGGTCGCCCGGCGTCACGACCGCGTTCGGCAGCTGCTCGAAGGCGAAGGCCAGGGTCGTCTCTCCGAGCTCGGGCAAACGCCGGCTGAAGACGGCCTCGCTGACCTCCTCGACCCGGTCGGCGACCTCGTCACCGTGGACCCGGGCCGTCAGGTCGCGAGCGAGGGCGCGCTGGATGATCCGACGCTCGGGGGCGCCGTCCGCCTCGGCTTCGAGCGCCTGGATCGCTGCGCGGTCGAGAAGCGTGAACAGGCGGATCAGCCGTCGGACGGTCGTGTCGTCGGCGTCCAGCCAGAACTGGTAGAAGGCGTACGGGGAAGTCCGGATCGGGTCGAGCCAGACGGCGGTCCCTTCGGCCGTCTTGCCGAACTTCTCGCCGCTCGCGCCGAGCAGCAGTGGGAACGACAGTGCGTGGGCCAGGTCGATCCCCTCCCCCGCACCCTCGACCCGCCGGATGAGCTCGAGCCCGGCGGTGATGTTGCCCCATTGATCGGCACCGCCGGTCTGGAGCTGGACATCCAGCTCGCGATACAGGTGCAGGTAGTCGGCCGCCTGCAGCAGCATGTAGCTGAACTCGGTGTAGGACAGGCCACCGTCCATCCGGCTCTGGACGGAGTCCTTGGCCAGCATGTACGGGATGGTGAAGTGCTTGCCGACGTCGCGCAGGAACTCGAGCATGCCCATCGACCCGAGCCAGTCGTAGTTGTCGACCACCCGGGCCTGGGCCGGCCCGGGGCTGAAGTCGAGAAAGTGCTCGAGCTGGGCCTGGATCGCTGCCGTGTTGGCGATGATCTGGTCGCGCTCGAGCAGGTTGCGCTCGGCCGATCGGCCCGACGGATCGCCGATCATGCCCGTCCCGCCGCCGACCACGACCACTGGCATCCCACCGTGGCGCTGGATGTGCATCAGTCCGAAGATCGGGACCAGGTGACCCGCGTGGAGCGATGAGCCGGTCGGATCGAACCCGTTGTAGGCGTTGATCGGCCGGCCACCGGCAAGTCTGGCCTCCAGTCCCGGGGTCCGATCCTGGACGAGACCGCGCCAGCCCAGCTCGGCCAGCAGGCCATCCGGATCGGGGGCGCCCGCCAGCGGACCCGTCACAGGTCGTTGGAGCGAGGCGTCAGAACGCGCGGTGGGGGGCCAGAACTGTCCATGTCCGCCCCTATGCTATCGTGACCCAGCTCATGCAGACCAGCCTCGCGCGGCGTCGGCGCCACCGTCGGAACGGTGGACGACCCCGGAGTGGCGGCGCCGCCTCGAAGGTGGCCATCGCGCTCCCCCTGTTCCTGTTCGCGACCTTCGTCGCCCTCGGCGCTGTCGGCGCGAGCGCGGCGGTCGGTGCCTACGGCTACTACAGCCAGGGCCTGGAAGACCCCAAGAAGTTGCTCGATGCGATCGACTTCGCCGAGGAGACCAAGGTCTACGACCGGACCGGGGCGATCGAGCTGGCCCGCTTCGGCCAGGTCAAGCGCGAAGTGGTCGACTACGACGCCATCCCGCCGACGCTCATCGACGCCACGACCTCGACCGAGGACAAGACGTTCTGGGACAACGCCGGCTTCGATCCGGTCGGGATCATGTCGGCGGCGATCGACACCGCTCAGGGCAACGAGCGCGGCGCATCGACCATCACCCAGCAGCTGGTCCGGGCCAGGTTGCTGCCCCAGAGTGCCTTCGCCGGCAGCCGCTACGAGCGCAAGGTCCGCGAGATCATCCAGTCGATCCGGCTGACCCAGGAGTACCCGGGCGTCGACGGCAAGAAGAAGATCATGGCCGCCTACCTCAACCAGAACTTCTACGGCAACCGGAGCTACGGCATCAAGGCGGCCGCCAAGGGCTACTTCGGGATCGACGACCTGTCCAAGCTGACCCTGGCCCAGTCGGCCATCCTGGCCGGCATCCCCCAGTCGCCGACCTCCTACGACCTGATCAAGAACGCCGAGGAGGTCTGCACGGTCAAGGTGGCCGCGGGCAAGGATTGCCCGGACGGCAAGTCGGTCCTCCAGGTCCCCGATGATTTGCCGATCGTCGAACGGCGTAACAAGGTCCTCGACCTGATGAAGACCCGCAGCGTCCTGACGGTCGGCAAGTACAGCGACGCCGACTTCGAGGCGGCCAAGAAGGAACCGGTCATCCTGACCCCGCCGCCGAGCGCCAACTGGCTGGCCCCCCACTTCGTCTGGCAGGTCCGCCATCAGCTCGGCGTGATCCTGTGCGGCGCCGACCAGGCCGACACCTGCGAGGCGGTCGACACCGGTGGCTACAAGGTCATCACCTCGCTCGACTACGGTCTCCAGAAGAAGGCCGAGAAGTGGGTCAAGGCAGCCGCCATCGCCCCGGTCCGTGGCAACACCGCCGCCTACCTCAAGACGATCGGTGTGCCGTATGCCAGCTGGATCCGGAACCTCAAGGGCCGGGGCATCTACAACGGAGCCCTTGGCGCGGTCGACTACAAGACCGGTCAGATCCTGGCCTACGTCGGCAGTGGCTCGTACTACGAGAAGCCCCACGGCAAGAAGTTCCAACCCCAGTTCGACGTCCTCGGCGACGGTTGGCGGCAACCCGGCTCGGCGTTCAAGCCGATCAACTACCTGACCGGGATCGAGGACAAGACCCTCACCGCCGCGTCACTGTTCATGGATGTCGTGACCAACTTCGGGGGCGGCTACGCGCCGGGTGACGCGGATCTGGCCGAGCGCGGGCCGCTTCGTCTCCGCCAGGCCATCCAGCTGTCGCTGAACATCCCGGCCATCAAGGCGGCCCTGATCAGCGGACCCGATCACGTCTACGAGTTCGCCAAGAAGCTCGGCATCCAGTGGAAGACGGCCAAGAACCCGGCCGGCGGCTCGATCGGCATCGGCACCGTCGAGCTCCACTTCATCGACCTCATCAGCGCCTACGGGGCGATCGCCAATGGCGGTGTCCTGATGCCGCGCACGGCCATCCTGTCGGTCCAGGGGACGGACGGCCAAGGGGCAGCGACGACGATCTGGCCGACCTCGACCAAGAAGCCGACCGGGACCCAGGCCATCAGCCCCGGCGGGGCCTGGATCATGCAGGACATCCTGCAGTCGAACACGGACCCGCACAGCAACCCGTTCTGGTCCCGGCGGGCCCTCTACAACGGTGGCAAGCGCCGCCCGGCCGCGCTCAAGACCGGTACCACCAACGACGAGATCGACCTGGCCGCGATGGGCTTCGTGGCCGCCCCCAGGGATCCCAAGGCCCCGGCCCTGGTGGTCGGCACGTGGATGGGCAACTCGGACAACAGCGCCCCACCCAACGGCACGGTCGCCCTTGAGACGGCTGCCAGCCTGTGGCAGGCCTTCTTCCAGGATGCCCTGCGCGGTCAGCCGATCGCCCAGTTCGAGGCCAAGCCGAAGGGCGTCAGCCAGGTCGCCGTCGACGCCAACAGCGGGATGCTACCCGGCCCCTTCACCCGCAAGACGTTCAAGGAATACTTCGTGAGCGGCACGGCGCCCAAGCAGGCCGACGACACCAAGACCGGCGTCGCCATCGACAAGGCGACCGGCAAGCTGTGGCAGGACGGCTGCCTCGGCCCCAAGGTGACCAAGGGCTTCATGGATCTGTCCGGCGTCGAGGCCGGCTGGCCGAATTGGCAGAAGTACGATCGCGGCTGGGCCGCTCGGGCGGCCAGGGGCCCGGGCGTGCGGGGCGGACCCAAGCGCACGCCGACCGCCTACTTCGGGTTCGGTGGCTACTTCCCCTTCGGGGCTACCTGGGGAGCCCCCTTCGCACCGACCAAGAAATGCCCGATCGGCGGTCCGGAGCCGAGCCCGTCGTTCGATCCGGGTGGCAGTCCGTTCCCCACCGGCAGCCTGCCGCCGGCGCAGCCCTAGACCCGACGGCGGCGAACGCCGGTCATAGGCTGACGATCGTCGCGCCGTCGCCGCCCTCGCCCCGTTCTCCGGGCCGGACCTCGCGAACGAGCGGGTTGGAGCCGGCACTCGAGCGGACGGCATCGCGCAGGGCACCGGTGCCCGACCCGTGGATGATGGTGGCCCGGTCGAGTCCGGCCAGGGCCGCGTCGTCCAGATAGCGTTCGAGGACCTCGAGGGCCTCCTCCACCCGTGCTCCACGCAGATCGAGTGACGACGCGACGGAGCGGGCCGGAGGGCGGCTCGTCATCTCCGCTCCGCTTCGAGCCGGACGGTGGTCCCCTGCGCCGGGAGCAGCCGCTCCACTTCCACGTTCGGATCGACCCCTGGCCGCTGTCATCGCCGAGCGCTCGCTGGGCCAGATGGCCGCAAGCGTCTCCTCGACCGGGGTCGGCTCGACACCGAGTGCGGGCTCAAGGTCGGTCGCGTCGACCACGATGCGCAGCCCACCCGCCTCGAGGGTCACCCGCTTGCCACCTCGCTCGATGGCCGCGATCCGACCCTCCCAGCCCTGAGTCCGGCTCTGGGCCCGATCTCCGAGCTGCCACTCACGTGGCGTCTCCGGCGTGACGCTGATCGGCACCGCCACGACTTCGGGAACGCCGGCCAGCAGGGTTTCGGCGTCGGCGATGGCAGCGTCGAGGGCCTTCGCCGTGACCGTCTCGCGCTCGAGCGCCCGTCGGGTGGTCCGGATCTCCTCGCGCAGATCGGCCACGCTCCGCTCCGCTTCGGCGCGGGCCGATCCGACCAGCTCGTCGCGTTCCCGACGCGCGGCCCGCCGTTCATCCTGGGCCTGGCGGAGGGCGTCGAGCGCACGGGCCTCCGCGGCGCGGGCCCGCTCGAGGGCGTCGCTGGTCTCGTCCTCGGCGGCACGGAGCGAGGCCAGGGTCGCCTCGAATGTGCGCTGGTTGTCAGTCAGCCGGGAGCGGGCATCGTGGACGATCGCCGCCGGCAGTCCGAGCCGCTCGGCGATGGCGAAGGCCTGGCTGCCACCGGGCAAGCCGATGGTCAGACGGTAGGTCGGGCTGAGCGACTCGAGGTCGAATTCGACCGAGGCATTCCGGGCGGCCGGGGTGGTGTGGGCGTAGGCCTTGAGCTCGGCGTAGTGGGTCGTCGCGGCGACGAGCGCGCCGGCCCGGATGAAGTGGTCGAGGAGCGCCTGGGCCAGGGCCGATCCTTCGGTCGGGTCGGTCCCGGCGCCGAGCTCGTCCAGCAGGACCAGCGTGCCCGGGCCAGCGGCCTCGACGATCCGGGTGATCGAGCGCAGATGGCCTGAGAACGTGGACAGGCTCTGGGCCACCGATTGCTCATCGCCGATGTCGGCGAACAGGTCGGAGAACACGGGCAGGCGCGAGCCCGCCTCCGCCGGGACGTGGAGGCCCGCCTGGTGCATCAGGGCGAGCAGCCCGAGGGTCCGCAGGGTGACCGTCTTGCCCCCGGTGTTGGGGCCGGTCACGACCAGCGCGGTGTAGCCGTCGCCCAGCCGGATGTCGATCGGAACGACCTTGCCGGACAGACCCGGATGGCGCGCACCGAGCAGGACGACCTCGGGTCGATCCGTCGTGTCGGCCCGGGTCGCATCCATCTCAGCGGCGAGACGTGCCTTGGCCGCCCACAGGTCGAACCGGGCCAGCGCACCGAGTGATTCGGCCAACTGGACGCTGTTCGCGGCGACCAACGCCGACAGCTCGTCGAGGATGCGCTCGATCTCCTCGCGCTCGACAGCCTGGGCCTCGCGCCAGGCATTGCCCAGCTCGACCGCCACGAGTGGCTCCACGAACAGGGTCTGGCCGCTGCCCGAGGCGTCGTGGACGATGCCCTTGACCCGACTCCGGGCGTCGGCCCGGACGGGCACCACGTAGCGCCCATTGCGCAGGGTGATGATCGGTTCCTGGAGCGCACCCGAGGCGGTCTCGGTCTGGACCAGCGCGTCGAGCCGGCGGCGCAGCCGGTCGTAGGCGACCCGGACCGCGGCCCGCAGACCGCCCAATCGCGGGGAGGCGCTGTCAAGCAGTTCGCCGACCGGGTCGAAGCTCCTGGCGAGCGTGCCGCGCAGGGCGGGTAGCGGGTGCAGTTCCCCGCCGAGTTCGCGCAGGAGCGGGCGCCGCTCGTCGGTCAGGGCGGTCCCCAGGCGAGCGACGGCGTCGAGGGTCTCGGAGATCTCGAGGAACTGACCGGCGTCGAGCCGGCCGCCGCGGGTCGCCCGTTCGATCCAAGGCCCGATGTCGTGGGCCGAGCCGACCCCCACCGTCGAACGCTCGGCCAGCAAGGCCCGTGTCTGGTCGGTCTCGTCCAGACCACGGGCGACCAGGACCGGATCGTCCCAGGGACCGATCGCCTCGGCCAGACGCCGGCCCGGCGGGAAGGCCGTCAGGGCGGCCAGGCGCTCGCGGATGGCCGGGAATTCGAGGAGCAGGATCGACTTGGCGTCCATCAGCCGAGACCCGAGCTCAGCGCCGCAGCCGAGGTCCGGACACGGCCGGGCTGCCCACGGCGATGAACCGCCACGGCTGCCCCGCCCACGGTCGGCCGGCGTAGTCGATCCCGATCCGCGGGGTGGCCGCGATCTCGAACGGGTCTTGTCCGGATGACCCGACTTCCAGACGAAGACGCGAGGCCGGATCGCATAGGTCGAGACCGGTCAGCGACGGGTCGAGGCCGAACGCGGCCCCGACCAGACCCGGTCCGGCGGCCAGGCGAGCGGCCGGCGTCGCCCCGATCCGCTCGGCGTCCCGGGCTCGGACCGCGGCATCGTCACGGATCCGGCGCCGGTCGGCATCGCGCCGGAGGCGCAGGGTCCGGGCGGCTTCGACCCCGGTCTCGAGCTCGACGGCCCGGATGAGGACGGCCGCGGGCTGACCGATCGGCTCGGTGACCACGTTCAGACAGGTATGCATGCCGTAGACAAGGTACAGGTAGGCGCGACCCGGGGCGCCGTACATGACCGCGTTCCGGGCGGTCGGACCGAACCTGGCGTGCGACGCGCGGTCGGCCTCCCCGATGTAGGCCTCGACCTCGACGATCCGACCGGCGATCCGCCCGACCGCCGGGTCGTCGGCCACCAGGCGGGCTCCGACCAGGGCACGTGCGGCGGCCAGCGTCGGGCCGGCCAGCAGCTCCCGAGCGAACGTCGGCGGCGAGCTCAGGTCCGCGGGTACAGCGCCCGGATGTCGGACGGCATGAGCGGCCCGGTGACGGCCACGAAGATCGGGATCAGGCTGTCGCGGAAGACGGCCGCGGTCCCGGACGCATTGAGTGCGCCGTACAGGTCCTTGAGCTGGCCGATCTGCTGGTCGCCGATGCCGACGGGCAGGCGGAAGAACGAATCCATGATGGCGATCCCGCAGCCGACGATCAGAAGCGCCTCGACCACGCCGAGGACCCCGCCCAGGAGCTCATCCACGATCGGCCACTTGGCCAGGATCGGCGTCCGCTTGTACATCGTCTGGATGAC
This sequence comes from uncultured Chloroflexia bacterium, assembly GCA_963778815.1. GTDB lineage: Bacteria > Chloroflexota > Limnocylindria > Limnocylindrales > CSP1-4 > Chersky-267. The sequence continues at coordinate 186,733 of CAVZVS010000003.1, read as the reverse complement.
GATGGCGAAGATGACCGAGCTCAGGATGAACATGATCCCGAACGAGAGCATGTACGAGTACTCGCGCGGGAACTGGGTCCAGCTGTCGGCCAGGTAGGAGCCGAGCGAGTCGCGCAGGTTCGCCGCGAGCAGGAACGAGAAGGCGATCGAGGCGATGCCCAACAGGCGGCGGATCACGCCCTGGGCGAAGCCGACGACGAACATCAGCACGCAGAAGCCGATGACCAGCCAGTCGAACGTCGTCGTGTTCGTGATCGTCTGGACGATATCCACGAAGTCTCCTAGAACGGATCGAGACTCGCGTCAGGCCGTGCCGCTGCGAGGCGGCGCAAGGGTAACGCGTGACTTTCGCCCCAACAAGCAGGACGATGGTCAGGTGCGCAGGCGCGCCCCCGTCTCACGGGCGAGCGCGGACGTGATCGATCCGAGCTCCTCGTCGATCTCCGCGTCAGTCAGGGTCCTGTCCGGGGCCTGGAAGGTCAGCCGCTCGGCGAGGCTCTTCTCGCTCGCTCCGAGCGGGGCTCCCCGATATACGTCGAACAGGCGGACATCGATCAGCAGCGCGCCGGCGGCGGCCCGGATGGCCGCGTCGACCGTGCCCGCCGTGATCGACTCGGAAACGACGACGGCGAGATCCCGCTCGACGGCCGGGTGGCGCACGATCGGACTCACCTTGGCCACCGGGAGCTGGCCTCCGGTCAGTCCAGCGATCGAGACCTCAGCCACGATGAGTCGCTCGACATGGAGATCCCAGCGCTGGACGAGCGACGGGTGAACCTCGCCGACCCGGCCGCCCAGGCCCAGTCGACCGTCGGAGGTATGAGCCACGACGGAAGCGGAACGTCCCGGATGGAGAACGGCCTGGTCCGACAGCGCGGTCCAGATCGGTCGGCCGAGCCCGACCCGGGCCGCGAGCATCTCGACCAGGCCCTTGACGTCGTCCAGGTCGGCCGGGCGGGCGGCGCGATCCCAGGCCGCGGGTTCGCGATCACCGGCCAGACCGATGGCCAGGCGCCACCACTCTGCGGGTGACCCGTCTCCTCGGCGGCCGTAGCCCTTACCGATCTCGAACAGGGTCAGATCGCTGCGGCCGTTGCGGGCGTTGGACCCGACGACATCGGCCAGACTGGCCAGCAGGCCCTGGCGCATGACCGAATGATCCGGCGCGATCGGGTTGACGATGACGACAGGGGCGCCACCGGCCGGCGCCTCGCCAGCAGCCGGGGGTTCGTCGGTCGTCCAGGCGAACGCCGAGAGGTGCTCCGGCGAGACCAGGGCGTGGGTCACGATCTCGGTCAGGCCGGCTCCGACCAAGGCCCCGCGCACGGCGTCTCGAAGCTCCAGGGGGCTGGGACTCCAGGTCGGCGGGACCGTGTCCGGCAGCGTCGGTGGGATCTCCTCGTAGCCGTGGACCCGGGCGATCTCCTCAGCGATATCGGCCTCGATGACCAGATCGCGGCGCCAGGACGGGATCGTCGCCAGGAGGACATCGCCGGCCGGGGCGTCGACCTCGAGCGGTTCCGCGCCGCCCGCCACGAGGACGCTCGTTGACAGGCTGGTTGGGGCGGCGGCGATGCCGGCACGAACGAGGACGGCAGCCTGTGCCTGCGGGCTGAGATCGAGTCCGAGCAGCCGGGAGACCCGCGCCGGCCGGAACGCTACGGTCTGCTCGACCGGCTCGATCGGCGCGCTATCCACCCGCCCGGTGCTGAGCGTGCCACCGGCCCATTCGAGGATGAGCTGGGCGCAACGGTCCGCACCGATCCGAGCCAGGCGGGTCTCCTGGCCCTTCTCGAAGCGCAGGCTCGCCTCAGAGCGAAGCCCGTAGCGCTGGCCGGTCCGGCGGATCGCGATCGGGTCGAAGATGGCCGACTCGACGATGACCGCGCGGGTCCCGTCGCTGATCTCGCTCGATACGCTGCCCATGACCCCCGCGATCCCCAGCGGACCGTCCGCGTCGGCGATGAGCAAGGTGTCCTCGTCGAGAGTCCGAGCGACGTGGTCGAGGGTCTCCAGCCGCTCCGCCGGCGTGGCCCGACGAACGACGATCCCAGCCCGCCCGGAGCCGTCGCGGGCGACCGCCGCCGCGTCGAAGGTATGGATCGGCTTGCCAAGCTCGAGCATCACGTAGTTGCTCGCGTCGACCACGTTGCTGACCGGACGCATCCCGGCGGCCAGGAGGCGCGATTGGACGGTCCGCGGCGATGGCCCGATCTGGACCCCGTTGATCCAGCGACCGACGAACCTCGGGCACAGGTCGGGCTCGAGGACGGAGACCGCGAGGCGATCGGAGATGACGTCCGCGCCGTCCTCGACCAGTTCGATGAGCGGCGGCCGGACCGGGGCACCGGTCAGGATCGAGATCTCGCGGGCCAGGCCGAGGATCGACAGGGCGTCGCCACGGTTGGGCTTGACGTCGATATCGAGGACGACATCCCCGAACAGATCGGACATCGGGGTGCCCAGGGGCGTGCCAGCCGGCAGGATGAGGATACCGTCGGCGTCGGCGGTCAGCTCCAGCTCGTCGCCCGAACAGAGCATGCCGTTGCTGACGACGCCCATCTTCTCGGTCCGCTCGATCCGCCGGTCGCCGGGCAGAACGGCGCCGGGCAGGGCCACCGGCACGCGCTGGCCGGGAGCGATGTTGGTCGCGCCGCAGACGATCTCGAGTGGTTCGCCGCTGCCGATGGTGACCCGGGTCAGTGACAGTCGATCCGCCCGAGGGTGCTTCTCGACCGCCAGCAACTCGCCGACCACGACGTTGGTCCAGGCGGTGCCCCGCCGCTCGATCCCCTTGACCTCCATGCCCAGCATGGTCAGGCCCTCGGCGAGGCGCTCCGGCTCGAGCTCGACATCGATGTAGTCGCGCAGCCAGGAAAGGGGCACCCTCATCGGAACTGGCCGAGGAAGCGCAGGTCGTCATCGAGGAACAGGCGCAGGTCGGTGATGGCGTGCTTGAGCATCTTCATCCGCTCGGGGCCCATCCCGAAGGCGAAGCCCTGGTAGCGCTCCGGATCGAGCCCACCCGAGCGGAGCACGACCGGATGGACCATGCCCGCGCCGAGGATGGTCATCCAGCCCGTCCGACCGCAGGCGGGACAGCCGACGCCGCCGCACACGAGGCACTCGACGTCGAAGGCGACCGACGGCTCAGTGAATGGGTAGTAGCCCGGGCGGAAGCGGGTCTTGCGACCGGCCCCGAACATGGCCCGGGCGAACTCATCGAGCAGGCCGCGCAGGTCGCCCATGGTCGTACCCTGGTCGACCATCAGACCTTCGACCTGGAAGAATTCGAAGCCGTGCGACGCGTCGACCGCCTCGTAGCGGAAGCAGCGGCCGGGCAGGAGCGCCCGGATCGGTGGCTCGGTCGAACGCATCACCCGGATCTGACCCGGTGATGTGTGAGTCCGCAGGAGATGGCCGGGAATGTCGACGTAGAGCGTGTCCCACAGGTCCCGGGCGGGGTGGTCGAGGGGGATGTTGAGCAGCTGGAAGTTGGTGATGTCGTCCTCGATCTCGGGCGACTCGAAGACGCTGAACCCGAACCTGGCGAAGATGTCGGCGATCTCGCCCATCGCCTCGAGGCTTGGATGGAGGGTGCCCCGCGCGACCGGGCGGCCGGGGGTCGTGACGTCGACCGCCTCCGCCACGAGGCGTGCCTCGAGGGCACCCGTGTGGAGGACCGCATCACGCTCGGAGAAGGCAGCCTCGATCGCCTGACGGATGGGATTGGCGACGGCCCCGACCTTGGGTCGATCCTCGGCCGGCAGCGCCCCGATCCCGCGTGAGATGAGGGTCAGCCGACCTTTCTTGCCCAGGATGTCGACCTCGAGCGCCTGCAGGGCGGCCTGGTCCGGGGCGAGCGCGATCGCGCCGAGCGCGTCGGCACGCAGCGCTTCCAGGTCTCGAGTGAGCTCTGCCAGGTCCACGGCGCGCGATCTAGGCGGTGCGCGCGGCCTCGGCGATCTTCCCGAAGGTCGCGGCATCGCGGACGGCAAGGTCGGCGAGGATCTTGCGGTCGATCTCGATGTCCGCCCGCTTCAGTCCGGAGATGAACGCACCGTAGGTCAGCCCGTTGAGCCGCGCAGCGGCATTGATCCGGACGATCCACAGCTCGCGCATCTGGCGCTTGCGCTGCTTCCGGTCGCGGGTCGCATAGGCGAGGGCGTGGAGGTTCGCCTCGCGAGCCGGCTTGATCAGGCGCGACTTGGTGCCCTTCCGGCCCTCCGCGTCGTTCAGGAGGCGCTTGTGGCGCTTGTGGGCCGTTACGCCCCGCTTGACTCGTGCCATGAGGTGGGTGTGCTCCTACTTGCCGAGATACGGGAGCAGGCGGCGGACCTGCTTGGCGTGCTCGGTGCCGATGACCGTCTTGCCCGCGTAGCGTCGGGTCCGGCGCGACGACTTGATCTCAAGGTGGTGGCCGCGCCAGGCGTTGACCCGGATCACCTTGCCGCTGCCGGTCACGCCGATGCGCTTGGCGGCTGCCTTGTGTGTCTTCATCTTTGGCACGTCGGGCTCACTCTCCTGCTGAAGCCGGAGCGGGTGCCCCTGGCTCGGGGGTCTTCCTGGTTCGGGCCGGCCTGGGAGCCGGTCTGGGAGTCTCGGCGGCGGCGGCGCCCGTGGTCGAGATCGTCGCCTTCGGTGCTGCCTTGGCTCGGGGAGCCTTGGGCGCGGCGGGTACTGACGGGGCGGTGGGCGCAGCCGCCTTGGCAGCGGCCGGCGCCGGGGTGGCGGAGGGCGCCGGCGCGACGGCCGGGGCTGACGCCGGTGCTTCGGCCACGATCGGCGCGGCAGCCTCGGCCGCAGCCGCTGAAGCAGTCTCCGTGGCTGCCTCGGCCGGAGCCGGTGCGACGGCCACCATCGCTGCGGCAGCGTCGGCGGGCGCCGGGGCCTCGGCCGGGACCGCGGGACCCTCGGCCGAGACTACTGGTGCGGCGGGTGCAGCCTTCGTCGGGCTGGTGGCTACGACCTCGGCCGTCGCGGGGGCGGCGGCTTCGTCCTCGGTCAGCTCGGTCGGGTGCTTCGAGATGTGCTCGATGACCTTTGGCTTGTGGGTCGAGGCGACCGTGATGTGCATCGACTTGCCTTCGAGCAGCGGGGACCGCTCGACGGCGCCGTGGTCCTTGATCTGCTCCGAGAACCGGGCCAGGAGTGCTCGCCCGATCTCCGGGTGGGTCAGCTCGCGACCGCGGAATTGGACGGCGACCTTGATCCGATCGCCCTCCTCGAGGAACTGGATCGCCCGGCGGACCTTGGTGTCGAAGTCGCCCACGCCGATCTTGGGCTTGAGCCGGACTTCCTTGAAGGTCACCGAGCGCTGCTTCCGCTTGGCTTCCTTGTCCCGCTTCGTGAGCTCGTACTTGTACTGCCCGAAGTCGAGGAACTTGACCACCGGCGGCGACGCCATCGGCGCCACCTCGACCAGGTCCAACCCCCGTTCCTGCGCCATCTCAAGGGCCTGCGGCGTCGCCATGACGCCCAACTGGGCTCCCTCTTCATCCACGACCCGGACCTGGGGGATCCGGATCATCTGATTGATGCGCAGGTCTCGGCTGATGGTCGAACCCCTTCGAGCGTGATCCGTCGGTAAGAGGACACCGGGCAGGCACGAGATGGCCCGGCCGTGGTCGCAAGCGGCGAGGATAGCACAGGGGTTCTGTGGCGGCCAATCGGCGGGTCAGACCTCGCGCGTCGCCGACTCCGTTGCCAGACGATCGGCCAGGGCTTCCCAGGCGATCGCCTCCTGCTGTTCGCCGCGAGCGGCGTCGCGCGGCCGGGGGGCAGCCGTCCGGGCTTCGACCTCGCGGTCGCCCAGGACCAGCATGTACGGGACCTTCTGCTCCTGGGCCAGGCGGATCTTGTTCTGCATCCGGTTGTCCGACTGGTCGACCTCGACGCGCAGGCCACGCAGCCTGAGGATGGCGGCCAGCTCGTCGGCGGCCGGGATGTGGCGATCCGCGATGGGCACGATGACCGCCTGGACGGGGGCCAGCCACAGCGGGAACGCCCCGGCGAAGTGTTCGACCAGGATGCCGATGAATCGTTCGAGCGAGCCGTAGATCGCCCGATGGATCGCGATCGGGCGCTGCTCATGGCCGTTCTCGTCGATGTAGGTCAGGTCGAACTGCTCGGGCAGCATCGTCAGGTCGGCCTGGATGGTGGCCATCTGCCACTCGCGACCGAGTGCGTCGTCGATGTAGATGTCGATCTTGGGCGCGTAGAACGTGCCGTCCTTGGGCTTGACGACGTAACTCGCCCCGCTCCGATCGAGGGCCTCCTTGATCAGGCGCTCGGCTCGCTCCCACAGGGCCGGATCGCCGATGGCCTTATCGGGCTTGGTCGCGAAGGCGAAACGAGGGGTCAGACCGACCCACGAGTAGGCCTCGCGGACCTCGCCCAGGAGCGCCTCGATCTCGTCGGCCAGCTGGTCCGGCCGGACGTAGATGTGGGCGTCGTCCTGGATGAACTGTCGGACCCGGGTCAGACCGGACAGGGTCCCCGAGCGTTCGTTGCGATGGAGCCGGCCGTATTCGTTCAGGCGCAGCGGCAGATCCCGGTACGAGCGCAGCCGGCTGCGGTAGATGAACGTCGATTCCGGGCAGTTCATCGGCTTGAGCCCGAAGGTCTGGCCCTCGACCTCGAGCAGGAACATGTTGTCGGCATAGAGCGGCAGGTGGCCCGACTGGAGCCACAGCTTCTCGTTGACCAGGATCGGCGTGCTGACCTCCTGGTAGCCCCGCCGCTCCTGGAGTTCGCGCATCGCACTCTCGAGGGTGCGCCAGATGCGCTGGCCCTTGGGGTGCCAGAAGGCCGAGCCGGGCGAGACGTCGTGGAAGCTGAACAGGTCGAGCTCACGTCCGAGCTTGCGGTGGTCGCGCTTCTTCGCCTCGGCCCGGCGCCACAGGTACTGATCGAGCTCTTCCTGGCTGGCCCAAGCCGTGCCGTAGATCCGCTGGAGCATCGGTCGCTTCTCGTCGCCGCGCCAATACGCCCCGGCCACGCTGAGCAGCTTGTACGGACCGATCTTGCCGGTGCTGGCTACGTGGGGGCCCTTGCACAGGTCGATGAACGGGCCGTGCTCGAAGGTCGACGTCGGCGGCATCGGCTCGCCGCTGGCCTCGGCCTTGGGCTGCCAGGTCGTCGAGGATCTCGACCTTGAACGGCTGGTCGCGCTCGACGAAGAAGGCTCGGCCTCGGCCGGCGGCGAGCTCGCGTCGGACGATGGGATGGTCGGCAGCGATGCTCGTGGCCATCCGGGCCTCGATCGCGGCCAGGTCGTCGGGGGTCAGCGGCCGGGGCAGCTCGAAGTCGTAGTAGAAGCCGTCCGCGATGGCTGGCCCGATACCCAGCTTCGTCCCGGGAAAGAGATCCATGACCGACTCGGCCATGACATGCGCCGCCGAGTGGCGCATCGGCCTCGAGCTCGCCGGCGGCACCGGCGTCGAGCAGCTCGTCGGCCGAGCCCCGGACGGGTGCTTCGAGGACGTCCTCCTCGTCGTTACGCTCGACGGTCATCTGGGTGCCTCCGTCGATCATGAGCCTCTCGCCTTGTGACAGGACGAGAGGCTTGGCCACGGTTCTCTGGGATCGTCGATGTGGTGGGCGACACTGGGCTCGAACCAGTGACCTCTTGCATGTCAAGCAAGTGCTCTAACCAACTGAGCTAGCCGCCCGTGCGGCGCGGTTCCGTCGCGCCGCCCGCGAATGATACCGCAGGGTGGTCCGGGGAGAGGTCCGGGCTAGAACTCGACCGGCAGGCTCTCGAACAGACGGTCCGAGGGGGTCGAGCCGCGCTCGGTCGGGCCGACCACCGAGTAGCCCGGGATCCGCTTGAACAGCTCCTCGAGCGCGACCCGCGCTTCGAGGCGGGCAAGCGGCGCACCGATGCAGTGGTGGATCCCCTCACCGAAGGCGACGTGCCGGGTCGGCTTCCGGGTGATATCGAGGCGGTCCGGTTCGTCCCAGATGCGTTCGTCACGGTTGGCGGACGCCCACACCAGGCCGACCCGAGCGCCCTTCGGGATCACCGTTTCGTATGCCTCGACCTCGCGTGTCGTCGTCCGGGCGAGCGTCTGGAGGGGCGCCTCGAAGCGGAGCAGCTCCTCGACGGCGAAGGCCATCCGGTCCGGTTCGCGCCGGAGCAGTGCCTGCTGGTCCGGGAAGCGATCGAGGTGGAACAGCGAATTCGAGATGAGCCCCTGGGTGGTGGTGATGCCGGCCATGAACAGCAGCACGCAGATGCCGAGCAGCTCGTCGTCGCTGAGGCGTTGCTCGCCCCGCGCCGCGACCATCAGGCTCAGGAGATCATCGCGCGGAGAGGTCCGGCGTTGTGCAGCGGCGATCCGGATGTAGGCGTGCATCTCGTCGCGGGCGGCGAGGACCGTCGCCGGTAACGCTCGCTCGCCTCGGTCGCGGCTGAGCATCTTCCCGAAGAGGTCCACCAGGTAGGGCTGATCCTCGGCTCGGGAACCCTAACCAGCTGCAGACCATCTCGGCAGGCAACGGGCGGGCGAGCTCGCGGGCGAAGTCGGCCCTGCCCCGGTCGGCGAACCGATCGATCAGTCGGATCACGGCCTCGCGCACGACCGGCTCGAAGCGCGCCCGGACCTCGCCGGGTTTGAACGCGGGATGGAGCACGGCCCGGATCCGCTCGTGGACGGGCGGGTCGACCCCGGCCAGGTCGCCGGCCGGCTGGAACAGCTGGGCTCCGTCATCCAGGTCGTTGCCGGCCAGGGAGCCACTCGAGTAGGTCGCCCAGTCCCGGGCGGCCCGTTGGACGTCCTCGTAGCGAGTGAACGCCCAGAGGTCGCGCTCAGCGTTGTGGAAGAGCGGGGCCTCCTCCCGGAGGCGCCGGTAGGTCGGGTACGGGTCGTCGAGCACGACCAGCGGATCCCAATGGAGCGGGGCGGCAGCGAGATCCGACGACGCGAGCACCATGAGCCGATCCTCTTGCGCAAACGCTTGCAACGCAAGCGTACCGCCTTGCCTGGTCGCGGATGACACGATGCCCCCGCACCCTCGACGGGCCGGGGGCATCGTTGCAGGGCTGCCTACGGAGCGGCGATGAACCAGATGTTGCCGACGCCCTGGCCGGCGGAGTCGCCGGCCTTGCTGTCGCCAGCGAAGTAGTAGACGGGGGCGCCGTTGTAGGTGACCTGGTCGGTCCCGTCGTCGCGCTTGATCGTCGCCAGCGTTCCGGTCACGCCGGCCCCGGCCTTGATGGTGTCGGCGGCCGTGGTCAGGAAGGGTGGCCAATTGGTCGCGCAGTCCCCGTTGCAGACGCTCTTGCCCGGGGTGGTGTCCTTCTTGAAGATGTACAGCGTCTTGCCATCCTCACCGGTGAGGGTCTTGCCCGCGGCGACCGTTGCGATATCGACCTCGTAGGCCTCGCCGGCGGCGGTCGATGCCGCAACACTGGCTGCGGCGCTGGCGGGCGCGACCGATGCCGGAGCGGCGGTGGCCGGAGCGGCGGTGGCCGGAGCGGCGGTCGCCGGAGCCAGGGTGGCCGACGCTCCCGTGCTGGAGCAGGCGGCGACGAAGACGATGGCGGCCGATGCGAGGGCCAGCGCTCGGACGAGGCCGATCGGGCGGGCGGTCGGGGTCATGGGCGTGTTCTCCGCTTTGCCGCCGGCGTTGGACTCCCGGCGGATGACAAGCGATACGTCGAGATCGCCCGACCGGTTCCCGACCCGGTCGCCGCCGCTGGCCGGGTTCGTTCACTATGAGCCGATGGACGACTCCGTCGGCTACCGCCTGCTCGACATCGGCGAGATGCGTCGGTTGGAGCGCTTCGGTGACCGCATCGTCGACCGACCGGCCCTCGCCGAGGGTGGTTTCCCGGCCCGCGACCCGGCCGCCTGGACGACCACCGACGCCCGTTTCGAGCGCGACGAGGGGACTGGAGCGGGCCACTGGGTGACGATCGACCCGGCGGTCGAGACGCCCTGGCCGGTCGCGATCGGTGGCCTCACCTTCGAGATCCGGCTGGCCCCATCGGGTGGGGTCGGCTGCTTCCCGGAACAGGTCTCGACCTGGGCCTGGATCGCCCAGTGGCTCGGGGGCGCCGCGGTCCGCCCGACCGGTGAACCACTCGAGGTCCTCGACCTGTTCGCGCACACGGGTGGCTCCACCCTGGCCGCCGCCCGGGCCGGCGCGCGGGTCGTCCATGTCGACGCGGGACGACCGGCACTCGCCTGGGCTCGGCGCAACGCCGACCTGAACGGCCTCGCCGACGCCCCGATCCGTTGGATCGCCGACGACGCCGTCGCCTTCGTGCGTCGGGATCTGCGCCGCGGGCGACGCTATTCCGGGATCATCCTCGACCCGCCCAGCTTCGGCCACGGCCCGACCGGCCAGGCCTGGCGGCTGGCCGACGATCTGCCGGCCTTGCTCGACGACTGCGTCGAGCTGCTGGCGGACGGACCTGCCTTCGTGGTGCTCTCGGCACATACCCCAGGGTTCGGTGCCGAACTGCTCGGCCAGGCGCTGGCGGATGCGCTCGGGTCCGAGCAGGGTGGGACGATCGACGTCGACGAGCTCACCATCGCGGCAGACAGTGGCCGGGTCCTCGGGCTCGGGGCAGTGGCACGGTGGAGTCGATGACCCCGCCCCACGACCCCATCGCCAGCCCGGCCAACCCGCGCGTCCGGGCCGCAGCCGCCCTGCGTGATCGGCGCCAGCGAGACCGGACCGGCCGGATCCTCATCGATGGCGCGCGCGAGCTGCTCCGGGCGCTCGATGCCGGGGTCGAGCTTGAGACGCTGTTCGTGGCCGAGCCGCTCTGTCGCTCGCCGGCCTGCCTCGAACTGCTCGACCGGATCGCGCCGGTTGACCGGCGACGTGTCGACGTCACGGAGACGGCCTTCGCCAAGCTGGCCTTCGGCGATCGGGCCGAAGGCGTGGTCGGGGTCGCCGTCCGTCCCGAGACGGATCTGGGGTCGTTCGATCCGCCGGTCGCTCCCCTGCTGGTCGTCGCCGAGGCGGTCGAGAAGCCGGGCAATCTCGGGGCCATCCTGCGCACCACCGACGGCGCCGGGGTCGATGGCCTGATCGCGGCCGATCCGCGGACGGACCTGTTCAACCCGAACGCGATCCGGGCCAGTCTGGGCACGATCTTCAGCGTCCCGCTCGCGGCGGCCTCGAGCGAGGAGACGCTTGCCTGGCTGCGGGCGCGCGGGATCCGGGTGCTCGTGGCCAGGGTGGACGGATCCGAGCTGTACACAGATGTCGATCTCGGTGGACCGGTCGCGATCGTCCTCGGCAGTGAGGCGGACGGCTTGACGGCGGCCTGGTCGGGGCCGGATATCGTGCCGATCCGTCTGCCCATGCTCGGAGCGGCCGACAGCCTGAACGTGTCGGCTGCCGCGGCGGTTCTGCTGTATGAGGCACGCCGCCAGCGCGCTCTGCCCCGGGGCTGAGCCCGGACTCCCGGCCCGGCCTACGCCTCGAACACGGGCTGGCCGTCCATCAGGACGAGGCGCGGACGCACGGTCGCCAGTTGTCCTCCGATGGTGAGCGGTTCCACGAAGGCGGCGCCCGGCAAGACCACGAGATCGGCCCGGTGGCCCGCCACCAGTCGCCCTCGGTCCATCTCGCCGGCCGACAACGGGCCGTCGAGGCAGGCCGCTCGGATCGCCCGGGCCAGGGTCAGTGCCTCGGCGGGACCGAACGGCGCCGTCCCGACCGGCCAGGAAGGATCCGCCCGGGTGATCGCGATGGCCAGGCCGGGCCACGGATCGAAGCGCTCCACGGGCGCATCCGTGCCGAACGGGATGAGCGCCCCAGAGTCGCTCAGCGAACGCCAGCGGTAGCTCGAGGGTTCCGCGCGGTCGCCCCACAGGTTACGCGCCTGGGCCGCGTCGCTGCGCAGGTGGACCGGCTGGACCGAGGCAGCGATGCCGAGAGCGCCGAAGCGGGGCAGATCACGCTGGTCGATCAGTTGGACGTGCTCGACCCGGGGGACCAGCCGCTGCCGCCCGACATGCGGTTCCAGGGCGTCCAGAGCCGCCCGCAGTGCCGCGTCCCCGATCGCGTGGATCTGCGAGGCGATCCCGACCGCGGCCGCCCGGGCGGTCAGTTCGGCGAGGGCCTGGGGCTCGGTGATGAAGATGCCCCGTTCCCGTCCCGGCGAAAGGGGTCGATCCGGCTCGTGGGTGAACGGCTCGAGCAGGGCAGCGGTCCTCGAACCGAGCGAACCGTCCGCGAACAGCTTCTGCCAGCCGACAGAGGCCCGGCCATCCGTCGCCGACCCGAGATGCATCCCGCTGCGGAGCCCCCGCTCGGCGGCCGTTCCGACGGCCTCCTGGCGCAGGCAGGCGTGAACACGGACGGGAAGTCGCCCGCTGTCATCGAGCCGGGCATAGGCGACATAGGCGCCGGTCAGGGCCGCATCGGCGACCAGGTCGCCCGGGTCGTGGACCGCGACGACACCCACGGCCAGGAGCTCCCCAGCGAAGGACGGGATGGCGTCCGTCAGGGCATCCGCGGTCGGAGCCGCGATCCGCCCGGCGACGAGACCGCAGGCCGCCTCGTGCAGGACGCCGGTCGGGGTCCCGTCCTCCCTCCGCCGGATCTCGCCGCCGTCGGGATCCGGGGTCCCCGTTCCGATGCCGGCCACGGCCAGCGCGGTCCGACTTGCCCAGAGCGAATGATGATCATGGGCCCACAGGGCGACCCGCCGCCCGGGCGCCACCCGCTCGAGGTCGTCGGCGCTTGGCCAGCCGCCCCATCGATCGGACTCCCAGCCGTGGCCGAGGAGCCAGGCGTCCGGGTCGGTCAAGAGCGCTCCGGTCGCGCCGATCCGGCTCAGGCCGCGCTCGAGCGACGGATCGTCGGACAGATCGACTTGCTGCGCCGAGACGGCCGCCTGGGCGAGGTGGAGGTGGGCATCGGTCAGGCCCGGGAGAGCGACTTCCCCCGGGGCCAGGACCAGCCGGCCGGTGCGGACCCCGCGGAGCGGCTCGACCTGGGCTCGCGAACCGGCGGCCACGACCCGACCGTCGGCGATGGCCAGCGCCTCGACCCAGCCGAAGCCGCTCGCGCCGGCCAGCGAGGCGATCCGACCCTCGACGATCAGATCGGCCGACCCGCCTCTCGTCACCCCTGCCACTCGCCTCGGCCTCCTCCGACATGGGCCATCTTCTCGTAGTCGACCCTCCCCCGGCGCGTCGCCAGACGCCACATCGCGCCCGGGATGGCCGCTAGCCAGATCGCGTCGAAGAGGCCGACCCGGAGCGCCCGACGCGCCCGCCGGCCGGGTGCCACGACCGCGCCGTCCACGTCCGTCTCCCAGCGCAGGCCGTCCCAGGCCAGGGTCGTGCCGGCGGCCAGGTACGTGCCGAGCAGGAGCGCCGCCGGGATCGGCCGGCGGCGGACCAGCGCCCCGCCCATCGCCCCGAGGATGAGCGGCGCGACCAGCAGCTGGCCGGTGTACGTCGCGAAGTCGAGCCGGGCATACCGACCGAGGGCTGGGCTGCGGACCACCTCGGGCCCGTACTCCAGGACTCGCCGGAGGCCTCCTTCGGCCCAGCGAAGGCGCTGTCGCCACAGGGCGCGGACCGTTCGGACCGGCTCCTCCCAGACTTCGGCGTCAAGCGCCCAGGCCACGGTCACACCGGCCCTGGCGGCCAGCCGACTGGACAGGTCGAGATCCTCGGTCAGCGCCTCGGCTCGCCAGCCGCCGACCGACACGAGCAGATCGCGGCGCACGACGATCCCATTGCCCCGGAACTCGGAGCAGCCACCGAGCGACCAGCGACCACGTTGGATCTCGCCATCGAGGGTCTGCTCGTCGGCCTGGGCGCCGGCCAGCCAGCCGCTCTCGGCATCGAGCCCACGTCGACGGGCGGTCACGGCTCCGGCTCCGGCGTCGATGTAGGCCGCCAGGCGACCCAGGAACGACGGGCCGACGCGGGCGTCGGCATCGAGGACCACGATGACGTCGCCCCGGCACCGCTCCGGCGCGACAGCGGTCAGGGCGGCGCCCTTGCCATCGGCCAGATCGGGACCCTCGCGTCGAACGACGGTGCTGACCGCGCCGATCCCGGCTGCGCTCGCTGCCTGGACCACCTCGTCGCCGGTCCCATCGGTCGAGCGATCGTCGATGACGATCAGGTCGAACAGCGGCGCGTCATCCGGGCTTCGGTGGTCCTGGGCGGCGATGTCACGGACCAGGGCGCCGATGACCCCGACTTCGTCGCGCGCGGCCACGATGACCGTGAACGTGGAGGGACCCTGCATCGGGTCGAGCGGCGGCGCTCCCGGCGCGATCGGTGGACGCCGCCCGGCTATCGCGAGCGGCAAGACGTATCCGCCCGCGACGAGCGCGGCCAGACCGACCGTCCGACGCGCCCCGGCCACCGAGCCCGCGGCGGCTCCGCAGGCGGCGCCGCCGACCAGGATCCCCAGGGACACCAACCGCCAGGCGGTCGGCGTCCGATCAGGCACCGGCGTCGGCGGACGTCGTCGGGTGAGGGCGATGCGACAGGACCGAAACGACACCGGTGCAGGTCACCAGCAGACCGACGGCCAGCAGCACGAACGTGGTCCCGACCAAGTCGGAGATCGGCCCGACGATGATGATCGGGACGAAGCTGGCAACCGACACGAGCATGTTGAGGACGCCGAAGACACGACCCCGGACCTCCTCCGGGAGCTCTTCCTGGAGGCCGACCTGGGCCGGGATGGCCACGAGGGCATAGGCGATCCCGGCCAGGAAGCCGATCCCCACGACGACCGCCAGGAGCGAGACCATCCCGGACACGTTGACCGGGCTGAGCGTCTCGGCCCGCTGCAGGAAGCGGGTGATCGGTCCGGCCGCGGCCAGAGCGGTCAGGAGCACGCCCAGCCCGACCAGGCCGCCCTCCATGACCCGCCGACGCGGGAAGAACTTGCCGTAGTTGTTGAGCAGCAGGATGCCGGTCACGATGCCCATCCCAAGAGGCAGGACGACGACCACGAAGTCCTTCGGAGCGAGGCCCAGGGCATCGCTGGCGAAGGCCGGTCCGAGGACGCCCAGGACCCCGATCAACGACGCCGTGACCCCCAGGTAGACCAGCGACCAGGTGATGTTGCGGTGGGCCCGGATGTAGCCGAACCCTTCGCGCAGCTCCTTGAGGATGGTGGCCACGGCCTGGCCGGTTCCCGAGACGGCATCGCTGGCCGCCAGGCCGGACTTCGTGCCGGGTACCGACGGCAGGATGATCGTGAAGACCGAGGCAACGAGGTACAACGCAGCGACGATCAGGATCAACGCCTCGGGGCCGGCCAGGTTGACCACCAGCGGACCGAGCAACGCGAAGCCGAGCGCGAACGCGGCATTCTGGGTGAACGTGAACAGGCCGTTGGCCGCCAGCAGTTGCTTGCGCTCGACCAGGACCGGGATCATCGCCGCTTCGGCCGGGGCGAAGAAGGTGGTCACCGTCGAGATCGCGATATTCAGGACGAAGATCGCCAGGACATTGCCCGATGCGATGTAGACCAGGGCGAAGAAGACCGCGCGCAACAGGTTGGTGACGATCAGGATGACCCGTCGGTCGAGCCGGTCCACGTAGACGCCGGCGATGGCCGAGAAGAAGACGGCCGGTGCCAAGAAGGTCAATAGGAGCAGGCTCACCGCCGAGTTCGACTTGGTCGCCGAATAGATCAGCACGGTCAGACCGTAGACGACCATGTTGCCGCCGATCTGGGTCGCCGCCTGAGACAACCACAGGAGCAGGAAGTTGCGGTTGTGGAGGACACCCAGGGCGTTCGAGCTGCCGCCGTCCGCGGCCTCGTCCTCGGCCGGATCGTAATCGGGGTCGACGGCCGGCAACTCGGTCGCGTCGTCGTCCGGCGCCAGCAGGCCGAGCGGCTCCGGCTCGTTCAGGTCGATCTGCTCGGTCATCGTCCGACGTCCCAGGCGTGGGGCGTGACCGCCGCGCTCAGGCCCGCGTCACCGTGCACCTCGAAGCCGACAAGCCGTCGTTCGAGCTGGGCGCGTGCCAGCAGGACGTGGCGCCCGCAGGTGCCGCAGCGAAGGCCGATGTCGGCCCCGAGCCGATCGACCAGCCAGGTCGAGCCGCCGCACGGATGGACCCGCCGGAGGCGGACCACATCGCCCAGCAGGAAAGGCACCGGGGCGCGTTCAGCCACGGATCGGCACACGGTCGTCGGCGGTTCGCATCGGCCGGGAGGGTATCAGAGCCGAGGTGTTCCGTGCGCCGGCCGAAGGTCCCGGCTGGTGGCTGGGATCTCGACGACGTCAACCGGCAGGACGGTGATCTGGACCTGGGGATAGGTCGCCGCGAGCTGGGCCACGATCCCGCCAGCCCGGGTGAGCGACCCGGTCATGGTCGCCGGATTACCCAGGGCGGTGACCTCGAATCCATCGGCCAGAGCGGTGTTCTCGATCGACAGGTCACCCGGCGGCCCAGCCACGACGGACCCCGGCACGACCCGGACGTCGGCCACGGCGATCGCCTCGGCGCCGGCGTTGTGGAGCTCGTTGAGGAGATCCTGGACGCCGGCCCCGGCGATCATCCCGTTGACACTTACCCGGATGCCCGCCCCGGTGACGGCGTCCAGCCCGGTCCAGGCCCGGACGCGGGCGAGATCCAGGCGGAGCTGGTCGACCGACGATTCTCCGCGCGATCGGGCACCCTGCAGGTCGGCCAGCTCCCGCTCGGTCGTGGCGATCTCCGTCCGGAGCTGGTCGTTGCGGGTGTTCAGGTTGGCCACCAGGACGGTCAAGTTCTGCGCGGACAGGGCCTCGAGTCCCGTCCCGATCGACTGCGATCGGAGCTGGACCACGACCAGGAAGCCGAGGACCAGGGTGACCGCGGCGATCGTGAGCTGACTGTTGCGTCGGCGCATGGCAGCTACGGTCCCCCGCTGGGGCTCGGCGACACCGGTCGGGCATAGCGCAGGTTGATCGTCCCGGCATAGGCCGGGATGAGCACGTCCTTGGGCTCGGCGAAGCCCACCTGGAGCCCGAAGGCCTCGATCCGCATCTTGATGAAGTCACGGAAGCTGGCCGAACCGTTGACCTGGTCGAATAGGTCCGACGGGCCGATCGCCGAGACCTGGTAGGGCGGCGAGAGATAGGCCGCGTTGAGCAGGACCGAGCCGCCGATGTCGATGATCGCGGTCTGCGCGGTCACCCGCTCGCCGTTGACCGCGACCGCCTCGGCGCCCGCCAACCAGAGCTCTTCGACGACCGTCCGGATGTCCCGAGCCGAGACGAGGTAGTCGGTCGGGTTGCCGCCGGGCGCGACGACCTTGGTCGAGTCACGCAGCTGGAGGACCAGGCCTGGGCCGTCGAGCGCGGTCAGGCCGGCCTCGACCCTTGCCTGGCGAAGCCGGTCATCGAGGTCCTGGACCAGTGCGGCGCTACCCTGGCCCTGTGACTCGGCGCCCTGGATCTCCGCCCGGATGTCGAGCAGGCGCTGCTTGAGCGCGTCCTGCTGGGTCTGCAGCCCGAGCGCAGTCTCGACCAGGGGGACCCGCTCGTTGGTGGCGTAGCTGACTCGCGGTGCCTCCGTCCTGAGCTGAGCGGCGATGAGGAACCCGAGCGAGAGCAGGGCGACCCCGAGGGTGATCTGCCAGCCAGCGATCGAGCGGACCCGGGCGGCCATGCTCATGACTGCCAACTGCTCGGTGGCGAGTCGACGGAAGGCGGCTCGCCCGGCGGGTTGGCGGTCGGCGGATCGCTCGGCGGTTCCCAGCCAGGGATCTCGGTCGGCGTCGACGCTCCCCAGCCGGGGATCTCGGCCTGGGCAGGTCGCCGGCTCGCCCGACGACGTGCGACGATGACGACACCGACCACGGCCAGGACCAGCACGGCCAGGACGATCGCGGCAGTCGAGTCGCCACCTTGCGCCGGGGGCACTGGGGCCGTTGTCGGGCCTCCGCCGGACGCGCCTCCGCTCGCAGGCACGACGACCGGCTGATCCGGAGCACCGACCCAGCCCGATGGCAACGGACCGACCGGCCCAGGCTGGGGGCCGACGGCGGCCGGGGCGGTCGTCCCCAGATCGGCCAGCCAGCCCGCCTCGAACGCCGCCACGTCGAGACCGATCCCGGCCTTGAATGCCTCGTCGTCGGTGACGCCCTCGGCATAGGACCGGACGAGCTTGACCAGGGCGTCCTGGCCGAACTTGCGGACGAGATAGTCGACGGCCGAGACGCTCTCGCCGTAGGCCAGGAAGAATTGATCGCGGGTCGTCGGGAACTGGCCGGTCAGACCGTCGAGCGGGATGATCCCGTCGCCGCGGACCGCGTCCTTGACGGCGCTCCGCCAGGAATCCCCGTAGCCCTCCGACAGGTACACCGCCAGGCCCTCGTTGAGCCAGCGCGGCGGGAAGTGATAGGGGTTCTTGGTCGCGGTATCGAAGACAAGATGGGTGAGCTCATGCGGGACCACGGTCGACACCCAGGTCGCGTCGATCTCGTCGGGCGCGATCAGCGCGAACATCGTCCGGATGTCCGCATGCGCCTCGCCCCCGACGTTCTCGCGGGTGCCCGGTCCGAGCGCGTCATAGAACGCCTTCTGATCGGAGTAGATGTAGAAGTCGACCGGCTCGGTCTCGGTCACGCCGAGGACCTTGGCCGCCTGATCGATGCCCTTTTCGCCGATGGCCAGGGCCCGCTTGCCGAAGTCCGTCGAGCCGTCGTACCAGTGGACCCGAACGACCGGCCCGGCGACCGACTTCCAGTCGAACCGGGTGTCCTTGTACAGGACCGAGGTCGGCTCGCTCAGCTTGATCGAGCCGTCGGCGTCGGTCACCCGCCATTGGGCCGCGAAGCGGGTGTTGGGGACCAGGTGTTCGTCCGCCTCGAGCAGGCTGTAGCTGAGGGTCGTCGGCTGACAGCACGATGGCGCCTTGACCGGACTGACGAACGGGCCGGTCGAACCCGGGCTGGTCAGCAGGATCTCGACCCGCTTGACCTCACCGGTCGGGATGAACGGCTGCTCGAAGGTCACGCTCTTGCCGTAGGTCGCTGTCGCGCTCGGCGTCCCGAAGGCGGGATCTGCCGCCCGGACGCTTCCCACTGCCCCGACCATGGTCAGCAGGGTCGCGACCAAGAACACCGCGGGGAGCACGACCACGGCCCGCCCGAGCCGTCGGTGGGCCATCACTTGTTCGCCCAGTCGAGGCCGGCCAAACGCAGGATCCCGAGGCCGCTCTCGGTCGCCCCGAGCAGACCCTCACGGGCCAGGGCAAAGCCATCGCCATAGGCGAGCGGGACCGCCGGCACATCGTTCTGGACGATGGTCTCGGCTCGATCGTAGGCGGCCCGGATGGCGGTCGGGTCGGTCGCCGCAGCGGCATCCCCGATGGCCTTGTCGAACTCGGCTGAGTTCCAGCGGCCGTAGTTGTTGGTGCTGCCCTTGCCCAGGAGAAGACCCAGGAAGTCGTTCGGGCCGGGGTAGTCGGCCACCCAGCCGAGCGACCAGAAGGCCGGCGGGTCGGACGACAGCCGCCCGAAGTAGCCGTCCCAGGTCTCGGACTTGAGGTGGATGCCCAGCTCGCGTTCGAGCTCTGCGATGACCGCGTCGTCGTACCCAGAACCATTGACCAGGGTGACCTCGGGGAAGCCCGCTCCACCTGGGAAGCCGGCCGCGGCCAGAGCGGCTCGGGCGGCGTCGGGGTCATGCTTCGGGCTGAAGTCGGTGTCGCTTCGACCGGGGATGCCGGGCGGGACCATACTCGTGGCCGGGCTGTCGGTCGCTCCGGCGGCCAGTTTGACGATCCGCTTCCAGTCCACCGCCCAGGCGAACGCCTGGCGGACGCGGACATCGTTGAACGGCGGCTTGCTGGTGTCGAACCCGAAGTAGGTCAGACCCGCCGATGGCACCGTCCGGAGGCTCGAACCGAGGGTCCTGTCGTAGCGGATCCAATCGGCGTCGTAGTCGCCGATCGGCGTGTAGTCCAATTCGCCGTCCTCGAAGGCCTGGACGGGGCTTCGGCCGTTGAGGGTCGTGATCAGGTGGACGGTCTTGATCGCGGGTGCGCCGGCCCAGTAGTGCTCATTGGCCGTCAGAGTCAGCTCGGTCGGGGTCTCGTCGCTGAGCCGGTAGGCACCGCTGCCGACGAACGACGTGCCGGGCTGGATCGCATCCGCGCCCGCTCCGAGACTGGGCGGGACGATGGCGAAGGTCGGGCTGGATACGATCGACGGGAAGTCGGTGGCCGGTCGATCGAGCCGGACCTCGACTGTCTCGCCGTCGGAGCTCAGCCCGACGGTGCTCGGGTCGCTCGACGTCCCGTGGAGATAGGCGTTCGCGCCGGTCACGTCGGCCATCAGCGAGGCCAGCGGGGATGGCCGCTTCGGGTCGACGATCCGCAGCCAGCTGCGGACGACATCGGCGCCCGTCAAGGGCGTGCCGTCCGAGAAGGTCAGGCCGTCACGGAGGTGGAAGACGATCCGGCGTCCGCCGTCGAGGACCTCCCAGGACTCGGCCAGGGCCGGGCGGAGGACCAGGCTCGGGTCGAACCCGGTCAGCGTCTCGTACAGCTGGGCACCGACGGCGGCACTGCCGATGTCGCCCTGGAGGGCCGGGTCGAGCTCGTCGGGTGCACCGGCCAGGATCTTGACGTCGTCCCGGGGCGCGGCCGCGGACGCCACTCGGAGGCCTGCGTACGGACCGGATGCGGCACCAGCCGCGATCGTCCCGAGCAGCACGGCCACGACCAGGGGCCGAAGGCGCCTGATCGAGGAGCGGCGAAGGAAACGGCCCCCCAGGCGGCGCATGGCCGGAGTGTAGCCCGTCAGGCCCCGGCGAGCCCCTGGGCCTGCTGGCCTTCGACGATCAGGTCGCGCCGGCTGCCGAAACGCTGGACGATCCGGTAGAAGGCGCGCTTGTCCAGTCGGACGCGCTCACCCGGCGGGAAGGCGTCGTCCAGTGGTGCCTCGTGAAGGACCACCGGAAGGTCGGCCAGGCGGACAGCGCGACGTGGTGGCCGTTCCTCGCCATCATCGCGCAGGGCGAGACTCCACCACGCATCGAGATGGGCCCCCGTCCGGAATGCCTCGTCGAGCGGGCCGTGGGTCGGGACGTCCTCTCGTCGGAAGGCCAGGACTCCCCCATCGACCACGGCGACGTCGCCCGCTGGCGCGGCTGCGTACCGGCGCAGATCGCTGGTGACGCTGCCCCAGGCACCGACGACCGCCACGGTCGGGTCGTCGAGGGCCCGGACCAGGGGCGTGACCACATCGCCGGTCGGTTCGACCCTCGAGTCGAGGACGATGGCGACCGCCCCGACGGTCCGCCGCAACCCGGCATTGATCGCGGCAGCGACGCCCAGCCGGGTGGCCAGCCAGACGACCTCGGGCTGCGTCCCGGCGATCGGCTCCTCGAGCGTGCCGCCGGTCCTATCGAGTGCTTCGGCCTGGGCGCGCGACGGTGCGTCGGCCACGATGATCGTCTGGGTCCCGGCAGGTGCGTGTGCGCGCAGCCCGGTGAGCAGGCGGGCCAGATCGTCGGGTCGGTCGGTGGCCCGGATCAGGACGCTGGCCCCGTCGCTTGTCGGTTCTGCGAAGCGCGACGGGACCGATGTGCTCGCCCCGAAGCGGACACGCCCTTCATCGACCCGATCGGGCGCGACGGCCGGCGTCAGTCGAAAGCTGGTGCCCGCGTCGACGACCTTCCAGCCGGCGCGCTCGATCTCCGATCGCAGCCGATCGGCCTCGGTCCACTCGCCTGCCGCGCGTGCTGCCGAGCGAGCCTCGGCCAGCTCGCGGATCTCGGGCGGGGCGGGGTCGTTCACCGCTCGAAGGCTAGCAGGGCCCAGATGGCGCGTCTGCGCACCGCGTTCGTCGACCGGAAGCACCAGACGGGCTCGCGAGCCGTTGACGAGCACGGTATCGTCGGCCAACCAGTCCCGGTCGACCTCGGTGCCCACCTGTCGCCTGCTGGCATGGAGAGGGGTTCGATATGTGCATCATCCTCAGTGCGGCGGTCCTGGGGCCACGGGCGATCAACATCCTGTGGTGGCTGCTCGACTCCGCCCGCTGGAACGCGACGTTCAGCAACATCCTGGTACCGATCCTGGGCATCGCCTTCCTGCCCTGGACCACGCTCGCCTACGTCCTGGTGGCCGAGGGTGGCATCACCGGACTGGACGTCTTCGTCGTGGTCATCGGGTTCTTCATCGACCTGGGGACCTACGGCTCGAGCGCGTACTCGAACAAGGACAAGCTCGGCTACCAGTGATCGACGACCCGGTCGGCTACATCCGGGCGAGGATCTCGGCCTTCTTCGCCTCGTAGTCCGCGGGCGTGATCGCGCCCCGATCGCGCAGGTCGGCGAGGCGGACCAGGGCGTCCGCCGCGTCCGCCGAGGCGCTTGGCGGGGCCGTTGGGGCAGCGCCGATCGGCGGCGCGGCGGTCGCGGCGGTGCCCGAGCTCTCCGCGACGCGGACCTCGTTCATCTTGTGGGTCATGATCGTGTTCCGGAACTCCTCGGGCTTGGTGATCGAACGAAACCGGTCCGAGCCGGCTCGGCCCGATTGGGTGAAGATCGCCAGGTCGCCATAGCCCAGCGGCTTTCCGAGCATCCCGATGTGCGACTGGACATCGCTGATCGCGGTCAGCATGGTCGCCGACGACCGCCGGGAGATGAAGCCCTCCTCGCGGATGACTCGCAGGTTGGTCACCGCGAACTCGGCCGTCCGCCAGACGATCAGGTTGTAGGCGATCCAGCCGATCGCCCCGATGACGAGCCCCAGCCGGATCAGATCGAGCAGGTTCCCGATCCAGCCGAACACACCACCCTCCGCATTCGGCGTCAGCCAGCCCACGATGTACGCGCCGATGAGCATCAGGACGGCACCGGCCGAGTCCCGCACCGGCGCGATCCAGTGTTTCTGGGAGCTGAACTCGACGGTCTCGTTGGCGATGAGGTTCTGCGGGATCGGCACGGTGGCTGCTCCTCGGTTGGCCTGATCGGACCGGACGGATTGGTTTCGGGATGTGGTGCCCCTGGAGGGGATCTACGGCTCGTTTCACGGCAATACTTCGACCGGGGCGCGCCCCGATGCAATAGTCGTACATGAGTCGCGTGAGTGCTTGCCCATCCACGAGCACGATCCGGCGGCTGATCCGCCTCACATGACCTTCGGCTTCGGCCTAAGGCGCCTGTCGTCGCAGCACGAGGGTATCGCCGATCGTGGTCTCGTACGGGAATTCGGCGCGGAGCGCGGCCATGGTGGCATCCGTGAGGCCGTCGAGCTTGAGCCGGCTCAGCAGCACGACGTCGGCCGAGCTGTAGTAGTCGAGGCTGTACTGCTGGTATTGATCCTGCCGGAGCTTGGCGAGCGTCGGGCCCTCGCTGGCCGCGTTGAACACCTGCGAGACGCTGCGCGGATTGGGCAAGACACGGCAGCCGTTCTGGAGGGATCGCACGAGGGTATGCGTGTAGATGGCCACATAGCCATCATCGGCGATGACGCATCGCGCCGCCGACAGTTCGGGCATGACGGCTTTCAGATCCAGTCGGCCTCCGCCCGCCCTGAGGCTGGTCGTCGCGAGCAGCACGAGGACCAGTGCGTATGCGGCGGTGCCGATCGCTCGCCGGTGTGCCGGCAATCGCTCGAGCCCGTAGGCGACCGCGGCCCCGAAACACAGGGCCATCAGCGGCGCCGGCCAGCCACGGTAGTGGATGAGGAAGATCGGCATGGCGATGTAGACGGCGATCTGTGACGCGGCGATGGCGGCCCACAACCGGATCGCCGGAACCTTCCAGGCCACGAAGAGGACGAGGCATGGACCAGCGACGGCGAGCAGCAGCACGACGGACTCGGGCACGTGGATCCCGAGCGGTGCTGCGTCGATCCCCTCGAGCACCCGCAGCCGTGAGACGGGAACGGCGGTCAACCGATGGATGCGGGTGGCCTGGGCGAAGATGATCATCTGGATCATGCGCGGCCCGGCCGCCAGCAGCATCGGGCTCAGAAGGAGCGCCGCGGTGGCGGCGCCACTGAGCACGTAGGTCGCCCCCACGCGCACGGCATCGCGGCGGCGAGATCGCGTCCGCAGGATCAGCCAGATGAGGATCACGATCGCGGGAACCGCGGCCCAGATCTGCACGACGCCCGTGATCCCGATCGCGACTCCGGCGACCGCGACCCGCCGGGTCGTCAGCTCCGCGCCTGACCGTGCGGTGAGCGCGAGCAGCGCCACGAGCATGGGCGTCACCTGTGGAGCGATGAGGAGTGTGCTGCGCTCCCCCATCATCGGCAGGACCCACACCGCGTACAGCGCGGCGGCGGCCAGCCCGGTCGCCCGACTGACTCGGGCGCCGACCAGGCCGACGAGGGCGGTGTTCACCGCGCCGAGGGCCATGAACGCCAGGCGCGCGAGCACGAGCCCGGTCGTCTCGGTGGTCAGGGTCCCGATCTGCGCGAATGGCGCCAGCACATACAGCAGGCCGGGCGGATGGAGGATGTTGAAGTCCCGGTACGGCATGCGGCCGTTCACCAACGAGATGGCGCCCGCGAAGTAGGTCCCATCATCCAGACCGATGCGGCTGTCGAGCCCAGCGCCGAAGGCCAGCCCGACGAACCGGATCGCGAAGGCAAGCACCGCGAGGCCGAGCAGTCCGGCGATCAGCCGGACATCCGGCCGTCCCAGCCAGTTGGCGAATCCTGCCGGTGCTTGCACGTGCTGCAGTGTATCGGCCTACGCGCGGGGGACGGTCCCCTAGGTTCGAGCCTGGCGTGAACATCATGAGCCAGAAGACGCGGGTGACCGAACCTTGCGTCGTTGTAGTGGGTAGCTGGTGCCCCTGGAGGGAATCGAACCCCCGACGCAGGCCTTAGGACGGCCTCGCTCTATCCGCTGAGCTACAGGGGCAGTGCGCCGATGGGCATGGTACCGCGCCCCGAAGTGGCTATCGACCGGACCGAGCCGCCCGTGGTTCCATGGGGCCATCGTACGAGGAGTCATCATGACCCCGGTCGCCACCCGCTCCCGACGGGCACTCGCGAGCGTCGCCGCCACCGCCCTGGCCCTGGGCATGCTGCTGAGCAGCGTCGCCACGGCGGCCGCCGTGGTGCCCACCGACTTCAGCACCGTGAGCGTCGGGCTGACCTCGGTCGCCGGCGGGCTCAACGGGCCGGTCCAGGTCACCAATGCCCATGACGGGTCGCATCGCCTGTTCATCGTCGAGCAGCGCGGGGTGATCAAGATCTGGCGCAGCGGCAAGGTCCTGGCGAAGCCATTCCTGGACATGCGCTCAAAGGTCCGCTTCAGCGGCGAGCAGGGCCTCCTCGCTCTGGCCTTCCACCCGAACTACAAGCACAACCACAAGTTCTACGTCCTGTTCACGGCCAAGGCGACTGGCGACGTCACGGTCGCCGAGTTCCGCTCGAGCACCACGAATGCCAATCGGACCTCGATCACGACCTACCGGCGGCTGCTGACGATCCGCCATCGGGCCAATACGAATCACAACGGTGGGATGCTCGCCTTCGGCAAGAAGAATGGGCTGCTGTACATCTCGGTCGGCGACGGTGGGGGCGGCGGCGACGTCGACAACCACGCCCAGTCGCGGACCAGCCTGCTGGGCAAACTGCTTCGGATCGACGTGGATGGCCGATCGCCGGGCAAGGCCTACAAGATCCCGCCCAACAACCCGTACGCCAAGAGCAAGGTCTACAAACGCGAGATCTGGTCGATCGGACTGCGCAATCCGTGGCGCTTCTCGTTCGATCGGGCTAACGGCGACCTGTGGATCGGTGACGTCGGCCAGGGTGCCTGGGAGGAGGTCGATCACGCCCGGCTGCTCGGCGGCGGCGGTCGTGGCCTCAACTTCGGCTGGCATGTCATGGAAGGCGACGCCTGCTACCAGCCCGCATCCGGGTGCGTGACCGGCGGCTTGACCATGCCGGTCGCCGTGTACGACCACAGCCAGGGTTGCGCGATCATCGGTGGTTACGTCTACCGCGGACCGCTGGCCCTGCTGACTGGCGCCTACCTCTTCTCGGACGTCTGCTCGGGCAAGATCTGGTCGATCGTGGCGGCCGGCCCGAACCCACAAACGCCGACCGAGATGGCTTCGACCGGGCTGGGCATCACCTCATTCGGGGAGGGCGAGAGTGGCACGGTCTACGTCACCGCTCAGGACGGCCACGTCTACCGGCTGACCGCGGCCCTCCGGCCGTAGCCCGCGCCGGGGTCCTGCGGGGACCCTCGATTACAATCGGCGGCGTATGGATGACGCCACCCCGAGCGGGGCCGACGGCGCCCGCCCGACCGAGCTCGTCCTGTACGCGCGCCCGGGTTGCGCGCTGTGTGCCGACACCCGCGTGTTCCTGGTGGCGCTGCTGGGACGCCGGGAGAGCCTCGGCCAACCCTCCCCCACCCTGATCGAACGCGACATCGAGACCGATCCGAACTGGGAGCGGGCCTACTTCGCCGACATCCCGGTCATCGAGCTGGGCGATCGCCGGCTGGTCCTGGCCACCAGCCCGACCCGCATCGAACGCCTCGTCGCCGAGGTCCTTGACCGGTGACCGGTGGGACCGACCTGACCTTCCTGGTGGCCGTTGCGGCCGGTTTGCTCAGCTTTCTGTCGCCGTGTGTCCTGCCCCTCGTCCCGGCCTACCTCGGCCAGCTGAGTGCGGTGGCCGTGGCCGGCGCTCCGGCCGGGAGCGAGCCATCACGCTGGGTGGCGCTTCGCCACTCGGTCGCCTACGTGCTGGGCTTCGGGGTCGTCTTCACGATCCTGGGCATCAGCGCGACATACGCTGGCGGCGCGCTCGGTCAGTGGCTGCCGGTGCTGCGTGAGATCGGCGGGATCGTCCTCATCGTCATGGGCCTGAGCCTGGCCGGCTTCCTGTCCATCGATCGACTGCAACGGACGTGGCGACCGCTCGATCTCGGTGCCAGCACGGCGGTCGCCGGCGCGACGGGGAGCACGGTCCTCCAGGATCCCACTCGCTCCGCCCCGGGCTTCGGCGACCGGATGGGCCGTCGGATGGTCGGCGACGGACGCGGGCTGGTCGCCTCGTTCGGCCTGGGCACGATCTTCGCCATCGGCTGGACCCCCTGTATCGGGATCATCCTGGGCGGGATCCTGACCCTGGCGGCGACCTCGGGCTCGACCGGCCAGGGGGCCATCCTGCTGATCGGCTACACGCTCGGGCTGGGCATCCCATTCCTGGCCATCGGGCTGCTCTACGACCGAGCTCCGGCGATCCTTCGCCCGCTCCAGCGCCATGCCCACGCGGTGTCGGTCATCGGCGGCCTGCTGGTCGCGGCGATCGGCGTCGCGATGCTCTTCGATCTGCTTTCGCTGATGCCGCGCTACTTCACGTTCCTGACCGGGATCTGATGGCGGATCCGCGGCCGGACTTCGAGCACAAGCCCGAGCGCCACGGCCTGGTCGGCCCGTTCAGTGGCCGGCAGCTCGCGGCGGTCCTGGGGATCGTCGTAGTGGTCGCGGTCATCCTCGTCGCAGCGACCCGGCCGCTGGGAACGACGGGCGGGACCGGTCCAGGCGATCCGCGCCCGACCGCCTACCTGATCGGGTCGCCCACGACCGGCCTTGCGGTCGGCAGCCTCGCCCCGGAGCTGGCCGGAACACGCGCCGACGGGGCGCCCTGGCAGCTGACGGATGTCAACGGCAAGCCGGTCCGTCTGGCCGATCTCCGGGGCAAGGGCGTCTGGATCAACTTCTGGGCCAGCTGGTGTCCACCGTGCCAGTCGGAGACGCCGACCCTGCGCGACACCTACGCGGCCTACAAGGACAAGGGCCTCGCCCTCATCGGCATCAGCGTCCAGGAGACGAACCCGGCCGACGTCGCCGCCTACGCCGCGAAGTACGGCCTCGACTACACGATCGCCGCCGATCTGTCGGCCGACGTCTTCCACTTGTACCAGGTCTACGGGCTGCCGACCCAGGTGTTCATCGACCCCGAGGGCCGGATCCGCAAGGTCATCGCCGGCCCCCTCGGCGCCGCCGAGGCGGCCGCCGAGGTCGAAGCCATCCTGCCGCCGGCGGGCGACTCGAGCTCAGTGCCTTCTCCATCGCCGTCAGGCCCCTGAGCGGCGCGTTTCCGACCTAGTCCGCCACGTAGCGGAAGCGGTCGCGATCGCGGATCAGTCGGCCGACCGGGTGGAACGGTTCGTGCGAGAGGACCACGATCCAACCCTCGTCGGCGGCCTGGGCGAAGAGCGAACCCTTGACCAGCACGGAATCGAGCGGGAAGTCGTCGAATGCGGTCACCCAGCGCGGGTTGGCGCTCCACGGCCGCATGCACAGATCGCCGAAGAAGGCCAGCGTCCGACCGGCCGGCCCGCCGCCCCGGACCACGACCGCCTGGTGGCCGGCCGAGTGTCCTCCCGTGGGCACGACCGATACGCCGGGCAGGACCTCGCGTTCGCCCTCCGCCCAGCCCTCGGCACCCCAGTCCCGGACGAGTCGGAGCTCGGGTTGGACGTAGCTCGCGACCAGCCGCGGATTGTCGCCCAGGGCGATCTCCCATTCGGCTCGCTGGGCGACGATCCGGGCCCGAGAGAAGGCCCGCTCGCCGTCGGGCATGAGCAGTCCGCCGGCGTGATCGAAGTGAAGGTGGCTCATCGCCACGACATCGACCGTGTCGGGCGCGAACCCGGCCTGCTCGAGGGCCGGCACGATCCACGGTCCCTGATAGGCGCGCATCGTCCGGGTCTTGTCGTCGAGGCGCCCACCGATGCCGGTCTCGACCAGGACCCGTCCGGCGGGCGTCTCGATGAGCAAGCAGTTGAGCGCCTGGAGAAGCCGGTTGTCGGCGTCGATCTCGTCTTCGACCCAGCGATCCCAGAGCAGCCTTGGGACGGGACCGAACAGGGTCCCCGCGTCCGAGCGGAACGTGCCTGCCTGGATCAGGCCGACCGTGGTTCCTGGGCCGAGCGTCGTCGACCAGTGGACGGCATCGTTCATGGACATCGCTGGACGACCCCCTGCGGGCGTCACGGCCCGTTCAGGACCGAGACGTCTCCTCGGCCTTGCGGCTGGCGAAGTCGCGATGGAAAGCGGAGGCGGTCGGCTCCGACTGGCCCTGGTACTTGGAGCCGAGGGCGGCCGAGCCGTACGGTCGCTCGACCGGGCTGGACATCCGGAAGAAGCTGATCTGACCGATGCGCATCCCGAAGTACAGGGCGATGGGCAGGTTGGCCACATTGCTCAGCTCGAGGGTGAGGTTGCCCTTCCAGCCGGGATCGACATAGCCCGCCGTCGAGTGGATGAGCAGGCCTAGGCGTCCCAGGGAGCTCTTGCCTTCGAGTCGGGCGACCAGATCGTCCGGCAACTCGACCCATTCGAGGGTCTGGCCCAGGACGAACTCGCCGGGATGGAGGATGAACGGCTCGTCGTCGTCGATCCGGAGCAGCTCGGTCAGGTCGGGTTGGGGCGCCCGCACGTCGATGTAGGCGTAGCGGTTGTTGCGGAAGACCCGGAAGCTCCGGTCGAGGTGGAGATCGACCGAGGACGGCTGGAGGTCTTCGGGGTCATACGGGTCGATCCGGACGTCGCCGGCTTCGATCGCGGCCCGGATGTCGCGGTCGGCCAGGACGCTCATCGATCGTCGCCCCGGCTGTCGAACAGGGTGTCGACCTCGCGCTTCAGATCCTCGAGATCCTCGAAGGACTGGTACACGCTGGCGAACCGGATGTAGGCGATCTGGTCGATCCCGCGCAGCTTGTCCATGGCCATCGCGCCGATCCGGGACGATGGGATCTCGCTGGCCCCGGCGGCTCGAAGCTCCGCCTCGATCGCGTCGGCGGCGGCTTCGGCCGAGCCGTCCGGGACGGGTCTTCGGGTCAGCGCCTTGCGCAGGCCGCTGGCCAGCTTGTCGCGGTCGAACTCCTGGCGGACGGCGTCGCGCTTGACCACGACCAGGCGCGCCGCCTCGACCCGCTCGTAGGTCGTGAACCGCGTCGCGCAGGCGGCACATTCGCGCCGACGCCGGATGGTCGCCGAGTCGTCCAGGTCGCGCGAATCGACGACCCGGGTCTCTCGTTCTCCGCACTGCGGACAGCGCATCGGTCTCCCGGTCTGCGGGCCCGATAGCGGGCCGACCACCACTACCGCTAGTGGTGTAGTCCGATGGTACCACTACATACGGTGTCCGGACCGACTATCCCCCGCGACGCGACAGCCAGTGGCGTTGCTCGGCCGAGCGGCTCGAGGCAAGGTCGTCGGCGTGGCGGGCGATGGCCTCCCGGGCATGGAGGGTGTTGAGGTAGCCGCGCTTGATCGCGGTCTGGGCCTCGAGGTCGCGCTGACGCCCACTCGAGGCGGCCATCAAGACGCAGCCGTGGCTGACCATCTCGAGAGCTCGAGCGGCTCGCTCGAGCTCGGCCAGCAGGTTGGCCCGGACGTCGTCCGCGGGGACTGGACCGTGGAGCTGGCTGGCTTCTTCGGCGTAGCGCCCGACCGCGTCGTGGGCAGCGTCGAGGTTGGGACCGATGGCGGCGGCATCGAGCTGGTGCCGGCGGACCGCATCGATCCGCTCGATGACGCCGCCGAGCGACTCGTCGATGCGCATGGCCAGGTCTTCGACGGCTCGTCGGAAGCGATCCTCGTCACGGGTCCGGGTCAGGGCCCGCGACGCCCGCCGGAACAGGACGATGAAGGCGGCCGCCAGGACCACGAACGCGACAAGCGGGATCACCAGCGCCAGGATGGTTCCCATGGTCGGGTCGGTCGCCTCAGGCCGTTCGGGCGCGCAGGGCGGCGATCAGGGCCGGGACGACCTCGAACAGGTCACCGATGACGACCACATCGGCGAACTCGGCGATGGGCGCGTCGGGGTCGCGGTTGACGGCCACGATCGTGCCTGCGGTCTGCATCCCGACCTTGTGCTGGATGGCGCCCGAGATCCCCAGCGCCACGTACAGCGCGGGCTTGACGATCTTGCCGGTCTGGCCGATCTGCTGGCTGTACGGGATCCAGCCCGAGTCGACCGCCGCCCGGGACGCCCCGATCGCTCCACCGAGCGCGGTCGCCAGCTCCTCGACGACGCGGAAGCCGTCCGGCCCGCCGACCCCGCGACCTCCGGCCACGATGACCTTGGCCTCCTCGATCGGAGCCGCGCCACCGACCTCGGCGATCCGCTCGACGACCCGGACTGCGGGGATGCCCGGTGTGGGCGCGGCGGCACCGACGGTGACCGTGCCGACCACCGCCGCCTCCTCGGCCGTGACCGCGTTGGGCCGGACGGTGACGATCCCGCCCCGGCCGCTGAAGAGCCGACCAGGTGTCGAGTCGACCGCCGAAGACGCTCATCTCGACGACCGGCCCGTCGTCCCAGGTCACCGCGGTCGCGTTGGCCAGGACGCCCCGACCCAGCAGTGCCGACAGGATCCCGGCCACGTCCCGACCGTCGGGCGACGCACCGACGAGGATGTGGTCGACGGCCCGCGCTCGGCTGACCGCTTCGGCCGCGACCCGTTGCGGGACGACGTGATCGGCCAGCTCGGGTGCAGCGACCGCCTCCACGGCCGGCAGGTACCGAGCCAGCTCGCCTGCGGCGGCGCTGGGATCGACGGCGACCACCAGTCCGCGGGCCTCGTGTCCGCCGGCCGCGGCAAGCGCGCGCGCGAGCGTCGCCACCTCGGTGCTGATCCGAGCCAGTGCGCCGTCCGGCCCGACCTCGGCGATCACCAGCAGGACGCCCATCAGATCAGCTTCCGCTCGACCAAGAAGTCGACCAGCTGAGCCGCGGCCTCGGGGGCCGGTTCACGGATGACCCGAGTGGCGCTCCGGGCGGGCGGCGCCTGCGTGCGCAGGACCCGGGTCGTGGCGGCCGATCCGCCGATGGTCGCCGGGTCGATCCCGAGGTCGGCCAGCGACCAGCTCTCGATCGTCTTCGAGCGAGCGGCCATGATGCCCTTGAGCGAGGGGTAGCGCGGCTCGCCCAGCGCCTGGGTCGCGACGACCAGGGCCGGCATCGGCGCCTCGAGCAGATCGTAACCGGTCGGACTGATCCGGCGGACCCGGACCATCCCTGCGCTGGGCTCGATCCGTGCCGCATACGACAGGTAGGGCAGGCCGGTGAGCGCGGCGACCCCGGCCGCGACCGTGCCCGAGCCTCCGTCCGAGCTGTCGGCACCGGCCAGGACCAGGTCGTGCCCGATCCGGCCGAGGGCGGCGGCCAGGACCCGGACCGTGGACAACGTATCGGAGCCGGCCAGGGCAGGGTCGGTCACCAGGACCCCTGAGTCGGCGCCCATCGCCAGCGCCTTGCGAAGCGTGTCCGGAGCGTTCTCTGGGGCCATCGACAGGAGGGTGACGCTGCCTTCGCCGGCGGCCTCGCGCAGCTTCAGCGCCGCCTCCAGGGCGTAGTCGTCGTTGGCGTTGACGACGGCCGGAGACGCCGCGCGGTCGACCCGCAGGTCGGGACCGAGACGCTCCTGGCCGGTCGTATCCGGCACGGGCTTGACGAGGACGACGATCCGCACCTGCGGGCAAACCTCCGGGATCGAGCCCAGTCAGCGCTGGGCGGCGAGAAGCGACCGGGCGACGACCAGACGCTGGATCTGCTGCGTTCCTTCGTACAACTGGGTGATCTTCGCGTCGCGCATCATCCGCTCGACCGGGAACTCGTCGAGGTAGCCGTACCCGCCGAGGACCTGGACCGCATCGGTGGTGACCCGCATCGCGGCGTCGCCGGCGACCAGTTTACAGACCGCGGCCCAGCGTCCGGCGTCGCCGTCACCGGCCTCGATCGCGGCGCAGGCCCTGTACAGCAGACTGCGGGCTGCCTCGGTCGCAGCATCCATGTCGGCCAGCATCCCCTGGACCATCTGGAACTCCCCGATCGGCCGACCGAACTGGACCCGTTCCGTGGCGTACTTGGCGGCCACGTCGAGGGCGCCCTGGGCGATCCCGACCGCCTGGGCCGCGATCCCCGGGCGCGATCGTTCGAACGTCCGCATCGCCAGCTCGAAGCCCTGCCCTTCCTCGCCGATCCGGGAGCTCAGCGGGACCCGGACATCGTCGAACAAGAGCTCCGCGGTGGGTGAGCCGCGGATGCCCATCTTGTGTTCGAGCCGACCGACGCTGAAACCGGCGGTCTCGCGCTCGACCACGAAGCACGACAGGTTCCGATTTCGTTGGCCGGCCGGATCGGTCACAGCGAAGACCGTGATCAGGTCGGCCACGCTGCCGTGACTGATGAACCGCTTGGTCCCGTTGAGGACGTAACCGTCGCCGTCGCGGATCGCCCGGGTCGCGATCGAGGCCACATCGGAGCCGGCGCCCGCCTCGGTCAGGGCGAACGCGATCAGCTTGCGACCCGCCGCCAGGTCGGGTAGCCAGCGCGCCTTCTGATCGGCTGTGCCGGCCATCACGAGGGGCAGCGAAGCGAGCTCGTGGACGGCCAGGATGAGTCCGGTCGTCGCACAGGCGGCGCTGAGCGCCTCGATCGCCAGGCAGCAGGTGAGCAGATCCGCGCCAAGCCCGCCGTATTCGACCGGGTAGGGCAGGCCCAGGATGTCCTGGGTCGCCAGGAGCTCCTTGAGGTCCCAGGGGAATTCGGCGGTCCGGTCGATCTCGGCCGCCCGTGGTGCGACCTGCTCGCGGGCCAGCACCCGGACCGCGTCGCGCAGCTCGCGTTGCTCGTCTGCCAGCCGGAAGGAGGTCATCCGAGGATCCTCACTGGATCACCGTCAGCTGGCGGCCGGATGGGATCGGGGCGAGGCTGTCGGCCAGGATCTCGGCGATGTCCACGGCGTTGACCGTGCCCGCACTGTTCGACGCATCCGAGGCCAGGCCATCGCGCATCATGGTCATGCAGAAGGGGCAGTTGGTAGCGACCGTGCCCGCCCCGGTCTCGAGGGCCTGGCGCGTCCGCTCAGCGTTGATCCGGGTCCCGCGCGTCTCTTCCATCCACATCCGGCCACCGCCGGCGCCGCAGCAGAACGAATCCTTGCCGCTCCGGGCCATCTCCACCAGCTCGATCCCGGCGACGGCCGACAAGACCTCGCGGGGCTGGGCGACGACGTCGTTGTAGCGAGCCATGTAGCACGAGTCATGGAAGGTCACCGAGCGCGGTGCCGTGTCCCCCGTCGCATCGGCGTCGATCGTGCGCAGACGACCGTCGGCCAGCAGGCGCTGGAGGTAGACCGAGTGGTGGACGATCTCGTACTGGCCGCCCAGCTGGCCGTACTCGTTGCCGATCGTGTTGAAGCAGTGCGGGCAGGCCGTCACGATGCTCTTGAGCTGGTACCGATCGAGGGTGGCCACGTTGCCCATCGCCAGCATCTGCCAGACGTAGTCGTTGCCCATCCGACGAGCCGGGTCACCGGTGCAGGACTCCTCCTGGCCGAGGATGGCGAAGCGGATGCCGGCCGCGTCCAGGCAGGTCGCAAAGGAACGTGCCACGCGCCGATTGCGCTCGTCGAAGGCAGCCGCACAGCCGACCCAGTAGAGGACGTCGATCTCGCCCAGTCGGCCTTCAGCGGCCAGCTCGGCGACGGTCGGGACGGCGAACGGCAGGCCCTTCGTCCAGTCGGTCCGGGCGGTCTTGGGCTGGCCCCACGGGTTGCCGGTCCGTTCCATGTTGGTGAACGCCGCGGTCAGCTCGCTCGGGAAGCGCGAGTCCTCGAGGACGAGGTTGCGCCGGACCCCGACGATCTTGTCGACGTGCTCGATGAGTACCGGACAGGCCTCGACGCAGGCGCCGCAGGTCACGCAATCCCAGACCGCGTCGTAGGGGATGGCGTTGTCGACCAGCGGTGCTGCCAGGGCCAGCGAGGCTGGCTGGGTGTCGTCCAGGCCGTAGGTGGTGCGGACGATCGGCGAGTTGGGAATGAGGTCGATGCCGTGCTCGGCGTCAACCGACATCTCGCGGATGCCCATGATGAACGCCTTGGGGTTGAGTGGCTTGCCCGTGGCATTGGCCGGACAGGCCGCCTGGCAGCGACCGCATTCGGTGCAGGTGAACCCGTCCAGGAGATCCTTCCAGCCCAGATCCTGGAGCGTCCGCAGCCCGAACGTCGCCGTCTCGTCCTCGAGGTCCATCGCCGGCAGCTCACCCCGAGGGGCCAGCTTGCGGTAGTACACGTTGAAGAAGCTGGTCACGATGTGGAGGTGCTTGCTGAACGGCAGGTAGATCAGGAACGCCGCGACCAGCGCGATGTGAGCCCACCAAAGGACGGCGAAGGCCGCCTCGGTGACGGTCGTCCCGAGTGCGCTCAGGGGCACGGCCAGGGCGTTGGCCACGAACGCGCCTGGGATGTCGCCATAGCTGGCGACCTCGAAGGCCTGGGCCAGCAGCTCGGTCCCGACGACTCCGCCGATCATGGCCAGGATGAGCAAGGCGGAGCCGCTCATGGTCAAGCGTTCCGGCCGGGTCACCAGGCGTCGGAAGAAGGCGTAGCCGACGGCCAGCAGAACGATCAGGGCGACCGCATTCTGCATCGCCGAGACGAGCGTCCACAGGATCCCGTCGAGTGGCCACGAGATGATCGCTTCGATCAGGCCACCGGTCACGATGTTGGCCGTGCCGATGGTCAGCAGCACAAACCCCCAGAAGATGCCGAGATGCATCACGCCCACCCGGCGATCCTTGAACATCCGGGTCTGGACCAGGGCGTAGCGAACCAGCCCCGCCGTCCGGCGCGGAACATCGCTGAACGGACTGGGCCCCTCCGCCCGGACGACCGCGAAGATCCGCAGGTGACGGGCCATCACCAGCCCGAAGACCACGACCGCGCCCCAGAACAAGGGGAACACGAGCGGGTACGCAGGGACCTCGGCGAATGCCGGGAACACTACGCGGAGCCCGGTTCCGGGTCCGGACGGGGTGCGCCGCCATGGTCGAACGGCCCCTCGAGGGTCTCGAGCGCGTGGCCCAGGACGGGCACGATCGCCTCGAGCGATTCGAGCGCCGCGCGCGGGCTGCCCGGCACATTGACGATGAGCGTCCCGGCCCGGACCCCGACGACGCCCCGCGAGAGGGCCGCCATGGGCGTCGAGCGACGCCCCTCGGCCCGGATCAGTTCGGCCAGGCCGGGGACCTCGTAGTCGAGGGTCGCACTGGTCGCCTGCGGGGTCACGTCACGCGGGGTGAGGCCGGTCCCGCCCGTGGTCACGATGAGCGCCCGATCGGCGACGCCATCGACGATGGCCGCCTCGATCTGCCAGCCCTCGTCGGGCGTGAGGGACCGATCGACCGCGAAGCCGAGCTCGGCCAGGCGCTCGGCCAGACCGTCGCCCGAGCCATCGAGCCGAACCCCGGCAGCGACCCCGTCGCTGACCGTGATGACGAGCGCTCGTCGACCCTCACCCGGCCCCCGCTCGGATCCGCTCACCCGCCGCCCTTCTTGTGTCCGCCAGCGATCCGACCGGCACTCCGATCGCCCGGCTTGACGCCCGGCGCTGCGGGCTGAGCCACCTTGGGTCGGTCGGTCGGTCGGACCCAGTCGCCGCTCTTGCCCCCGCTCTTGGACATCAGCCGAAGCGATCGGATCTCGACGCCACGCTCGACGCCCTTGACCATATCGTAGACCGTGAGGGCGGCCACGGAGGCCGCGGTCAGGGCCTCCATCTCGACCCCGGTCGGCCCCACGGTGGCGGCCTCGGTCCGGATGCGCAGTCCACCGGCGGCTCGGTCCGGGACGACCTGGACGAGAAGGTCGGTCAGGGCGATCGGGTGACACAGCGGGATGAGCTCGCTGGTCCGCTTGCCGCCCATGACCCCCGCCAGCTCGGCGACCGACATCACGTCGCCCTTGGGGCTGGCCCCGTCGATGATCAGGCTGAGCGTCTCCGCCGAGCAGGCCACGAACGCCTCGGCGATCGCCCGCCGGGCCGTCGGCGGCTTGGCACTGACATCGACCATCCGCGGCCGGCCCGTGCGGTCGACATGGGTCAGGCGGCGGCGCTCGGAGCGGGGGGCGGGTTTGCGGTCCATCGGTGGCCTCCAGGGCTGGTCCTCGGGCGGCTTCGACCCGCTCATGGGCGATCGATCCAGATGAGCTCGACCGGGGCGCCGGCGGGTAGACCGTCGACGGCTTCAGGGATGACGGCCAGCACGTCGGCGACGGCCAGCGCGCTCAGGACGTGACTACCCTGCCCGCCGGCCAGTGAGACCGGGATCCGGCCGTCGGCGTCCCGGATGGGTCGGTCGGCATCGTCGCGCCGGGCGACCGCCCGGATGAACGAGCGACGTCCCGGCGCCTTGGTGACCGGCTCGAGCAGGGTGCCCAGGTCGGTCGGTCGCAGGAGGTGGCGATGACCGGCCAGCCGCCGGATCGCCGGCCGGACGAACAGCTCGAAGGTCACGAAGCCGCTGACCGGATTGCCGGGCAACCCGAAGAGCAGGACGCCCTCGGGCGTGACGCCGAACGCGA
The DNA here is from genome assembly GCA_963778815.1 of uncultured Chloroflexia bacterium. GTDB lineage: Bacteria > Chloroflexota > Limnocylindria > Limnocylindrales > CSP1-4 > Chersky-267. The sequence goes on along the minus strand of CAVZVS010000003.1, from coordinate 149,410 downwards.
ACGGCTTGCCGGGCTGGACGGCGACCCGCCACAGATCGACCCGGCCGACGGTCTCGAAGGCACGCTTGACGACGTCGTACGGACCGACCGACACGCCACCCGCGACGATGACGGCATCAGCCTCGGCCAGACCGCGACGAAGACGAGCCACCACGTCGTCGAGGCGGTCCCGGGCGATCCCCAGGTCGACCACGGTCGCGCCGGTCGTAGCGACCATCGCCCTCAGCGCAGGACCGTTCGCGTCAGGGATGCCGGCGGCCCCGAGCGGCTCTCCCGGGCCGCGGACCTCATCCCCGGTCGCCAGGACCGCGATCCGCGGCCGGCGGTGGACCGCGACCGTGGCCGCGCCGGCACCGGCCGCCAGGCCGATCGCCGCCGGGGTCATCAGCATCCCCGCCTCGAGCACGACCGCGCCCGCCCGGACATCCTCCCCGCGACGGCGGATGGCGTTGCCCACGCTCGTGGCGACGTGGACAGCACAGGCATCGGGGAGTGGGCCGGTCGCATCCCGACCACGCGGCCCCGCCGGCCGACCGTCCGCTCCGAGCGGCGTGGTGTCCTCGACCGGGACGACCGCGTCGGCTCCTGCCGGCAGCGGCGCACCGGTAGCGATCCGGATGGCCGTCCCCGGCTCTAGGGCGACGGTGGCCACTCCCCCGGCCGGGACTTCGCCGATCACCCGCAGGATGATCGGCCGCTCGTCCGTGGCGGCCGCGACGTCCACGGCCCGGATGGCATACCCGTCCATCGCGCTGTTGTCCCAGGGCGGCAGATCCGTGGCGGCTTCCACCGGTTCGGCCAGGACCAGGCCGAGGGCAGCCTCTGGCGCCAGCCGCTCCGCCGCAAGCGGCCCGCCGAGCGCGTCGAGGACCCGCGCTCGGGCCTCCTCGACCGACAGCAGCTCGTCGCCGCTCACGCCGGATCCCGTGGCCGAAGAGCCCAGATCGAGACGATGGCGCAACCGAGCAGGATGACGGCGCCGACCGCCAGTGACGTCTCCTCCCAGAACTGGATCGGGAAGAGCTGCACGAGCCGATCGGTCCGCGGGTCGAAGTCATACGACCCCCCCGGGAAGAAGAGCTGGTGGAACGTCTCGAAGGCCTGGTCGAAGGCAAACGTGGAGATGACCCCGCCGATGACGATGCCGCCGGCCAGGATGAGGGCCCCGACCCCGGCCCCGCGCCGGAAGGCGCGTCCGCGGTGTGACCCGATGGCCGTTACCAGCAAGATGACCGCACCGAGCAGGACCAGCGCGCCGAACTCCGCGAACACGGCCCGAACGTCGACCAGGTGCGATCGCTCGCGTTCTTCGAAGACGGGCGTTCCGGCGACCGTCTCGGCGAAGTCGGGTGGCCCGATCACCAAGTCGTGGAGGACCTGCCCGGTAACCTGGTCGACCTGTTCTCCGGTGTACCCGGTCAGCGTGGCTGCCCCGCTCCGGGCCTGCTCGAACCCGACCCAGGTCGGGGTCAAGAAGAGGGCGACCGAGACGCCCGCGATGACCACCATCGTCGCGACGGCCACCACGATCGACAGGATGGCCTCACGGACCGGCGACGGCTTCATCGTCCCATCGTAGCCGTCCCTCGGGACCCCAGGTCCAGCTCGCCGGGGCTACTCGTCCTCGAGCGTCCGGGCCTGGTCCCACCAGCCCTCGAGACGGAGGTCGTCGGGCGGATCGGCGCCGAGCTCGGCGGCCGCCTTGGCGGTGCGTGCTCGGAACGTGTCCAGATCGAGCTCGAGGATGTCCTTGAGGCCCTCGATGTCGGCCTGGATCATCAGTTGATGCTCGTCCGGCCCGAAGCTGGCGAGGTTGAGCATCAGGCCCTCGTCGCGCCAGGTCCCGACCTCGTTGATGGTCGCCCCGACGTGGTCCGCGAGGTACTGCCGACGGGTCGGCGTCTCGGACACCTCGAGCAGGATCCCGGTCGTGAAGATGCCCTGCTTCTCGAGGCGCTCGAGGTAGACGGGCTCGATGCGGGTCAACTCGGTGATCGGCGGCACGGGCGGTGAGCTCCTCCTCGGGACCCAAGGGTGGGTCGAGGTCGATGATAAAGGGTCAGGCCCGGGCGATCAGCGCGTTGGCCACGACGGCCGGGCGATCGGACGAAGCCGTCAGACCCGGCGGATGTCGTCGCCGGGACGGATCGTGCCGCCCGTGATCACCCGCGCGTTGAGTCCGCGCATCCGATGGGCGCGACCGGTGGGCGAGTTGATCCAGCGCAGGGCGTCGCTGCCGAACCGGGCGCTGAACTTGGCACAGCCGGTGTGGGGCGCCGCGCTGACCTCGATGACCGCCGTCCCGATCGCCAACCGGCTCCCGGCGTGGCAGCCGATCCACGCTCAGGTCGAGGTCGACATAGAGCTGATCACCGGCCAGCGGCCAGCGCGACCGGTCGGGCTCGAACGCCCCAAGGACGCGGACACTGATCAGGGTGAGCTGGGCCTCCGGGTCGGCCGAGCCGTCCGGGGTCGAGCGATTCCCCCGAGCGAGCCAGTCATCGCCGACCAGACCGACGTCGGGGTGCAGGACCGCCTCGGCCAGGATCTCGCGCTCGTCGACGGCCGGCCGGCGGACGATGAGCTCGACCCGACCACCATCGGCCGGCGCCGCCTGGACGTCGGCCAGATGAGCCTCGAGTTCGGCGAAGTGGACAGGGCCATTGCCCGAAGTATCGCCGAAACGGCGACGGCCAGTCGCCCTCGATCAGTCGCCGATGCGGAGGGAGCCCTGCCAACAATCCGTGGTGACGCCGTCGTGGTCGCACTTGATCTCGGTGTATTCGCCGGTCACCTGGCTGCCCTTGCCCCAACCATCGGTGACGACCCCCGAGATGACGGCCTGCAAGCCCGTCTGTTCGACGTGGACGAGGGCAGTGAAGGGCCGCTCCGTACCGTGGAACTGGTACTCGGCGGCGATGACCGTCGTCGGGCCGGGGGTGAAATCGAGGACCTTGCCTGCGTAGGCGCCTTTGCCGGCGGCGCCACCCACGATGCCGGCCATGCCCGGGCCTTCGCCGACCATCCACTTGGTGAAAGTCGCGGTTCCCGACTCGACTGCGTTCATCGCTGCCTGATCGACGATGGTCGCCATCACTGATCCTTCCATCCCGACGGCCGAGACGCGCTCGGGAAAGCGCCTGCGTCCGACCGTCGCCGACGACCCTACGCGCGCCCCGTCTCGGAACCGTCTCGCCCGGTCGGGCAACGAGCACGGCGCGAAACGACCAGCCCATCTGCGCGGTGGGCTGGTCGCTCCCCTCTTCGGGCCGCGTTTGTCGGGACTACCGCATCACGAGGCGCCAGGGCTTGCCGGGGCGGCTGGCGCGATCTGGATCGAATCCAGGATCGCCTGGACCTCGGCCTTGGCCTGTCCACTCTGGCCCACATCCTCGGGAGCGTCGATCACCAAGCGGGTGCCATCGACGTCGAGGATCCAGACGCGGTCGCGCTCTCCTGTGATCATGTCGTTGGTCGCGCCGAGCGGCAGCTCCCAGACCCGGAAGGCCCCGTCCTTCGTCAAGGTGCACGCCGCGAAGCTGGCCGGTGCGGTCAAGGTCACCTGCTTGCCGGAATAGCCGCCCAGAGTGACATCGACGGGAGCGGTCGCGGTCACGCCCCCCATCTTCGAGAGCGCCGTCGCGAGGTCTGCCGCCGATGGTCCCGGCGAGGGCTGGAGGAGCCCTTTGTCGGCGTGACAAGGATCGGCGTAGACCTTGTCGAAGATCGAGAAGGCCACCGAGCCTCCACCATTCGCCCCGTCCAGGAACACGGCGTATGGGCCGCCCACGTGCCCGGTCCAGCCGGCCGGGACCGAGAAGGTGACTCGAGCGCCGAATGGGGCGGACGTGACGTAGGTGCCCGCGGTGAGTGCGTACGGGGCGTCGCCGAGGCTGAGCGGGCCGGTGCTCGGGCTGGGACTCGGCACCAAGCTCGCCGTCTGGGTCGGCGCAGGCCCGCCCACGCCCCCCTTGGTCGGCCCCACGAGATTGATCCCGACGAGGAGGACGGCCACGACGGCCGCCACCCCTAGCGCGATCCGGATCGGAGTGCTCATGGAAAACATCCTCCGCGCCGGCCACCAGGCCGAGCGCTGTGTGGTCACGTGGATCTCGTCGAGGGCGGCCTGAAGCGCCCGATCGGACATCTCGGTCGGCCCGTCTTCGAGCCATCGCCGTGCCGTCCGATCGAAGTCGTTGGTGCTCATGCCATCCGCTCCCGCGAGGCTTGGGTGGGTGTCCTGGCGTCGGCCTCGAGGGCCGCGCGCAGGCTGGATGTCGCGTAGTGGAGCCTCGATTTGACCGTGCCCAACGGAACATCGAGCGTTCCGGCGATCTCGCTGAGCGGCCAGCCGAGGTAGTGGTGAAGCACGAAGATGGCGGCCTGCTCCGGCGGAAGGCGCCGGAAGCCGCGGTCGAGCGCATCGCGCGTCGCGACGCTGAGGGTCGTGTCCGGTGTCGCCGGCCCGTCGACCGGCAGCATCGTGACGTTGGCGGACCAGCGTCGCGCCCGCTTCGCTTCGGCGTAGCAGGCATGGACGAGGATCCGGTGGATCCATGCTTCGAACCGGTCGACCTCGCGGAGCTCCGGTAGCTGCCGCCAGGCCGTGACGAGCGTCTGCTGCACGGCGTCCTCGGCTCGCCCGACGTCGCGCAGGATCCGATGCGCAACGGCGAAGAGCCGATCAGCCGAGCCGCGGGCGATCGAGGCGAATGCCTCTTCGTCCCCGGACCGTGCCGCTTCGATAAGCGTCCGGTCCACCATCTCGCTCCTGGTTCGCACGCCCCTCGTAGGACGTGTCACCCATCATGAGTGGAGGGTGCGCCAAAAGGTTTGAAAATCGTCGCGGATCGATTGGCAGGGTGTTTCATCGGAGCCTCATCTGGCCCGGCTAGGGTCGACTGGCTCCGGTCGAACCCCCCCTCGGCCGGGGCACCCATCCGCGCCCGGGCGAGCCTAGACTGCGGTCATGCCCGAGCCGATGGACCCGACCAAGTGGACGGAGTTCTTCGTGACCGCGGCCACCGCCAGCGCGGCCCTCATCGGCCTGATCGTGGTGGGACTGTCGATCCACGCAGAGTTCATCGCGTCCAGCCTCACCCATCGCTCGCATGCCCGAGCGACGTTGATCGTCCTGACCTCCACGATGGTCATCGGGATCGTGACCCTGATGCCGCAGCCACCCGAGTGGCTCGGATGGGAAGTCGCCCTCATCAGTCTTGGCTTCGCATCGATCAACACCTTCAACAATGCGCGAGCGATGCGCCTGGTCGATTGGCGGCTCCCGGCAGCGGCTTGGACGCGGATGGCGATCGGTTACGCAGTCGCCGCGTTCGGACTCATCGGGGGCCTGTCGATCGCCATCGCTGCCGGGGCGGGCGGGGGTCTGTATTGGGTCGGGCTGGAAGTCATCTGCGGCCTGGTCTGGGCGATCGCCGGGGCCTGGCGTTTCCTGATCGGCGTCGTGGACGAGCAGCGAACCTAGCCGCCGTTCGCTTGCTACCGTTCCCGCCGCCCCGCTTAGCTATCCCAGCTGGTCAAGCATCACGACAGCGATCAGGGTCCCGATCACGCCCGTCACTGCCGCGGCTCGCGGCCCGACGGCGACCTTGGCGACCACGACGAAGGCCGTCACCACGCGAACGGCCGCGACGGACGGCGGCCCCACGTCTTTAGAATTGGGGACATGACGATCCGGCTCTTCTATGACCGCTGGCCGCAATACGAGCGGCGGCTTGTCGAGTCGATCCGGGACCTCACCCCCGAGCAGCTGGAGCTCCGCGCCGCCCCGCAGCACTGGCCGGTCTGGGCGATCGCGAGCCACGTGGCCGGGACGCGCGTCTACTGGCTGTGCCACATCCTCGGCGAGCCTGGCGCCGAGAACTCGCCCTTCGCCGACCCGGACGGGGCAGGCTGGGAGGATGCGCTCGATCACCCGCGCAGCGCGGCGGAGGTCGTCGGTGCGCTCGAGACGACGTTCACGATCATCGATTCGGTTCTGGACCGCTGGACGCAGGAGATGATGAGCGACACGGTCGAGCGCGTGTACGGCGATGTCCGCCAGGTCCATTCGCGGACGTCGATCCTGCAGCGCCTTCTGACCCACGAGGCATATCACGGCGGCGAGCTGGCCATCGCCCTCGGTAGCCACGACCTCGACCCGACCTACATCTGGCGCGCGTACGACCAACTCCAGTCCTGACCCCGTCGTCCGGGGGGAAAGAGGCGGAGCTCGCTTTCTAGGCTAGCGGAACACGGGAGTCGGTCGGTGGTCGACCGCATTCTCAGCTGGTGGAACTCGTCAGGCGCGAGCAGCTCAGACTGCAAGGCTTCTATCGGGAGGGAGCGGGGGATGGACGGGCGCTAGTCGCGGCTCACGGTGAACCAGCGCGGGCTGGTCTACGCCATCATCGCGGTGGTCGTGATCGGGCTCGGTTACTCGGCCCTCAAGGCGGGCCCGCCGGCGAATATTCGGGCGGGTCAACGCAAGCGACGGGCAGCGCGAGCTTCGATGCAGCCGAGAGCCTGGACGGTCCGACATTCACCCTCGGCGGCGGCGACTATGCCGTGACCTGGTGGGCGCAGGATCAAGGCAACACCGGGACCGCCGGTCGCAACTACTTCATGAAGGTCCAGACGAAGGACGGCCAGCTCATCACCCTGGACATTGGGGACGTCCCGCCGAACACCAGGCAGCCTGGCTCGTACGTGGTCTAAGGGTCCCAGGGGTCATCTACCACTTCCACGTCCTCTCGGGCTGTGATTGGCACGTCGCGATTGCCCCGCAATGAGCGGCCCCGGTCGCCGTCGGTCTTGCTGTGTCACGACTTAGACACCGTCTCGTCATCAGGGTCCGACGGGTGCCGTCGGAGATCGCCAAGCAGGCGACGCATGCGGTCGTGTTCCGCGACCACCTCGGCGCGTTCTGGAAACGTCTCGGGGATCGAATCGACGACCGCCTCGGGCAGTGGACCCTCGAAGGAGTGGAGGAACCAGTCGGCCATGCCGGGACCGAGCCCCTCGTCGATCCCCTTGCGAATCTCGGCCAGTTGATCGTCGGTCAGCGTCTCGGGCACTGGTAGTTTGTCGGGGCCGTCGTCCGGCGGGCCGAACTCTCGCAGCTCGCGCTCGTACTTACGCATCTGGCGTCTGAGTATCTCGCCAAGGTCCCGACTCATGCCACGAACGGTAGCAGCGCCAACAACCGCCCCCGTCGCCGTCGGTCTCGCTGTTACGACTGAGTCGACGAGCGGAGCCGGGGTAGCCCGAGCCTAGACGTGGGCGATCACCTTGGGGCTTATCTGCGACCGACGGTACGAGTAGCCATGTCTCGTTGTGGACGACGAGACATGGGCATGACAGGCTAGGACGCGCGTCCTAGCTCGGGACGGATAACCGAAGAGGGGAAGCCCGAATGACGCACAAGCAAGCGGCCGCGTTGGTGCTGGTCGGCGGGATCTTGGGCGCCGGTCGCAAGGAACCGGCTCCCGTCACCCCGCCGGCCGTCTGATGGCAACAGCGATGCGACTGACCCTGGCGGCCATCCTGGCCGTCGTCCTGGCGGGCTGCTCGGTGACGAAGACAGGCACGCCCCCGGTCCCCGTCACGGCCGGCACCACGATCGCGCCAGCCACGGCGGCAGCCAGCAAGCCCAGCCCCAGCCTCACCGGCAAGACCTGGCAACTGACCGCGCTGACCCATAGGGTCGCGAGCGGTTTCGGCGCCGTGCCGGCGGCGGACCAGGCCAACTACACGATCGAATTCAAGTCGGACGGCAACTACCAGGCAAAGGCCGACTGCAACCACACGTCCGGCACGTACACGACGACCTCGGACGGCGGGCTGACCATCGAACCCGGCCCGACGACGCTGGTCGCCTGCCCGGGGGCCTCGTTGTCGGACGAGTACATCCAGGGCCTCGCCGATGCGTCGAGCTACGCCATCGTGGATGGCCAGCTGACGATCACGCTGAAGGACGGGTGGTCACTCAACTTCAAGTAGGCCGATCCCGCGCCAACTAAGGGAGCCCGAAGTCGACGCCGACCATGGCACGATGGCCCATACAAGCCGATCGGGCTCCGCAGCCTTGGCGCCTCGGCGTTCGCGTCCATCCTCGAGGTCCTCGACTCCGCTGGTCGGCCGGCCGCTCGGATGGCCCGCTCGGCTCATCCGCGACGAGGTCGTCATTCCCTCGTCCGAGGGCGATTTACCCCGGTCGCCGTCGGTATTGCTATCACGACTGAGTCGACGAGCGGAGCGGGGCCCTCGACCCTACCTAGCGTCGGTCACTTAGCGCCCGCCCGAGTCGAGGATCAGCCAGAGGGCTGCATGCCGTTGGCGTCGGCGAGGCTCGAGATGACCGTTCCTCTGGCGTCGAGCGCGTCGATCGCTGTCGGCGCGGCATCAGAGGGCTGCTCGAGCCAGACGAGCCACAGGCCGCCGCCGAGCACCGCGTCCTGTTCCGACCCGTCGGCGAACGTGACCCGTACCACGCCAGCGGACGGCGGCACACGGCCCACGAGGTAGGAGGTCTGGCTGCCGGGTCCCCCACTAGTGAGATAGGACAGAGCCGGCGGCGAACTTGTCGGGTGGAGGCCGATGCCCGTAGTGCTGAGCCCGAAGTCGTTCGGCTCGGCGTTCGTTCGCGTCGTCTGGCACGTGGCGATCGAGTCGCCCGACACGAGCGCGAGCGTGCTGCTCTCCGCGCGGTCCATCTCGACGGCTACCTGCCAGCCCTTGCCCACCGCGTCAGTGCAGGCGGCGACTGCTGTGGCATGGGCCGGAGGCGTGCTTACGGCGGCCGGGGACGCAACGCACGCCACGAGCGCGGCAGCGCCCGTAAGCAGCGCGAGTCCCTGCCCGGCTCGATGCCTCATGTCACCCATGACCGTCCCCTCGTGATGTCCGTCGTGGAGCAAGAGTAGACCACCGACCATCGCTGGCCGGGGGTCTGTGCCCATCGGGAGGTTCGCCGCGCTACTCCGGCTTGTCGCCGAAGATCGTGTAGTGCCACGGCTTCTCGGGGGTCCCCGTCAGCTCGATCATCACGTGCTTGACCTGGGTGTACTCGTCGAACGAGTAGCTCGACATGTCCTTGCCGAAGCCGGACTGCTTGAAGCCGCCGTGGGGCATCTCGGAGGTCACCATCAGGTGGTCGTTGACCTGGACGTGGCCGAAGTTCAGCCTTCGTGCCGCCTCCATCGCCCGGAACACGTCACGGGTCCAGATCGATGCGGCTAACCCGTACTTCGTGTCGTTGGCCATGGCCAACGCCTCCTCATCCGTATCGAACGGGAGGACGGCCAGGACCGGCCCGAAGACCTCGCTCTGGACGATCTCGCTGTCCTGGGCGCAGTCGGCGATGATCGTGGGTCGGTAGAACGCACCGTTCGGGAGGCCGGGCACATCCGGCCGATAGCCGCCGGCCGCGATGGTCGCTCCGGCCGCCTCAGCCCGTCGGACGAAACCGTCGACCCGCTCCACCTGGGCCTGGCTGATCAGCGTGCCGAGATCGGTCGCAGGGTCGAACGGATCACCGACTCGAACGCCATCGAAGAGGACGGCGGTCCGGGCCAGGAACGCGTCGTAGACGGACCGATGGACGTACGCCCGGGTCGCCGCCGTGCAGTCCTGGCCGCCGTTGATCAGGGCACCGGCCGTGGCGCCCCGAGCGGCGGCCTCCAGATCCGCATCAGTGTGGACGATGAACGGCGCCTTGCCGCCGAGCTCGAGGTGGACCCGCTTGACGTTGTTGGCCGCCAGCGCCTGGATCCGCTTGCCCGTCTCCGAGTCGCCGGTCAGCGAGATGAGATCGACATCCATGTGAGCGGCCATAGCAGCCCCGACGACGTCGCCCCGGCCCGTGACCACGTTCAGGACCCCGGCCGGGACGCCGGCCTCGGCCGCCAGCTCGGCCAGCCGGATGGTCGTCAGCGGAGTCGCGCTGGCAGGCTTTAGCACGATCGAGTTCCCCGCAGCCAGGGCCGGTCCGACCTTCCAGATGGCCATCCAGAAGGGGTAGTTCCAGGGCGCGACCTGGGCGACGACGCCGAGCGGCTCGCGCCTGACCATCGAGGTGTGACTGCCGCTGTACTCATAGGCCGCCTTGCCCTCCAGATGGCGGATCTGGCCGGCGAAGAAGCGCAGGTTGTCCGAGGCGAAGGCGAAGTCCGACTCGCGTCGAAGCTTGTACGCCGTCCCGGTCTGGAGCGTTTCCGTTCGGGCCAGCTCGTCGGCGTGCTCGTCGCACAGGTCGGCCAGCCGGTTCATCACGGCGACCCGCTCGGGCAGGGCCATCCTCGACCAGCGGCCGTCGCGAAAGGCGGCCCTGGCGGCCCCGACGGCACGGTCGACGTCCGCCTCGGTCCCCGCTGGGACCCGGCCCACGAGCTCTCCGGTCGCCGGGCTGTGGACCTCGAGCCAGGCCCCGCTCGTCGAGCCGACGGAGGCGCCGTCGATATACATCAGATGGTCGGTGGCGACCTTGACGGCCATGCTGGGCCTCCTCGTTTGTGCGACTCGGACCGAGTCTAGCCGAGGCTCAGCCCGCGCCACGCTCGCGTTCCACGAGCGTGCGGGCAAAGCCGGCGAGAGCGATGTCCTCCAGCGGCGGGTTGATCAGGCCCGCTCGGGCGTCACGAAACGCCCGTTCCAGCGGACCGCTCAGGAACCCCGGTCCGCCGGCGACCCGGAGCGCCTCGTCGGTCGCCTGAACGGCCGCCTGAGTCGCCAGCCCCTTGGCCAGGATGACGTCGGTCATGAGAGCGGCTCGCTCCGCCCGGGGAGTGACATCCCACTGTGCGGCGACGTGCGCCACCACGATCCGCGCCGCGCGAAGGGTCGCGTCCATCCGCCCAAGCCGAAGCTGGACGGACGGGATGTCGGCGACCGCCGTCGAACCGTCACCGGGACGACGATCGACCGCCCAGCGGACGACCTCCTGACGGGCATGCTCCCCCACCCCGAGGTAGACCGCAGCGATGGCCATCTGGAACCACGCGCCCGGTGCGGGACCGCGCGGATCGGGGGCGGCTGCAGCGCGGCGGAGGACGAGCGCCTCGGCTCCGACCCGAACGCCCTCGAGCCGAAGGCGACCCGAGGCGGACGCGCGCATGCCCAGGGCCTCGAAGCCGGGCGACCGGGTCACCCCCGGCGCGTCGAGATCGACCACGAACAGGCCGACCTCGGGGGCTTCGGTCCGGGTTTCGCTCTCAGGCCCTGCGCCACGCGCGATCTGGGCGCTGACGATCGCCAGCCGGAGGGCCGGCAACCAGGTCGTCCACGACTTCTCGCCGCTGATCGTGAACCCGTCGTCGTCCTCGATGGCCGTCGTGCCCGGGATCGCGCCCCGAGCTGGGCTGCCTCCGCCGTCCTCGGTCGAGGCCGCGTTGATCAGCGCGCCCTCGTCGACGATCGTCCGGTAGATCGCCTCGCGGCGCCCGTCCGGCCAGCCATCGGAGTCGGGCAGAGAACCGACGACGTGGACATGCATCGCGAAACCCAGCCCGACCGACCCGTCGATGCGGGCCAGCCGCGACAACAGCTCGACCGCCTCGCCCAGGTTTACGCCGAGGCCACCCGCCTCGACCGGGACCGGGGCAAGGTGGAGGCCCGCGCCGACGATCGCGGCCGGAGCGGCCGGATCGAACGCATCGCCGAGCGACAGGGTTCGGAGTCGAGCCTCGGCATCGGCCAGACGGGCGGTCAGCAGGTCACGCACGAAGACAATGCTAGCCGTCTGAGCGGCCTGGGCGTCGAGGGCGTCGGTCGGCTGCTCCGGGTCGAGATGGGAGCCCATCCGCCGGAGTCTCATAGGCGGGACGGCGGGCCGACGTGGGACCAACGGGCGATTGGGCGGACCCGCACCGGTCCCTATCGTGGCGAGCATGCTTGAGCCGCCCTCTACCTCGGTCCGTGCCGGTCGCCTCCTGGCGTTCGTGTGGGCCGTTCTCCTGGTAGCGGCCCTCGTCGCCGGTCCGATGGCTGCCGGAGTCGCCGCAGCCGACCCAACGCCCAGCCCGAGTCCGACCGAGACCCCAACGCCCAGCCCGACGCCGACACCGGTCACCGTGACGTATCGGATCTCGCTCCTGCGGGCCGGCGACTTCTCCCGTCAGTACACTCGCTACCAGTGCGTCGGGGCCTCGCTCCAGACGATGCGCAACATGATCTGGAGCTCCAACAATCGGACCAAGACGCTCCAGCGCAAGCTCTGGAAGGTGGCTCGGGTCAACAGTCGCTACCGGGCGGACGGCGGCGCCGATCCATATGGCTGGGCCACGGCCACCACCATGACCGGCCAGGGCCGCTACGCGCTCATCGCCGCCCCGACCATGGCCGGCGCCGTCAAGATCGCGGCCCGAGGAATCGCCACCACCGGCCGGCCGGCCGGCATCGTCGTGTGGCACGGGACGCATGCCTGGGTCATGACCGGCTTCGAGGCGACAGCCGATCCCCGCAGGACCGACGACTTCCGGGTCGTGACCATCAAAATGGCCGACCCCCTGTGGCCGTACTACCACTCGGCGAACCATCGGGTCTATCGACCCGGCATGCGCTTGTACATGAGCTCACTTGGCAAGAACTTCACGCCGTATCACGACGCCCGCCTCGACGACCGCCTCGAAGGTCAGTTCGTGGCGATCGTCCCGCTCGCCTCAGATGCCGTCCTGCCATCGGGTGGCTGGGAGCCGAGCGCGACCGCCGCTCCGACCGCCGCGCCGACACCGACGCCGCCGGCCACCCCTACGCCAGAACCCACTCCACACGCCCCAGCCGACACCGACGCCTGAGAGCTGAGCCCCACCGTCCGGGGGGAAGGAGGTGGGGCTCCCCGATAGGCTAGCGGGACGGGCGTCGGATCGGTCGGACGACCCACTCTCAGCTGGTGAACCCGAGCGATCGGGTGAGCTCCCGAGGCGATCAGCAGGCCGACCAGGTGCGACCAATTCCTGCCGACGTCTGCATAGTCGCCGGTCATTTGTGGTGGCTGAGCATCCAAGCGTAGATGTCGTACGGCGGCGGGTCATATGTCTCGTTCCACACGTCGTGGTGCTCGCCCACGTAGACCTTGACTCGAGCATCGACGGGTGGCGGATCCGTGCACGCTTGGAGCGTCGTCACCGGGTAGACGTCGCCACGAACGGGGACGTTCTCGTCGGCGCTGCCGTGGAATGCCCAGATCGGCACGCGCGCGATGTTGCAGCCGGCGAACTCCACTGGGCCGATCCCATAGCCAGCGATGGGGACCGCGGCAGCGACCAGCTCATCGCTGTGTACCGCGAGATAGTTCCAGAGCCCGATCGCGCCACAGCTCAGGCCGGTCAGGTAGATCCGCTTGGGATCCACGTCGTAGTGCGCCATCGCGAAGCGCAGGAACGCATCGATCTCCTTGGCTTCCATGCAGTACGACGGCGGGTCCTCTTTGTGCTGCGGCGCAAGGACCACGAATGGGCGCGCATCGGGCCACTTGTTGCTGGCGATGAACGAGGGGATGCCGGTGGCCGTAAGTTTGGCCAGGGACTCCTCGTCACCAGCGCCGCTCTCGCCCGAGCCGTGCAGGAACACGAGCAGCGGGCTCGGCTGCGTGCCGTAGTCCGGCGGGAGATATTCGAAGTAGCCGAGCGGCGCACCTTTGACCGTGCCGATCGGGTGAACCGTCTGGCGCGTACTGGCGGTCGACGCCTGGCTCGTCGGCGGTCCATCGCTGGGCGACACAGGCGGCTGCGGTGCCGGTGTGGGCGGGGTCCAATCGGCTGCTTGGACGAGCCGGAAGGTCGACGACTCGTAAATCACTGTCTGGATCGACAGGTCGTCCGGATCGGGGCAAGCGTCATGCGCGACGCGGACAGAGAGCGTGCCCCCATCTCGGCCGACGCCGTAAGTGACAGCGCAGTGAAGCGAATCGTCCGTGGCGACGACCGTGTCCCCACTTGCGGGCACGAAGTCTCCGGCCCAACCGCCGACGGTGACGCCTTGAACGATCTCATTCTCCAACCAGCGGCCATTCCCGATCTCGATCTCGAAGATGCGGTAGCCGCTGTTGTCCGGGTCCCCGAACCACTCGTCGACGTGTGCCGCGCTGAGCCCGTGGCGTTTCAGTGCAGTGGCGAAGTCCGCTCGGGTCAGAGCGCTCCGACGTCCACACGCCTCGGACGTCGGGCCTTGTGACGCATCGACCCGGCCGGAGACGGTGGTCGACTGCCCGCCGGGCGGCCTGTCGTCTGACCAGTACACGCTCCAGGGCCTCGCCGATGCGTCGAGCTACGCCATCGTGCCGATCGGCCAGCACGATCACGCCGAAGTCGCGGGCGTTGATCACTCAACTTCGACGGCCGTCCCGCGTCCACTAAGGGAGCGACCGACGGTACGCCGGGGTCTGTCGTCCGAAATCGAGGTCAGACAACCGTGGTCAGAGGCCCGAAGGGCGATGCCCGCGGGCCTCTGTTTGTGCTCAGAAAGTGGTCGGGGCGGCCGGATTTGAACCGACGACCACCAGTCCCCCAGACTGGTGCGCTACCAGACTGCGCCACGCCCCGACGAGAGCCGGAGTCTAGCAGAGACGTGACTCAGGTCGGTTCGAGGGTGGCCATCCAGGTCCGGTAGTCGGCCAGCTCGTCGGTCGACTCGCGAGCGAGCAGGTCGACCAGGCAGCGCTTGGCGCTCTTGCCTTCAAACAGGGCCCGATGGACCTCGCGGGCGATGGGCATCTCGACGCCGTAGCGGTCGGCCAGGGCGATCGCCGCGTCGACCGTGTAGGCACCCTCGGCGACCCCGGGCAGATCCGCCTCGATGTCGGTCCAGGACCGGCCGCGGGCCAGCTCCACCCCCAGTCGATGGTTGCGCGACAGCGGTGAGCCGCACGTCGCGATCACGTCACCGATCCCGGCCAGTCCGGCGAAGGTCAAGGGGTTGGCACCCGCCGCGATCCCCAGGCGGGTCATCTCGGCCAGCCCACGGGTCATCAGGCCGGCCTTGCCGTTATCACCGAAGCCGAGTTCCTCGGCGGCGCCCGCCGCGATCGCCACCACGTTCTTGAGGGCGCCGCACAACTCGACCCCGACCAGGTCCTCGTTGACGTAGAGCCGGAACCGACGCCGCCGAAGCCGGGCCTGGACGCGTTGCGCCAGCGCTTGATCCTCCGCGGCGACGACGGCCGAGGCCGGCAGACCCCGGGCGATCTCGAGGGCCAGGTTCGGCCCGGACAGGACTGCGATCCGGGCAGGATCGAGTTCCCCGGCGTCGGCGATGACCTGGCTCATCCGGAAGAGCGTGCCCGTTTCGAGGCCCTTGACGACCGACACGATGTCGGCGGTCGGCGAGCAGCGACGGGGCCAGCCGGGCGACCTCCGCCCGGAGATGACCCGACGGGACGGCGAAGACGACCAGCTCAGCCGAACCGAGGACGGCCAGGTCGGCCGACACCGACAGCCAGGCCGGGAATGCGATGCCGGGCAGACGCCGGTCGTTGGCCCGGTCTGCCGCCAGCCGGGCGGCCGCTCTCCTCGGAACGGGCCAGAAGGACCGTCGGCTCGCGTCTGGCGAGGAGGATCGCGAGCGTCGTGCCCCACGCACCGCTCCCGACGACCGCGACCGGCGGTCCCGCGGTCACGCCCGGCGGCTGCCCTTGGCGGCTGATCGAGCCGCCTTCTTGCCGGTCGAGACGCCGCCCTTGGTGTTGGCCTTCGCGCCCGCGCCACCCGCCCGGCGCCGACGGGGCAGCTCGACCGAGCTGCGTTCGCGGAAGATCAGTCGGATGGGGGTCCCGTCAAAGCCGTACGCCTCGCGCAGCTGGTTCTCGAGGAAGCGCCGGTAGCTGAAGTGGACGCTGCCGGCCTCGCGGGCGAAGATCACGAACGTCGGCGGGGCGACCCCGGCCTGGGTCCCGTAGAAGATCTTGGGTCGCTTGTTCTTGACCAGCGGCGGGGTCTGGCGACGAGCCGCTTCGACCAGGAGACGGTTGAGCTCGCCGGTCGAGACCCGTTTGCGACGCTCGCCCCAGACGTCGACGGCGGCCTCGAGGACGCGCCCGACACGCTGGCCGGTCTTGGCGCTGATCGACACGACCGGGGCGAAGTCCAGGAAGGGCACGTCACGGCGGATGGTCTTGACGTACTCGTCGAAGGTCCGATCCGTCTTGTCCTCGAGCAGATCCCATTTGTTGATGGCCACGATCAGGCCCTTGCCCTCCTCGGCGACATAGCCGGCGACATGGGCATCCTGGGCGGTCAGCCCGTCGACGGCATCGAGGACCAGGATCGCGACATCGCAGCGGGCGATGGCCCGAAGTGCGCGCAGGGCCGAGTACTTCTCCGAGTCGAGGCCGCCGGCGACCTTGCCCCGGCGACGCATCCCGGCGGTGTCGATCAGGACGACCTCGCTGCGGCCGTAGGCCAGGGTCGTGTCGATCGCATCGCGGGTCGTCCCCGGGATATCGCTGACGATCGAGCGCTCCTCGCCGAGGAGCGAGTTGAGCAGGCTCGACTTGCCGACGTTCGGTCGACCGACGATGGCGATCGCCACCGGCGCGTCCTCGGCCTCGGCGGCGATCGCGGCGTCCCACTTGCGCGCCTCGGCGTCGAGCGCCCGGTTCGCCCCGAAGTCCTCGCCGTCGGGTTCGTCGCCGTCGGCGTCCTCGCCGTCCTCCCCGTCGTCACCGTCGAGGGGCTGGTCGCCGACCACCTGCGGTTCGAGGAAACCGTCGGCCATGTCGCGGGCCCATTGCTCGGCCTCGGCTTCACGGGTCTTGCGGATGAGCTCCTCGGGCGACTCGACGGGCAGCGCCCACACGATGGCGTCGAGGAGATCGCCGGTTCCCCGTCCGTGGGCCGCGCTGATGGCGTAGGTCTCGTCCCAACCGAGTGCGTAGAACTCGGCCGCCTCGAGCTCGCGTCGATCGTTGTCGGCCTTGTTGACCGCGACCAGGACCGGGCGACTTGGCCCGGCGGAGCAGCTCGGCCGCCTCGAGATCGGGCGGGGTGATGCCGGTCATCGCATCGACCACGAAGACGATGACGTCCGCCTCGGCGATGGCCAGTCGAGCCTGCTCCTGGACGCGCGCCTCGATCGGATCGTCCGGATCGAGTTCGAGGCCGCCGGTATCGACGATCAGGAATCGTCGACCGTTCCACTCGCTCTCACCGTACAGCCGATCTCGGGTGGTCCTGGCCCGATCTTCGACGATGGCGTGGCGCGTGCCGAGGACCCGATTGAACAGGGTGCTCTTGCCGACGTTCGGACGACCGACCACGGCGACGATCGGCAGCGCGTTCACCAGCGGCTCAGGCCGCGCCGCGGTCGACCGGCGTTCGAATCGCGGGTGGGCAGCGAGGTCGTCCGCCCGGCTGGCGTGGCCGCCGCGAGCAGGGCGGCCATGGCCAGGCCGTGGGCGTCGGCGGCCGCGGCCTCCGTACCGGCCAGCTCGAGGATACGCTCGACGACCGCCTGGAGATCCTCGATCGGGGTCGACGTCCCGCCGGTCACCCCGACGACCTCGGCAGACCCGAACACGGACGGATCGATCAGGTCGCGCACGCTCTCGATCTGGACGGCGTGGGTCCCGGCGATCTCGCACAGCCGGGTCAGTTCCTTGGTGTTGGCCGACGAGCGCCCACCGACGACGACCATCAGGTCGACCTCTCGGGCCGTCTCCAGGGTGTCCTCCTGGCGGCGGATGGTGACCGGGCAGACGGTGTTGACGATCTTGAGTTCGTGGCTGCGCGAGACCATGTAGCCGGCCAGCTTCTCGAACTTCCAGGGCGGCTGGGTGCTCTGCGAGATGAGGGCCATCTTCTTGCGCCGCGGGATGAGTCCCCAGTCGTCCTCTTCGTCGACGACGATCGCATCGGGCGCGAAGCCGAGCAGACCGACGACCTCGGGGTGCTTGGGCGTGCCGAGCAGGACGATGGTGTAGCCCTCCTCGACCAGCCGGACGAGCTCGCGCTGCTCCTGGATCACCCAGGTGCACGTCCCATCGATGACCTCGAGGCCGCGCGCGGCGGCCCGCTCCATGACCTCCGGCCGGACGCCGTGGGCCCGGATGACGACCGCGGCACCGTGATCGACGTCGTCGAGGGTCTCGACCGTCTCGACCCCGATCTGCTCGAGATCGCGGATGACCCCCTCGTTGTGGACGACCTGGCCCAGGGTATGGGTCGCCTTGCCCGCAGCGGCGGACTCCTTGGCCTTGTCGATCGCCTCCCGAACGCCATAGCAGAAGCCGGTGCGCTTGGCGATCCTGACGTCGCGAACGGTACCCATCGCCTCGATTATCGCACGGGGTCCCCGAGCGGCCCCTCGGTGTCGGCGTAGAAGCCACGCTGCTCGGGCGGCAGGAGCGCGGCGATCCGACCCATGATCTCGGTCGTCGCGGCGACCTGGGCGGCTCGTCGCTCGGCCCCGGCGCCGGGTGCGCTGACCGTGAACGGCTTGCCGACGCTCAAGGTGACCCGACGGCGGGTCGGATGGGGCAGCTTCTGACCGCGCGGCCAGACCTGGGGTGTGCCCGAGATGCCGATGGGCACGATCCGGGCCCCCGTTCGGAGGGCCAGGATGGTCGTCCCTTCCTTGGCTTCCTGGAGCCTACCGGTCGGGCTGCGCGTCCCCTCCGGGAAGACGATCAGGCAGTGACCTTCGTCGAGAACTCGCTTGGCGGTTCGGAAGGCATCGACGTCGGCCGCGCCGCGCTGGATCCCGATGACCGCGTTGAGCTCGATGAACTTGCCCACGATCGGCCAGTCGAGCGCCTCCTGCTTGCCCAGCCAGTAGATCCGCCGACCGAGGGCGGGAGTGACGAACGACCCGAACAGGGGCGGATCGGCGTTCGAGATGTGGTTGGCGACGAGCAGGATCGGGCCGTCAAGGCCCTCCAGGTTGTCCATCCCGCGGAGCTCGATCCGGGCGAAGAGGCGCCAGACGACGCGACCGACCAGGTCGGTGGCCCGGATGAACCAGGTCCGCTCATCGGCCAGGGGCCTCGCCTTGGTCGGCCTGGCCCTGGTGGGAGTCGGCGCAGGCGTCGGCACGGGTGGCGGGTCGACCGCCAGGATGGCGGCCACGACCGCGGCCACGGTCTGCTCGAAGGTGTTGCCGTCGGTGGCGATGATCGTCGCGTCGTCGGCCGCCCTGAGCGGGGCCACGGCACGGTCGCGATCTAGCGCGTCGCGCCGGCGCAGATCGGCCAGGATGTCCTCGGCCTCGCTCGAGTCGGGGGCCAGACCGCGCTCCTCGGTCCGGCGCCGGGCTCGCTCCTCGGCCGATGCGTCAAGGAAGATCTTGAGATCCGCGTCGGGCAGGACGACCGTCCCGATGTCCCGCCCGGCCATCACGATCCCACCGTCCGCCGCAAGCGCCCGCTGGCGTTCGAGGAGCGCGGCCCGGACCTCGGGGACGCGGGCGACCTCGCTGACGCTGCGGTCCACTTCGGGGCCGCGGACCTCGGCGGTCACATCGACCCCGTCGACCATCACCCGGGCGAGGCGACCCTCGTCGTCGGCGGCGAGCTGGACCTGGCCGACCAGCGGGACGAGTGCCGCCGGATCGCTCAGGTCCGCCCCGCGCTTGAGGGCGAGGCCGGTCAGTGCCCGGTAGAGCAGACCCGTGTCGCAGAAGCGGTAGCCGAGCTGGCCGGCGGCGGCGGCGCCGACGCTGCTCTTGCCCGATGACGCCGGACCGTCGATGGCGACCGTCGGGCGGGCAGCCGTCATCGGCTCGGGGCGACCCGGCCGGCTCCGAGCGAACGGACCTCGGCAGAACTGAGCGGTCGGGTCGCCCCGGCTCGGAGGGTCGCCAATCGGACCGTCCCGATGCGGACCCGGGCCAGGCGGGCGATCGGCGTCCCCGTCGCCGCGAACATCCGCCGAAGCTGGCGCTTCCAGCCTTGCTGGAGGGTGGCTCGGTACCAGGTCAGTGGACCCGGCGGCGGATCGAGGACCTCGACCAGGGCGCGGACCTCGGTCGCGGTCATCGGCCGGAGATGACCCAGCGTGGCGTGGCCTTCGTCGAGGCGGACGCCGGCGCGAAGGGCGCTGATCTGCTCCGCGCTGAGCGGCGCCGCCGAGGCCGATGGCGTACTCGCGCTCGACCCCGAAGCGCGGATGGAGGACGCGATCGGCCCACGCCCCATCGTTGGTCATCAGGATGAGCCCTTCGGAGTCCTGGTCGAGCCGGCCGACCGGATACAGCCGACCAGCTCCGATCATCCCCCGCGGGACGAGATCGACCACGGTCCGCTCGGCGTGGCGATCCTTGGTCGTCGAGGTGACCCCGAGCGGTTTGTGGACGACCAGGTGGATGAGCGCCGACGCCTCCCCCACCGGACGCCCGTCGATGGCGATCACGGCGGTCGACGGCTCGACCGACTCGCCCAGCGTGGCGACCTTCCCGTCGACCGTCACCCGGCCGGCACTGATCAGCCGCTCGGCTTCGCGGCGCGAGGCGACCCCCGCCGCGGCGATGACCTTCTGGATCCGTTCCGGGGCCATCAGCCGGGACCCGGCCCCACCGCGACACCGACCGTGGTCCCGTCACTCGGCTCAGGCTGGGAGTCCGCGGCGGTCCCGGGGCCGATGTCGGTCTCCGTGCCGCGCTCAGCGGCCTCCTCGACCAGACGGGCCGCGACGTCGGCATCGAGCGGCGGCAGCTCATCGAGGCTGGCGATCCCGAAGCGCTCGAGGAACTCGAAGTCCGTGCCATACAGGTACGGTCGGCCGGGGGTCTCGGACCGGCCCAGCTCCACGATCAACCGGCGATGGAGCAGCGCCCGGATGGAGTAGTCCGAGTCGACCCCACGGATCCGCTCGACGCCACCCCGGGTCACCGGCTGCCGGTAGGCCACGATGGCCAGGGTCTCCAGGGCCGCCGGGGAGAGCCGGGTCGCTCCCGCGCCGACGTAGCGGCCGATCAGCCGGCCGGCCTCGGGCGCGGTCGCCAGCTCGACCCGCTCACCCGACAGGATCAGCCGGATGCCCCGTTGGGCGAGGCTCACCTCGAGGTCACCGATCCGGGCGTCGACGGTCGCCCGATCGACTCCCGCCAGCGAGCCGATCTCGCGCCGGTCGAGCGGACGTTCGGCCACGAACAGGAGCGCTTCCAGAGTCGCCTCGGTCAGCCCGAGCGCCTCGGGCGCCTCGGGCGTCTCCGGCGCGTGGCTGGTGTCTGGACCATCCCCGGCCTCGACGACCGCGCCGGCTTCGTCGAGCGACGGCTCGGTCATGCGAACGACTCGAGCGACTCGTCGATCGGCGCGTCGGTCAGGATCCCGCCGGCGGCGGCCCGCTCCTCGGCGGTCGTCGCCCGGGCCACGATCGGTCCCCACGGTCGTTCCTGCTCCACGACGATCTCCCGCCGCTTCATCAGCTCGAGCATGGCCAGGAAGGTGACCGCCATCACGACCCGGTCGTGGACCCCCGCCAACAGGTCCTGCAGGACGATCGAATCGACTCCCTGCAGAGCCGCTCGGACGAACTCGGCGCGCTGAGCGATGGTGATCGTCCGAGCGACCGTCTCCGGTGGCGGTGGCGGTGGCGGGACGACCCGGAGCATCCGGATGAGCGCGGCCTCGAGCGCCCGGGGATCCATGGGTCGCGGTGTCACGATGGCCCCGGCCCGCCCCGAGGCCGCGGCCACCGACGGTTCCCGCCGGAATAGCCCGACGCGCTCCAGGGCCGCCGCCTGGATGAGCGCTCCGGCATCGCGGTGCGCTCGATACAGGATGAGTCGGGCCCGCAGCTCGGCTTCCGGGTCGGGTGCCTCCTCGGCGGGGAGCAGGGCCGGATCGACCCTGCGCGGGAGCATCGCCCGGCTCTTGATCAGGATCAGCTGGCCGGCGATCGCGACGAACCCGGAGACGTTGCCGAGCCGATCGGCCTCCAGACCGGCCAGCGCATCGAGGTAGGCCCCCGCAAGGGCACCAAGCGGAACTGTCATCACGTCGAGATGGCGCTGTTCGATGAGCGACAGGAGGAGGCCCAGCGGACCCTCGAAGGCATCCATCCGGACCTGGGTCACGAGCTCTGCCCGCCGACCTTCGTCGAACACGATCGAGGTCTGGGCAGCCAGCGGCGCGGTGGCCTCGACCATCGTCAGTTTGCCTCGTCGGCCAGACGCAGCAGCTCGCCGGCGGTCGGGTCGGCCGGGTCGGCCTGGTGCCGGATCAACTCGGCCGTGCGGGCCGAGCAACCTGCCGCCAGGGCCATCCGGGCCGACAGCTCGGCGTGGTCGCGCAACCGGTCCAGGGCGGGGGCGAAGCCCGGCAGGTGGCGTGTGCTCGAGACGACCCAGGGACCCCAGGCCTCGCCGAGCGACCAGGTCACCCGGGGCAGCACCCCGACCGTCGGGCCCTTGGCGCAATCGTGGAGGAGTCCGGCCAGGAGCAGCTCGTCGTCGGTCGATCCGCCGACCCGCAGGGTGGCCACCACGTCGAGCCCGTGGCGCTGGTCGGCGATGTGCATCCCGTCGAACAGGGCCACCTGAGCCGGATTCAGCCACGTCTGGAGGGCTGCCCGTTCGGCCGGATCCACCCTGGCCGTCAGGTGCGCCCGGAACTGGCGAGCCTTAGACCCCCAGGAGAACGTTGGTGAGGCCATCGATCGCACTTCCAAGGTACCGCCCGCCGAAGAGCACGACGGCGATGACGATGACGAAGCCGTACTGGGTCAACGTCGGGCGGAGCTGGTAGGCGGTCTGCGGCGACAGCAGCCGGAAGAGGACCGCCGATCCGTCCAGCGGTGGGACGGGGATCATGTTGAAGATGGCCAGGCTGATGTTGAAGACGACGAACGAATAGACGATCTGCCAGACGATCTGGGGAGCGTCCAGCTGGGCCGCCATCATCACCCGGAAGACGATCGCGCCGAGGACCGCCATCACCAGGTTCGAGGCCGGGCCGGCGATCGCGACCCAGACATCGCCGTTGCGGCGGTCGCGCAGGTTGGACGGGTTGACCGGGGTCGGCTTGGCCCAACCGAAGACGAAGCCCGCACCGAGGACCGTGCTCAGGATGAGCATCAGGCCGCCGACCGGGTCGAAGTGGACCACCGGGTTGAGGGTCAACCGGCCGAACATCTTGGCCGTCCCGTCGCCCAGCTGGTAGGCGGTCCAGGCGTGGAAGAACTCGTGGATGGGGAAGGCGATCCCCAGGAAGATCACGATGAGGATCGCGTCCTGGATCAGAGCATCGGGAGTCAGGTCGAACATCGGCCTATCGTACCGTCCGCGCGACGGCCGGGCTCAGAGGCGATCGAGCAGCTCGGCCTTCTTGGCCTCGTACTCGGCGGGGCTGATGGCGCCCCGGTCGCGCAGGTCGGCCAGGCGATGGAGGGTGTCGGTGACCTCCTCGGACGTCATCGCCATGGGTTCCTCCGCGGCCGGCGGATGTGCTTCGCCTGGCGAACCATCGGCCGGTGAGCTCGTGGGACCGGCCACACGGAGGGGCGGGCTGGGCATCGGTGAGGCGACCTCGCGCTCGAGAGCGTACTTCGCGTTGAGCATCGTCTTCTTGAAGTTGGCCGCGTCGTTGAGCATCTTGAACTGGTCGACGGTCGTGTCCGAGGCGGTCAGCACCTCCAGATCGCCGAAATGGAGCAATCGTCCGAACAGGCCCTGGCGCAGGACCGCGTCGTTGATCTTCTCGAGCGAGCTGTCCCGCGAGATCTTGTTCAGGATGCCCTCGACCTGCATCACCCGGCGGTTGGTGATGATGTAGTCCTGGAACGTCCAGCTGGCATAGCGCCACAGGATCCAGACGACCGCGCCGACCAACGAGATGAGGGCGATCCAGGCCAGCGGCTGCCAATCGATGATCTGCTTGAGGATGAAGAAGCCGATGGCGACCGCGACCATGACCCAGAACGCGAGCGTGTAGGCGACGATCGAGAACCAGTGCTGGCGTGTCCGGAGCAGGATGTGCTCGCCATCGGCGATGAGTCCGTCCGCGTAGCGGGCCATGGACCGTCGTTCCTCCTCAGGCTCGCGGGTGGGCGCGAGCGTAGACCTCGCGGATCCGTTCCCCGCTCAGGTGGGTGTACAGCTGGGTCGTGCTGATACTCGCATGCCCGAGCAACTCCTGGACGACGCGCAGGTCGGCCCCGCCCTCGAGCAGGTGGGTGGCGAACGAGTGACGCAGGGTATGGGGGGTCACCCGTTCGGGCAATCCCGCCTCGAGCGACGCGTGCTTGACGATGGACCAGGCCTGCTGCCGCCCGAGCCGCCGGCCGTGCCCGCTCAGGAACAGCGGGCCGCCGCCGACCGGTTCGACGTGGTGGAGGGCAAGCCACTCGGGTCGGACCTCGTCGAGGTAGCGGACCAGCCATTCAAGGGCGACCTCCCCGACCGGGACCAGGCGCTCCTTGTCGCCCTTGCCGATCACCCGCACGAAGCCGCCATCGAGGGACAGGTCCTCGCGATCGAGCCCGAGCGCCTCGCTGATGCGCAGACCCGCCGCATAGAGGAGCTCGAGCAGGGCTCGGTCGCGGATCCGGACCGGCTCGTCCGGCAAGGTCCCGCTGGCGGCCTCGAGCAGACGCTCGGTCTCGCCCACGTCGAGCGTCTCGGGCAGTCGGCGGACCTGGCGAGGCAGGTCGATCCGGGCGGCCAGGTCCATCTCGATCAGTTCGTCGCCATAGGCGAAGCGGTAGAAGCCGCGGATCGAGGCGGTCCGCCGGCGGAGGCTACTCGGCCGGATGGTGGCCGCCGAGCGAGCCAGGTAGCGGGTCGCCGGTTCGGCCGAGCTCGACCAGCCGTCGGCCACGCTGGGGGCCGCGGCGAATCCCGACAGATCGCCGGCGTAGGCGCGCAGCGTCGCCGGGGCCAGACCCCGTTCGACGCGCAGGTGCAGGAAGTACGCCTCGATCGCCCGCTCGAGCGTGCTCATGGATCCGTCGCGAGCGCTCACGCCATGGTGGCCCGTGGCAGCTTGCCCGCGTCCCTGCGCCAGCTCGACGCGCGCTCGAGAAGCTCCTCGGCCCCGGCCGTCGCCGCCGTCCCGCCCGCCGGGCCACCCAGCATCTGGGCCAGTTCGGCGACCCGCTCGGAGGGCTCGTCGAGACGCTGGACCTCGGTCACCGTGCGGCCATCCCGTTCCCGCTTCGAGATCCGGAAGTGGACGTCGGCGTGGGCCGCGATCTGGGGCAGGTGGGTCACGCATAGGACCTGGTGACGGCGGGCCAGCGACCACAGGCTGCGACCGACCGGGTCGGCGCTCCGACCGCCGATCCCGGTATCGACCTCGTCGAAGACGAGGGTCGGGGTCGCGTCGGCCGCGGCCAGCACCTCCTTGAGGGCCAGGGCGACCCGGCTCAGCTCGCCGCCCGAAGCGATCCGGGCCAGCGGACGGGGTGGCTCGCCGACGTTCGGGGCGAAGCGGAAGACGACCTCATCGATCCCGCTGGCGTCGAAGGCCAGGGCGTCGCCACCGACCTCGACCGCAGGCTCGCCCTGGGCAGCCGGCCGACGCCCGAGCGATACCTCGAACCGGACGTGATCGAAGCCAAGCTCCTCCAGCACGATCGCGGTCGCCGCGGCAAGCCGCCCGCCGGCCTCGGCCCGCAGGCTGGACAGCACCTCGGCGGACGCGGCCACGCCGGCCAGCAGCTCGGCGTCCTCGGCCAGGCGCCGGTCCCGTTCGCCCTCGAGGCTGCGCAGCCGGTCCGCTTCGGCGGTCATCGCCTCGGCGTGAGCCAGCAGCGCCGCTTCATCGTCGCCGTAGCGCCGCTCGAGGGCATAGATCGCCGACAGTCGTTCTTCCAGGCGGGCCACGTCGGCGGGATCGTGATCGAGGCCCTCGACCAGGCCGCGGACCTCGCTCGCGACGTCGTCGATCTCGGCGTCGAGGCCGGTCAGCCGATCCGCTAGCGGGGCGAAGCGTGGGTCGAACCGGGCCAGCTCGCGGGCCTGTTGGGCCGCGGAACCGACCGCCTCGCGGGCCGCAGGACTCCCCTCCCCACCCGAGCCGTCGCCCAGGAGCGCGGTGTGGATGGCCTCGCTGCCCCGGACGATCGCCTCGCCGTTGCGGGCCGCCCCCAGGCGAGCCTGGATCTCAGCCGTCTCGCCGACCCGGATCCGGGCCGAGACGATCTCGGCCGCCTCGTGCTCGGCCAGCTCGATCCGCCGAACGAGTTCGCGCGGATCGACCCTCAACTCGGCCAGCGTGGCCCGGTTGGCCCGCCAACGCTCGACCGCCCCGGCGACCAGCTCCCGGCTGACCCAGCAACCACCATAGGCGTCGAGCAAGTCGCGCTGGACCCGTTCGTCGAGCAGACGCTGCTGATCGTGCTGGCCGTGGACCTCGACGAGCGGTCCGACCGTCTCGGCAAGCCGAGCGGCAGTGACCGCCTCGTCGTCGAGACGCGCCGTCGACCGGCCGCCCGCCTGGACCTCCCGGACGACGATCAGCGGTTCCGGCAGTCGATCGAACAGGGCCTCGACCCTCGCAGCATCCGCGCCATGGCGGACCAGTCCCGTGTCGGCCCGGGCCCCGAGAGCGAGCCCCAGGGCGTCGATCAGGAGGCTCTTGCCGGCACCGGTCTCGCCGGTGATGACGTTCAGTCCGGGTCCCAGCTCGAGACGCAGCCGATCGATCAGGGCCAGGTCGACCACGGTCAGCTCGAGCAGGCGCCCGGCCGGCTCGTCGTTCACGACGGCAGGAGCTCCACCTTGTGACGAAGCAGATCCCAGAACGGGACGCCGCCCTCGGGCTCGACGAAGCGGATCGAGTGCTCGCCCGCCGAGACCTCGACGACGTCGCCGACTGACACGGGCAGGTCCTCCCGGCCGTCGATGCTGACCAGGGCTTCGTAGGCCTCGACGACCCGGACCGTCACCGTGTGGGTCGGGTCGACCACGACCGAACGGATGGCCGACAGGTAGCCGGCGATCGGGGTGACCACCAGGTTGCGGCTGATCGGATCGAGGATCGGACCGCCGGCCGAGAACGAATAGCCGGTCGAACCGGTCGGGCTGGACACGATCAGGCCGTCGGCGACGAATGTAGCCAGGTGGCTCGGTCCGATGGCCACGTCGAGTCGGACCACCCGGGCCAGCGACCCACGTGCCACGACCACATCGTTGAGGGCGAAGAAGGCATTGCCGCCAGGTCTGCCGGCCGGTCGGATCACCCCGCGCAGGCTCATCCGCTCGTCGATGCTGTACGCGCCGGCCGCGATCTGGGCCAGGACCGCCTCGAGGCCATCGGCCTCGACCTTGGACAGGAAGCCGACCTTGCCCAGGTTGACCCCGAGCAGCGGGACATCGACCTCTGACACCGCTCGGGCGGCTCGCAGGAAGGTCCCGTCACCGCCCAGGACGACCAGGACATCGGTCGTCGGCAGCTCCCGCAGGAGCGTCTCGAACTCGCCCGAGGGAGCCGCCCAGTGGGCCAGGCCACGCGCGCCGCACCAGCCCTCGGCCCGCTCGCGCAGCTCATCGGCGGCATCGTTGGTGGGGTTGTAGGCGAATCCGATCCGGGCCACCGCGCTCATCGGGACGGGGTCCTGGTCTCGGGAGCGGGCGCGGCGACCTCGACCAGCCGCGCGTCGGTCAGGCCACCAGCCCGGGTCGGCATCCCCTCGCTGCCGACCTCGAGCTGGAGCAGGAACTCGCGATTGCCCTCGGGCCCCAGGATCGGCGAGGCGATGAGGTCGATCGCCGCCAGTCCCAGCTCTCGGGCCGTGGCGACGACCCTCCGGACGACCTCGAGATGGATGGCCGGATCGCGCACCACACCCTTGTCCAGCGCTCCCCGTCCGGCCTCGAACTGAGGCTTGACCAGGGCGACGATGGGACCGCCGGTCGGACCGAAGCAGGCGGCCATCGGGCCGAGGACCAACCCCAGCGAGATGAACGAGACGTCGACCACCGCCACGGTCACGACCTCGGGCAGGACGCCGGGTGCGAGCGTCCGAGCGTTGGTCCGTTCCATCGACACGACCCGCGGGTCAAGGCTGAGTGCGTTTGCCAACTGGCCACGACCCACGTCGACGGCGTAGACGCGGGTCGCACCACGCTGCAGGAGCACGTCGGTGAAGCCGCCGGTCGAGGCACCGGCGTCGAGGCAGACGCGGCCGGACGGGTCGATCGCGAACGCATCGAGCGCCGCGGCGAGCTTGTGGCCGCCGCGTGATACATACGGATCGGGAGCTTCGACCGAGATGACCGCGGCGAGGTCGACCAGGTCGCCCGATTTGAGGTCGCGCCGAGCAGCGTCGCCGTCCCCCACCCGGACCTTGCCGGCCAGGATCAGGGCCTGGGCCCGCGTCCGCGATTCGACCAGGCCCCGCTCCACGAGCAGCTGGTCGAGGCGACGCCGGGACGGTCGGGTTCCGGCGATGGTCTCCGCACTCACTGGCCTATCGTGGCACAGCCCGCTTCACTGCGACATATCTCCAGGGCGAGCTGGCTCGTCGAGTGGGGCTCGTCAGGCCTCGCGGATGATCGGCGCGATGCGCACGACCGGAACGGGCGGTTTGCCACCGATCGAGGCCAGCGTCTCGCGGATCTGACCGACGATGCCGTCCACATCCAGCCGGATGAGGGTGCGCAGGTCGGCCACCGAGCCATGGTCGATGAAGCGATCGCCGGGGATCCCGACGATCTTGAGCGCCACCTCGCGCAAGGTGCGATCGACCAGCCTGGCCTCCTCGAGGAGCTCCAGGACCGCCGAACCGAAGCCACCGGTCACGACGCTCTCTTCGAGGGTCACGATCAGACGCTTCCCCCGGGCGGCGTCCAGGATCAACTCGCGGTCGAGCGGCTTGGCGAAGCGGGCGTTGATGAGCCCGACCGACCAGCCGTCTGCGGCCAGTGCGTCGGCCGCTGCCATGCCCCGGGCCACGATCGGGCCGAACCCGACGATCAGGATGTCCGACCCTTCGCGCAGGCTCTCGCCCCGACCGATGGGCAGGATCGTCGGGGCGACCGGGGCCACGTCGAAGCCGGCGTCGCGCGGGTAGTGCAGGGCGAACGGGTGCTCCTGGGCGAAGGCGGTGTGGAGCAGGGAGCGGAGCTCCTGTTCGTCCTTGGGGCTGGCGATCACGAGATGCGGGATCTGACGCTGGGCGGGCAGGGTGAACATCCCCTGGTGGCTGGTGCCGTCCTCGCCCACCAGACCCGACCGGTCGACGGCCAGGACCACCGGCTGGTCGTTCTGGCAGGCGTCATGGACGGTCTGGTCGAACGCCCGCTGGAGGAAGGTCGAATAGATCGCCACGACCGGTCGCGATCCACCCATCGCCAAGCCGGTCGCCATGGCCACCGCGTGCTGCTCGGCGATCCCGACGTCGAAGAAGCGCTCCGGGAACTCGGCCTGGAATCGATTGAGGCCCGTCCCCGTGGGCATCCCCGCGGTGATGGCCACGATCCGCCGATCGGTCCGGGCCAGCTCGACCAGTTCCGCGCTGAAGTAGGCGGTGTAGTTCGGTGACTTTCGGGGCGCATCCGGTCCGACCCTGGCTGGAGTGGCATCGTCGGCCATCCCCGGGTCGTGGGCGGGCCGGCCCGCGCCGTTGGCCATCGCGCCGTTGGCCGCCGCCCCGTTGGTCGGGGCCATCGGCGGCAGCGCCGCGCCGTGGAAGCCGACCTGGTCGGCCTCGGCCGGCTGGTAGCCTCGGCCCTTGTGGGTCCGGACATGGACGATGACCGGCTCGCGGAGCTCGAGAGCCTGGGCGAACGTTCGCTCGAGGGCCTGCAGATCGTGACCCGGGACGACTCCGATGTAGGTGATCCCGAGGTCCTCGAAGAGTTGCCCGGGCTGAGCGAAGTTGACGACCGACTTGCGGAACCGGCGGGACAGCTCGAGGGCCGTCTCACCGACTACCGGCAGACGTTCGATCGCCCGGTCATACGCGGTCCGGCTCTGCTGCCAGGCCGGCGACAGCTTGATCTGGCTGAGGTACTTGCTGAACGCCCCGACGGTCGGGCTGATCGACATCTCGTTGTCGTTGAGGACGATCAGCATCTGGGTCCCACGCTGGCCGATATCGTTGAGTGCCTCCAGGCTGAGCCCGCTCATCAGGGCCGCATCGCCGACCACGACCGCGACCCGCTCGAAGCTGTGGCGCAGGTCGCGCGCCTCGGCCAGGCCCTGGGCGATCGACAGGCCGGTCCCGGCGTGACCGCCGTCGAACACGTCGTGGGGCGACTCGCTCCGGCGCGGGAAGCCGCCGATGCCGTCCAGCTGGCGGAGGGTGCCGAAGCGGCCCAGTCGACCGGTCAGCAGCTTGTGCGGGTAGGCCTGGTGGCCGGTGTCCCAGACGATCCGATCGCGCGGCGACTCGAGCAATCGATGGAGGATGATCGTGACCTCGACGACCCCCAGCGAGGAGCCGAGGTGGCCGCCGGTGGTGGCCACGGTCGAGATGATGACCTCGCGGATCTCCTCGGCGAGCTGCTCGAGCTGCGCCTCGTCAAGGCCGCGCAGGTCGGCCGGACCGTTCAGTCCCGAAAGGATGGTCATCGGGCGGAGTCTACTGCGGGGCTCACCCGAGCGCGGTCGGGTCGCCGTCGTCGGTCGGCTTGAGCTCAAGCGCCTCGATCGCGCCGCCGGCCCGTTCGACCAGCCGGCTGACCCGCAGTTCGGCGTCGGCCAGCAGGGCGGCACAGCGGGCGTGGAGGGCGACGCCGCGCTCATACAGCGAGATCGATGCCTCGAGCGGCGTTCCGCCCGCCTCGAGCGCCTGGACGACGCCCTGGAGCTCAGCCAGCGCCTGGTCGAAGGTCAGCAAGGCCGGATCGGCGGCAACGGGACCGGCAATTGCGGGATCCGGGCTCGGGTCAGGGCTGGCGGTCGTCACCGGTCTCCTCGATCGTCGGCTGATCGTCGCCGCGCTCCACGAGTCGGCCGATCCGTGGTGCGAGGAGCATACCAAGGCCGATCCCGGCGACCGCCCCGACCAGGACGATGGCAGTGAAGACGAGCAGGTCGCCGGTCACCGGCGATCCTCACGGTCGACGGTGGCGCGGACCTCGCCCCGGGCGAGGCGGATGGCCAGCCCCTCCCCGGCCGGCGCCTCGGCCGGTTCGCGCACGATCCGTCCGTCACCGGAGCGTCGGACGATGGCATAGCCACGCTCGAGGGTCGCCTCCGGGCCGAGGGCGCCGAGCGAGGCGGTCGCCGCGCTCAGGGACGATCGGCGCCGAGCTCAGTCGGACCCCGACCGCCGGGTGGAGCCGAGCGGCCGATCGGTCCGCCCCGACAGCACCCGCCTCCAGCCGTCGCCGGACCGCCAGGCTGGCCCGATCGAGGAGCAGCCCCGCTCGCTCGCGCGATGCCGCCAGCTGGGCGATCGGACTCAGGGCATCCAGGGCGCGCCGTTCGGCGGCCACATCGCGAGCGGCCGCGCTGACGGTCCGTTCACCGGCCGCCCGCAGGCGCCGTGTCTCGGCCCGCAGGATGCCCGCCAGCTCGACCCGATCCGGGACCACGATCTCGGCCGCCGCCGACGGTGTCGGCGCCCGACGATCCGCTGCGAAGTCGGCCAGGGTCACGTCGGTCTCATGGCCGACCCCGCAGATGAGTGGCAACGAGTGGCGGACGATGGCCCGCACGACCGTCTCGTCGTTGAACGACCACAGATCCTCGAGCGAGCCGCCGCCACGAGCCAGGATGGTCACCGTCGGGGCGTCCTCGCGACGACCCTCGCGGACGCAGCGCTGGGCATAGCGATCGACCCAGGCCAGGGCCCGGACGATGCTCGGTGGGGCACCGGCGCCCTGGACCTGGCACTGCGACAGGACCACCCTGGCCAGCGGCCAGCGCCGGGCCAGGACGTTGCGGATGTCGTGCCACACGGCGCCGGTCTCGCTGGTCACCACGGCGATGACGGCCGGCCGATCGGGCAGCGGGCGCTTGCGCGCAGCGTCGAACAGGCCCTCCGCACTGAGCTGGGCCTTGAGCGCCTCGAATCGCAGGGCCAGATCGCCGAAGCCGGCCGGCTGGACCGCGCTGACGTAGAGCTGGTAGACGCCATTGGCATCGAACACGTCGACCCGCCCGTTGGCCACCACCCGCAGGCCGGTCCTCGGCTCGTAGGGCGAGGCCATCCGGTCGTCCCGGAACCAGACGCATTGGAGCTGGCTACGTTCGTCCTTGAGCGTGAAGTAGGCGTGACCGGCGCTCGAAACGGTGACCCGACCGACCTCGCCCTCGACCCACACGTCGCGCAGTCGATCATCGCTCCGGACGGCTTCACGGACGGCTCGGGTGACGTCCGACACCCCCAGGATGGTCAGCCCGAACGTTCCTGGAGGCGTGGCCCGTTCAGCGGGACGCGGCGGGACGCGGTTCGGAGCGGATCCGGCGACCGGTGGCGTCCGGACCGGCTCGTCGTCGGTCTGGTCCCAGGCGGGCAGGGCCCAGTCCGGTGGCTCGCGTTGGGTCACCCGATCAGCTCAGACCCGGGTCTGGTACTCGCCGGTCCGGGTGTCGACCCGGATAGTGTCGCCCTCCTCGACGAAGATCGGCACCGTGACCACCAGCCCGCTCTGGGTGGTCGCCGGCTTGCGCGCCCCGGTCTGGGTGTCGCCGGCGAAGCCGGGCTCGGTCTCGGTCACGACCAGGTCGACGGTGATCGGCAGCTCGACCCCGATCGTCTCGCCCTGGTAGCTCGTCCGGTCGAGGGTCATCCCGTCAGTCAGGTAGGGCACGGTGCCTTCGAGCTGTTCGGCGCTGAGCACGAACTGGTCGTACGTGTCGGTGTCCATGAAGTGGAAATCGTCGCCATCGCGATACAGGAACTGGACCGGGCGACGTTCCATCGAGGCGCGCGGCCACTTCGTGCCGGCCTGGAACGAGCGCTCCACGGTCTGGCCCTTCTTGATGTTGCGGAGGGTGATCCGGACCTGGGCCGAGCCGCGGCCCATCTTGATGTGGTGGTAGTCGAGGATCTGCCAAAGGTCGCCATCGAGCTCGATCGCGACGCCCTTCTTCAACTCACCGGTGGAGATCATGGACGTCAGGCTCCTGGGGGTCGCCTCGGGCAAGGCCGAGGCGACGGTCGGGTCCGGGTGTGCCGCCGGATTGTAGCGGCTATTCCCCGCTCAACTCGCGCAGCCTGACCTGGAACTCGGCGGTGTCGATCTCGCCCCGGGCGTAGCGTGCCTTGAGCTCGGCGATGGCCGGATCCTCGCGCGGCGGTGCGCTCCGCCGGATCGCCCAGACGACGACCCCGACCACCAGCACGGTGATCAGGATCGGGACGAGGAGGGCCACCAGCATGGTCATCCCGAAGAAGTCGAAGAAGCCGGGTCCGAACGGGAACGCCTCGGTCATGGCGGCAGCGTAGCGTCCCGACGATCAGCCGTCGACGACCACGATCTCGCGCGGGAAGTTGGTCAGCCGTACGCACCGGCCGGCAGCGGCATCGATGGCCACCAGGTCCTCGATCCGGACGCCCAGCTCACCGTCGAGGTAGACGCCCGGTTCGACGCTGAAGACGGTCGGGCTGGGCAACGGCTCGTCGGTGGCCATCCGACCGAGGCTGGGCAGTTCGTGGGTGGCCAGCCCGATCCCGTGACCCGTTCCGTGACCGAAGTGGGCGCCGTGACCGGCCGCCGTGATCACACCTCGGGCGAGGCCATCGGCGGCCCGACCACTGGGCAGCGGTCGGCCGGTCCGGATGGCCGCGGCGATGGCGTCGATGGTCGCCGCCTGGGCCTGGGCCACCAGTTCGTAGATGGCCAGGTCGCGCGGCGACGGTTCGCCGACGAACAGGGTCCGGGTCATGTCGCTCCGGTAGCCGTCGACCTGCGCCCCGAAGTCGAACAGGAGGACCTGTCCGGCACTGACCGGGCGGTCGCCCGGCGAGCCGTGGGGCAAGGCCGCTTCGGGGCCGGCCAGGCAGGCCACGTCGAAGGCGAGTCCGTCGGCGCCGCCGGTCCGCATCAGCCACTCGAGCCGGAAGGCCAACTCCCGCTCGCTCACCCCGATCCGGATCTCGGGCAGGAGCGCGGCCAGGGCCAGGTCGGCTACGGCACAGGCCGCGGCGACCCGGAGCAGCTCGGCTGGCTCCTTGGTGGCCCGCTGGGTCTCGAGCCAGGCACCGGCCGGGACCAGCTCCACGTCGGGCGCCGCCGCCGCCAGCTTGGCCCAGGTCGCCTGGCTGACCCGATCCGCTTCGACCGCGACCCGACGCGCCCCAAGCGAGGCCATCAGCTCCGGCCAACGCTTCTCGACGTCGCCGTAGACCGGCTCGATCCGTGCTCCCGTCGCCTCGCGTTCGGCCTGGATCCGATAGCGGCTGTCGGCGAAGACGATGACCTCGTCCGCGCCGACCAGGAACCAGCCCGAGGATCCGGCCACCCGGTCCTCGCCATCGCCCAGGACGAACCCGGTCAGATAGCGGACGTGCTCAGAGCGGACCCCGAAATAGGCGTCGACCCCGGCGCCGGCGAAGCGCTCGCGCAACCGCTCCAGGCGGGCTGGGCGGGCCAGCCGGTCGGCCCTCGCCCAGGCGGCTCGGTCGGTAGCCGTCGGTGCCGGGGCGATGTCGTCCGGCCGCGGCGACCGGTCGAGCCCCGGCTCGGTCACCGGTAGCCGTACTTCTTCAGGTTGGCCTGGTGCTCCTTGTAGGTCTTGGCGAAGGCCGTCGTGTTCGACCCGTCGTTCTTGGCCACGAAGTACAGGTAGCCACCCTTGGTGTCCGGATCGAGCGCGGCGTCGATCGACGGGACCGTCGGGGTGGCGATGGGACCGGGCGGCAGACCCTTGCTGGTGTAGGTGTTGTAGCCCGCCAGCGCCGGCGGGATGGTCAGACCGGTGAGGCCATCCTTGTGCGGCGCCCAGAAGGTGTAGTCGGCCCACTTGGCCAGCGGCAGGTCGGCCAGCTGGAGCGAGTCATACAGGTAGAAGATCGACGGGTCTGAACCGAGGAAGCCGGCCGTCTCGGTATGGGGCGCGAGGCGGTTCTGGTAGACCCCGGCGATCTGCGGCCGCTCCTCGTCGAGGAAGGCCTCGCGCTCGACCAGCGAGGCCAGCGTGAGGACCTCATAGAACGACATCCCGCGGTCCTTGGCCACCTTCAACCGGTCCGGTCCCACCGTGGCGTAAAAGCGGTCGAGCATCTGCCGGATGAGTGCATCCGGGGTGATGTCGGGCAGGACCCGATAGGTCGCCGGGGCGAGGAAGCCCTCGAGCGAGGCTCCCTTGGGCAGGTCCAGCCAGGGATAGTCGGCCAGCAGGCTCTTGGGCGGATGGATCGCCTCGTTGTAGAACTCCTTGACGTCCATCTTGAGCGGCAGGGTCAGCAGCTTGGCGGTGACCTGCTCCAGCCGAAGGCCTTCGCGAAGGGGAACCGTGACGGCCAGATCGTGCGAGACCAGGAGCGCGGTCACCAGTTGGTCCGGGGTCATGTCCTTGCGCAGGAGGTAGGTGCCGGCCTCGAGCTTGTCGGCCAGGTCACGTTCGGACGAGATGAACACGAACGAGCGGGCGTCCCGGACGAAGCCCTGATCGGCCAGGCGAGCGGCGATGATCCCGGCCGTGTCGCCGTCGGCAACGGTGAACTCGACCTGGGTCGGATCCGTCCCGGGGGCATCGGTCAGGGCGGGTCCCAGATCCTCTCGGACGAGAGCCTCGACGAAGGGCAGCCGGAGCGCGCTCGGGTTCTCCGCCGCCCAGTCGACGACGGCACCGGCGACGACCGGGCGGAGCACGGTCAACGAGACGATGAGGACGATCCCGGCCAGGACGAACATGAACGCCAGGAGGCGCAGCAGTCCACCGAAGCCGAAGCCACCGCCGACCCTAGGCGCCTGCGGCGGACGGCCGCCCGCCCGCGGCGGGTCGCCCGACCGCCAGCCACGTCGTGAGCTGCTGACGCTGGGCTCCGGGGCTCGGGCGTAGTGCTCGTCGTCGATGTCGACATCGGCCAGACCGTACGCCTGGCTGTCCCGTGGCCGGCCACCCCCGCGGATGGTCATCGCTCGGCCCCGGCCCGAGCTCGGGCGTCGAGCTCGTCCTGGAGGATGATCGAAGCGGCCTCGCGATCGACCCGGGCGCGGTACGCGTCGCGCTGGGTAGCGCTGGGCGGCCCGCCCGAGCGACCGCGTTTCATCGGGCCCAGGCGTTGTTCGGCCAGGTGACTGGAAAGACGCTCGTCGCGGAGCGTGACCGGCAGGCGCACGAGGGGTGAGACGGACTCGACCCACGCTCGCGTGACGTTGGCCTGGGGCCCGTTCTCACCGGACGCCTCAAGCGGCAGCCCGACGACGAGTTCGAGCGCGCCGTGCTCGGTCGCGAGCCGGACGATCGCCTCGGCGTCCCCGGCCACATCCCGGGCACGGCGGAGCGTGGTCAACGGTACCGCCGCCCCGTCGGCATCAGCCACGGCGATCCCGATCCGCTTCTCGCCCAGGTCGATGCCCAGGATCCGGCTCATGGAGCGCTGCTCGAGGGTGCGACCGTCGGTGTCGCAGACGGGGCGCTGGGGGCACCGGCGATCCCGGTCACGGTCAGGTCGAGCCGGGCGTCGAGGGTCGGGATCGATGACACGAAGCCCGGCCAGGTGTCGATCGCGACGGTCCCGTAGCGCTCCAGGATGCGCCGCGCCTCGGCCACCGACTTGCCCTTGATCGCGGCCCGCAGGGCGGTCGCGTCGAGGACCGGGATCGCCTCCGCCCGGGCGGTCACCCGGAAGTCGACCAGGTCGCCGTCGGCCTGACCGCCGTCGTTCTTGGAGGTGACCGAGCCGTCCTTGAGGACGTGCTCGGCCGGGACGTTGGCCGCGATCCGTCCGGCCGCCACTTGATCGATCGTTGCGGTGTCGACCGCCACGACGGTCCCGGTCGCGGTCGCGGCCAGGTCGAAGGTCGGCTGCTCGAGGCCGACCAGACCGGCCGGATCCGGTTCGGCGACCGGGCTGCCGAGATGACCGGTCGCGGGGAACGCGGTCGTCCCGCTGGGCAGGTCGTCGGGAGCGGCCGCCCAGGCGTCGAACTGGGTCGCCAGGTCCTTGGCCAGTCGAGCCGTCGCGTCGTCGACGTCCTTCTGGGAGATCTGGGTGAACTCCTCGCGGGTGCCGCCTTCGGTCGCCTGCCGGTTGGTCACGCTGACCAGGAGATCCTTGATCTCGTTCGGCTCGACGATGATCGTGCCCGGGTTCACGTTCCCGGCGGGGCCCGCCCGGACCGCCGTGATCGGAGCGTTCTTGCGGGAGGGACCGGTCGCGAACGATGCCCGCGGGATGGTCACGTCGGCCGTGGTCACGAAGGCGACCCCCGACCCGGTCCGGACGCTCGTGCCGGCCGGCACCGTCACCGGCACGAAGGTGTTCTCACTGGTGAAGGTGACCTGGCCGCTGGCCTTCTTCTGGACGACCTTCTTGCCGGTCGCGTCGAACTTGCCGGCGGCACTGAAGTCCTGGCTCAACCGGGTCGCCGGGATGACCCCGCCGTCGGTGTCGACCGTGGTCGCATCGGGGTCGGCTCGGAC
Organism: uncultured Chloroflexia bacterium; assembly: GCA_963778815.1. Taxonomy (GTDB): domain Bacteria; phylum Chloroflexota; class Limnocylindria; order Limnocylindrales; family CSP1-4; genus Chersky-267. The sequence continues at coordinate 111,993 of CAVZVS010000003.1, read as the reverse complement.
CACGAACTCGACCGGTCCGATGGGCACGGCCACCGGCGTCACGACAACACTGGCGGCCGGCAGGACGACGTAGCCGATGACGGCCAGGATCACGGCGATGACCAGGACCGAACCGACGACGGCGACGATGCCGCTGGGCAGGCTCCGACCGGCGCCGGTACCCGGCACGGCGGCCGCGGTCGCCGCACTCGAGCGGGCACGCATCTCCGGTGGCGGCATCTCCAGCGACGTGGCAGCGGGTGCGACGATCGGTGCGCTGGGCACGAACGCCGCGGCCGGCGCGAGTGGGAGGCTGGTCTCGGGGGGAGCGTCCGGCTCGACCGCGAGGCCGAGTTCGAGGTTGGAGCCATCTGCATCGGCAGACTCACCAGGCGACCCGCTGCCAACCGCAGCGAGCCCGGCGGCCGCAGCGGTCGTCCGCCGACGGGATCGGCCCGACCCGCCGGGCGCCGGGTCCGCGACGGGACCGTCCGCCGCCACCGACGCGGGCGGCACGATCGGGATGACCGGCGGCACCGGCGTCGGGGGAGCGCTCGGGGCCGGCGGCGCGATGGCCGCTTCGAATTCGGCCACCGTGGCGTGGACGGGCAGCCCGGCCGATGCGGCGATCGACCTGGCGGCCGGGTCTGCGGCCACGATCGACAGGACCCGGTTGCGCTCGAGCGCCTCGCGTGACAGGAGCCGGAAGTTGATCCGCGACGTCGCCAGGCGAGAACCCGGCGGCAGGACGAGGGCGACCTTGGTCTCGGTGGCCGTCCGGATCCGGGCGGCCGCCGTCGTGATCTCGTCATCGACGTCGAGATAGATGATCGAGGCCATCGCTAGACCTTCATCGCCCGAAGGACGCGCCGGAGGGCCGCATCCAGCGGGTCATCGGTCGACTGGAGTTCGATCGCCTGGTGGGCCAGCCCGAGCGGGGTGACGTCCTGCTGGTCGACCAGCAGGTGGGTGGCGTCGACGATCGATGCCACCTGGTCGGGGGCCATGATCGTGACCTCGGGCCGCCGGGCGAACGGCAGGTGCTTCCAGAACCGCTCGGCCTGGAGAGCGGCCAGGATCTCGGGCAGGCGCGAGCCGCCGCCGCACAGATGGATCCGGCTGGGCAGCAGATCGCCGCCCGAGAGCTCCTCGATGACCAGCTCGACCCCGGCCGACCAGACCGTCACGTCGTCGGTCACGATGGCCTCGACCTCGTCGCGTCGGTCGACGGCCAGACCCCGGGCGTAGTCGACCTTGAGTGCCTCGGCCCGCGGGAAGGGCAGGTCGAGCCGGTCGGCGATGGACTTGGTGAAGGCACGTCCGCCCAGGGCGAACATCCGGGTCCCTTCGATGCCACCCTGCCTGACGAGGGCCACGTCGGTCGTGCCGCCGCCGATGTCGATGAAGATGGCGCCCGCCTGCTGGACCTGCTCCGCACCGAGGACGCGGGCGACCGCGTAGGGCTCGGCCACGATCTCGAGAAGCTCCAGGTCGAGCTGGCTGGCTACGCTCTCGAGCGCCCCGAGGTGGACCAGCGGGGCGAACGCATCGAAGATCCCGATCTTGACGTAGCGCCCGCGGAAGCCGACCGGGTTGGTCACCGCATAGCCGTCGATGCTGGCCGAGGTGATCGCCGCGTGGACCAGGCGCACGTCGACGTGGGGCAGGCCCGTCTCCCAGGTGATCGACCGCTCGGCTTCGCGCAGGGCGTCCTGCTGGACCGCGTCGATCAGCTTCTGGAGCTCCGCCTCGGTGATCGGCTGGTCGGGCTTCTTGCGTTCCTGGCTGTTGGTCGTGGTGAAGCCCTTGACCAGCTCACCGGCGATCCCGATGACGACCTGGGTCGGCCGGAAGCCGGCCATCTCCTCGGCCTCCTGGAGGGCGACCGCGCAGTTGTCGACGACCGCCGCGATGTCGGCCACCGTCCCGGACTGCATGTGGGAGAGGCCCTGGCGCTTGCGGCCGACGCCCCGGACCGTGCCCATCCCCTGGTCGTCGATCTCGAACACGAGGGCCTTGGCGAATTCTGTGCCGATGTCGAGCGCGGTACAGGCCGCCAGGGCGGGCAGGTCGTCGCGCTGCCAGAGGCGACGCCAGAAGGCCATCTAGCCAGACGCTCCGTTCGAAGCGCCGAGGGCGGCCGAGATGGCCTCGAGGGCGGCCGGCAGACCGTCGCGCCGAGTGCCCTTGCCCTGGGCCATCTCCGGTCGACCGCCGCCCTTGCCGTCGATCGGTCCGACCGCAGCCCGGACGAGGTCGCCCGCGGCGATCCCCCGAGCGACGAGATCCGGGCTGACGGTCACGAAGACCTGGGGCTCGTCAGCTTCAAGGCCAAGGGCGAGGACGCCAGAGGGGACCAGGCCGCGCAGGTCCTTGGCCGTGCTCTTGAGCGCATCCATCGAGTCGAACGGGCCGGCGTAGGCGATCAGCCGGACGCCGGCCGCCGGCTCGACCGTCCGCCCGACCAGATCGGCCGGCTTGGGCAGCCCACCCGCTGCCGCCGCGGCCTTGAGTCGGCGCCTGGACTCGCGCAGCTCGTCCTGGAGGGCGGCGATCCGCTCGGGCAGGGCGTCGACGGTGTTCGCTCCAGCGGCGTCGCTCGCTCGTTCGAGGGTCGCCAGCCGGCCGGTCAGGAAGCTGTCCGCGCCGTCACCGGTCAGCGCCTCGATCCGGCGCATCCCGCTGCCGATGCTCCGTTCGCCGACGATGACGAAGCCGCCGATCTGGCCCGACGCCCGGCAGTGGGTGCCGCCGCACAGCTCGTGGCTGTAGCCCTCGACCCGGATGGTCCGTACGGTCTCGCCGTACTTCTCGTCGAAGAAGGCATCGGCCCCGGCCTCGATCGCCTCGGGCATGCGTCATCGACGAGGGCGTGACCGGCCGATCGTCGCGGATGACCCGGCGGACCTCGGCCTCGATCGCGCCGCGCTCCTCGTCGGTCAGGCCGCGCTCGAGCGGGAAGTCGAAGCGCAGATAGTCGGGCGTGACCAGCGAGCCGGCCTGGCGGGCACGCTCCCCGACCACGTTGCGCAGGGCTCGGTGGAGGAGATGGGTCCCCGTATGGTTACGCATGGTCCGGGCGCGCCGTTCGGCATCGACCTCGGCCACGACCTGCTGGCCGACTCGCAGACCGCCCCGCAGCGTCCCCCGATGGACGATCAGCCCGCCCAGCGGTCGTTGCGTGTCCTCGACCTCGAAGACCGTCTCGCCGCCGAGCGACAGGACGCCCCGATCGCCGATCTGGCCACCGCCCTCGGCATAGAACGGGGTCCGGTCGAGGACGATCTCGGCGGTCGCTCCGGCCGGCGCCCCGAGGCCGGTGTCGCCGACCGCCTCGAGCTCCTGGTACTCGAGCCCGTCGCGGACGATCGCGACCACCGTCGCGTCGTCGAGACGGGTGGTCTCGTAACCCTTGAAGACGGCTGTCGCCGGTGCGCGCCTGGATGGCCTGATACAGACGCGGTCAGCTCGGCATGCTGGGACAGCTCCGCCTTGCGCCCGCTCCGGCTCCGGGCGCGTTGCTCGGCCAGGGCCGCCTCGAAGCCCGGCCGATCGACGGCCACCCCGTACTCGGCCGCCAGCTCGACGGTCAGGTCGACCGGGAAGCCGTACGTATCGTGGAGCCGGAAGGCGACCTCGCCGCCGAGGACCGGCGCGTCGCCGGGGCAGCTCTTCGGCGCGACGGCCGATCAGGCGCTCGGCGCTCGAGGTCAGCGGGATGAGCGCCTCCTCGAGCTGGATCGTGCCGGCGTCGAGGGTCCGCGCGAACTGGGCCTCCTCGCGGACGATCGCCGCCAGGACCTCGGACCGGCGCTCGGCCAGGATCGGATAGGCCTCGGACATCAGCTCGATGACCACCTCGGCCAGCTCGGCCAGGAACGGCTCGCGGCGACCGAGGATGCGCCCGTGGCGGACCGCCCGGCGGAGGATCCGACGGAGGACGTAGCCGCGCCCCTCGTTCGCGGGCAGCACGCCGTCGGCGATGAGGAAGGTGATCGCTCGCGAGTGGTCGGCGATGACCTGGTAGCTGAAGCGCTCCTGCTCGAAGACATCCGGATCGTGCCCGAGCAGCTCGCGCAGGCGAGCGTGGATCGGCGTGAACAGGTCCGTGTCGTAGTTGGTGGGGACCTGCTGCATGACGGCCGCCAGTCGCTCCAGGCCCAGGCCGGTGTCGACGCTGGTGAACGGCAGCGGGTGGCGACCATCGGGTCGCTGGTCGAACTCCATGAAGACGAGGTTCCAGATCTCGACCCAGCGCGGGCAATGCTTCGTCATGGTCGGGCACGCACTGGGGGCCTTCCGAGAACTCCGCCCCTCGATCGAAGTGGATCTCGCTGCACGGGCCCACATGGGCCGGTCTCGGCCATCCGCCAGAAGTTCTTGTCGTCACCGGCGTCGACGTCGCCCCACTTGCGCCATCCGCTCCGGAGGCAGGCCGATCTCATCGCGCCAGATGTCCCAGGCGACCTGGTCGTCGGTGTACGTCGTCGCCGCCAGGCGGTCGGGCGGGATGCCCATGTCCTGGGTCAGGAAGCTCCACGCCCAGTGGATCGCATCGCGCTTGAAGTAGTCGCCGAAGCTCCAGTTGCCGAGCATCTCGAACAGGGTGTGATGGCGAGGCGTCCGGCCGACCTCCTCGAAGTCGTTGTGCTTGCCGGCCACCCGCAGGCAGCGCTGAGCGTCGACCGCCCGCTTGTAGCGTGCGCGTCTCGGCGCCGGTGAAGACCTCCTTGAACTGGACCATCCCGGAGTTCGTGAAGAGGAACGTCTGGTCCCCCGCCGGGACCAGACTTGCCGACGGGACGACCTCGTGACCGCGTTCGTCGAAGAACGCGATGAAGCGCCGCCGGATCTCAGCGGCGGACAGGGCCTTGATCCGGGGGTCGAGGGTGACTGCAGGAGTCGGCATCGGCCGTAACGGTACCAAACCCTGCCTGCCGACCGAAGCCGCAGGCGTCCGTGATGGTCGGTTCCGGGTCAGTGCTGCTCGGACCGCCTCATGAACCGACGCCAGATGCGCGAGCCGGCGATCGCCGCCCCGACCAGGGCCCCGATGGTCAGACCGCGCAGGAACGGGGTCATCCACGCGTCCGTCGCCGTCAGCATCCGACGAGCTCATGTCCCATCGCCGCTGTGGACCGAGCGCCGCGACCACGAGCCACCAGACCGAGCCCAAGGGACCGGCGCCGAGAAATGCCGCAAGCACCCGGAAGTCGCCCAACCGGATGAAGTCGAAGCCGAGTCGATCGCCAAGCGAGTCACCGGCCCACGCTCCGAGGATGGCGGCGACCAGGAGGAGCGGCAGACGACCGCCGACGGAGCCCCGGACCAGGGCATAGAGCGCGGTGCTGAAGATCCCCACGAGGACCGCAAGCACGAAGGCCGGGCCGATCACCCGCCCAGTATAGGCGTCGTTCCCGACGCTTCGACGAAGGGCCGGGCGCCATCGTCCGACCCTCACCGTGTCGACCGTCCGGTCAGCTCACGGATCGAGCCGGCCGACGAACGTGCCCCAGTTGGCGAGCAAGGTCCGGGTCCCACCGCAGGTCTGGTCGGCCAGGTACTCGTCGAAGGTGCACGACTGACCGATGTACTCGGTCTCGATCCAGATCCGGCCGGTCTCGTCGACCGCCGTTCCGGTGTAATCGCCCCAGCGCGGACGCGGCTCCGGATCGGTCGGGGCCAGCTTGTAGCCGCTGAAGCCGTCCTGGGGGCCGACGCCGGCGGCGGCGATCCGGACCGGACTGGTCCCGGACCGGCTGACCGTGACGAAGGCCGAGCTCGGGAACCGGTTCCGGCCGGTCAGGGTGAAGGCCATCGCACCCTTGCCCCCGGCATTGACCGAGATGCCCGGGATAGGTCACATCCTGGCCCTTCACCGCGACGTAGCCCTGGGCGTCACCTTCGCCCGCAGGCGCCCGTGGTCCATCCACGGTTTGACCGCGAACCAGGCCGCGCCGTCGTGGATGGCGCCGCCCGTGTCGAACTTGACGGCAGTCGTCAGGGCGCCCCAGACGAGGCCAGCGGCCAGCGACGCGGAGGCCATCCGGTCGTCGCCGCCGTCGAGTGGCGAGATCTTGTTGTCGACCGGGTCGCCCAGCAGCCCGGCCGCGATCGCGTCGCGGAGCGGGAGTCGGGCCGCGCTTCTGGGTGACCAGCGGCGGCAGGCCGTAGGTCTGCGATCGGATGACCGTGCTCTGAAGCAGCGGCCGAGGATGGGCGTCCCCGAGCGACGCGGCTGTTGGTGATCGACCAGACCGCGATCCGGTTGTCCAGTACGTTCCGTTGAAGTCGAGGGCGCTCAGGAAGTAGGCGCGTACCCCGGTCAGTCCGGACGAACTGCCGATCGGTCGAGGCCGACGCCGGCTGGAGGCTATACGACTGACCTTCGGCCAGCGGGATCCGGTCGCACGCGACTGCCTGCGGGAACGGATCCGCCCCGAGCGGCCCGAGCCAGGCCGGCCTTGCTCGATGGCGTACACCTGGGCGCCGTTGAATTCCTCTCCGAAGAACGAGAACTCATTGGTCGAGATGTAGAAGCCGTAGGCATCCACTCCGATCAGCGGCTGGTCACCCAGGCAAGGGCAACCCGGGTGGCCCGGGACAGTCCCGTCGCCGTTGGTCGTATCGATCGTAAAGACCGTGAAGGCCCCGGTCGGGTCGCTCGTCTTGCTGACCGCCCAGTCGACCGCCGTGACGCCCGGTGAAGTCCCCGGTCGACGGGGTCCTGCTCGAGGTCGAGCTGGTCAGGAACCAGCGTTGCGTGCCGGGATCGAACAGGCACTTGATGTCACCGGTGAACGGGCCGTACTCGCCGGTCGTCCGGTTGATGGACGGCTTCAACCCGAAGAACTCGTTGAGCCCGATCGGGCCGGCGATCATGTGGCCGCGCCGGTCGTACGCAGCAAGAGCGCTGTTGACCATCTCGATCTCGCGACCCGCTCCGGCACAGATCGCACCGTCCGGCGGCTCGGTCGAGAACTGGTTGCCCCCCGAGGCCGTCCGCTGGTCGTAGTGATCGAGCCCGACGAACCCGCGCAAGCCCGGCCCGCCACCTCCGACCGCCTTGCCACCGACCTTCGGGGCGTCGGTCGGGAGAGGCGCAGACGGTGGCGTGTCGATGCCGGGCGCTCGTGCTCTGGGTCGTTCACGAACTCCTTGCTCGCGGCGGACGATCCGATGCGAGGGGCAGCGCTCGCGACGGTCGGAGCCGCACCGGCGAAACCGTTGGCGTGACCGAGGCGAACGACCGGGGCGGTGGTCCGATGACCGGTCGCGGGCGAACCGGCCGCCGCCACGGTAGCCAGCGGGCCGGCTAGCGTCCCGGCCAGCAGGGCGGCCGACGCGACCAGCCCGCGGCGCGGCCGACGATCGACGACGGCGCACCGCGATGCGCGTTGGACATTCGACCCGCTCCTCCAGTCCGCGTCGGCAACTGCCCGCGGTCTCCGCAGTATCACAGCGCCGGGCCTTGGTGGATGCGGCCATCTGCACAGGTGGTGCCAGGACGCACCACCTTCTGTCGAACGGACCGGCGCGCCGGCTAGTCCCGCTCTGGCGCCGATCCGACCGCCACCGAGGACGAGTTCGGCGCGATAGAGGACGGCGGCCTGGCCGGGCGAGACGGCCCAGACCGGGCTATCGGTCTCGGCGACCCAGGCTCGGATCCGAGGCCGCTCCACTGCCGACCGGGTCGGCCGGACGGATGGTCGCCGGGACCGGTCGGGCGCGATGACGGATCCGGATCTCGGCCCGGAACGGCGTCGCCGGACCGGTCGGCGGATCGCCGGCCACGAAGGACACGTCGCGGAGCTGGACGGTGTGGGTCTCCAGGTCGGTTCGGCGCCCGAGCACGATCGTGTTGGTCGAGGCGTCGATCCGACTGACGTAGCGCGGCTGACCGACCGCGACACCCAGCCCGCGACGCTGGCCCACGGTGAAGCCGGCCGAACCGCCGTGCTCGCCGATCGTCGTCCCGTCGGCATCGACCACCGGGCCGTTGGTCGGCTGCCAGCCGGCCCGTTCGCGCAGCGCATCGCGGTAATCGCCGCCCGGGACGAAGCAGATCTCCTGGCTCTCCGGCTTGTCGGCCGTGACCAGACCCAGGCTCCGGGCGATAGCGCGCACCTCGGGCTTGGTCACCTCACCCAACGGGAACCGGGCGTGGAGCAGCTGATCCTGGCGCAGTCCGTACAGGAAGTAGGTCTGATCCTTGTCCTCGTCGTGGGCCTTGAGCAGGCGGGCATGGCCGTCGTCAGCCGTGTCTCGACGGGCGTAGTGGCCGGTCGCGACCGCCTCGCACTCGTACAGGTGACGAGCCCGACCGAGGAGCGCTCCGAACTTCACGTAGGTGTTGCAATCGACGCACGGCGAGGGCGTCTCGCCGCCGAGGTAGGCGGCCAGGAACGGGCGCATCACGCCGGCATCGAACTCGCGCTCGAGGTTCATCACGTAGAACGGGATGCCGAGCTGACCGGCGACCCGCCGGGCGTCGTCGGCTGCGTCGAGCGAGCAGCAGCTCTTCTTGAACTCGGAGTAGGAGTCGGCCACGTCGTGCAGGCGCATCCAGACCCCGATGACCTCGTGGCCTTGCTCGTGAAGGAGGGCGGCGGCGACCGACGAGTCGACGCCACCGGACATGGCGACGAGGATGCGGCTCATGCGAGGGTCACGGTCGGGCTCATCAGGTGGGGATGGTACCGCGATGGGGCATCATCACCAGATGGAGACCTTCACCATCGAGCCCCGTGGACCGTTCAGCCTGATCGCCGCGCGCGACTTCGCCGATGGGTTCCCGGCCGGGATCGGGGCCGGACGGACGAGCGCGACCAGCCTGGCCATGGCCTTTCCGGTCGAACATCCAGGTTGGACCCACGGCGCCGTCGTCGAGCTGAGCCAGGCCGGCGACGACGCGCCGGTAACGGTCCGGGTCATCACCGACGGCGACCCACAAACTGCCCTGCGTCAGGCCCTGCGGTCCGTCTCGCTCGACCACGACGGGACCGCCTGGCCCGAGGTCGGCCGGCGCGACCCCGTGATCGGCACGCTCCAGCGTGAGCAGCGCTCCCTCCGCCCGGTCTGCTTCTACTCCGCCTATGAGGCGGCCACCTCGTTCGTCATCGGGCAGCGCATCGCCCGGACCCAGTCGGCCCGGATCAAGGCCAACCTCGGCGAGCTGGCCGGTGACCGCCTCGAGCTCGACGGAGTCGGGTTCATGACCTTTCCTCGGCCGGAACGACTGCTCGAGGTTGCCGAGATCCCGGGTTTGAGTGCCGAGAAGGTCGTGCGGCTGCATGGCCTCGCCCAGGCGGCCCTCGAGGGGCGACTCGATACCGAGCACTTGCGAGCGCTGCCGACGGCGGAGGCCCTGGCCGAGCTGCGGGCGCTGCGGGGCGTCGGCGAGTTCACGGCCGAGGCGGTCCTGCTCCGTGGCTGCGGGGTCGTCGACGAGGTTCCGGCGGCCGACCGGATGGGACCTGAGGCCGTGGCCGAGCTATATGGGCTGGCGACGACACCCGATCCGGCGGCCTATGCCGCGATCAGCGATGGCTGGCGGCCGTTCCGGATGTGGGCCGCGGTCCTGGTCCGGGTCGCCTGGGGCCGTCGCCAGGTTCGCCCGGGCAGCTACCGACGCGGGCGCGAGCGAAGCTAGACGGTCAGCTCCGCCAGCGGATCGGCGGCCAACACCGACGATCCGGAACGGTGCGCCCGCAGCACCGGCGGGATGATCTCGATCGCGCTGTCCACTTCGTCGTCGGTGGTCGTCCGTCCGAGCGAGATGCGGAGCGCGCCGCGGGCCTCGTCATCGGGGTAGCCCATGGCCGACAGGACGTGGCTGACCTCGGCCGAGCCGGTCGCACAGGCGGACCCGACCGACGTGGCGATCCCCTCGAGGTCGAGACCGAGCGCGACGGCCGCACCGTCCGTCCCGGCGACGACGATCGAGAGGATCCCCGCCAGACGCTCGCGGGGATGGCCCGTCAGCTCAGCGCCCTCGACGGCCAGGACGGCCTCCCGGATGCGGTCACGCAACGCCTGGACGCGGGGCACCGTCACTGCCCGTTCGGCGCATGCCAACTCGTACGCGGCGGCCATCCCGACGGTCAGCGCGAGGCTCTCCGTGCCGGCTCGTCGGTGGCGCTCTTGCGACCCGCCGTGTTGCTGTGCCAGGAGGTGCGTGCCCTGTCGGACGTACAACGCGCCGACACCTTTCGGGCCCTCGAACTTGTGGGCGGCCAGGCTGACCAGGTCGGCCCCCAGTGCCTCGACGTCGAGATCCACCCACGGAGCGGCCTGGACCGCGTCCACGTGGAGCAGCACGTCTCGGTGAGCACGGACCTGCTCGGCGATCTCGGCGATCGGCTGGATCGTCCCGACCTCGTTGTTGGCGAGCATGATGCTGACCAGGATCGTCCGATCGGTCAGGGCGGCGCCAACGGCCTCGGGGTCGACCCGGCCATAGCGGTCGACCGGCAATTCGACGATCTCGAAGCCGAATTTCTCCAGGTAACGCAGCGCGTGTCCGACGGCGTGATGCTCGATCGAGCTGGTCACGATCCGATGACCGCGCGCCTTGCCGGCCCAGGCCGCGCCCTTGAGGGCGAGGTTGTTGGACTCGGTGCCGCCGGAGGTGAACACGATCTCGCGCGCTCCGGCATTGAGGCGAGCGGCCAGCCGCTCATGGGCCTCGTCGAGCGCCGTCCGGGCGCGCCGACCGTAGGCGTGGGCAGAGGACGGGTTGCCGAAGACCTCGGTCAGATACGGCAGCATCGCCTGGACGACCTCGGGTCGAACCGGGGTCGTCGCGGCGTGGTCGAGGTAGATGGGCATTGGAGCCGTATCGTAGCCCGCCATCGCACGCGGCGGACCCGCCACCGCCGACCGTCCCGCTGCCTCCGACGGTCGGCCAGGTTCGTGCCGATCAGGCCTTCTTGTCGTCGCGCATGCTGGGCCACTTCTTGGACAGCGGCGGGAGGTCCTCGTCGGCCTTCTTTGACTGCTGTCGGGTGTCTGCGCTCCGACTGCCCCCGAGAGCGTTGACGCCCATCAGCAAGCCGATCGAATGACCCTCGGCGTCGAGCTCGTCGTCGGTCGTCGCGGCATCCGGGACGTCACTGCCGTCGATCGGTCGGTCGAGTTCATCCTTGGTCATCAGAGTCCCCTTCGGTGCGGCGGGTCGTCCCTCCAAGAGTGAGCCATCGCGCGCCGCCGGACAACGCCCGGGTGCGACCAGCGGAGTGTCGTCTGCGCGACAGCCGGGCCACCCCGAGTCGGCTCAGCCCGGGCCGCTCTCCGCGCTCTTGCGCAGATCCGCCTCGCGACCGAGGGCACGCCGTCGCTCATGCTCCGAGAGAAAGCGCTTGCGCAACCGGATCGAGGTCGGGGTCACCTCGACCAGCTCGTCCTCGGAGATGAACTCGATGGCCGATTCGAGGGTGAGCGGACGAGGCGGGGTCAGCCGGAGCGACTCGTCGTGGGAGTGGGTCCGGATGTTGGTCAGCTGCTTGGCCTTGGTCGCGTTGACGTTCATATCGCCCGAGCGCGAATTCTCGCCGACGATCATCCCCTCGTAGACGTCCTCGCTGCCGCCGATGAACAGCTCGCCGCGCTCCTCGAGGTTGAACAAGCCGTAGGCGTTCGAGATGCCGGTCCGGTCGGCGACCAGGACGCCGTTGGTCCGATGGGTGACCTCGCCGGCCCACGGCCCGTAGCCCTCGCCGAGCTGGTGGAGGAGGGCCGTCCCGCGAGTGTCGGTGAGGAGCTGGCCGCGATAGCCGATGAGGCCACGGACCGGGATGATGAATTCCATCCGGACCCGCCCGTCGGCGTCCGAGCTCATCTGCTCCAGCCGGCCTTTGCGTCCGGCCAAGGCTGTCTGGACCTCGCCGATGTAGTCCGGCGGGATGTCGATGGTGATCCGCTCGTACGGTTCTTCGGTCTTGCCGTCGACCGTGCGCAGGATGACCTCGGGCCGGCTGACCGTCAGCTCGAAACCCTCGCGGCGCATCTGTTCGATCAGGATGGCCAGCTGCAGCTCGCCGCGGCCACGGACCTCGTAGGTGTCGCCCGATTCGGTCGGATAGACCTCGATGGACACGTTGCCCAGGGTCTCCTTGGCCAGTCGGGCCTTGATCTGGCGACTCGTCACGTACTTCCCGTCGCGCCCAGACAGGGGCGAGGTGTTGACGCCGAAGGTCATCCGCAGGGTCGGCGCATCGACGTCAAGCCGGGCCATCGGGCGCGGATCGGCCGGGTCGGTGAGGGTGTCGCCGATGGTCACCTCGGGCAGGCCGGCCACCGATACGATGTCGCCGGGACCGGCCTCGGCGATGTCGATCCGATCGATCCCATGGGCCGTCTGGAGGCTGGTCACCGTGCCCGACAGGGAGATCATCCGGCCCGGCTCGACCGAGCCGGCGGTGTCATCGGCCTCTTCGCGCACGACCGTCACCCGCTGGCCCATCCGGATCCGGCCGTTCCAGATCCGTCCGACCGCCATCCGCCCGACGTATTCGTTGGCCGACAGATTCGTGACCAGCAGCTGCAGAGGATGACCTTCTTCGTAGGTCGGTGGCGGAGTGACCTTGACCAGCAGGTCGAGGAGCGGCGCCAGGTCCGTCCCGGGTCGATCGAGGTCGGCTGTGGCGGTACCGGCCTTGGCGTTGGTGTACATGACCGGGAAGTCGATCTGGTGCTCGTCGGCACCCAGGTCGATGAACAGCTCATAGACGGCGTCGAGGACCTCTGACGGGCGCGCGTCGCCCCGGTCGATCTTGTTGAGCGCGACGACTACCGGTAGGTGCCGGGCCATGGCCTTCTTGAGGACGTAGCGGGTCTGCGGGAGGGGGCCTTCGGCCGCGTCGACCAGGAGCAGGACCGCGTCGACCATCAGCAGCGACCGCTCCACTTCCCCGCCGAAGTCGGCGTGGCCGGGCGTGTCGACGATGTTGAGCCGGATGCCGGCATGGTCGACCGTGGTCTGCTTGGCCAGGATGGTGATGCCCTTCTCGCGCTCGAGGTCGCCCGAGTCCATCACCCGATCGACGACCGCCTGGTTCGCCCGGAAGGTGCCGGTCTGGCGGAGCATCGCGTCGACGAGGGTCGTCTTGCCATGGTCGACGTGAGCGACGATGGCGATATTGCGGAGGTCGGTTCGGATCGCGGATGGGGCTGTGGCGGGCACGGTCGGACTCGTTCGGGCGGTCATGGGACCGCCGCAGTGTGCCACATCATCGCCGGAGTCGCCGCCTGCTAGCATCCGGCCATGACCGTCGCCGCCGTCATCCTGTCCGCCACCGCCGAGGGATCGCTCTCGGACACACTCGGTCAGCCGCGGGTCCGGCGTCTGGTCGACCTTGCCTGGTCGGGCGGGGCGCTGCCGATCGTGGTCGTCTCGCCAGACCCGGATGGCAGTGTCGTGGCGGCCCTCGGCGGGACCGAGGCGACCTGGGGCGCTCCGGCTCCGGACGCGGCAGGCCCGGTCGGGCAGATGGTCCGCGGGGTGGAGCTGGCCGAAGCGGAGGTCAGCGATACCTCGGCCGCCCTGCTCTGGCCCGCCCGGATGGCCTGGGTCGGCCCGGAGACCGTCACCTCGCTGATCGAGGCCCACGGCACGGATCCGGGGACCGTCCTCCGACCGACCTGGCACGGGGAGCCCGGCTGGCCGGTCCTCGTGCCGATCTCGCGTCTCGATACCCTTCAGGCCATCGCCCCCGATCGGATGCCACCCGACATCGTCGAGGCGCTCGTCGCGGCGGTCCCGTCGCGCTCGATCGAGTTGGGCGACCCGGGGGTCGTCCACGGCGTCGACACGCCGTTCACGGACCTGCCCGCGTACGAGGGTCCGCCCGACCCACCGGCCGGCCACAGCCACGAATGGGGCGCCGAGGTGGCGGCAGGCGCCGGTCTGCCCGAGCCCGATCTGGCCCTCGACTGACCGGACCACCCATCCGCCGGGCGTCGTCGAGCCGAATGGGCCAACGATGAGTCGATCGCGCATCCTCAAGTCCGCCCTGATCGGGCTGGTCGTCCTCCTGGCGCTCGGCGTCGCCGGGTTCCTGTGGTACGCCCAGCCCCAGCCCCTCCTGCCCGAAGCGACGGCCGCCCTCGCGTCGACCGATCGGGCGAGCTTCGAGGACCGAGCCGGGACCCTCACCTACACCCCCACGGCCGCTCCGCCTACGACCGGTCTGATCTTGTACCCAGGCGGCAAGGTCCCGCCGGCGGCGTACGCCCCGGCAGCGCGGGCGATCGCCGAGAAGGGCTACCTGACCGCGATCGTCGACGTCCCGTTCAACCTGGCTGTCTTCGACATCGACGCGGCCCAGGCGGTGATCGACGCGCATCCTGAGATCACCAGGTGGGTCGTCGGTGGACACTCGCTAGGGGGCTCGATGGCGGCCCAGTTCGCGGCGTCGCACCCCGATGCGGTCGATGGGTTGGCGCTCTGGGCGTCGTACTCCGCGGCGGACCTCGCCGCCCAGGACCTGGCGGTCGCCTCGATCTATGGGACGCTCGACGGCGGAGTCGGTTCGTACACGAGCGCGACCAATCTGGCCAGGCTCGGTCCGGACGTCACCACCACGACGATCGCCGGCGGCAACCACGAGCAGATGGGTTGGTACACGGGTCAGCCGAACGACCCGGCGGCCACGATCGCCAGGGCCGACCAGCAGGGTCAGCTCGTCGACGCGACCCTCGCTCTGCTCAGCCGAGTCGCAGGCGCCGCCCCCTGACGACGAGGCTGCCCGCGGGCGGCGATCAGGACCTGGCCCTGACGGTCAGCGCTTGGGGACGAGGATCTTCAGCTTCTGGCCGACCTTCGAGAAGGCGAACTCGGTCCGGCCGTGGAACGCATGGTCCTGCACATCCACGTCCGCGCTGAACACGGCACTCACCGGGACGCCGTCGTCGCTGACGTAGATGTCGAGGACCATCCTGTCCGGCTCGACCAGGAACTTCTGGAAGTCGAGCATCCGGGCGATGTCGGGCCGGTAGAACGTGTTCGAGCGGAGGAGATGGAGGGGACGGCCAGCGACTGTGACCGGCTTTACGTAGTCGAGCCAGGCCGGCATCTCGAGGTACATGAACGGCGTGAGACGGAAGTAGCGGGCACTTGTTTGTCGTCCGACCCGGGCCTTGCCCGGCAGCTTCACCCAGACGACGCCGTCCTTGCGCGCCATCTGGCTCTTCGGCGTGGAGCTGCTGTCGATCCAGCCGGAGTACTCGTCGCCGACCACGTCGACCAATTCCTTGTACGACGCGACGGTCTTCTTGTCCAGGACCGACTTGCCCGACGCGGTCATGTGATAGCTCAATGCCGGATCACCCGCGATCGCCCAGAACCTGGCCAGGACCGCCTTGCCCGGGTCGAGCGTCGGCGACGGCGTCGGCGCGAGGGTCGGCGACGCGACGGCCCCGACCGCTGCGGCGGGCGTGCTCCCGGCGCTGGACCGGGAGCCGTTCGGCGCCATGGCGAAGCCGATCAGGGCCAGCCCCGCGACGGCGATGATCACGACCGCCACGATCGCGATCAGGAACGGTCGGCCAGACCGGGTCGAAGGGGGCGGGGCCGGCGGCTCCGGTCGACCCCACTCCGTACCCTGGTACTTCTCGGAGTAGGACATCGGCCGATCGCCGGCCCCAGGCTGATCGGTCATCGCGATCCGGGTCTAGGCTCCCGCTCGGGCGGACCGACGAAGCGCAGGCCGAGCTCGGCGTACTGGCCGGCCTCGGCCGGCGACGGCGCCTCGAGCATCAGGTCCCCGCCCGACTGGGTCTTGGGAAAGGCCATGACCTCGCGGATCGTCGTCTGGTGGGTGAGCAGGGCGGCCCAGCGATCGATCCCGGCGGCGATCCCACCATGGGGCGGCGCACCGTACTCGAACGCATCGAGGACGGCCCCGAACTTCTCCTGCATCCCTTCGAGCGTCTGGCCCTGGAGGGCGAAGCTCCGCTCGAGCAGCTCGCGCTGGTGGATCCGGATGCTCCCGCCGGCCAGCTCCCAGCCGTTGAGGACCAGGTCGTACTGGAGCGCCCGGGCCCGACCGGCCGGGTCGTCCGGGGTCGCCTGCGACAGGTCGCCGCTGACGGTCGTCATCAGCTCGAGGTCTTCGGGCACGACGCCGCTGAACGGGTTGTGGGTCGCGTCCCAGCGCCCGTTCTCGGCGTCCCACTGGTACATCGGGAAGCGATGGACCCAGGCGTAGGCAAGGACCTCGGGATCGGCCAGGCCGAGGCGTTGACCGAGCTCGGCCCGCAGCCGCCCCAGGACATCGGCGGTGGTCGCCGGAGCGTCGGCCACGACCAGGATGAGGTCGCCCTCCCCCGCCCCGCTCCGCTCGACGAGGGCAGCCACTCGTTCCTCGCCCAGGAACTTGGCGATCGGCGATCGGATCGTGCCATCGGCTTCCACGGCTAGCCAGGCCAGACCCTTGGCCCCGAAGCGCCGGGCGAGCTCCGTCAGCTCGTCGGTCTGGGAGCGGGTCGCGCTGCCCAGCCCGGGTGCGACGATCGCCTTGACCAGGCCGCCAACGGCCAGGACCTCGTCGAAGACGCGGAAGCCGGACGCCGGCGTCCCGGCAGCGTGGACGAGGACGGGGCCGAGGTCGACGAGCTCCATGGCGAAGCGCAGATCGGGCTTGTCCGAGCCGAAGCGGTCGATCGCCTCGTCGTAGGTGAAGCGCGGGAACGGGACGCTCTGGAGGGGGCGATCGGGGACGACCGACCGGGTCACCTCGATGGCCATCGTCTCGACGAAGGCCATGACCGTGGCCTCGTCGACGAAGCTCATCTCGAGATCGAGCTGGGTGAACTCGGGCTGGCGGTCACCGCGCAGGTCCTCGTCCCGGAAGCAGCGGGCGATCTGGAAGTAGCGATCGATGCCAGCGACCATCAGCAGCTGCTTGAGCTGCTGGGGGCTCTGGGGCAGGGCGTAGATCGAGCCGGGTTGGAGCCGGCTGGGAACGATGAAGTCGCGGGCGCCCTCGGGGGTCGACTTGATCAGGTTGGGCGTCTCGACCTCGACGAAGCCGTGGGCGTGGTGGACCTCGCGGATCTTGTGGACGAGGCGCGACCTTAGGAGCAGCCGCTGCTGCATCGGCTCGCGCCGGATATCGAGGTAGCGATAGCGCAGCCGGAGGGCCTCGTCGACGGTGGCATCCGGCTCGTTGATGTAGAACGGCGGCGTCTTGGCTTCGCTCAGGATGGCGAAGGTCGATGCCCGCAGCTCGATCTCGCCCGTCGCCAGCTCGGCGTTCTCCTTGCCGGTCATGCGCCGGTCGACGCTGCCCTCCACGGTCACCACGAACTCGTTCCGGACGCGGCTGGCCACGGCGTGCGCCTCGGGCGCCTCGGTCGCGTCGATGACCACCTGGGTCAGGCCATGCCGATCGCGTAGGTCGAGGAAGATGAGCTGGCCGTGATCGCGCCGGCGATGGACCCAGCCGCTCAGCCGGGCGGTCGCGTCGACGTCGGTCGCCCGCAGCTCACCGCAGGTGTGCGTTCGGTAGGGTGTCGCGAGGGTGGACAGGGCAAGGTGGTGGGTCATGGCCGGCGTATCGTAGTCGACGACCCAGCTGCGCACGATCAGGAGGCCCCCATGCTCGCCGAGCGACGCGTCCACGTCACCCTGCCCACCGCCGACATCGATCGAGCGCGGGCGTTCTACGAGGGAACGCTAGGCTTCAAGCCCTATAGCGTCCAACCCACCGCGGTCCTCTACCGCGCAGGCGAAGGTACCCTGTTCGCGGTCTCCAGAGGCACCGCGCTATCGGCGGGCACACACACGCAGATGGGCTTCACGACCGACGACCTCGAAGCCGAGGTCGCTGCCGCCAAGGCCCTCGGGCTGGTCTTCGAGGAGTACGACTTCCCCGGCTTCAAGACCGTCGACAGCATCGCCGCGGTCGGACCCAATCGAGCGGCCTGGTTCAAGGATCCCGACGGCAATCTGATCGGCATCGTCCAGTTCGAGGACGCCAGCGTCTGATCGACGGCCTAACCGTGCTGGTGGGTCTCGGCGGCCCGGGTCAGCTCGCGAACCAGGTCCGCCATCGGCACCGAACGCTGGGTCCCCGCCTGGAGGTCGCGCAGCTCGAGATGATCGGCGCCGCCCTCGCCGCCGACGATGACGGCGAAGTGGGCGCCCTCCTTGGCCGCCGCCTCGAGCTGGCGGCCCAGCTTGCGACGGCCGAGCTCGGCTCGAGCCCGTAGGCCGGCGGCCCGCAGCCGGGTCGCCAGGGCCAGTCGTTCTACCGTCGCGTCCGGGTCGACCCCGACGACGACGGCCAACGGTCCGAACGTCCGGCCCTCCCCTGCCCCGGTCTCGGCCAGGGCGAGGACGACCCGATCGAGCCCCAGACCGAAGCCGATACCCGGCGTCGCGCGGCCGCCCAGCAGCTCGACCAGCCCGTCGTAGCGGCCGCCACCGCCGAGCGCCGACTGCTGGCCGGTCGCCCCGGCTCGGTAGAACTCGAAGGCCGTCCGGGTGTAGTAATCGAGGCCGCGGACGAGGCCGGGTTCGAGCCGGTAGGCGACGCCCAGCGCTTCGAGATGCGATCGGACCCCGGCGAAATGCTCGGCGCAGGCGGCGCATAGGCGCTCGACGATCCGGGGTGCACGGGCGTTGATCTCGACCATCGCCGGGTCCTTCGAATCGAGCAGTCGAAGCGGGCTCCGATCGAGCCGTTCGCGTTCGAACGCGGGGATCGCGTCGAGGCGTTCGCGGTAGTAGGCCGCCAGGTCGGCGATGTAGGCCGGCCGGCAAGTTCCGTCCCCGATCGAGTTGAGCCGGACCTCGACATCGTTCAGCCCCGCCTCACGATAGAAGCGCAGTCCGAGCTCGACGATCTCGGCATCGACGGCCGGGCCCGGATCGCCGATCGCCTCGACGTCGAACTGCCAGAACTGGCGGAAGCGACCGGCCTGCGGTCGGTCGTAGCGGAACATCGGACCAGTGAGCGTCAGCTTCACGGGCTGCGGCCAGGTCTGCATCCCATGCTGGATGTAGGCCCGGACGATGCCCGCCGTCGGCTCCGGTCGGAGCGACCAGGCCTCGCCGTCCTCGGTCCGGGGGGCCAGCCGGAAGAGTTCCTTCTCGACGGCGTCGGTCGCCTCGCCCAGGCCCCGCTCGTAGACCGTGCTCTGTTCGAACATCGGGGTCTCGATCTGGCGATAGCCGTAGCGCCCGGCGATCTCGGCCGCCAGTCGTTCGAGGCGGGACCACGTCGTGCGCTCGTCCGGCAGCAGGTCTCGGGTGCCGCGCGGGGCGCGATAGGCGGGCATGGCCGGAAGTCTAGGCGAATAGCGCCCGGGTGATGACGTACGACACCGCGAATGCCAGGACGAAGACGCCGAGCGTCGCGAGCACCCGCACCAACAGCGGCCAGGACATCCGCAGAAGGCGCAGGTCGACCACGACGGCGAACAGACCGACCACCCCACCGGCCAGACCGGTCAGCCCGATCAACCCGAACGGGAGCGCCGCCAGGATGAGCTCCCAGATCGCCAGGCGACGCTCGAGCTGGATCGTCGGACCGTCGTCGACGATCGCCTGGAGGCCGGTCATCTGGCCGCCGAAGCTGACCCGCCGCGTGGTCCCGTCTGCCATCGGGATGCTCCAGGCCGGGCGGCCGCGCTCGCGCAGCCGGGGCAGACGCTCGCCCGCGACAGACACCCGCAACCCGATGAGCTGGCTGTGGTCCACGCTGATCTCGGGGCTGCCCGGCTCAGGCAGGCGGAAGACGTGGATCATCGGCCGGTCGGGCGCTCCGCGCTCAGCCGAGGTCGCGCTGCACGGAGATGACGTCCTTGAGCTGTTCGATCCGACCCATCACCCGGGCCAGCTGGCTGACCGAGGCGACCTGCAGGGTGGCGATCACGACGGCCATGTGGTCCTGCATCACGTTCACCGATGCGGCCAGGATGTTGACCTTGGCTTCGGCCACGACCTGGGTGATGTCGGACAGCAGGCCGGTCCGGTCGAAGGCCTCGACCCGGATGGCGATCGGGTAGGTCTGGGCCGGGGCGGCCTCCCACTCGACCTCGATCAGGCGACTCACTTCGCGCTCGTTCATCACGGTCGGACAGGATCGAAGGTGGACGGTCACCCCCTTGCCCCGGGTGATGAAGCCCTGGATCGGGTCACCCGGGATGGGGTGACAGCACTTGCCGAAGCGGACCAGCAGGTCGCCGACGCCCTTGACCCGGACCCCGCCGGTCCGTTCCGGGACGTTCGAGGGGGCCACGGTCGGCAGGGCCAACTCGGCGTCGTCGACCACGCCCAGGCGCATCACCACCTGGGTGGCGCCGACCGCGCCGTAGCCGATGGCCGCATAGAAGTCGTCGAGCGAATTGAAGTTGTAGAGCTTGCCGACCTCGGCGACCTTGTCGTTGCCGACGGCCTGGATCGACTTGCGGGCCAGGCGCCGGAGCTCTCGCTCGAGCGACTCGCGACCGTGGACGATGTTGTCGTCGCGCTCCTGGCGCTTGAACCAGGCCCGGATCTTCTCGCGGGCGTGGCTCGTCCGAACGACGTTCAGCCAGTCACGCGATGGGCCGTGCTCGCCCTTGGTCGTGACGATCTCGACGATGTCGCCGTTCTTGAGCCGGTAGTCGAGCGGGACCAGCCGGTTGTTGACCTTGGCCCCGATGCAGCGGTGGCCGACGTCGGTATGGATCCGGTAGGCGAAGTCGAGCGGGGTCGAGCCGGCCGGCAGGTCCTTGACGTCGCCACGCGGGGTGAACACGAAGACCTGGTCCTGGAAGATATCGAGCTTGATCCCCTCCACGAACTCGGTCGCGTCGGACACCTCGCGCTGCCAGTCCATGAGCTGGCGCAGCCAGGCCAGCTTGGCGTCGTACTCGCGATCCGAGCGGCTGCCTTCCTTGTAGCGCCAGTGCGCGGCGATGCCGACCTCGCTGACCTGGTGCATGGCGTGGGTCCGGATCTGGATCTCGAGGGGCTTGCCCTCGCTGGCGATGACCGCCGTGTGGAGGCTCTGGTAGAGGTTGTTCTTGGGCACCGCGATGTAGTCGTCGAACTGGCCCGGGATCGGCCGCCAGATCGAGTGGACGACACCCAGCGCGGCGTAGCAATCCTTGACCTCGTCGACCAGGCAGCGGATCGCGTAGACGTCGTAGATCTCCTCGAACCCGGCACCCTTGCGCTGCATCTTCTTGTCGATGCTGTAGATGTGCTTGGGGCGGCCCTCCATCTCGGCCTCGATGCCGGCGGCGGCGAGGGCCGGCCGAAGCTCGGCGATGGCTGACTCGATGAACCCCTCGCGGCCCTTGCGCCGGGTGTCGAGCAGCCTGGCCAGCTCCCGGAAGCGCTCCGGTTCGAGGGCCTTGAAGGCCAGGTCCTCGAGCTCCCACTTCATCTGCCAGATGCCCAGGCGTTCGGCCAGCGGGGCGTAGATCTCCATCGTCTGACGGGCGATGCGCTGCTGCTTATCGAGGGGCAGGGCGGACAGGGTACGCATGTTGTGGAGGCGATCGGCCAGCTTGATCAGGACGACCCGGATGTCCTCGGCCATGGCCAGGAACATCTTCCGGATGTTCTCCGCCTGTTGCTGTTCGTGGGTATGGGTGCTGAACTTGGATAGCTTGGTGACCCCGTCAACGAGGTGGGCCACCTCGGCCCCGAAGCGTTCCTCGATGTCGGCGAGGCTGTACTCCGTGTCTTCGGGCACGTCGTGGAGCAGGGCGGCCTGGACCGCGATCGGGTCGATCCCGAGGTCAGCCAGGATCTGGGCGGAGGCGATCGGGTGGGTGACGTACGGCTCGCCCGATGCGCGGCGCTGCTCACCGTGAGCCTCGATGGCCAGGTCGAATGCCTGCCCGACGGAAGCGAGGTCGGCCTGCGGGTAGTGCCGCTCGAGCGAGGCCAGGAGATCGCGCCGGAGCGGTTCGAAGGACTTCCGACCGACGGGCTTCGCCACCGCCGCCGGGGTCGGGCGGCGGCTGCTCGGACGAGGTGCCTTGGGACTGCTGCTCACCGGTTCGATCGACATCGCAGCCAAGGATAGCAGCGTGTCCGCGGACCTCAGCCGAGGTCGGGGTCGAGGGTGGCCACGAGGGTGAGACCGCCGTCGACGATGGCGAACGAGGCGATCCGGATGGGCAGCTCCGAGCTGGGCGAGATGATGTCGATCGAGCCCAGGTTGCTCCCCGACGGCGCCTTGAGCACGAGCGCCCCGTCAGCGCCGACCGCGAGTCGCGCGTTCACGGCCAGCCCTCCCGCCGTCAGCTGGACACGATCCGGGGCACTGAAGTGGACCGACGAAGGGCTGATCCCGACCGCGTTCTCGACCGCCGCGACGGCCAGTGCCTCGGCGTCCGCGGGCGGCAGCGTCACCGTGGCCTTGATCCTGGTCGGCGTCCCGCTCAACTCGACGAGCGGGATGCCGACCTCGGGTCCGTGCTCGGGCTTGAACCGGACGCCCTTGAGCGAGCCCTTGAGGGTCCTGAACGAGCGGTCGAGGACCGCGACGTCCTCCAAGGTGATGTCGGCCGAGGCTGCCTCGACGCCTCGAAAGGCGACGTTGGTGGCGCGGATCCTGAGCGAGTCGGCGCGCAGGGTCAGGAGCCTGAGCGGCGGATCCGAACCCACCGTGACGGTCGACGTGTCCGCGTCGAACCCGGCAGCGACCAGGGCGCCCTCGGCGACGACCCCGGCCAGCGGCGGAAGGAGGAACCAGGCGGCCGTGCCCATGACCAGCACGAGCACGACGATCGTGACCAGGCAACCGCGCACGTCAGTCGACCGACCCGAACCCCAGCCTGGCCAGGGCCCCCTCGGCCGTCGCCCGCTCATCCCAGGGGGCCGTCCCGTCGGGACCTTCGATGGTCGGCTCGTGGCCCTTCCCGGCCAGGATCACGATGTCGCCCCGAACCGCCGCGTTCATTGCCGTCGCGATCGCCTCGGACCGGTCCGGCACGACCAGCAGATCCGAGCCTCGTCTTCGACCGGCAGCCTCTGCCCCGGCGGCGATCTGGTCCAGGATGTGCAGGCGGTCCTCGCCGCGCGGATCCTCGTCGGTGACCACGACCAGCCGGCAGCGCTCGCCGGCGATCCGGCCCATCATCGAGCGCTTGGCCGTGTCGCGCTCGCCAGCCGAGCCGAAGACGACGACGAGCCCGCCCCCGGACGCCGCTGCGACCGGACCGAGCTCATCGAGGACGCGCTCGAGCGCCGCCGGGCTGTGGGCGAAGTCGACGACGACCTCGAACGGCTGACCCCGATCGACCCGTTCCATCCGGCCGGGGACGCCGCCAAGCGCCTCCAGGCCCGCCCGGACGCCGTCCATGTCGAGATCCCAGCCGACGCCGAGGGCCAATGCTGCCAAGGCGTTGTGGACGTTGAACCGACCGCTCAGTCGGAGGGTCACCCCGCCGGACCAGGTCTCGCTGACGACGTCCATGCGCAACCCACCCGGCCGTTCGTGGACAGAACGCGCGCGCACATCCACATCACGGCCGGTCCCATAGCGGATGAGGCGTGCTCCAGCGGCCAGGGTCGCGTCGGCGAACCGGTCGGCGGCCGGGTCGTCGGCGTTGACGATGCCCAGACGCGGCCGTGCAGCCGTCTTGGCGCGACCGTCGCCGGCGAGACGCTCGAACAGGCTCAGCTTGGCCGCCCGGTACGCGCCGAACGTCCCGTGGAATTCGAGGTGCTCGTGGGACAGGTTGGTGAAGATCGCCGCGTCGTAGGCGACCGAGCCGACCCGCTCGGCGGCCAGTCCGTGCGAAGTGGTCTCGATCACCGCCGCCCGATCGCCCCCGGCGACCATCGCCCGCAGGAGGCGCTGGAGGGCGATGGCCCCGGGCGTGGTCACGTGGCCCGGGGTCCTCACGTGGATCGGGCCGACGTGTGTCTCGACCGTTCCGACCAGGCCGGTCGGCAGGCCCGCGGCTTCGAGTCCCGCGGCGACCAGGAACGACGTCGTCGTCTTGCCGTCGGTCCCGGTGACGCCGACCACGGCGAGCTCCCGACTCGGATCGCCGTACCACCAGGCTGCAGCCGACGCGAGCGCCGTGGCGGTCCGCTCGACGACCACCTGGACACCGTCGGCGCCGGGGACCGGATGTTCCACCAGTGCTGCGGCGGCTCCGCCTGCGAATGCGCCGAGCACGTGATCGTGACCGTCGACATGACCGCCCTGGACCGCCACGAACAGATCGCCCGGATCAGTGGTCCGGGAGTCGTCGGCGATGCCGGTCAGTGCGGTCGCGGCGATCGTGCCCACGTCCGTGGACCCGCCCAGCCCCACGATCGAGGCGAGGTTCCGCTCGGCGCCGAGGCGGGCGATCAACTCGCCGAGCGGCCTTGGCTGACCGGGTTCGATCGCCGTCAGCGCACTCACCAGCCCGGCCTCGTCATCGGTCGACCGGATGGTCATCGCGAGGCCTTGGCCGGCATGGCGGTCGGGTCGGCGGTCGTGGCGGTGACCGCCCGGGGGGCCCGACGTCGTCGTTCGGCCAGCCGGTAGGCGCTCCAGCCGAGGCCGCTGAGAGGCAGGTCCCAGGCGCCGATCAGGCGCACCTCACGACCGCCGAAGCCCTCCTTGAATTGGCGGATGCCGGGATGGACCAGGCCCCACATGTCGTACGACGTCGCGCCCGCTTCGCGGCTCGTCCGGATCGCTTCCCACTTGAGCAGGTAGTTCGCCCGGCGATCGGCCCCGGCCGCGGTCATCCCGCCGTAGGGCTCGACGACGCGGCTCCCGCAGCGAACGAGGAGAAGCACGGCCTGGACCTCGCCCGGATCGTCTCGGGCGAACAGAAGCCGGGCTCCCCCGCCGGGTCGGAACGCGTCCCAGATGTCGCGGTAAGAAGCTTCGGTACGGATCGGGGTGGCGGTCCGCCGGGACGTCTCGGCCATGATCCGATGGAAGGTCGGGAAGGCTGTCGGGTCCGCATCGGCGTCGACGTCGACCACGCTCACCCCGGCGGTCCGGGCCCGGTTGACGTACTGACGCCACTTGGAGCGGAGATCGCCCCAGATGACGTCCTCCGGGGCGGTCAGGTCGACGATCCGGGTCACGCTCGGCTGGACCTCCGGGGCGGGCTGCCAGCCGAGTCGGATGAGCGTCGTTCGAGCGGCCCCGTCGAAGTCGAGCGGACCGCCCAGCTCGATCTCGGGATCGATCCGGACATGGGCCACCCGCCGACCGAGGCCACCCGCCGCCCTGAGCGCGCCCGGAAGCGCGTCACCCCAGGCCGCCAGGGTCGCCTCGGTCCAATCGGTGGCGAGGGGGCCGCGCGGCGCATAGGCGAAGGTCCAGGGAACCGCCCGCGGACGGTGCAGGAGGACTCGTGCCCCGATCCGTCCGCCGTCAGCCAGGGGGACCTCGACCAGCCGCTCGGTCCAGCCGTTGGGCGCCTTGACCTTGGCCCAGCCCGAGGTCTGCAGATACGTCGCCAGGGGATGACCGGCCACGAACGCGTCCCAGGCATCCGCCCGCTGGTCGGCGGCGGCTCCGTCGGTCACGGCTGCGCCGGACGGCGGACGGCGTCGGACATGAGCCGCACGATAGTGCCGAGCTCGGGGATCCGCAACGCTCGGCTCAGCCCGAGGTAGGCGAGGCCAGCCAACCCGGTCACGAAACCGAGCTCGAGGAGCAGGACCGCTCGGGGGGGATCGATCCCGACGACCTGTTCGGCGCCGGCCAGCGCGGCCTTTGCCAGCGCGGTCGCGATCAGGGCGCAGCCCAGGGCCAGACCGCCCAGGCGGACCAGGTCGGGGATGTCGAAGCCCCCGATCCGGCGCCGGAGCACGACCATCAGGACGACGACCTCCGCCCACGATCCGACGGCGATGGCCAAGCCGATCCCGGCCAGTCCCCAGGAACCCACGAACAGGATCGCCAGGGTCACGTTGACCGCGACGGCCAGGACCGCCGCGAGGACCGGGGTCAGCGTGTCCAGGTTGGCATAGAAGGCCCGGGCCAGGATCGCGATGAGCGACTCGGAGGCCAGGGCGAGGGACATGAACATCAGCACGGCAGCCGTCATCTCGACCCCCCGGGCGTCGAACCGGCCGTAGCCGAACAGGAGGGTCACGATCTCCGTCCGCAGGACGATGGTCAAGCCGGCCAGGGGCAGCATCACCCACAGGATGAGGCGCAGCGCCCGGCTCACCAGGCTGACGTAGCGAGCCGTCTCACCGAGGGCGAGCTCCCGGGCGAGCGACGGCAGCATGACCACCCCGATGGGGATGCCGATGACCCCGATCGGGATCTGGAAGACCGAGAACCCGAACGAGAACGCGCTGACCGCCCCGACCCCGATCGTCGTCGCCAGCGAGGTCACGACGAGGAAGGTCAGCTGGCTGGCACCCAGACCGATCGCCCGCGGGACCATCAGCAGGAGCGCCTGACGCGCCGATGGGTCAGCCAGGTCGATCCGGGGGGTCCAGCGAAAGCCGATCCGGCGCAACGGCAGCGCCTGGATCCCGAGATGGCAGAGCGACCCGGCGACGACGCCGAGGGCCAGCCCCACGACGCCATAGGTCGGGGCCAGGAGGATCGCCCCGCCGATGATGGCCAGGTTGTACACGATCGGTGCGCTGGCGGCGGCGGCGAATCGCCCTTTGGAGTTGAGCAGGGCCGTGGCCAGGGCACCCATCGCCAGGAGGATCGGGCTGGCCAGCATGATCCGGGTCAGGTCGACCGTCTGGGCCTGCTGGGCCGGACCGAAGCCAGGGGTGACCACGGCGATGATCTGGGGCGTCGCGACGAGGACGACCAGAGCCAGCCCGAGCAGGACTGCCAGCATCGCGTTGGCCACGCTCGAGGCGACCCGCCACGCCCGCGATTCCTCGCCGGTCGCCAGCAAGCCCGACAGGACCGGGATGAGCGCCGACGACAGGGCGCCGGCCGCCACCAGCTGGAAGATCAGGTCCGGGACCCGGAAGGCGGCGAAGAACGTGTCGAGCTCCCCGGACACGTTGAAGGTCGCGGCGATGACCACCAGGCGGACCCAGCCCAGGACCCGCGCGACGAGGAACGCGCCGGTGACGATCAGCCCGGCGCGGGCAAGCGAACGGCCGCTGGTCACGACGAGCGAGTGGCGCTGCGGGCTCGCGGGTGAGCGTCGAGGTAGGCCGAGCGCAGCCGCGCCCCCGACACGTGGGTGTAGATCTGGGTCGTGGCCAGGCTCTCGTGGCCGAGCAGCTCCTGGACCACTCGCAGGTCGGCCCCACCGTCCAGAAGGTGGGTGGCGAAGCTGTGGCGGAGGGTGTGCGGCGAGACCCCGAGCGGCAATCCGGCGCGCTGGCGGAGTCGGTCGAGCCGGAAGCGCAGCCCACGGACGCCGAGGGGCGCGCCGCGCTGATTCAGGAAGACCTCGGGCGGCGGCTCGCCAGCCGAGTTGCCCGTCGTCGCCGTCCGGCGCGCGAGCAGGATCGGGCGACCGGTCTCGAGGTACTCGGCGATGGCCGCCCGAGCCGGCCGCCCGAGCAGGCCGATCCGCTCCTTGCGGCCCTTGCCGACGACCCGGATCTCGCCCCGTCGGAGGTCGACCGAACCGAGCCTGGCCGAGGCCAGCTCGCTGATCCGGAGTCCGGCGGCGTAGGCGGTCTCGACCAGGGCCCGGTCGCGCAGGACCAGGGCGCTGGTCAGGACCGGCGCTCGGCTCGTCCCGGCAGCGGCCTGGGCAGCCTCCTCGTCGATCGTCTCGAGGAGCCGCTCGACCTCGCGCGCCTCGAGGACCTGGGGCAGGCGCTTGGGCTGGCGCGGGGTCGAGATCGCTCCCCACGGATCACCCGCGCACAACTCGTGTCGGGCGGCGAATCGATAGAACGAGCGGATCGCGGCGAGGCGTTGCGCGACCGAGGTCCGGGACCGCCCGGTCGACAGGACCTCGAGATAGGCCCGCAGATCGTTCCGGCCCGGCCGCTGCCAGTCGAGCGAGCGCGAATCGAGCCAGGCCAGATAGGTGCCGACCGAGGCGGTGTACGAACGGGTCGTGTGGTCGGAAGCGTCACGGGCGGCGAGCCCGGCCAGGAACCGCTCGAGGGCGTCGGCGCCGGTCACGCCCCGGGCGCGCTCTCGGTCTCGTCGTTGCGGGCTGCGCTGGAGCGGCTGCCGGGGGCTCGTCCCGGGCGTGTCCGCGACCCAGCCCGTACTCCCGCTCGTGGCGCCGGGCGGGCGGCCCCGCGAGCCGCCCCGCTTCGTGCTCCGCCGCGCTTGGGTCGAGCAAGGGCGGCTGGATCGGGCGGCCCGCCCGCGAGCGCTGCACCGGGCACGATCGCATCGGGCGCCGCATCCATCGTGGCACCGCACTTCAGGCACATCGCCGCATCTTCGCCCTTCCGAGCGACCGGACCGTCATCCAGATCATGAGTCGCGCCGAGCGGCTCATGTGACGTCGTGAAGTCGCACTTGGGGTAGCGTGAACAGCCCCAGAACACGGATCCGCTCTTGCGTGCCCGGCGCGGGGTGAGGCGTCCCTCCGTGCAGCGCGGGCAGATCACCTCGAACGGGAGGGGGTCCGGCGGAGGCGGTCCATCCTTCTTGATGTAGTCGCAGTCCGGGTAGCGCGAGCAGCCCACGAATGGCCCGAACCGGCCACGCTTGGCCACCAGCGTGCCGCCATCGGCGGCGCCACACTTCGGGCAGGTCTCGCCGATCCCGGGCAGGACGGGAGTCTCTTCCTCTTCGCCGGGCAGCGGGCGCGACTCCTTGTGTTCGGGATAGAGCGAGCAGGCCAGGAACCGTCCATTGCGGCCCAGCCGGATGACCATCGGGTGGCCTTCGGAACAGACCTCGTCCGAGGGTTCGGTCGTGAAGTCCTTGCGCCGGAGCTCTGCCCGCTTCTCGTCGACCAGCTTCTTGAGCGGGCCGTAGAACTCGCGCAGGAGAGGCACCCACGCCCGCTCGCCACGGGCGATCTCGTCGAGCTCCTCCTCCATCCCGGCGGTGAAGGTCAGGTCGACGTACTTGCCGAAGTGCTCGACCAGGAGGTCGGTCACGACCTCGCCGATGGGCTCGGGGTGGAGGCGCCGCTCGACGACCGTGACATAGCCGCGATCGACGATGGTCGAGATGGTCGCGGCGTAGGTCGACGGCCGGCCGATGCCGTGCTCCTCGAGGGCCTTGATCAGGGTCGCCTCGGTGAAGCGCGGCGGTGGCTCGGTGAAGTGCTGGGTCGGCACGACCTCGGACACGTCCGTGATGTCGCCCTTGGCCAGCTTCGGCAGGGCCCGCTCGGCCTCCTCGGCGGAATCGTCCTGACCCTCGGTGTAGACCCGGCTGAAGCCGTCGAACACGGTCTTGGTCGCGCTCGCCCGAAGGTCGTAGACGCCGGCCGACAGCTCGGCCGCGGTCGTCTCGAGCTCCTTCTCCTTCATCTGGCTGGCCAGGGCACGCTGCCAGATGAGCCGGTATAGCCGGGCCTCGTCGCGGCCGAGGACCGGCTCGAGGGCCTCCGGGTCGCGTCGGAACGAGGTCGGCCGGATGGCTTCGTGGGCCTCCTGGGCGTTGCGGGTCTTGGTCTTGAACGGACGGCCCTTGGGCATCGTGTAGTCGATCCCGTAGCGATCGCCGATGACCTCGCGAGCCTCGCCGAGGGCCTGGCCCGACAACGCCACCGAGTCGGTCCGCATGTAGGTGATCAGGCCCATCTGGCCGTCGGGCGTCTCGACGCCTTCGTACAGGCGCTGGGCGACCGACATCGTCCGCTTGGGGCTGAAACCGAGCTTGCGGCTGGCTTCCTGCTGGAGTGTCGAGGTGGTGAACGGCGGGGCCGGACTCCGTTTCGAGCGCTTGACCGTGATGGTCTCGACGACCGGCTGAGCGGCGCGCAGGCCGGCGACGTGGCGTTCGGCGGTCTCGGCGTCCCCGACCACCGGCTTCTGGCCGTCGATCCGGACGAGGTCGGCACTGAACAGGCTGCCGTCCGGTGCGACGAGGATGGCCTCGACGGTCCAGTACTCGACCGCGCTGAAGGCCCTGATCTCGCGCTCGCGATCGACCACCAGACGGACGGCCACCGACTGGACCCGACCGGCCGACAGACCGGCCCGGACCTTGCGCGAGATGAGCGGACTGAGGGTGTAGCCGACCATCCGGTCGACGATCCGGCGGGTCTGCTGAGCGTCGACCAGATCCTGGTCGATCTTGCGCGGGTGGGCAAAGGCCTCACGGATGGCCGGCTCGGTGATCTCGCTGAAGGTCACCCGGGCGGTGCGCTCCGGGGCCAGGTGGATCGCCTCGGCCACGTGCCAGGCGATCGCCTCACCTTCCCGGTCGAGGTCGGTGGCGAGGTACACGATCTTGGCCCCGCGAGCGGCTTTCTCGATGGCGGCTAGCTGGCGGTGGCGGTCCGGCGAGATCTCGTAGGTCGGCGCGAAGTCGTGCTCGACATCGACGCCGAGCTGACCCTTACCGGGGTTCTCGGGCAGGTCGCGGACGTGGCCGTAGGAGGCGAGGACGGTGTAGCCGGGGCCAAGGTAGCGCTCGATCGTCTTGGCCTTGGCCGGCGACTCGACGATGACCAGATCTGACTTCATGACGTGCGGGAGTCTAGCACCGGCCCCTCATCGGACGATCCATCGGCCGTCGAGCGGACCTTCGACCTACGGTCGGGTCAGACGTCGCGGACGCGCCGCAGGAAGTCCTCGTCGATATCCAGATCGCTCTCGGCCTCGACCGCAGCGTCCTTGGCCGACGCGCCGACGGGGGCGCCGGCGGGCAGGCGGGGACGCTCCTCCGCCTCGGCGTCGGCCCCGGGCCGGGCTGGGCTGGGTCGGCTCGGAGCCGTGTCATCACGGACCTCGCCGGACTCCGAGACCGTGTTCGAGGCCATCTCGATGAAGCGGAGATGGACCAGGGGGAACAGGAAGACCGAATCGATGTGGTCCGCGAAGACGGGGCGCTTGCCGTTGAGCTCGCGCAGGTTGGTGCACAGCACGGCGACGTCGGCGTTGGACGGGAGCGCGAAGAGGTCGGCCAGGAGCGGCTGCTCGTTATTGATGTGCAGGACGACGTTCCGGATCAGCGGAGTTCAGCCTTCCCAGAAGTCGATGACCAGCCTGGTATGACCGTGGGCCACCCAGATGCCGATGCCGACGTACTTCATCTTGGTCGACATGATGTTGGCGTAGTGGCAATACCCACCGCACGGCCTCTCGCTCTGGAAGAACAGGTGGGTGCCCAGGACCGAGGCGTAGGCGTTGGCCATGTCCCGACAGCCGATGTTCTCGCGATAGTCACCGGCGTAGCCCGCCCGACGGAGGCGATCGCCCGGGTCACCGTCGGCGAAGTGGCTGCAGATGCCGCTGTTGGCGAGGTACTTGGCGTAGGGTCGCGAGACACTCCGGCTGATCCCGGAGCTGAGGATGAGTGCCGAGATGCCGCTCCCGCCGGGACTGCTGCAATCGCCGCCGGAGGTGACCCAGCCGCCCTGGCGGGTGCAGTTCATGAGCCTGAGGTAATAGGCCTCGACGGCCTGCCAGGAGCCCGACCCGACGCTGCCGCCGTGGCCGATGTGGCTGGTCCCGCCACCGCCACCGCCCCCGCCGCCCGTCTTGGCGGTCTTGCGCGCGGCCACCGGCTTCTTCTCGACGCTGAAGGTCGCCGACTTGGCCGCCGCCAGCGGCGTTCCAGCTCGATCGGTCGCGCTTGTGGCGACCGCCAGGACGACCTTGGTCCCGTAGCCCAGCGGAGCGCTCGGCTGGAAGACCAGGACGGTGTCCCGCTCGGCCCAGGTCACGGTTCCCTTGAGCTTCTTGCCGGCGACCGTGGCGCTGAACGCCGTCGCCGTGGACGCCCGGTCCATCCGGGCGCTGAAGCGCACCGACAGGGCCGACGAGCGCGACGCATCGGTACTGCCGGTGACCGGGCGGAATCGAACGACCCCTGGCCCCTTCGCCGTGCGCACGGACAGGCTGGCCGGAGCGGTGGTGGTCGAGCCATCCTGGTCGACCACGGGTCCATCGACCGAGACCGTGTAGGCGGTGTTCGAGTCGAGGCTCTCATCCGGGGTGAAGGTCACCGCGGTGCCGCCTGCAGCGGTGGTCTCGGTCGAGAACGAGCCTTCGACCGCGGGATCGATGTGGAAGGCGGCCTCGACGGCGGCGACGTCGACCGGACCCTCATAGCTGACGACGAAACCCGTCGCTGTCGGCAGTCGACCCGCGACCAAGGCGTCCAGCGCCACGATCCGTCCGCCGATCGAGGAGCGAGTCGTGAAGATCGCCCGCGCCGGCCCGGCCAACTTCTGGCCGGTGGCATCGGCGGCGGTCGGCGCGACCGTGACGGTGTAGTAGGTGCTCGTCTTCCAGCCGGACTTCGGCGCGACCGTGAGTGCCTGACCGGCGGCGTCCCAGGTGAGCACGACCGGAGTCGCCGGGTCGACGGTCAAGGCGGCCGCCACGCTGGCCTGATCCATCGGGCTGCTGAAGGACAGACGGACAGGCTCACGCAGCCCGTGATGGGCCTCGATGTTGCCGGCCAGCGCCGCCGGGCCGATGGGGCTCGCGGTGACCGGGGGGTGCGCCTGGGTCTGGACCGGAGCCGCCAGGCCGACGACCACGATCGCGCTGATCGCCAGGGTGCCGATCCCGATACCCATCCGCCCGGCGAGCATGCGCCGGACGAAGACCGGTCCATAGACCAGTGCGAGGATGGGGATGGCAAGCGCCGTGGCGGCGAATTTTCGCAATAGACAGTCTCCTGGCTCGTTGCCTGGGGTCAGCGGCTTCGTGCGGCTGTCTGATCGACGGACTTCGCGGGTTGGTCGATCGCCGGCAAGGTTAGCACCGGTTCGCGACCAAGGGCAAACCCCGGAGGCACGGCCGCCAGCGATCCGCTCGGTCGGAAGCGGCCGTAGACCGACGCGACCCAACCGCGCATCTCGAGGATCGTCAGGGTCCCAAGGATCGTCGCGACGGGCAGTCGCGTCCGCTCCGCGAGCTCGTCGAGGCTACTGAGACCGTCGACCAGGGCCCGTGCGACGAGTGCCTCGACCGCGCCCATCGTCGCCAGGAGGGCCTCCCCCGAGACGATCCGAGAGCCCACCCCCGCGTCGGTGTCAGCCGGCACCAGGCCCAGGTCGTCGATGAGCTCGGCCAGGCCGGCCACGATCCGCGCCTCCCCGGCGTACTCGCGCAGGAAGGCAAGGCAACCGGCGGAGGCCGGCGCGTCGATCGAGCCCGGGACGACGAAACAATCCCGACCCTGCTCGAGAGCCCAGCGTGCCGTGATGAGGGCACCGCTGCCCGACGCCGCCTCGACGACGACCGTCGCATCGGCCAGACCGCTGATCAGTCGGTTGCGCCGTGGGAAGGTGCCGCTGGTCGGCCGGGCTTCCGGTGGCAGCTCCGAGACGAGGGTGCCTCCCCCAGCGACGATCCGCTCTGCGAGTCGGGCGTGAGCCCGCGGGTAGAGGCGATCGTGGCCCGACCCGAGGACAGCGACGGTCGGACCCGCCGCCGTGACCGCAGCCGCGTGCGCCGCGCCGTCGATGCCAAGCGCCAGCCCGGACACGACCACCGCACCGAGTCGGGTGGCGCTGTCGGAGATGCGTGCGGCGATCCGACGGCCCGACTCGGTCGGACGACGGGTGCCCACGATCGCCACGGCTCGTTCGGCCGAGAGGGCTGAGACGTCGCCCCGAACGAAGAGCACGAGCGGCGGCTCGGCAAGCGCCCGAAGCCGGCCCGGATAGGCCGCATCATCGACGGTCAGGACGTCGATCGCCAGATCCCGCAGGCGACCGAGGAGATCCTCACCTTCGGCGACCGCGACCCCGAGCGCCTCGATCATCGGACCAGGCAGCCGATCGCGGTCTCGCTTCGGTCCGTCCCGGATCAGCCGCCGACCGGCGGCGGTCGCGGCCAGCTCGACCACGCGGCGCCCGCTGCCATGCTCTGACAAGAGCAGGGCGAACGTCCGCGGTCCCAGGCCGGTGACCGAGGCCAGGATCGCCCAACAGCCGCGTTCGTCGATCGATCGGGTCATCGCGCCAGGGCGCCGGCGTAGGGACCGCTCGGGACCCGGAAGCGGGCGGCTTCCTCGAGGTGCTGGCGGCCGACGATCGCGGCGCCATCGAGATCGGCGATGGTCCGCGCGACCCGGAGCAACCGGCCGACGCCGCGAGCGGACAACCTGCTCGAGAGGGCGATCGACCCGGCCAGGCGCTGATCGGCGGCGGTCAAGCGGCAGACGGTCCGCAGACGAACGCCGTCGAGGCGCGCGTTCACCGTGCCGCTCCGGGCGACGGCGACCGCGCGGGCCTGGGCGATCCGTCGACCGACCTCCGCGCTGGATTCGGCGCCGCCCGTGCCGATGAGAGCCGCCTGAGCGACCGGCGGCATCTCGACCCAGATGTCGATCCGATCGCGCAGAGGACCCGAGACCCGAGCCGCATATCGGTCGCGGACACCCGTCCGGCAGCGGCACTCGCCGTCATCCCCGGCCGACCCACCGCAGGGGCATGGGTTCATCGCTCCGATGAACTGGAACCGGGCCGGCAGGACCACCGAGCCGCCGACCCGGACGATCGCCACATGGCCGTCCTCGAGCGGCTGGCGGAGGGCCTCGAGGACGTCCCGACCGAACTCCGGCAGCTCATCGAGGAAGAGGACGCCCTCGTTGGCCCGGGTCACCTCGCCCGGAGTCAGCCGGGGACCGCCGCCCAGCATCCCGGCATAGCTGATGGTGTGATGGGGAGCCCGGAACGGGCGGGTCCGGACGAGCTCGGTCAGAGGCCCGTCGCCAGCCGCCGACACGATCGCCGAGGCGACCTGGGCCTCGTCGTCCGCCAGTGGCGGGAGCAAGCCAGGGATGGTCCGGGCCAGCAGGGTCTTGCCCGAACCGGGCGGACCGATGCACAACAGGCCGTGGCCGCCGGCCAGGGCGATCTCGAGGGCCCGCCGGCCGAGCGCCTGACCCCGGACCTCGGCGAGATCAGGGACGTCGCCCGGCACCTGCGTCAGACGGCTCGACCGTGGTGGGCCGTCGGTGGACGGTCGAACCGCCGTGAGCTCGACCCGGGCCGGCGCGCTAAGACTCGAACCGCGGCGAGTGCCCGCCAGCCGCAGGTCGGCCAGGACCTCGGCCAGGCTGCTCGCCGGGTGGCATTCCACGCCTGACGCCAGCCGCGCCTCGTCGGCGGCGTCGGCTGGCACCACGACCCGGCGTGCACCGCGGCTGACCAGAGCGATGACCATGGGCAGGATACCCGGGACCGTCCTGACGTCGCCGCCCAGGGACAGCTCGCCGATGAATGCCCAGCGCCCGGCCGCCCGAACCTGCTCCGAACCGAGCAGGATCCCGACCGCGATAGCCAGATCGAGCGAGGCTCCGGCCTTGCGCAGGTCGGCCGGGGCGAGATTGACCGTGATCCGACGCGGCGGGAAGGCCAGTCCGCTGTTGCGGATCGCTCCGCGGACCCGCTCGCGCGCTTCCTGCAGGGCCGTATCGGCCAGGCCGACGATGGTGAACCCCGGCAGCCCGGGCGCGACATCGACCTCGACCCGGATGACCCTGACCCTCGATGCCCTGGAGCGTGGCGGCGTGGACGGTGGCAAGCACCGGCCCACCCTACCGGCGGGCGCTCACCGCGGACTTATCGGGCGGGCGCGGCCAGCTGCGGGGCGTCGCCGGTGGCGGCGGTCTTGTCGATCGCCCGGGCGAAATCCAGGAGCGAACGACCGAGTGGCGAATCGGCCTTGGTGAACATGAACGGCGAGCCGCTGTTCAGCGCGCTGATCGCGCCGCGGTACTCGTTCAGGACCTGGTGATCGATCGGCCGCTTCAGAGCGCTCTCGGCGTTCTTGACGTTGATCCCGGTGAACGCGTTCGAGCGGTTGAGGACCAATCGGACCTTGTGCTGCTCGACCCCCAGGTGGCCGACCGTCTCGAGCACGAGCCGGACGTTCTTGAGGCAGGACAGGTCGGCGGTCATGACCACGTAGAAGACGTCAGCGGCGTCGAGGATCTTGAGGTTGACCTCGTCGAGCCGCTTATCGATGTCGATGATCACGTAGTCGTACAGGGTGCGCAGGTTGTCCAGGATGAGCGGGATGTGCTCCTCGGTCACCAGCTCGGCCGTCTCCGGCGAAGGTGGCGCCAGGAGCAGGTCGATGCCCGAGTCGTGGCGGACGACCACGCTCTTGATGATGTCGGCGTCGATCGAGGTGGCCGTGACCACGTCGAGGATGCTCTTGCGATCGAGCCCGAGATCGAGGAAGACCCGGTGATCGCCGAATTGGAGGTTGCCGTCGACCAGGACGACCTTGCGACCGAGCTCGCGATGGAGGGCGATCGCGGCGTTGATGGCGATGGTCGTCGTACCCACCCCGCCCTTGGCACCATAGAACGCCGCGACCCGCCCGAGCAGCGGCCGACCGACGAGACCCTCACGGGGAGCGAAGCGGGCGAGCAGGCTCTTCATCCGGGCCAGCAGCTCGGCCTGGTGGAAGGGCTTGATCAGGTAGTCGTCCGCGCCGGCCCGCAGGCCCCGCACTCGTTGCTCGATCTCACGCTCGGCGGTGAGCATGATGATCGGGACGTGGGAGGTCGTCTCCTCTTCCCGGATCTTGGCCGCGACCTGGTAGCCGTCCAGCTTGGGCAGCATCACGTCGAGCAGGATGAGCGCAGGCTCCTCGGTGCTCCACAACTTGAACCCCTCGGCGCCGTCGCTGGCGACGAGGACCTCATAGCCTTCCTGCTTGAGCGTGTAGGTCAGTACTCGCTGGACGTTCGGGTCGTCGTCGACGACGAGGATCTTGGCCGCCATGCGCTCCCCTGGATCGCTCCGGTGCCGGGCCGCACCCTGGGCCCAGCGCCGATTATAGGCATAGCCGAACGGGACCCCGACATGGGACCGTTGTACGGGGTCAGCCGACGGCCGCGGCGTCGTCCAGAAGGTCGAACGCGATGGCGCTCCAGGTCTCGAGTCGATCGCGGACCGCCCGCACATCGGCCGCCTCGACGAACTCGCCGGACAGCTTGTCTGTCTCGCGAACGGTCACGGCCCGTCCCCTCGCGTCAGCCTCGAAGACCGCCCCGAGATGGACCCGACCGACCTCGGTCGTGTCGTCGTTGAGCAAGCCGATGAAGCGCGGGACCGGGCTGAAGTCGGCCACGACCTCCTCGGCCCACTCGCGAGCCAGACCGCCGGCGATGTCGCCGTCACCCGGGTTGAGGTGACCGCCGATGCCGATCGACCAGCGGTCGTGCAATCGCGCGTCCCCCCCGGCCCTGGTCCGACGCATCAGGAACCAGCGCGGCCCGTCGCGCAGGACGAGGTACGGGATGACCTGCTTGAAGTCGGGATCGAGCTCCATCGTTGGGCGCGGTCCGAAGCGGCCGGTCGCCCGGATCGTCTCGAGCAGGCGATCCGTGTCATCGGTCCGGATGCCCAGCCAGCCCTCGTCGGGGATGACCGCCGCACGGGGCACGACGTAGACCTGCTCGACAGCCGGCCCGTTCGGGTCGCTCGGCGCCCGCTCCACCATCAGGACTCGAGTCGCTCCCGGGCGGCCCGCAGGCGGGCCTCGAGCTCGAGCGGATCGGCTTCCCCGTCGAGGGCGGCGATCCAGTCGGTCAGCTCGTCGCGGACCTGGCGCAGACCGTGAGCGATGGCCGGGGCGTTGGTGGCGGCGATCCCCGCGCCCATGACCGGATCGCCCTTGGCCAGTCGGGTCATGCTCTGCCAGCCACCGGCCGCCAGCGGTCGCGCCTCGGGCCAACCCGGGTCGCCGGTCACCGCCTCGACCAGGGCCGCACTCAGGATGAGGGGCAGATGGCTGACCAAGGCGGCGGTCCGGTCGTGGTTGGTCGGGTCCATCGCGATCGGACGAGCGCGACAGGCCCGTGCCAGCGCCTCGACCCTGGCGATGTCCTGCGCGTCGGCCGACCGACTCGGGCAGATCAGCCAGGGCCGATCGACGAACAGGTCCGCGCTCGACGCCTCGAAGCCGGAGGCTTCCCGGCCCGCCATCGGATGACCGCCGACGAACCGGATGCCGACCGCCTCGGCGGCCTTCACGATCACCTGCTTGGTGCTGGCGACATCGGTCACGGTGGCCGTCGATCCGAGCGCTTCACCCAGCTGACCGGCCAGCTCGTCGACGAGACCCAGGCAAGCGAGCGGCGAGGCAGCCAGGACGATCAGGTCGGCCCCGGCGATCGCGGCCGCCCGATCGGCCGGCGCAGCATCGAGGATGCCCGCATCGAGCGCCGCGCGCGGACCTTTGGCAGTGGGACTCCAGGCGACCAGCTCGAGCGGCTCGCCGAGCGAGGCCACGACCCCTGGCGCCCGGAGGGCACGGGCGATGGATCCGCCGATGAGCCCGAAGCCAAGGATCGCGATCCGCACGCGGCCGATCATCGCAGGTCCGGATCGCGACCGCCGGTTCGTGCAGAAAGTCCAAAACGACTTGACTTGCGGGCGCTAGACTCATGGTGTGCCTGGTCGCGCGACATCCACCCAGGGCCAACGAGCCGACGCGAGCCGCCCGGTCCCCGGCGTCGATCCGCCGGCGATCCGGGTCCTCCTGGTCGACGATCATCGAGCGCTGGCCGACGCGCTGAGCCGGATGCTTGCGACCGAACCCGGGATCACCATGGTCGGCAGTGCCTACTCGGCGGTCGAGGCCCGGGTCCGCCTCCGTCAGCCGGTCGACGTGGTCCTGATGGATTACGTCCTACCCGATGGCACCGGAGCCGAGGTAGCCCGCGCCGCAAAGGCTCGCTGGCCGCGGGTCTCGGTCATCATGCTGACCGCCTACGACGACGACGAGACCGTGCTCGAGTCGATCCAGGCCGGGGCCGACGGGTTCCTGGCCAAGACCGCCTCCATGGACGAGATCCTGGGCGCCGTCCGGGCGGCCTTCGCCGGCGAGACCCTCCTGCCCCCGTCAGTCATCGCCAAGATCGCGCTGCGGGTCCGGATCGCCCGCGAGCCGGCGCCCGATGGACAACCGGTCGAGGCGCTGACCACGCGCGAGCTCGGGATCCTGCGCCTGCTCAGTGCCGGGCGGACGACCAAGGAGATCTGCACCGAACTGACCATCGCCCCGAACACCCTCCGGACGCACGTCCAGAACATCACCGCCAAGCTCCACGTCCACTCGAAGCTCGAGGCGGTGGTCGAGGCGCTCAGGCTTGGTCTGGTCGACCCACCGACCCCCGAGGATCGCCTCTACCCCTGAACGGGGCTCAGTCCGTCCAGCCGGCTCCGTCGCGACGGCCACCCGAGGAACCACCCGTCCGGCGCTGGTTGTCGCGTCGGTCGTCCGCCCGGCGTTCGTCCGTCGGCTGCGGTGGCCCGGGCTCATCGGCCGGGTTCTGGCGGCGAAGCTGCTTGCGCCGCTCCGCCTCCCGGCGTTCGGCGTTGAGGTAGGCGCCGCAACGGGGGCAGCGGCGCTCCTCGGCGAAGAGCGACTCGATCGGTGAGACCGTGTAGATCTGGCGACCACACGACCAGCAGGCGAGTCTGGGCATGGTTCGATGCTACCCCCGTTAACGCATTCGAGCCCCGGCTCAGACCTTGGGCAAGCTCGCCAGGGCGGCCTGGACCTTCTCCATCGGGTACTCGTAGTCCTCGAGATCGCCGCTGAGGTAGCGCTCGTAGGCCGCCAGGTCGAAGTGGCCGTGACCGCACAGGTTGAACAGGATGACCTTGGACTCGCCGGCCGCCTTGGCCTTGAGCGCCTCGTCGATCGCCGTATGGATGGCGTGGGTGGGCTCCGGCGCCGGCAGGATGCCCTCGGTCCGGGCGAACTGGACCCCAGCCTCGAAGCTGGCCCGCTGGTGGACGCTGCGAGCCTCGATCAGATCGTGCTCCTTGAGCAGCGACACGAGCGGCGCCATACCGTGATAGCGCAGCCCGCCCGCGTGGATCGGCTCCGGGATGAAGTCATGGCCGAGGGTGTGCATCTTGACCAGCGGGGTCATCTGGGCCGTGTCCCCGAAGTCGTAGGTGTAGACGCCCCGGGTCAGGCTCGGGGCCGCCTCAGGCTCGATCGCGATGACCTGGTATTTACGCCCGCCGCGGAAGGTGCGGCCGAGCCACGGGAAGGTCAGGCCGGCGAAATTCGAGCCGCCGCCGGCGCAGCCGATGATGACGTCGGGCTCCTCACCGGCCATCTCCATCTGGAGGATCGACTCCTGGCCGATGACCGTCTGGTGGAGGAGGACGAAATCGAAGACCGAGCCGAGCGAGTACTTCGTCCCGGGGTGGGTGACCGTGTCCTCGATCGCCTCACTGATGGCCATCCCGAGAGAGCCGGTGTTGTCGGGTGTCTCGCTGAGGACCTTGCGGCCGTACTCCGTCGCGAGCGACGGGCTGGCGACGACTGAAGCGCCGTAGGTCTCCATGAGCATCCGGCGATAGGGCTTCTGGTCGTAGCTCGCCCGGACCATGTAGACCTTGATCTCGAGACCGAACAGCGCGCCCGCGAAGGCCAGGGCCGTCCCCCACTGTCCGGCGCCGGTCTCCGTGGCGATCCGGGTCGTGCCTTCCTGCTTGTTGTACCAGGCCTGCGGGATGGCCGTGTTGGGCTTGTGGCTGCCCGAAGGGCTGCCACCCTCGTACTTGTAATAGATGTGGGCCGGCGTATCGAGCGCTTTCTCCAGTCGATGGGCTCGGTAGAGCGGGCTGGGTCGGTAAAGCCGATAGGCGTCGCGGACCGGCTCGGGGATCTCGATCTCGCGGTCCTGGCTGACGACCTGGCCGATCAGGGCCATCGGGAAGAGCGGGGCCAGGTCGGCCGGACCGATCGGCTGACCGGTGCCTGGGTGGAGGACGGGAGCCGGGGGCACCGGCAGATCGGCCGCGATGTTGTACCAGCTCTTGGGGATGCGCTCCTCGTCGAGGATGAACTTGGTGCGTTGCGAGCTGGAATCCGCCACGGTCCTGCCTCCGGGATCGATCCACCCACCGCCCTGCGGACGGCGTGTCGGGCCCGAAGCCTACGCCGCGACGGAGCGGCTCCGCAAGCCGAGCGTCAGCGAACCAGCGGGACGCTCCCGACGACGATCGCGACGGCGGCCAGGACCAGGTTGACCAGGCCGAGGCCGAGGATCACCCGGACGCGCTGGAGACTGCTGTCGTCGATCGCGGAGCTCCTTCCGGGCACGGAAAGGGGCGAGGGCCGGGCGATCCGGAACGGGGCGGTCCGGGGTGGTCGATGCTAGCAGAGTGCGGTCGCGATCAACGACCCGCGAGCGGCGCCTCGCCGATCGGGACATAGCGCGCGGGGCCGCCGCCGGTCACGCTCTCGAACAGGATCACCCGGTCGACGGTCCAGCTGGCTTCGAGCGTGGCGGCGGCCTCGATCAGTCGTTCGACGGTCCGGGCGCCGGAAGATACACCGTCGGATCGGGCCAGGGTGAGGTGCGGCCGGAATGGGCGTGCATCGGTCGGCCAGCCTCGCTCCGCCAGCTCGCGGTCGATCGAGGCCGTCAGGTCGGTCAGCCCGCTGACGCCGTCACCGATGCCCAGCCACAGGGCGCGCGGTCGATCGTGGTTCGGGAATGCCCCCGCTCCGCGCAGGGCCACCTCGAAGGCCGACGCCTCGCGAGCGGCGGCCTGGATGGCGGCGAGCGCCTCGGGGATCCGTGGCTCGAGGGTCGGTCCGATGAACCGGAGGGTGATGTGGA
The DNA here is from genome assembly GCA_963778815.1 of uncultured Chloroflexia bacterium. Lineage (GTDB taxonomy): Bacteria > Chloroflexota > Limnocylindria > Limnocylindrales > CSP1-4 > Chersky-267. Next base: position 70,396 of record CAVZVS010000003.1, on the reverse strand, counting down.
GTCCGTCCAAGCGGACCCAGCGGACCTCCCGTTGGCCCGGTTCGGCAGCGGCCCGGATGGTTCCCACGAGTTCTTCGATCCGTTCGCGCGCCGCGTCGGCCAGCGGCGTCGCCGCGAAGATCCGCCGACCTGGGATCCCGGCGAACGGATCCCCATAGCGCCCCATAGCTACTCGGCGGTCGGGGACGTTCCGGTCTCGCGCTCCCAGGCGACCCGGTCGGCGCGCAGGATCTCGAGGGCGCGCTTGCGGTCGCGCCAGCCGAGGACCTCGACGGTCTTGTCCTCGAGCATCTTGTAGGTCTCGAAGAAGTGTTCGATCTCGACCAGTCGGTGAGGCCGCATCTGGTCGAGCCGGTCGATGTGGGCCTGGTTGGGATCGCCCATGGCCACGCACAGGATCTTGTAGTCGGCGCCCTTCTCATCCCGCATCTCGAGGACGCCGACCGGGCGGGCGAAGACGTGGACGCCGGTGAAGGTCGGCTCGTCGATGATGAGCAGCGCGTCGGTGTGATCGCCGTCGTCGGCCCGGGTCCCCTCGATGAAGCCGTAGTCGAAGTTATAGAAGACGGCCGAACTCAACACCCGGTCCAGCCGGAAGACGCCCGCCCGCTCGTCGTATTCGTACTTGTTGCGGCTGCCGCGAGGGATCTCGACGACGATCTCGACGATCCCCGGGAAGCCGTCGGGCGATGGGCTCATGGACGAACCTTACCGCGCGCTTCACGGATGGGTCGTGAGACGCCATGCTCGATGGATGCGCACGGATCTCCCCGTCGGGAGGGTCACCTTCCTGGCCAGCGACATCGAGGGCTCGACGAGGCTCCTCCAGGAGCTCGGCCCCGACGCCTATGCGATCGCTCTGGGCGACCACCGGCGGGTCGTTCGGGCGGCCTGTCGGGCGCACGGCGGGATCGAGGTCGACACCCAGGGGGACGCTTTCCTGGTCGTGTTCCCGGAGGCCGAGGCGGCGCTCGCGGCGGCCGCCGAACTGACCACGCGCCTCGGCACCGGTCCGATCCTCGTCCGGGTCGGCCTTCACACCGGCGTCCCGCTGCTCACCGACGAGGGATATGTGGGCGATGTCGTCCATGCGACCGCCCGCATCGCTTCGGCGGCCCACGGCGGCCAGATCGTCCTGTCATCGGCCACCCGCGATCTGATCGCGTCACCCGGTCGCCTGCTCGATCTGGGCGAGCACCGCCTCAAGGACCTCCCAGATCGATGGATCCTCTTCCAGCTCGGGACTCGGGGCTTCCCGCCTCTCAGGACGATCTCGGCGACCAACCTTCCACGACCGATCAGTTCGTTCGTCGGCCGGCATCGGGAACTGGCCGCGGCCAGCCGTCTGCTCGAGGAGAGCAGTCGCCTGCTGACCCTCACCGGTCCTGGCGGATCGGGTAAGACCCGTCTCGCGATCGAGCTTGCCAGCGGCCTTCTGGCCAGTCACCGGGCCGGCGTCTTCTGGGTGGCCCTGGCATCGATCCGGGACCCGACCCTGGCGATCGAGACGATCGGCCACATCATCGGAGCCAGGGGCAGTCTGGCCGGCCACATCGGGGACCGCGATACGGTCCTCGTCCTGGACAATCTCGAGCAGGTGATCGACGTCGCCACGGACCTCGACGCCCTTCTGATGGCGTGTCCGAACCTGACCATCATCGCGACCAGCCGCGAGCTGCTGCGCATCCGAGGAGAGGCAAGCCTCCGGGTGCCACCGCTGACGGGCGCGGACAGTGTGGCGTTGTTCTGCGCCCGTTCGTCGCTGCAGCCAAACGACGATATAGCTGCCCTGTGCGCACGGCTCGACGACCTTCCGCTCGCGGTCGAACTCGCCGCCGGTCGGACGAGCGCCCTCTCTCCTGGGCAGATCCTGAAGCGGATCGGCGAGCGCCTCGACCTGCTCCGAGGAGGGCGTGACAGTGACCCGCGTCAGCGCACGCTTCGAGCGACGATCGAATGGTCCCACGAGCTTCTTGGGCCAGACGAGCAGGTTCTCTTTCGACGCCTTGCGGTCTTCGCCGCGGGCTTTCGCCTCGAGGCAGCCGAGACGGTCGCCGAGGCAGGACTCGATACCCTCCAGTCGCTCGTCGAGAAGAGCCTCGTCGCATTCTCCGGCGAGCGCTACCGGATGCTCGAGACGATCCGGGAGTTCGCGACCGAGCGGCTCGACGGTTCAGGGGAGGGCGACGCCGTCCGGCAGCGTCATGCGGAGTGGGTGGCGACGTTGGTCGAGCGCGGCGAGCCCGAACTCGACGGCCACGCTCAGGAACCGTGGCTCGCGCGCTTCGCCGAGGAGCACGATGAGATCCGAGCCGCACTGACCTTCGGACAGGGCGACCTCGTCCTCCGTATCGCGGGGGCGTGTGCCACATTCTGGTGGATCCACGGCCACTGGACAGAGGGTCGCCGCTGGCTGGAGCTCGCAGTGTCACAGCCGCCGCCCCAAGACGACCGCCTGCGGGCCAAGGTCCTCGAGGGATCCGCCCACCTGGCGATGCGCCAGCTCGACCTCGCGAGTGCGATCGGGCCGGCCGAGGAGAGCCTGGCCATCCGGCGGCGATGTGACGACGAGAGCGGGATCGCGCGCTCCCTGCGGGTCCTCGGCCTGATCGCCTCTACCGAGGATGACGCCGCCGGGTTCCGTCGCTACACCGAGGAGAGTGCCGAGTACGCGCGTCGTTCGGGTGACCGCTGGGCGCTATCGATGGCGCTCAACAATCTCGGCTACATCGCCTTGGTGGAGGGCGACCCGAGCACGGCATCGGGTTGGTTCGACGAGGCGATCGACCTGGCTCAGCAGCGGGGGGATCGCCGGAGTGAGGCGTTCTTCCTCGAGAATCGCGGGCTCGCCAGGCTGGAGCAGCACGGGCCGACGCATGCCCGGAGTGACCTCATCGCGAGCCTCCGAACGGCGGTCCGTCTCGGGTTCGTCGAAGTGGAGGCCACCGACCTGGTCGGCCTGGCCGCTGTGGCGGTGGCCCAGGGGGATCCACTGGGCGGGGCGCACTTGCTGGGAGCCGCCGACCGCCTCCTCGAGGAGACCGGCGGACGCTGGGATCCGGTCGAGTCCCGCGTTCGAGCGCGCACGGTCGCGGACGTCGTCCAGGTGATCGGCCGAGCGGGATTCGACGACGGCCTACAGGCAGGGCGCGGACTCGCCATCACCGCCCTGCTCGACCTGGCCGTCGCTGACGAACCCTGACCCGGCCCAGCGGGTCGACCGGTCAGTCGTTGTAGAGACGCTCCTCGATGAGCTTCTCCTGGACGGTCCGGCCGTTCGGGTCGAAGCACGAGAACTCGAAGTGCTTCTCGAACTCGACATCGACGTTGTCCTGGCCGCCCCGGTTCTTCTCGACCGACACGATGACCCAATCGCGGAAGCGCTGGGCCTGGTACGGGTTGAACTCGATGTTGACCTTGGCCACGACCTGGTACTTCTCGTTGAGGATCAGGATGATGTCGGCCTCGTAGTTGATGGCCGACGAGCCGCGCAGGTGGTGATTGCGCAGTCGAGCGGCCTTGAGGCCCTCCTTGTCGGCCGCGACGATCGAGATCATCGGGACGTCCTCGGACAGGGCGACGTCCTTGAGGCCGTTGACCACGTAGGTGACCTTCTCCGACTCGGTCGGCGGCTCCGGGAAGACCGGTACCTTCTGCATGTAGTCGACGATGACGAGCAGACGTCGATCGCCCGACAACTCGCGATGCTGCTGGACCAGCTTGCGGATGTTGTCGACCGTGCTGGTGGTCTGGGTGCCGCGGACCAAGAACAGACTCTGGCCGTAGCGGGCGATCCGGTCGAGCGACGGCCGCAGGCGCGGGTTATTGGTCAGCTGCCCGGCGCCCTGGCCCTCGGCGACCCACGAACCGAGGATCTCCTTGCGGACGTCCTGGATCTTGATCGCGCCGGTCTTGTGGGGCAGGTGGGCCAGGGCCGACTCCATCGAGATCAGCCGATTGAGCAGGTACTGCTCTTCATGCTCATAGCAGATGTAGAGGACGTTGGCCTGACCGCCCGAGGCGACGTTGCGCGCCATCTGCAGGGCCATGGTCGTCTTGCCGGTGCCCTGGGCGCCGCCGATCAGGAGGAGCTCACCGGCCCGCAGACCGTTGCCGATCGTCTTGTCGAGCGGGGTGAAGCCGAGCGGGACCGGCTGGTATTCGCCGACCTTGCCGCTGGTCACCTTGTCGTTGAGGTCGACCAGCACGTCGAGCGCCGAGCGCGGACTCATGCTGCCGTTCGGAGTATCGAGCCGCCAGGTCCCCTTGGGCGCCGCGGCGTGCCCCGTTGGGGCAGCGGCAGTCGTGTCGGCTGCCTCGGTGGTCATCGGTTCGTGGTCCTCTAGGGGATGCCTTTGCCGGGACTGTAGCACCGGCCTTCGGGGGCATCACCTGACCATTCCTCACATAACCACCCACCCAAAAGGGCTATGGCGCGCTGGCCGCGAATCCGTCGAAGGCACGGATCACGGCACGGATCCCGGACTCGAAGTTGTCCAGGTCCATCCACTCGTTGGGGGCGTGGAAATTGCCGTCCGGCGGCATGAACCCCATCAGCACCACGGGCAACCCGAGGACCTCCTCGAAGGTCGCCACGAACGGGATCGAGCCCCCTTCCCGGATGTACAGCGGGGCTCGCCCGAAGGTCTCCTCGAGGGCGCGAGCAGCCGCGCCGACCGCCCAATGATCGATCGCCATCAGGATCGGACGGCCGTCGCCCTGGGCCTCGATGCTCACCCGCACGCCGGGTGGTGCGATCTCCTCCACGAACGCCCGCAGGTTCTCGAAGATCCGGACCGGATCCTGGTCAGGGACCAGCCGGCAGGTGATCTTGGCTGCTGCCCGTCCGGGGATGATCGTCTTGGTCCCTTCGCCCTGGTAGCCGCCCCAGATCCCGTTGACGTCAAGGGTCGGTCGACCGCTCTTGCGCTCGAGGGTGGTGTAGCCCGCCTCGCCGACGAGCTCGGGCACGCCCAGGAACTGGCGGTAGTGCTCGTCGTCGAAGGGCAGTGCCGCATAGGCGGCGCGATCGGCCTCGCCCAGCGCGACGACGTCGTCGTAGAAGCCCGGGACGCGGATGCGCCCGTCCGGGCCTTTGAGCGCGGCGAGAATGCCGGCCAGGGCGTTGACCGGGTTGGCGATGGCCCCGCCATAGACGCCCGAGTGGACGTCCTGGAATGGGCCCTGGACGGTGATCTCGGCGGCCATGATCCCGCGCAGGCCGACGGTCAGCGCCGGCAGGTTGCCCTCGAAGAAGCCGACATCGCTGACGATCGCGACATCTCCGCCCAGCCGGGCTCGATTGGCTTCGAGCCAGGGCTGGAGGTGGTCGGAGCCCGCTTCCTCCTCGCCCTCGAACACGAAGCGGAGATTGACGGGCAGGCGGCCGCGGGTCGCCAGGAGCGCCTCGACGGCCTGGACGAAGATGGTGATGTTGCTCTTGTCGTCGCTCGCACCGCGGGCCACGATCCGGTTGTCGACGACGGCCGGCTCGAACGGCGGCGAGGTCCACTCGGCCAGCGGATCGGGTGGCTGGACGTCGTAGTGGCCGTAGACCACCACGGTCGGAGCGCCGGCTGCCCCGAGCCAGTCGGCGTAGACCATCGGGTGCCCGCCGGTCTCGGATGCCTCGACATGCTCGAGTCCGACCGCTCTCAGCCGGTCGGCCAGCCAGTCGGCCGCACGACGGCAGTCGGCCGCGTAGGCCGGATCGGCCGAGACGCTCGGGATCCGCAGGAAGTCGACGAAGCTGGCCAGTCGCGCCTCGCGGCCGGCGGTCAGGTAGGACTCGATGGACGGGTCGATCTCAGGCATTCGATCTCCAGATCTCAGGTCGGACGAGCCGATCGTAGCGGCGAGGCCGGTCGGGCGTGGCTCGGGTCCGCGAGTCGGGCCCGGGAATCGACGAACGGGCCTCGAGGGCCCGTTCGTCATCGGTTCGTGGTTGGCGCCGCCCTGGGGCGGGTCGGTTCAGGCCGGGTTGGGTGCCGGGGCCGACGTGGGACCCGGATCGATCTCGACCGGAGCGATGATCTCGGCGCCCAGGCCGTGGGTGTTCAACTTCGGGGGGAGATCGCTGAACAGAGCCTCGAACTCGGGGCCGTCCACGGTCTCCTCGGCGACCAACTTCTCGGCCAGAGCCTCGAGCTTGGAGCGATGGGTCACCAGGGTGTCCATCGCCCGCTCGTAGGCCCGATCGATGATCGCCCGGACCTCCTCGTCGATCGTCTTGGCGACGTCGTCCGAGTAGTTCCGCTGCTCACCCAGATCCCGACCCAGGAAGACCATCTCGTCGCGCTTTCCGAACGAGAGCGGGCCGAGCCGATCGCTCATGCCGTACTCGGTGACCATCCGGCGAGCCCGGTCGGTCGCCTTCTCGATGTCGTTGGACGAACCCGTGGTGGTGTCGCCGAAGATCAATCGTTCGGCAGCATTGCCACCGAGCATCCCGGCGATCTCGTCCTCGAACTCGGTCTTGCTCTTGAGATAGCGATCCTCACTGGGCAGGCCCATCGTGTAGCCAAGGGCCATGCCCCGGCTGATGATGGTCACCTTCTGGACCGCGTCGCACTTGGGCAGGACCCGCATCACGACCGCGTGACCGCCCTCGTGGAAGGCGATGATCTTCTTCTCCGCGTCGCTGATGACCCGGCTGCGTCGCTCCGGGCCGGCCACGATCCGCTCGAGGGCCTCCTGGAACTCGGACATCCCGATCAGCTTCTTGTTGCGCCGCGCGGACAGGATCGCGGCCTCGTTGACGAGGTTGGCCAGATCGGCCCCGGAGAAGCCCGGCGACTGCTTGGCGATGCCTTCGACGTCGACCGACTTGTCGAGCGGCTTGCCCTTGGTGTGGACGTTGAGGATGGCCGTCCGGCCCCGGATGTCGGGGCGGTCCAGGATGACCTGGCGGTCGAACCGACCGGGGCGCAGGAGCGCCGGGTCGAGGACGTCCGGGCGGTTGGTCGCGGCGACCACGATGACGTTGGTATTGGTGTCGAAGCCGTCCATCTCGACCAGGATCTGGTTGAGGGTCTGCTCACGCTCGTCGTGCGATCCACCGAGACCAGCGCCACGCTGGCGGCCGACCGCGTCGATCTCGTCGACGAAGACGATGCAAGGGCTGTTCCGCTTGGCCTGATCGAACAGGTCGCGGACCCGGCTGGCGCCGACCCCGACGAACATCTCGACGAACTCCGAACCGGAGATCGAGAAGAACGGCACGCCGGCCTCGCCCGCGACGGCCCGGGCCATCAGCGTCTTGCCCGTGCCGGGAGGCCCGACCAGCAGCACGCCGCGCGGGATGCGCGCGCCGAGCGAGTTGAACTTCTCGGGATATTTCAGGAACTCGACGACTTCCTGGAGCTCCATCTTGGCCTCGTCGACCCCGGCCACGTCATTGAACGTGACCACCGTCTTGTTGCCCAGGAACATCCGGGCCCGACTCTTACCGAAGCTCATGGCCTGGTTATTGGTGCCCTGAGCCTGGCGCATCATGAACAGGATGAAGCCGACGATCACGATGAGCGGCAGGAGCGCCGGTGATCAGGACGGCGAACCAACCGGTATCGGGGACCGGCTTGGCCTTGTAGATGTCGGCCGGGAGGTTGAAGCCGGTCGTCTTGGCGGCTGCCTGCATGTCGGTCGGGTAGACCACGGTCAGGACGCTCGGCACGGTGACCGTATAGGTCCCGCCGGTACCGACCTTGGTGACGTTGAGGGTCTCCTGCTGCTGTTCGACCGAGGCGACCTGGCCTGCGGCGACATCGGACAGGAACTGGGAGTAGCCGACTTGGTTGCTGGGGGTGGTGCTGCTGAGCCAGGTCCACAGGAGCGCGAGCGTCCCGACGATCAGGACAACCATCACGATCCCGTTCCGGGCGAACTTCGCGTTCAAGGAACTAACGCCTCCGGATCGAGCGGGATCGGCCGACATTCGACACGTCGACCGTGCGACGAGTATAGCGCTCGGTCCGGAGATGACCCGATGACCGATGGCTGCCGTCGCTCGTCCATCTGTACGGCCTGCGACGTCCGGCGGATGGACCCGGTCGCGGATGACCTGGAGACGGACGATGAGGATTGGTAGCGGAGGGCGGATTTGAACCACCGACCAAGGGCTTATGAGTCCCCTGCTCTACCACTGAGCTACTCCGCCAGCGCGATCCGATTCTAGCAAACGGCTCGATCGGGCGACCAAAGGGCCATCTGGCGTCCCCGCCGACAGGTCAGCGACCGGGGCCGAACAGGAGGTCCAGCCAGACGTCGATCGGGGCGGTCCGGGGCGCGGTCGCTCCCAGCCGAACGGCCTCGGAGCCCGGCGCATCCTCGGGCAGGGCGGTCGCGTCCGAGCCGAGGGCGAAGGGCCGCTCGCCCTTGCCGCCCAAGCCGTTGGCCCGCGCCTGGAGCTCGACGAACGACTGACGCTGGACCAGGTCGAACTCCTTCTTGAGGTCCTCGACCTGGCTGACCAGGCCGGCGTTCTCGAAGCGCAGCCGATCGGCTCGGTCGACCGCGGCACCGGCATCGCCGACCTGGCGGGCGAAGACCGACACGATCCAGATCGAGACGAGGGCCGCGAGGAGCCAGGCGACCTTCCGACGGGTGATCCCGGCGATCGCCAGCCCACCGAGGTCGGGCGGCGTCTGCCGCGGCCGGGGATCCGGTCGGGTGGCTGGCGTGGGGCGGCCTGGGCGCTCGACCGAGTCCGACTCTTCGGGATCCCGGTCGCTCGGGAAGTCCATCCGGGCCACCCTCAGCTGCGACGCGTGGGGCTGTCAAATCGAGTGGCCGTGTCAGCCGAGCTGTCACCGCCTCACGAGACGGTGCGCTAGACTCACCGCGTATTTCGCACATCCGTTCGATATCGAGGAGTCCGACCCATGCGCCACTACGCGCCCGCTTCGGTCGAGACGGTCCTGGCCGGGATCCTCGATGAGCCGTCGATGGCCGGCGGGGTCGTCCATCATCGACTGATCCCAGCCCGCACGGCCGTGACCAGCCCGCTGCCGAGCTGGCTGGACCCCCGCATCGGCGCGGCCCTGGCGACCCGGGGCATCGACTCCCTGTACGTCCACCAGGCCGCTGCCATCGAAGCCGTCCGGGCCGGCGAGGACGTGGTGGTGGTGACCCCGACTGCCTCGGGCAAGACCCTGTGTTATGCGCTACCGACCCTCCAGGCGCTGGCCGAGGACCCATCGGCGCGAGCCCTGTACGTGTTCCCGACCAAGGCTCTGGGCCAGGACCAGGTCGCCGAGTTCTCGGAGCTCGCCCGAGCGGCCGGGCTCGCCGTCTCGGCGGCCACCTACGACGGCGACACGCCCGCCCCGGTGCGCTCGGCGATCCGGACCGCCGGCCAGGTCGTGGTCACCAACCCGGACATGCTCCACGCCGGGATCCTGCCCGATCACACCAAGTGGTTCCAGCTGTTCGAACAGCTCCGGGTCATCGTCATCGACGAGCTCCATTCGTATCGTGGGGTGTTCGGCAGCCACGTCGCCAACGTCCTGCGCCGACTCCTCCGGATCTGCGCCCACTACGGCTCGCACCCGGTGATCGTGTGCTGCTCGGCGACGATCGGGAACCCGGCCGAGCTGGCCCGGACCCTGACCGGCCGGCCCGCCCGCCTGGTCGACCGCAACGGGGCGCCGGCCGGTGAGCGCCATCTGCTGTTCGTCGAACCACCCCTGCTCGACGCTGCGACCGGAGCCCGCGGCTCGGCGCTCAGCGTCGCCGATCGCTGGGCGCTGCCGTTCCTGCGGGCAGGCCGCCAGACGGTCGTCTTCGGCCGCTCGCGGACCGCCGTGGAGATCCTCCTGACCGGGTTGCGCGAGGCGCTCCGCGAGAGCGGTGGACCGCGTTCGCGGGTGCGCGGCTACCGGGGCGGCTACCTGCCGACCGAGCGACGCTCGATCGAGCGAGGCCTGCGCGACGGCGACGTCCTCGGGGTGGTCAGCACCAACGCGCTCGAGCTCGGGGTGGACATCGGCCGGCTGGACGTCGCCATCCTGGCCGGCTATCCCGGTTCGATCGCGGCGACCTGGCAGCAGATCGGCCGGGCTGGACGACGCCAGGGGGTCAGTGTCGGCGTGCTCGTCGCATCGGCCTCGCCGGTCGACCGCTACGTCGTCAGCCATCCGGAGTACCTCCTCGACGGGACGCCTGAGGAAGCTCGTCTCGACCCGGACAACCTGCACATCCTGCTGGCCCATCTCAAGGCGGCGGCCTTCGAGTTGCCGTTCGAGCCGGGCGAGACGTTCGGGCCAGGTCCAGCCGACGATCTCCTGGCATTCCTGAGCGAGGAGGGCCACGTCCGGCAAGCGGGCGATGGACGTTGGTACTGGTCGAGCGAGAACTTCCCGGCGTCCGAGATCTCGCTCCGCTCGGCTGCCCAGGAGAACGTGGTCATCATCGACACCACGCCGGATCGTCCGCGGGTCATCGGCGAGGTGGACCTGTTCAGCGCCCAGACCCTCGTCCACGAGGACGCGATCTACCTCCACGAGTCGATCCAGTTCCACGTCGACACCCTCGACTGGAGCGAGCGCAAGGCCTATGTCCGGCGGGTCGACGTCGACCACTACACCCAGGCCGACCGAGCAGTCACCCTCAAGCCCCTCGACGTGTTCGCCGACGCGCCGACCACCGGGGGCCGACGCGTCCACGGCGAGGTCATGGTCGCCAGCCTGGCCACGATCTACAAGAAGCTCAAATTCGTGACCAACGAGAACATCGGCTGGGGACGGATCCACCTGCCCGAGATCGAGCTGCAGACGACCGCCGCCTGGATCGTCGTCGGTCCCGAGGCGGCCGACGTCAGACCCGCTGGGAACTGGCGCCGGGACGAGCTGGATGTCGCCCTGATCGGCGCCGGTCGGGCGATCCAGGCAGTCGCCAGCGTGCTGCTGATGGTCGACCCGCGGGACCTGGGGCTGGTGACCCAGGTCCGCAGCCCGCACCAGGAGGCACCGACGATCTACCTCTACGAGGCGGTCCCGGGCGGGGTCGGGCTAGCCGAGCGCCTGTTCGACCGGACCGACGAGCTGGTCGAGGGTGCCGCCCGGTTGATCGCCGGGTGCGCCTGCGACGGGGGCTGCCCGACCTGTACCGGCCCACGACTCGAACCGAACGTGGACGCCAAGGCCCTCGCCCTGCGCCTCCTCGGTGGGCTCGGGGCCACGGTCGAGACGGTCACCCGGGTCAGGCTCGGCGAAGCGCGATGACCGACGCGGCCCGGCTCGGACGGCGGCTGGCCGAGCTTCGCCGTGAACGCGACGACCGCGAGCGGGGCATGGCCACCGACCCGGTCGGGGCCGACCGGGCGGCCCTCATCCGGGCCAGTGGCGATCTGGCCCGCCGGCTGGCTGTGGCCATCGACGGGGAGTGGATCCAGACCCCGATGGGCGGTTACGTTCGGGTCGAACCGCCATCGAGCCTGTTGCCGCTCGACCGGGAGCGGCTCGCCGGCCTGCCCGACAGCGCCCCGCCCGACGTCCCGCTGGTCTGCCTCGATACCGAGACGACCGGGCTGGCCACGGGTGCCGGGACGGTCGCCTTCCTGGTCGGCCTGGGAAGTTGGCAGGGCGACCGCTTCCGACAGGTCCAGCTGCTGATGCCGGACCACGCCGACGAACCGGCCATGCTCGAAGCGCTGGCCGCGGCCATCCCCGCTGATGCCTGGCTGGTCACCTATAACGGACGAAGCTTCGACTGGCCGCTGCTGGTCAGCCGCTTCCGGATGAGCCGGCAGGCCGCCCCGGCCCACGCCGGTCACCTCGATCTGCTGCCCTTCGTCCGACGCGTCTTCCGACACCGCCTGACCGACGCCCGGCTCAAGACGGTCGAGACGGAACTGCTCGGTCTGGACCGCGGTCGCGACGTCGACGGCTGGGAGATCCCGGGGCGTTATCTCGAGTTCCTCCGGGGCGGGTCGGCCGATCCGCTGGCCGAGGTCGTCCGACACAACCACGAGGACGTCCGATCGCTGGCCCGGCTCCTGGCCCACGCTGAAACACGGTTGGGGACGGTCGCCGATCGACGGGTCGCTCCGGTCGGCGATCTGGCCGGGCTGGCTCGGGCCTATCGCCGGCTGGGTCGCTCGGGCGAGGCACTCGACTGCCTCGATATCGCCCTCGAGGGCAGCTCCCGGCCCAGGACCGAGATCCGATCCTGGGCGGCTCTGCTGACCACCCGAGCGGACGCCCCGGATCCGCGAACGCCGAGCGTCCGTCACGACCGCGAAGGCATGCTCGTCGATCGAGCTCGGCTGCTGCGAAGGCTCGGTCGCGAGGACGAAGCCCTGGCGGCCTGGCGCGACATCGCCATCGGCGGCGGGATATGGGCCGGGGTCGGCTGGATCGAGGTCGCCAAGATCCTCGAGCATCGGCGCCGGGATCCGGCTGGGGCGTTGGAGGCCTGCGGACGGGCAGCCCGGATCGCCGAACGAGCCCGCTTCGTCGGCCGGCGCCTGCCCCTCCTCGAGACCGATCTGGCGCGCCGACGAGGCCGACTGTCGCGCAAGCTTGCGGCGGTCCGTCCGCCGGCCACGGTCTCGGCCTGACCCCGACGGTCCACCGCCGCCGGGCGAAGATGAGACACTCGGCTGCCGCGTCCTGGAGGATCCGATGAGCCGCTTCGACCCGCTCGCGCTGCGTCCCGAGTTCCCGGCTCTGGCGCGTCGGCAGGACGGTCGTCCGGTCGTCTTCCTCGACGGGCCGGGTGGGACCCAGGTCCCCCAGCGGGTGATCGACGCGGTCGTGCGCTACTACCGCGAGTCGAACGCCAACGATGGCGGCGCGTTCGCCACCAGCGCGGCCAGTGACGCGATCGTGGACGAGGCCCACGGCGCGGTCGCCGACCTGCTCGGAGCGGCTTCACCCGACGAGATCAAGTTCGGCTACAACATGACCACCCTGACCTTCCACGCCAGTCGGTCGATCGCGGCGACGTTCGAGCCGGGCGACGAGATCCTGGTGACCACCCTGGATCACGAGGCGAACGTGTCGCCCTGGCGGGCGATCGCCGCCGACCGGGGCCTGCTGGTCCGGACGGTCGAGATCGACCAGCGCTATTGCACCCTCGATCTGGCCGACCTCGAGGCCAAGCTCTCGCCCCGGACCCGGCTCGTCGCCGTCGGCTACGCCTCGAACGCGGTCGGAACGGTCAATCCGGTCAAGCGCATCGTCGAGCTGGCCCACGCAGCCGGAGCCCTGACCTACATCGACGCGGTCCACTACGCGCCGCATGGCCCCATCGACGTCCGCGAGCTGGGCACGGATTTCCTGGCGACGTCGGTCTACAAGTGGTTCGGTCCGCACCTGGGCGCGCTGTACGGCCGGGCCGAACTGCTCGATGCCCTGCCGGCGTACAAGGTCCGACCGGCCCACGATCGGATCGAGACCGGGACCCAGAACTTCGAGGCCATCGCCGGGGCACTCGCCGCGGTCGACTACCTCGCCTCGGTCGGAGTCGCGTCCGGGGCGGTCGACGCAGGAGCCGTGGCGGGCGTCAGCCGTCGCGATCGGCTGGTCGGCTCGATGATGGCCATCGCCGAGCACGAGCGGGACCTCAGCCGGAGGTTCCTGTCGGAGATCTCGGGCATCCCGGGCATCCGGGTCTGGGGCCTCGACGATCCCGACCGCGTAGCCGAGCGCACGCCCACCTTCGCGCTGACCATCGACGGGATCTCGCCCCGAGCTGCCGCCGAAGCGCTCGGCCGGCAGGGCATCTACGCCTGGGACGGGAACTTCTACGCCCAGGGCCTGATGGAGCGTCTCGGGTTGGAGGAGGGCGGCGGGGTCCTCCGTCTCGGCCTGGTCCACTACTCGACAAGCGATGAGGTCGACCGGACCATCGAAGCGGTCAGCCGTCTGGCCGCGGGAGCGATCGTCTCGGCGTGATCGACGAACCGGGCCCCGCCGAACGACCCGGCGTGAACCGGTCGACCACGGTCCATGTCGTCCCGCACACCCATTGGGATCGCGAGTGGTACCTGCCTTTCCAGGCGTTCCGGATGCGCCTGGTCGGCTTGCTCGACGGTCTGATCGCCTCGATGGAGGCGGACGAGCGTCTTCGCTTCACTCTCGATGGCCAGCTGGCCACGGTCGACGACTACCTCGAGATCCGCCCCGAAGCCGCCGCCAGGCTCGCCGCGCTGGTCTCGTCCGGCCGGCTGGCGGTCGGCCCGTGGCTCATCCTGATGGACGAGTTCCTGGTCTCGGGCGAGACCATCGTGCGCAACCTCGAGCTGGGGACGCACCGGGCGGCCGAGCTCGGCCGGGTCATGGCGGTCGGCTACTTGCCCGATATGTTCGGTCACATCGCCCAGATGCCCCAGATCCTCCGCCGCGCCGGGATCGATACGGCGGTCGTCTGGCGAGGCGTGCCCGAGGCGATCGATCGGCACACGTTCCGCTGGCGCAGCCCGGATGGGTCGGACGTGCGGACCGAATACCTGTGGGGTGGCTACGGCAACGCCCGCGACCTGTTCGACGACCCGGCCCGGGTCGGGTCCCGACTGGACACCTACGTCGAGGGCGTCGGTGACGTCTTCGGCGATGGGGACATCCTGGCGATGTACGGCGAGGACCACTCGATCCCGCTCCAGGGCTACGCCGACCTGGTCGACGCGTACAACGCCGGCCAGGGCCGGTTCCACATCGAGGTCGACACCCTGGTCAGCTACCTGGCGGCCACCGGCCAGCAGGCCGACGAGCCGGCGAGCTGGGATGGCGAGCTGCGTTCCGGTGCGCGGGCCAACATCCTGATGGGCGTGGTCTCCCACCACGTCGATGTCCGGGCCGCGGCCGCGACCGCAGAGCGCCTGCTGTGGCGGACGGCCGAACCGATCCTGGCTCTCCACGGCCACGAATGGCCGGAGCGCTATCTCGGGCTGGCGGCTCGGCGGATCGTCGAGAACTCGGCCCACGACTCGATCTGCGCCTGCTCACTCGACCCGGTCGTGGCCCAGGTCCTGGTCCGGTTCGCGGAGGCGTCGCAGATCGCCGCAGGCCTGACCGAGGGCGTCCTCGATGGTTGGGCAGAGGCGCTGCCACGGGGCGCCTGGGCGGTCTTCGACCCGAGTCCGACGGAGCGCACCGATCTGATCGAGATCGACCTACCCGTGGAAGAGGACTCGACCGGGGACCGGTCGCTGGTCGACCCGGCAGGTCGGATCGTCCCGATCCAGGAGCTGGAGCGCTCACGGCAGGTCTTCGACGAACGGACGATCGCCAGCGAGGAGGTCGAGACCTACCTCCGGCGGCGGATCCACGCCCGCGAACTGTACAGCCGCCAGGTCAACGGCTGGACCCTCGACGGGGCCGACGGGCGCGCGCTGACCATCCACGTCGATCGAGAGCCCGATCCGGCCATCCTCGACGTCGACGGTCTTGTGACCGACGTCGCTCGCGCGGCGGCGGCCGATCCAGGCGCCGTCTGGCGTCTGCGCGTCGTCGAGTCGGCCCGCCGATCGGTCCTGGCTTGCGTCCGCGCGCCGGCGCTGGGCCTGACCTCGGTCGGTCCGGGACGACCGACTACCGATCCCGTTCCGCCCACACAGGATGATGCGGCGCCGGTGACCGCGTCCGAACGCGGCCTGGACAACGGGCTCGTGCGGGTCGAGGTCGCCGCGGACGGGACGCTGACCCTCGATGGGGGCGGCCGACGCACGGCTGGAGTCGGTCGCCTGGTCGACGGCGGTGATGTCGGCGATAGCTACAACTACGCCCCTCCGCCGCTCGACACGATCGTGGACGCCCCGTCATCGGTGGCGACGCAGGTCGTCGAAAGCGGTCCGTTGCGGGCCGTCGTCGTGGTCCATCGGTCATACCGCTGGCCGGTCGGCCTGGCCGCCGGACTTGCCACCCGAAGTGACGAAACGGGCGACGTCGAGGTCGCCACCCGGGTCGAGCTGCGGATCGGCGAGCCGTTCGTGCGCCTCAGCCTGGCCTACGACAACCGGACGGTCGACCATCGCCTGCGCCTCCATATCCTCCTCCCGACCGCCGCCGTCCGCTCCTTCGCCGAGGGTCAATTCGCGATCGTCGAGCGTGGCCTCGAGGCCGAGGCAGGACACGGTGAGTACCCTCTGCCGACCCAGCCGGCCGACGCCTTCGTGGCTGCCGGTGGCCTGGCCGTACTGGCCCGCCACATCGTCGAGTACGAACTGGTTGACGGCGGCCGCGAGCTGGCGATCACCCTGCTGCGCGGGACGGGCCTGATCAGCCGCGACGATCACCCCTACCGCGAGGAGCCGGCCGGGCCGGTCCTGGCCACGCCCGCTGCCCAACTGCCAGGACCGCGGTCGTTCGAACTGGCCCTGATGCCGTACCCCGGAGACCGACCCGGGCCGGAGGTCCTGGCAGCCGCCGAGCGATACCGCCATCCCTTCCTGGTGGCCCGCGGGCGCGGACCGGCGACGGCCAAGCTCCAGGAGCGATCCGGCCTGTCCATCGATGGACCGGGGGTCACGCTGTCAAGCCTCCGCCGACGCGACGGCTGGCTCGAGGCTCGGATCGTGGCCGAGGGACCGGACCCGCTCAGTGCCCACATCCACGGCCGGTTCGATCGAGCCCGCGAAGCGGACATCCTCGGGCATTCGGGAGCGGACCTGGCCATGGGCGCGGACGGCCTGACCGTCGAGCTCGGGGCGTGGCAGATCCGGACGATCCAGCTGCGACCGGCCCGGGAGTCGTCCTGAGTGTCGCTCTAGGCGTCGTCCAGGTCCGCGCCGACCCGGTCGATGGTGGCCGGTGCAACGGCCCGCTTGATCCGATCGCGGACCATCCGGGCCAGGACCGCGCCGCGGTCGGGGACGGCGCCCAGCCCGTAACCCTCGACCACCAGGACCCCCGCCGCTGCTGCGAAGCGGAGCTCCGGGTGCGCCCGGGAGCTGCGTCGCCCGCCGAGCGTGTGGTGGACGACCGTCGAGATGAGCGCCGCCAGGAAGGTATCTCCGGCACCCGTCGGGTCGACCTCGCGATCGGACGGGGTCAGGCCGTAACGCAGGACGGCGTCCGGGCCCGAGCCGCCGGTGACCAGCACCAGCCCGCCCTCTTCGCCCCGGGTCACGACCAGGCGCGCACCCGGTTTGAGCAGAGCGGTCAGTGCCTCGATCGGCGTCTCGGGGTCGACGTCGCGGTGGCTGACCCCGACAAGGTCGGCTCGGCGCAGGACAGGCGAGGGTGTCGGCGGTCGGCGAGTCACGGTCGTGCCCGCGATGAGCGTGCGCAGGAAGCCCTGCCAGGCGACCCCGACGTAGGCCTGGCCGGGGATCGTCGCAGCCCATTCGTCGCCGATCTCGCCGGCCACCGGGGCCAGTTGCCAGGCCGGTGCGGCAAGCCAGGATTCGGGCAACGGTGGGACCGGCAGAGGCACCCCCGGCTGGACGCAGGTCTGGACCCGACCGGTCGGCGTCTCGACGTTGTGATAGATCGGGCCTTCCTCGAGCGGGACAAGGATGAGGTCCGCCCCGGCCGCCCGGATGAGCTCGAACTCCGAGGCGTCGCGCGCCTGGCGGTCGACGCCCACCACGGCCGCGGTCCGGAGACCCAGCCGGGCGGTGGTCAGGGTGGCGTAGGTGACGCCACCACCCAGGCGCCAGCCGCGCGGGTCGTCCGGCGCGATGTCCCGACAGGCGGAGCCGACATGGACGACCTCCGGACCGGGCGACCGTCGACCGGGCCGCTCAGCCACGGTCAGTCTCGTCGCGGTATCGTGGCGGCATGTACTTCTACGAACTCCATGAAGGGGATGGCGACCTCCTCGGGGACCTGTTGCTGGCCCACGACGAGCTGTTCGAGCCCGATGAGTTCCTGGAGATGGTCCAGCTCATCCGGCGCCGAGTCCAGGACGACTTCACGCACGATACCCTCATCGAGGCCATCGGCGAAGGCCTCGAGAACGAATACGGGTTCACCCCCATCGACGACGACGAGCTGACCGTGTCGGTGTTCGTGTCGCCGATCGAAGAAGAGAACGTGATCGTCCCGACCGGGACGTTCTCGCCCGAGCCTGAATGGGGCTCGGACGATGACGACGGCGACGATGACGATGATGACGACGAAGACCCGGACGAGCCGACGATCGAGCTCGAAGAGCTGCCCGACTTCATCACCATCACCGCCGAACTCAAGAAAGACGGCGGGTCGCTGCCCAACTGAGACTCTCGGGCGGTGCTCAGCGGCTGAACAGGATCTCGATGACGTCGCCGTCGCGGACCAGGTAGGTCTTCCCTTCCGAGCGCAGCTTGCCGACCTTGCGCGCCTCCGCCGTCGAGCGCAGCTGGAGCAGGTCGTCGTAGGACACCGTCTCGGCCCGGATGAAACCCTTGGCCAGGTCGGTGTGGATGGCGGCCGCCGCGTCGACCGCGTTCGAGCCGTCGGGGATGGGCCAGGCCCGGACCTCGTCCGGTCCTGCGGTCAGGAAGCTGATCAGCCCGAGCAGCCGGTAGGACAGGGCGATGACCCGATCCAGGCTCGATCCCGCCAGACCGAGCTCGTCCATGAACGCGGCGGATTCGTCCGGTTCGAGCTCGCCCAGCTCCATCTCGATCTTGGCCGACAGGGCGTCCACTAAGGCGTGCCGGTGAACATAGCGTCCGGCGATCCCGGCCACGATGTCCGCTTCCCGGGCGATATCCCCTTCTCCGACGTTGAGCAGGATGAGGACCGGCTTCTGGGTCAGGAATCGGAAGCCGCGGATGGCCTTCTCATCGTCCACCGACAGCTCCGTGTCGCGGATCGGCTGGCCTTCGACCAGGGCCGCGTGGATCCGCTTGAGGATGACCTCCTCGCGGTCGTTGGCGTCGCGTTCGGCCTGTGAGCCGTGCCGGCCGGTCGTCTTGAGCCGGTCGAGTCGTCGTTCGGTCATGGCCAGGTCGGCCAGGATGAATTCGAGGTCGAGCCGCTCGATGTCCCGCCACGGGTCGACCGAGCCCTCCGGATGGGGCATCGACGGGTCGTCGAAGGCTCGGACGACGTGGAGCAGGGCGTCCGAGTCGCGCAACCGGGCGAGATGGTCGGCCGGCAGCTCCTCGGTCCCGACCCGGCCGTCGCTCGAAGGCGGTGGCGCGGGCAGATCGACGTAGGTCACGTCGGCCTGGACGATCTTCTTGGGCTTGAAGATCTCGGCCAGCCGGTCGAGCCGCTCATCGGGGACCTTGACCACACCGACGTTGAGCTGGATCCCGCCGAAGCCGCCGGTCTCGGCATGGCCCCGGGTCAGCGTGTTGAAGACGGTCGTCTTGCCCGATGCGGCAAGCCCGACGATTGCGATCTGCATCAACTGATTGTCGTCGACCGGGACGCGCCGCGGGAGGTGGGTGCCCTCGGGGTTTGGCCGGCCGTTTCGGGTCAGCCGTGACCGGGCGGCGGATCTGGCTCGTCGGGAGCGACCAGGTCGTGCCCACAGCCCGGGCAGCGCTTGGCGTCTTTGTCGACTTGCCGTGCGCAGCTCGGGCAGCCGATCGTCGAAGCGCGGCCCCGCCGCCATGCTGCCACGAAGGTCACCATGAGCCATACCAGCAGGACCCAGGGAAAGACGGACCTGGCGATGTCTGCGTTGAGCCCACAGTATTCCCAACAGCCCGCTGGGATCGGTCTCTGGATCGTGTCGACGAGACTCGCCAGGAGGATGAGGCAAAGGCCGGTCCAGATGATGGTGAACCGCCAAGGGATCTTCAAGAGCGCGCCTCCAGCCTCCCTCCTCCGGATCAGTAGCCGACGCTGACGTCGACCACGTTGCGCAGCGGCTCGCCGGCCGCGTAGCGCTTGAGGTTGTCGCAGAACAGCTCGACGCTGCGGTCGAGGACGCGACCGCTCGACCACGAGGTGTGGGGCGTGACGATGACGTTGGAAAGGTCGTAGAACGGCGAACCCGGCAGGAGCGGCTCCTCGCGGAACGTGTCGAGGACCGCGCCGCCCAGAGGTCCATCGCGGAGGGCCCGGAGGAGGGCCCGCTCGTCGACCAGCCGACCGCGGGCTACGTTGATCAGCCAGGCGCCCGGCTTGACCGCGGCGAGGGCGGTCTCGTCGATCATGCCCTCGGTCTCGGGCGTCAGCGGCGCGGCCAGGACGATGAAGTCGGACTCGGCCAGGAGCTCGGTCAAGCCTTCCGGGCCGCTGACCCGTTCGATGTCCGCGGTCGCCTCGTCCATCCCGCTGACGGCCTCCGCCGGCGTCTCCCCTGCCCCGCTCCGACGTCGGGTCGCCACGACCCGACAACCGAAGGCCGAGGCCAGCCGGGCGACCGCCGTGCCGATCGATCCGAGGCCGACGATGCCGACGGTCACGTCATGCAGTTCGGCCCCTTCGAGCGGTTGCCAGGTCCGCTCGCGCTGGAGCTCGAGCAGCTGGGGCAGTCGGCGGCTGACCGCCAGGATCATCATCAGGACGTACTCGGCGATCGGGTCGCTGAACACGCCCCGAGCGTTGGTCACGACCAGCCCGCGTTCGCGCCCGGCCGAGGTCAGGACCCGTTCCACGCCGGCCGAGGCCGAGTGGACCCAGGTCAGACGTGGGGACCGGGACAGCAGCCGATCGAACGCCTCGGCCGACAGGAACCCGCGCAGCAGGACCTCGACGTCGTCGAGGGGGCCGTCGGCCAGGCCCTCGATCGACACGGTCACCAGCCGCGCTCCGGGTGCGGCCGAGCGGATGCGCTCCAGGTCGCGACCCCGGTAGCGGGCCGACAGGATCGGGCTTAGGGCGATCGCCGCCGGGACCCCGCCGGGACCGCGTCCGGGCCCGGGACCGGGCTTGTCGTTCGGACTCACCTCAACTCGCCATGACCCGGGCCAGCCAGCGCTCGGGCACATCGATCTCGCCATCGCGCGGGAGCGACTCCGGCCCGGCCCACAGCCGCTCGAGGGCCGGCTTGCCGCCGGCCGCGGCGATGGCGGCCACGAAGCGCTCGCCCTTCTTGTACTGCTCCATCTTCATGTCCATCCCGGTCAGGCGCATGATCGCCCGCTCGAAGCCCGACTTGCGCTGCTCCCGTCGGGCATGGAACTTCTCGCTGATCCGCTCGACATCGGGGACCAGATCCCGTCCGACCTCGTCCATGATGTAGTCGCTGAAGCCCTCGAGCAGGCTCATCACCGCCTGGGTCTCGCGGAAGAGGCGACGCTGTTCGTCGCTCATCAGGCGTTCCATCCAATGCTCCCCGGTCGCCTCGCCTCGAAGCGATCGACCGAGTCGACGGAGCATCTCCGGGGCGATCCGCTTGGTCCCACCCGAGAAGGCGGCCAGCTGGCGCTCGAGCCGATCGGCCAGGTAGGGACGGAGCCACGGGTGGGCCTCGAACTCGAAGGCGTGGGTCGTCTCGTGGAGTGCGATCCAGGTCCGGAAGGCGTCCAGCGGCACGCCCAGGTTCTTGGCTGTCTGGCGGATGTTCTCCTCGACGAACAGGAGCCGTCCCGGGGTCGTCTCCGCGCTGAGCAGGGCCAGATCGTATTGGCCCAGGACGCGGCTGCCCATGAAGCCGAGCATGAACCCGATCTGACGGGTGGTGACCCAGCGGTTGGCCAGGGCGATGCTGGCCTGGCCGATCCCGCCGCCGGGCGGCAGGATCTGGTCGAGCAGGCTGCCCTCGAGCTTGCCGATGAGCTGGGCGAAGGTGGCCGAGTTGGCCCGGACCCAGCCGACCCGGTCGACCACGCCGGAGCGCTCCACGACCCCGGGCAGCTCGGTTCCCAGGACCTCGCTCAGGCGGGGCACGATCCGGGCCATCGTCTCGGCATAGGCCGGTTCAGCCGCCGCCAACTCCGATGGGCTCAATGAACCGGGCGCATCGCGCAAGCGACCGGCGGCGACCCGCTCGGCCGCAGGCCAGTCGACCAGGCCGCGTCGGGCCGAGCGCTCCATCCGCCGACCGACCACGGTCGCCGCCACGCCCAAGGCTGAGCCCACCAGGAAGCCGGCCTGCCAGACGCGGTCGTCGCGGGTGGCGCCGGTCCGGGTCGGTCCGGTGCTGCGGGTCATGCCGCCGATTCTCGCAGAGCGATGGTCTGGACGTCGGCGAAGCCGTTCCCGAACAGGCGCTCGGCCAGTTCTCGGAACCCGGCGGCATCGCCGGTGGTGAGTTGGCGATGGCTGGCCGGCTGGCCGGGGCTGGGGACGTCGAGCGCGTTCATCGCCAGCAGGTCGACCAGTGCTGAGGTCGTGGCGGTCGCCGAATCGACCACCGCTACTCGCTCGCCTGCGACCGACTCGATGATCGGTCGCAGGAGCGGATAGTGGGTACAGCCCAGCAGGAGCGTGTCGATCCGGGCCGAAGTCGGCAGCGGGAAGACGAAATCGCCCGATGCGTCGCGTTTACCGAGCAGCGGCGCCAGCGCCTCGCGCACGGTCGCCTCCGCCTCCGGGCCGCTCAGCCGGCCGCCTTCGACCATCGGGACGAGAGCCGGCGTGGCGTGCTCGTAGACCTCGACCGCCGGGTTCTCCTCCTTGATCGCGTTGAAGTAGGCATGCGAACGGACCGTGGCCGGAGTCGCGATGACGCCGACCCGACGGACCCGGCTGGCGAGCACGGCGGCCGCCGCGCCGGGTCGGATGACTCCGAGGATCGGCACGGGGTAGCGCCGGCGGAGGTCGGCCAGGGCCACCGCGGTCGAGGTGTTGCAGGCGATCACGACGATCTTTACGTCCCGTTCGACGAGGGTGTCGACCGCCTGTCGGGTGAAGGCCAGGACCTCTGCGTCGGTCCGCGTCCCGTAGGGCGCCCGGGCGTTGTCGCCCAGGTAGACCGTCGACTCGGAGGGCAGACGCCGGACGATCTCCCGGAGAACCGTCAACCCGCCGACCCCGGAGTCGAAGACGCCGATCGGTCGCGGGTCCGTCACGTCAGTGACGGGCCCCGACAGCAGGGCGATCGGCGGCGAGCAGGGCCGTGGCGATGTCGACGATGTCCTGGCTGATCCGGGCGGATGGCTCGGCCAGGACGAACGGGACGCCCTCGTTGTTGGACTGGACGACGAGCCGCCCATCCGAGACGACCCGGTGCTCGGGCACTCGACCGATGGCCGACGCCAGATCCTGCTCATCGATGCCACCGGCGGAATCGGCCCGATTGACGAGGTAGCGGACCTTGGTCGGCGGGTAGCCCAGCGAGCGGAAGGTGTCGGCCATGACCAGGGTGTTGTGGATCGTGGTCGAGTCGAAGGTCACGATCTCGACGATCGTGTCGGAGGCGTCAAGCAGGGCCAGGGTCCGTTCATCGAGGCCCACGGTCGTGTCGATCACGATCACGTCGTACACCCGGCGCATCAGCGACAGGATCTTGTCGAGGTCGCGCACGCTGATCATCTCGTGCTGTTCGACCCGCGGCGGAGCGAGCAGGATGTCGATCCCCGAGGGATCGCGCCAGAGGACATCGGACAGGTCGCCTTCGGCGATCCGGTCGGTCGGCAGGTCGACGATGGACGGTGCGCTCATGGGGACCTTGAGCAGGGCGCGCAGGTCGCCGAACTGGAGGCTGCCGTCGATGAGCGCGGTCCGCCGGCCGGCCTGGCCCAGCGCGACGGCCAGGTTGAGGGCGATCGTCGTCGTCCCGACGCCACCCTTCGGCGCGAAGACGGTGATGAGGCGGCAATTACCGGTGGCCTGGGTCTCCTTGAACGCGGCCTGGACGCCGTGGATCCGGCTGATCAGGTCATAGCCGGAGAAGGGCATCGACAGGACCGCGTGGACACCGTTCTCGGGGTCCGCCTCGATCGGCTTCTGGGGCACGGTCAGGACGATGACCGGGACGCCCGTGCCGGAGGCGTGGAGCTGGGCGATGAGCTGGGGGCCCTTGACCCGGCCCTGGAGCAGGGCGTCGACGATCACGACGTCGGGTCGGAGCTGGGCGATCTGCCCAGGGACCTTGGCCCCGTCGGACATCACGTCCAGGAGTTTGATCTGCTGCTGCGAGTTGAGCAGACTCCGGATGTACTGCCCGACCTGGGGAACGTCTTCGACGACGAGCAAGCGGACCTGATCGGTGGCGGCCACGGGCGGACTATACCAAGCCCATGTCGGCGTCTGACTCGTACCCGGAGGTCATGGGTCGGTCGCCGGGACCACGATGTGAAGGGCGCCCGGTCGGACCCGGGCCTCGAGCACGCCGACGCCCATCCCGTCGCCGTCGATCTGGCGCGGTTGGGCGGGTGTCGCCTCGATCCGGATGACCCGTCCCCGGGCCCGCACCGCGGCCCCCGAGGGAGAGCCGCCGAGCTCGGTCCGGTCGAGCAGCTCGAGGGCGCCGCGGATCCCGCCGGTCACGCTGGACACGCGCAGCACGAGCAGGTCGAGCAGGCCGTCGTCGGGCACGATCGGCAGTCGCGGACGGACGAGGCCGGGGATCAGCTCGCCGGCGTTGGCCACCAGGGCGACGGTCGCCTCGAGCTCGAGCCGCTCCCCGTCGATCTCGATGACGTAGGGCACCGGGCGCAGCTCGCCGAGCAGGCCCAGGGCGGCGACCCAGTAGGCCAGGCGACCCAGCCGATGCTTGCGCTTGCCGGCCGTCGCGGCCATGACCTTGGCGTCCCAGCCGACCCCGGCCGCCACCGCGAACAGCCGTGGGCCGATGGGGCCTGATGCCGCGACGGTGCCAGGACCGCCGCCGGCCGCGTCCAGCTCGACCGAGCCTAGATCGATCGGTCGGCGCAGTCCGGTCGACATGGCCTTGAGTGCCGCGGCCGGGCTGTCCGGGATGCGCAGGGCGGTGGCCAGGACATTGCCGGTCCCACCCGGGACGATGCCCAGCGGGATGCCCGATCCGGCCAACTCGGCGGTCAGCGCCGCGACCGTGCCGTCGCCACCGACGGCGACGACCAGACCGGCCCCGGCCCGGATGGCCTCGGGTCCGGCGGCGTCGATCGAAGCCGCGTCGTCGACCCGGATCGTGATCGGAGCCTGCCCGGTCGTCGTCCGGACCCATTCATCGACGTGGGCCACGATCGCTGCACCCCGCCGAACATCCCTGATCCGGGAGGCCAGTGGATTGACCACGACCACCACCGGGCCGGCCAGGTCGTGGGGGGCGAGCAGGTCGTGCGCTCGGGCGGTCACCGGCGGGTCGCGACGAGGATCGCTCGATCGGCGCCCGGGCCGATCCGCTCGAGGTCGTAGTCGCGGGCGATGAGCTCGACCTCGAGTCCGGCCTCCTCGGCGAAGGCGCGCAGCTCATCGGCCGCCACCAGCCGGATCCGATCGACCCGCGACCAGCGGACCGGCGCCTCGCCCTGGCTGCCCTCGTCGAAGATCGTGGTCAGGTGGACCGTCTGCGAGGCTGGGTCGTGGAGGGCCGAGCCGGTCTTGACAACCGTCCGACCGGTCTCCGGGTCGACCCGGACGTACTGCAGGAAGATCCGGCCGTCGTACCGGGCGAGGTCGTCGGCGTCGGGCAGCCAGATGTCGACCACGCACAGGCCACCGGGTTCGAGGTGGGCCGCGATGGTCCGCAGCGCTGCCGCCTGGGCCGCGCGGTCGCCGAAGACGAGCAACGAGTTCAGGGCGATGAAGCCCATCCGGAAGCGGCCTTCGAGGCGCAGTCCGGCGATGTCGGTCTCGACCAGCTCCAGGCGTTCGGCTGAAGCCGGGCCGGCCGCGCTGGACCGGATCCGGGCACGGGCGAGCATGGCCGGGTCGTTGTCGACCCCGGTCACCGACCAGCCGGCCATCGTCAGCGGCAGCGCGACACGACCGGACCCGACGCCGAGCTCGAGGATCGGTCCGTCGGCCCGTTCCGCGAGGGCCAGGTACAGGTCGACGTCGCCCGGATCCTCGAGCAGGTCGACGTCGTACAGGCGGGCGAGGGCGACGGCGCTCGGAGCGGGCGGGTGACGCATGACCCGATGCTAGCCGCTGCCGAGCGGGCCGGTCAGCGCTCGAAGCGGACGGATCGGCCGGCTCGCTTCTTGAGGGCCAGGGCGCTGATCGCCTCGAGGGCGGCCCGGTTGGCGGCCATCGCCGTCGTCTCGGCGTGGTCGTACGGCGGCGACACCTCGACGATGTCCATGGCCGCCAGCTCGACCGAGCCGACGATCTGGCGGATGGCCCGGAGGACCTCGCGGGTGAGCATCCCGCCCGGTTCGGGCGTGCCCGTCCCGGGGGCCAGGCCCGGGTCGATCACGTCGATGTCGATGCTCAGGTAGATCGAGTCGGGTCCGTCGAGTGCCTCGGCGATGGCATCGGCGATGACCGCGTCGGCACCGCGATCCTCGATCTCGGTCATGAAGTGGTAACGCAGTCCGTGGTCCTTCATCCACTCGAAGACCTCGACCGGCGGCCAGTAGCCGCGCAGCCCGACCTGGACGAAGTTCTTGCCGTCGACCGCGCCCGATTCGATCAACCGGCGCATCGGCGTGCCGTGACCGGCCAGGACGCCCCAGTCCTCGTTGGCGGTGTCGGCGTGAGCGTCGAAGTGGACGATCCCGATGGAGCCCGGCCGGCGGACCTCGGCGATGGCCGTGGCCGATGGCCAGGTGATCGAGTGGTCGCCGCCGAGGACGATCGGGATGGCCCCGGTCTCGGCTACCTCGCGGACCTTGCGATAGATCAGGGCGTGGGCCCGGTCGATCCAGGCCGGCACGATGTTGGCATCGCCGGCGTCGACGACGTCGAGCACCTCGAACGGCTCGACCCCGAGCTGGAGCGAGTGGATCGAGCCCGAGGTGTACTGCGCCTCGCGGATGGCCCGTGGTCCGAAGCGGGCTCCCGGCCGATGGCTGACCGCGTCGTCGAAGGGCGCTCCGATGATGGCCACGTCGGTCTTGCGCCGGCGGAGCTCAGCCGGATCGGTGATCCAGGGCAGCTTCATGAAGCTGGTCGGCCCGACGTACGTCGGCAGGTCGAAGTCGCTGAAGACCTCGTACTCCCGGTCCCAACCGTTGAGCGCCGCGAAATCGGCTCCGGGTCGGGGATCGTGGCGCTCGGACATCGGAGTCCTCCCGAGACCGGTCGGCGCGGACGGTCAGGCGACCGTCGCTGGGCTCAGCCGTCTCTTGGAGCGCCGCCGGTTCGCAACCAGCGTCCAGCGGGGCGCGCCGGGCGCGATGGTACCACCGGCCTCAGGCCTCGCCGCGGAACTCCCGCCAGGCGGCTTCGACGAGGGTCGGGTCGGCGAACAGCTCGTAGGCGGTCTGGGCCACGATCGTCGCGGCCAGCAGGGTGACCTCGTCGGCGCGCGGTGCCGCCGCCAGGTCCCGGAATTCGATGGAGTGGCCGGGCACGCCGGGCTCGCAGATGGCGATCGACGGATGGATCGTCGGGACCACGAAGCTGACGTTGCCCATGTCGCTCGAGCCCAGATTGTCGACCGGCGGTTCGTCCCGGACCCCGTAGGCCTCCATGTTGGCCACGAAGCGCCGGTCAAGGGTCCGGTTCTGATGCATCGTCGAGGCGCCGCCTTCGAAGACCACCTCGGCCGTGCAGCCCGTGGCCAGTGCGGCGGCCTCACACATCTGGCGGAACCGCTCGCGCATCTCCAGGTACTCGTCCTCGCGCGGCGAGCGGACCATGAACCAGGCCTTGGTCACGCTGGGGATGATGTTGGCCGCCGTGCCGCCCTCCTGGACGATGCCGTGGACCCGGGCGTCGGGTCGGAGCTGCTGGCGCCAAAGGCCGACCGAGCTGAACAGCATGACCAGCGCGTCGAGAGCGTTGCGGCCCATCCAGGGGTCCGAGGCGGCGTGTGCCTGGCGGCCATGGAAGGTCACGTAGATATCCTCGCTGGCGAGGAGTCGGCACTCGACCCCGGTCACATCCGAGGGGTGGTACAGGAGAGCTGCATCGAGGTCCGCGAAGAGCCCGTCGCGGATCATGATGGCCTTGCCCGAGCCGCGCTCCTCGGCCGGCGTGCCCAGGAACACGATCTCGCCCGACAGCTCCGGGGCCAACGCGGCCAGGGCGATCGCGGCACCGACTCCCGAGGCCGCCATCGAGTTGTGGCCGCAGCCGTGACCGAGACCCGGCAACGCGTCGTACTCGGCCAGGATCCCGATCCGGGGACCGTCGCCCGGCCGGCCGCCGGTCAGTCGGCCGCGGACGGCCGTCGCCAGGCTGCCGACAGGATGCTCGACCGTGTAACCATGGCGGGCGATCGTCTCGGCGACCCAGCCGGCTGCCTGGACCTCTTCGAAGGCCGGCTCCGGGTGGGCGTGGATGCGCTGCGACAGGGCCACGATCTCGGCCCGGTTGGCCTCGACCGCGGCCGCGATCCGAAGCTTGGCGTCGGCGAACGGCTCGGCCGGAGCGGTCGTCAGAAGATCGAAGCGCTCGACGATCACAGGTGCTCCTTCTGGCTCGGTCCGGGCGTCACCGCTCGGCGGACAAGGTCGCTTCGGCGACCGACACGATGACCACCACGAACAGGGCGATGGGCAGGCTGAAGGCTCCCTGCAGGCGGAGGACGACGAAGACGGCGACGACCACGCTGACCCACGCGCCGCGGCGGACCGCCCGGACCCAGTCTCCGCGATAGGCGATCCGGCCGTGACGCCCGAAGACCACCAACCAGAACAGCGGGATGCAGGTCAGCCCGACGGCGATGCCCATCAAGCCGGCACCGAGCAGACCGGCCGAGGGATCCGCCTTGGGGTCCCTGGTCGTCACCACCAGCCCGACCAGGACCCAGGCGATCGCGGCCAGCCCGAACAGCCCGAGATTGGTCAGCCGGTCGCGTGGGTCCATCCGCTGGAGTCTAGTCGGGCCCGCGGTGAAGCCGCCCGGTCGGACCACCCGTCAGGCCAGGGCCGACTCGAGGTCGGCCAATCGGTCGCAGCGGAGGTCTGCTTCGACCCGCTCGTCCCGTCGGCTGGTCGGGAATGGCGAGTCGTCCGACTCGCTCACGAGATAGGCGGCCAGCCAACCGGCCTGCTTGGCCCCGACGACATCGGCCGCCCAATCGTCGCCGATGTGCAGGATCGCCTCGGGCGGCGTCCCGAGGGCCGCCTCGGCCACCCGGAAGATGCGCACATCCGGCTTGATCGCGCCGACCCGCTCGGAGACCACGATCGCACGAAGGTAGCGCGTCCAACCGGCGCCATCGACGAACCGCTCGATGGTGGCTGCCAACGGCCAGTTAGAACAGATGCCGAGGGTGAATCGGTCGGCCAGGCGCTCGAGCATCGGGGCCACTGCCGGTGGCGGCGCGATCGCCGCGACGAACGCGTCGGTGTAGGTCGTCAAGGCGAAGTCCAGCTCGGCCGAGGTGCTATAGGCAGCTGCTGCTTCATCGTCCCACCGGCTGGCCCGGTCGGGCGCCGTCATGCCCCGCATCCGGGCCAGGACCCGGGCCGTGCGCTGGGCAAGGTCCACCTCGCGCATCCGGGGCACGTCCTCCGCGAATTGGCGTTCGCGCTCCTCGTCCCAGATTCCCGCCAGGACCGATTCGTCGAACGGCCCGCAGCGCCGGGCCAGGGCCGACGTCGTCTGAGCCACCACCCGGCCAAGGTCGCCGCGGCGGACCGGGACCAGAGTGTTGCCGAAGTCGAAGCTGACGGCGTGGACGGCGCTCAACCGGCCGGCCGCTGCGCCGTCGGTCATCGCGCCGCGCTCGACGGGCAGATGTCGCGGAATGGGCAATAGGTGCAGGCCATCACGTCGGGGGTCGCCTCGAACGAACGGGCCCGGATGCCCGCGGCGGCCTGAGCGATCTTGGCCCGGCCCTTGGCCAGACGCCTATCGTCGACGACGGCGCGGCCGATCAGGCCGGTCTCGAGGAAGTGGAGCTGGACGGCATCTGGACGCTGGCCGGTCATCGCCTCGTAGCCCATCGCGTAGATCGTCAACTGGAGCGAGTCGCGCGCTCGCTGGCGGGCCTTGACCGGGTCGCGCACATCGCTCGACTTGTAATCCGTGATGGTCACTCGTTCGCGCGGCAGGAGCGGCAGGACGGGCTCGACCACGTCGGCCGTGAGCCGCTCCCCTGCCACCCTGGGCGGCGGGTCCGTTGGCGCGTCGTCGGGATCGATCGGCTCGACGTCGACCCGATCCCAGCGACCGCGCACCCGGTCGCCGTCCAGGCTGAACGAGAAGTCGCGTTCGACATAGGTCGGGATCACCGCCCCGGGTTCGAGTTGCTCGAGCCGGAAGCGACGCAGAGCGGCCTTGCCCGCGGCCAGCCGGGCGTCCTCGTGCTCGCGGGTGAGGAAGCCCTCGCTCGACCAGGCGGCGACCAAGGCCGCCTCCAGCTCCAGCTCGGTCATGACCTCGCCGCGTGCCTGGCGTCGATGGAACTCCTGGACGGCCCGGTGCAGAGCGCTGCCGTAGATCAGTGCATGGTGGGGCGCCACCGGGATCCGCACGACATGGCCGTACTTGTACTTGCGCGGGCAGGTCAGGTAGTCGTCGACCTGGTAGAAGCTCAGCGACAGCGGCTCGTCCTGGGCATGTCGGGCCGGTTCGGTCGGCCGACCCGGGGCCGCGTACCCGGCGATGCGCTCGAGCGCGCCGGCCGGCCGGACGGTGCCGGCTCCGGCGTCCACTCTTGGCAGGTCGAGCGCCTCAAGCACGAACGGCGACACCCGGCGGACCCGCCGACCGGAGTAGTCGGCGGCATGGGTCAGGATCAACTCGTCCCGGGCTCGGGTCATGGCGACGTAGAACAGCCGGCGTTCCTCCCGCAGATGGGCGTCGCCGCCGGCCGACGACCCCCCGACCAGCGCCACCGGGATGGCCAGCGGGTCGCGTCGATCGGTGGCCGGGAACCGGCCGTCGACCAGGCCGATGAGGAAGACGGTCGGGAACTCGAGGCCCTTGGCCTTGTGGACGGTCAGGACCGCGACGGCATCCGATCCGGTGTCGAGCTCGACCGTCGGCGGGTCGTCGCCGGCCTCGACCAGGGTCCGCAGGTGGCCGGCCACGAACGAGCATCGATCGTCGACCAGGAGCGCCGACTGGGAGCGGACGATGTCGAAGAAGCGAGCGACGTTCTCGAGGACCCCTTCGGCGGAGGCGCCGTCCTCGGCAGCCAGTCGAGCCAGCAGGCCGGATCCCTTCAGGAAGGCATACAGAACCTCGCCGGCCGGTCGCTGGTGGGCGAGCTCGCTGTAGCGCCTGAGGTCGGCCACCAGCCGGGCGACGGCCTTCCGGCTGGCAGGCGTCAACCGGAGCAGACCGGGTTGTCGATCGAGCTCCTCCAACACGTCCCACAGGGTCCGGTTACGACGGCGGGCACTGGCCACGATCGCGGTCAGGTCCCAACCGCCGAGCCCGTAGACGTCGGAAGCGGCCAGGGCGTAGACGTCCACGCTCGAACCCAGATCGGACATCGCCCGCAGGAACGCTAGCAGCAGGCGGACCTCGGGTCGGGCGTACAGCCCCGATGCCCCCGAGAACCGCCACGGCACACCGGCCAGGTTGAGGCTGCGCAGGACCCCGTCGGCCTCGGCGTTCGAGCGGACCAGGATGGCGTGGTCACCGGGCGCGGCACCGGCCGCGATCCGCGCGGCGATCTCAGCGGCGACCCAATCGGCCTCGTCGGATCCGGTCGCGAAGACCTCCTGCCGGACCGAGGGCGTCCGCCGACCGGCCGGTGGCTCGGGGCGCTGGGCGCGCAGGCGCTTGTCGATCCCGGCCTGGACCTCGAGCCGATCCGGATCGTTGAACCGGATCAGCCGATGGCTGGCGGCCAGGATCCCCGTCCGCGACCGATAATTGCGGCGGAGGACGACGATCCTCGCGCGGCGATCCCGATCGCGGAACTCGAGGAGGTTGCTCATCGCCGCCCCGCGGAACCGGTAGATCGACTGATCGTCGTCGCCGACCACGGTCAGGTTCCGGTCCGGACCGGCGATCAGCTCGACCAGCTCGGCCTGCGACCGATTCGTGTCCTGGAACTCGTCGACCAGGATGTAGCGGAAGCGCCGACGCACCGCGGCCCGCGCCTCGGCCGACCTGCGCAGCAGGCGCAGCGCCAGTGACACCTGGTCCCCGAAGTCGATGAATCCCGCGGCCTCCATCAGCGCCTGGTAGCGGGCGAAGGCACGGGCGAGTTCCAGCTCCCGAGCGGCCGCCTCGACCGCCGCATCGGCCGCGGCCCGGGCGTCTTCTGGCACGTCCGCCTGGTCGGCCAGCTCCGCCAGCAGGTCAGCCTCACCGACTGCTCGATCGGCGTGGGCGAGGTAGGTCGCCGGGTCGATGTCCTCGTCCTTGAGCCGGCTGAAGTGGCCGGCCAGGGCGGCCAGGAAGCGGGTCGGATCGCCCAGCGGTCGATAGCGATCGAGCTCGAAGTCGAACAATCGGTCGCGCAGGAAGATGACGACCTCGGCCCGGGACAGGACCCGCAGGTCGGGTGCCAGCCCGGCCTCCAGGGCGTACTCGCGGATGAGCCGGTCGCCGAAGGCATGGAAGGTCGAGATCGCGCTGTCGGTGTAGCCGTACGGCACGAGCCGGTCGACCCGGGCCTGCATCTCGGCCGCCGCCCGGTCGGTGAAGGTCAGGGCCAGGATCTCCGACGGCCGGGCTCGGCGGGTCGCGATCAGCCAGGCGATCCGGCGGGTGACGACCTGGGTCTTGCCGGTCCCGGCTCCGGCGACGACGAGGAGCGGACCGTCGCCGTGGGTGACCGCCCGGCGCTGTTCCGGGTTGAGTCCGTCGAGCAGGGCGTCGAGGCCCGTCGGCGGTTCGTCCGCCGATCCGGACAGACGGGCGGCGCCGGCCGGCTCCGCCCAGACCGGGATCTGCTCGAGCGGTCGGCCCGCCCGTCGCCGGGTCGTCCGGGTCGTCCGGCAGGTCACGCCGGGGGTCGGAGGTCGGTCGAGGAGGGCACGTCGAGGGGGCATGGGGCGAGGATGGCGGACGGTCGTGACAGCTTGCCCGTCACGTCGTCGCGATCAGCGCCCGCCGACCCCGGCCGCGGCCCGATCGGCCAGGGCGACCCGCCGGCGGCGGCTCCACGAGCCAGCTCGAGTGCCTCGGACTCCTCGTCGGACAGGGTCGCCTCGGGACGGCCAGCGGTGACCGCCTTGGCGTAGATCCGGGTCCCCCCGCGGGCGTGGAGGCTGCTCACGATGACCCCGTCGTCGTCGGCGTCGAGCAGGGCCAGGGCGAAGCTCTGGTTGCCGCCGGTGTCCTCGAACGGATTGAACCGGACGAGCCCGATCCGCTGGAAGGCCTTGCGTCCGGTGGCCTCGAGGCGCTGGTGCGACCGGTCAGCCGGTCGACCGCGGCAGAGACTTCGACGACCCGCCCGAGATGGGCCTCGAGCACGCCCTGGAGGCTCCGACCGTCCTCGCCGCGGGTCATCGCCTCGAGGCTGCGACCGACCTCGGTCGCCCGGCGGAGGGCCACGATGGCCGCGGCCAGGGCGATGACCAGGCGACGACGAGCAGCCCGACGACGAGGCCGAGATTGTCCTGGATGAACGTGGTCACGGGTCTGTCGCGCGCCTCGCTTCGGAGTCGACCTGGGGTCGGCCGAGTCTAGCAGGGGCGATCCGGGTCGGGCAGCCCAGCGGTCGGTGGTATCCTCCCCGCCGGCGCTCCCTGCGGACACTCGGTCCGGCGCCGATAGCCTGCGGAGGACCGTACAGCAGATGGCCAAGCGAGCGCGCGGCGCGAGCCGCCCCGGCCAGCGTCGGGCGATCCAGCGCAGTGGGCCGCGCCCGAGCGGGTCGCCGGCCACGGCCAGCGTCGCCGAGACTGTCACGCCGCCGAGCGCCGCCGCAGCCGCGGCGGTGCCGGGGACGACCACGGCAGCCGCACCGGCGCCGCCGCGCCCAAGGCCACACCGCGTAATCGGACCCGGACCGGGTCGGTCGCGTCCGAGGCGTTCATGGCTGAGGAGGCCGAGGAATATCGCTACGTCGTGGCCGACGTGCGCCGGATCGCCGTCGTCGCGGCGGGCATGTTCGGGATCCTGGCCGTCCTGTTCGTGCTCATCGATCTGACCGGCGTCGTCCACCTCTGAGCGACGTACGACGGCGCCGCCGGGCGCGCGTCGGGCATCCCCCGAACGGCCTATCGAAGCCAGCGTCGGCCGAGCCTAGGGTCACCGTCCTGACCTATCTCGCACCGAGCGTCCCCTTGGCCATCCTCGATACCGAACGCGTCCGCCGGCGGTCGACCCTGCTCCTGCTCGTCTTCGGGGCGAGCCTGACCCTGGTCGCCCTGACCGCGCTCGCCCTCGTCTGGACGGTCTCCGCCAACCTGACCCAGGCGGCGATCGACACGTCGGTCAACTCGGACACGTCGCTCGTCCGGGCGTTCACCGCCGCAGCCTCGACGCCAGCGACCTGACCCGGCCGGCGTCGGATCGGCCCGGGCGGCCAAGATCGAACACGAGATCGGCGCGATCATCGATCGGCCCGGGACCGACGGTGGGTCGTCGGGCATCGTCCACGTCAAGATCTGGGCACCCGACGGGACCGTCCTGTTCAGCGAACGGACCGAGCTGCGCGGCCGGAACCTGGGCATCGACGACGACATCACCGAGGCCATCGAGGACGGCGCGGTCGCCTCGACCATCGAACCGGCCGACCGCGGCGAGGCGGCGACGTCCGAACTTCCCGCCGGCACCCAGGTCCTCGAGGAGTACATCCCGATCGAGCTCGGCGGAACCGTCCCGGCGGTCTTCGAGATCTACCGCGACGCGGCGCCGATCCTCAAGGCGGTCGACGCCAATCGACGCGACGTCCTGCTCGTCACCCTCATCGCGGCGCTCATCCTGGCCGGCCTGCTGTACCTCATCTTCCGGGCGGCCCAATCGCGCCTGACCCGCCAGACCGACGCCCTGCTCGAGGCCAGCCGCCGCGACGCCCTGACCGGCCTGCTCAACCACGGCACGGCCGTGGCCGAGCTGGCGACCGCACTGAGGCGGCTCATGGCTCGGGGGCCGCCGTCGGTGTGGCCCTCGTCGACATCGACAACTTCCGGCTGCTCAACGACACGTACGGCCACCCGGCCGGCGATCGCGCCCTGGTCGAGGTCGCCCGGATCCTGCGCGACGTCCTGCCGGACCGATCGGTCCTCGGCCGCTACGGGCCGGACGAGTTCATCGTGGTCACGGCCCAGCGGACGTGCGCGACCTCGAACCCGCGATCGAGCGCCTGCGCGCCGGCGTCGCCGAGCTGAGCCTCCAGTTCGGCGTGTCCGAGCGACTGCCGGTCACGGTCAGCGCCGGCATCTGCTACGCCCCCGCCGACGGCGACGCGGCGACCGAGCTGCTGGCGGTCGCCACCGTCGCCCTGGGCGAGGCCAAGGCGAGCGGCGGCGACGGGGTCCGGGTCGCGAACCTGACCTCCGAGGACCTGGCGGTCGCCCAGCGTTCGAGCTTCGACGTCCTGACCGGCCTGGTCGTCGCCGTCGACACCAAGGATCGCTACACCAAGCGGCACTCCGAGGATGTCGCTCGCTACGCCCTCTTCCTGGCCGATCGGATCGGCCTCGAGCCGGACGTGCGTCGCTCGGTCGAGATGGCCGGCCTGCTCCACGACGTCGGCAAGATCGGCATCCCCGACACCATCCTGCGCAAGCCCGGCCGCTGACCGCCGACGAGTACGCGATCGTCAAGCAGCACGTGGCACTGGGCGACTCGATCGTCCGCGACCTGCCCAACGTCGAGGCCGTCCGGGCCGGCGTCCGCCACCACCATGAGCGCTGGGACGGGACCGGCTACCTCGACGGGCTGGCCGGCGAGGACATCCCGCTGATCGCCCGGATCGTGTCGGTCGCCGACGCCTTCAGCGCGATGACCACGACTCGCCCCTACCGCAAGGCGCTGAGCGTCGAGGAAGCCCTCGAGCGGCTACGCCAGGCGGCCGGGACCCAACTCGACCCGCGCCTGGTGGCGGCCTTCCGTCGGGAATCGAGACCGCGATCGATCCGCCCCTGCCGGGCGATGGGCGGACCGGCCGACGGACCTGGGCACCGACCAGCAGCGTCGCCTGACCGACCGCCCGACGTAGACTGGCCGGGTGCCCAGCCGCAAGCCGCCGGCCGACCAGGTCGCCCTGTTCCAACCACCGCCGGGACGCCAGCCGTTGGCCGCCCGGATGCGACCGCGCAACCTCGCCGAGTACGTCGGCCAGGACCATCTCGTGGGCGAGCGCGGACCGTTACGCCGCTCGGTGGAGCGCGGTTACCTGAGCTCGCTCCTGCTGTGGGGGCCGCCCGGGACCGGCAAGACCAGCCTGGCCCGGCTGCTGTCGGCCGAGGTCAACGCCCGGTTCATCAGCCTCTCGGCGGTCATGAGCGGGGTGGCCGACATCCGGGCCGCGGTCGCCGGTGCGCGCGAGCGGCTGGAGCTCGACGGTGGGCGCTCGATCCTGTTCATCGACGAGATCCATCGCTTCAACAAGGCCCAGCAGGACGGGCTCCTGCCCCACGTCGAGGACGGCACCATCACCCTCATCGGGGCGACCACCGAGAACCCCTACTTCGAGGTCAATGGGGCGCTCCTCTCGAGACTCCGGGTATGGCGCCTCGAGCCGCTCTCGGACGCAGACGTGGCGACCGTCGTCCGCCGAGCCATCGACGATCCGGAGCGTGGTCTAGCCGGCGAGCTTGGTCCGTCGGGCGGAGTCAGCCTCGCCCAGGAGCCGTTCGGCCACCTGGTCGGGCTGGCCGGCGGCGACGCTCGCCAGGCCCTCAACGTGCTCGAGGGGGCGGTCGCCCTGGCCGAAGCGGAGGAGATCCGCGACGCCGACGGTCGGGTCGCTCCCCGACTGGCCGATATCGAAGCCGCCGCCCAACAGAAGATCCTGGCCTACGACCGAGCGGGCGACGGTCACTACGACACGGCCTCGGCTTTCATCAAGAGCCTCCGAGGCAACGATCCGGACGCCGCCCTGTACTGGCTGGCGACGATGATCGCGGCCGGCGAGGACCCCAAGTTCATCGCCCGCCGGCTGATCATCTCGGCCTCCGAGGACGTCGGCAACGCCGATCCGCGTGCCCTCCAGGTCGCGGTCGCGGCCGCCGACGCGCTCGAGTGGATCGGTCTGCCCGAGGCCCAGTACGCACTCGCCCAGGCGACCACCTATATCGCCACCGCGCCCAAGTCCAACCGCTCGGGGAGTGCCTACTGGGCGGCCGTCGCCGACCTCGAGACGAACGGTGCCCTGCCCGTCCCGATGCCCATCCGGAGCGCCGGCCATCACGGCCTCAAGCAGTACGGCTACGGGGTGGGGTATCGCTACCCGCCCGAGTTCGACGGCTCGGACGTCGGCCAGCAGTACCTGCCCGATGCCCTCATCGAGCGGCGCTACTACCTGCCCAACGACCAGGGCTACGAGGCCACCATCACCGGGCGGATGGCTGCCCGCGACGAAGCTCGTGAGGCCAGCCGTCAGCGCGGTCGTCCCCAGCGCGAGACGATCCCCGGCCCGAAGGCCGACCCGAGGGCCGGCGGCTCGATCATGCGCACCCGCGAGGAGAACCGGCGCAAGCTGGCCGAGACCGAGCGGAAGGACGCCGAAGGAGCTTGATCGGCGGCCCCGCCGTGGCCCATCTGCACCACCGTCGGTGCCCCGAGGCACCGTTCGAGGCGACGGGCTGGGCCTGTCCGGAGCGGTCCCGGTCGATCAGGGTCGGTTAGTGCTGGCCCCATCTGCTCCGGCACTTGGGTACCGGCGGGTGATCCCCCTCAGACGGCGCAAGGTCCACGGTAAGGGTCCACCGAAACGACGGGCCATCGTGCCCGACACGCGAGGAGGCCCCCGATGGCGCTACAAGCGCATGAGGCCATGTCCGCCGCCCCGTCCAGGTCCCACGGCCATCTCGGCCGGATCGCCCGTCTCGGGCTGATCGGACTGGCATTCGTCCCGTTCATCCTGGGTGATCGGCTCGGTCTAGCCGCATCGACCCAGTCGATCAGCGTGCCCGTGAGCGCCGACGCCCAGGTCCGCTCCCACTTCCCGACCCGCAACTATGGCAGCGGGATCCGGCTTCGGACCCGGATCATGGTCGGC
This sequence comes from uncultured Chloroflexia bacterium, assembly GCA_963778815.1. Lineage (GTDB taxonomy): Bacteria > Chloroflexota > Limnocylindria > Limnocylindrales > CSP1-4 > Chersky-267. The sequence goes on along the minus strand of CAVZVS010000003.1, from coordinate 32,509 downwards.
GACCAACAGCGCAGCCTGCTCCGGTTCGAGGTGCCCAAGATCAAAGACAAGATCGTGTCGGCCAAGCTCCGGCTGTACGTCCGCGATCGAAGCGACCGGGGAGGCGTTATCCACCGCGTCGTCGGGTCCTGGAGCGAGAGCAGCGTGACCTGGACGACCGCACCGAAGTTCGATCCGGCGATCGTCGGCCGGATCGGCTCGACCGGTCGGGTCGGCGGCTGGATCACCGTCCCGCTCAGCCTGACCGGGCTCAAGTCCGGCAAGAAGGTGGACCTCGAGATCGTCGGGGCAAGCAAGGACGGCGCGCTGTACGCCAGCCGCGAGACGGGCCACGGCCCGGTCCTCCTGTTGACCCTGGCGGCCGATCCGACCCCGACCCCGAAGCCGACCGCCACGCCTGACCCGGCGGGCAAGCCGGATCCGACCGCGACGCCGGACCCGACCCCGACCGACGGTGCCGGCGGCCCGACACCGACCCCTGCCCCGACCGACGGGGCGACCCCCACCCCGCGTCCGACCGTCGCTCCGACCCCCGCTCCGACCGCCACCCCGGCGCCGACCCCGGCCCCGACCAGCGCTGGAAGCGGTCCGACCAGCCCGTCCGTGGGCATCGTGATCAGCAAGGCCGAGTTGGCCGCGCTGCCGATGTCCGGCGCAGACTGGACCAACTTGAAGTCCTGGGCGGACGCCTCGGCGGGCAGCCCGGATATCCAGAACCAGGACGAGGACAACGACATCCACGTCCTGGCCAAGGGCCTGGTCTATGCCCGGACCGGTTCGGCCAGCTACCGGGTCGACGTCCTGGCCAACCTCAAGGCAGCCATCGGCAGCGAATCCGGCGGTCGGACCCTGGCCGCAGCCAGGAACCTGCCCGGCTACGTGATCGCGGCCGACCTGATCGATCTCAAGTCGTATGACCCGAGCTTCGATACCAATACCTTCCGGCCGTGGCTGCGCAAGGTCCTGACCGAGGATCTCAGCGGCGACACCATCATCTCGACCCATGAGACCCGTCCCAACAACTGGGGCACCCATGCCGGTGCGGCCCGGGCGGCCATCGCCCGCTACCTCGGCGACTCGGCCCAGCTGGCCCGGACGGCGCTGGTCTTCCACGGCTGGCTCGGCGATCGCGCCGCCTACGCCGGCTTCGACTACGGCGACACGTCCTGGCAGTGCGACCCGGCCAACCCGGTCGGGATCAACCCCCAGGGCTGCTCCAAGGGCGGTCACGTCATCGACGGAGCGCTGCCCGACGACATGCGCCGGGGTGCCAGCTTCCAGTGGCCGCCGACCTTCACCAACTACCCGTGGGAGGCGATGCAGGGAGCGACCCTCCAGGCGCTGATCCTCCACCGGGCCGGCTACGACACCTTCAACTGGGAGAACAAGGCGATCCTGCGCGCCTCGAACTTCCTGTACGACCGCGCCGGCTGGGCCCCCCAGTCGGATGACACCTGGCAGCCCTGGCTGCTCAACGACGCCTATGGCACCAGCCGGCCCGCGTCCTCACCGGCTCACCCCGGCAAGAACTTCGGCTTCACCGACTGGTTGTTCGGGAACTGACCGTTCGGGCCACGCTCAGGGTTCCAGATCGAGAGCCCTGACGTGGCGCGGTCGGAAGATCGCGATCGGGCGGCGGTCGAACGTCGCCACCCGGCGGATGCCGAGCCGTTCGGCAGTCGCCACCAGGACAGCCTCAGCCAGCCTCGGACGATGCTCGGCAGCCTCCACCAGGAGCTGCCGAGCTCGTTCGATGTCCGGCTCCGTCGGCGAGACGAGTCGGACCGAACCCGAGATCAGCGAGTCGAGCAGAGCCAGGGTCGCTGAGGGACCGATCTCGCGGGCCAGCAGATGGTCGACCTCGGCCAGGTTCAGGGCCCCGATCAGGAGTGGCTCACCGACGCGGCCCAGCCAGGCCACGGCCGCCCCGTGATTGAGATCGGCCGTGTCCGCGGCGGCCACCACGACGCTGGTATCCAGCAGCGCGGCCACGGTCAGGTCGGCTCGCCGGGAGATCGACTCGGTCGGGTGGGGCGGATGGGCGGCTCGCGCCGGCCGAGCTCGCGTCGGGCGATCGAGCGACCATCGAGCGACAGACGTCCGTGTCCGCTTCGACCGATGCCTACGAACGGCAGCTCGGCCGGTCGCTCGTTGGCCTCGAGCCACGCCTCGAGGGCGGCCACGATGACCGCCGTCTTGGTCGTTCGCTCGAGCCGGGCCAGCCGGTCGACCCGCTCGAGCAGGTCGGGTTCGGCCAGGATGGTGGTTCGTCGGGTGGTCGCCATATGTCGTCATATATACCGTGCTGGCGGGGATCGTGCTCGGCGTGCGACCATCGTGCCCGGACGGCGTCGACCGGTCCGCCCCGAACCAGGCCCAAGGAGACCCCTGTGAATCGCTTCGAGCCGAACCTGCGGATCCCCGGCCCGACCGCCCTGCCGCCCAGCGTGCGCGAGGCCGGCGGCCGCCAGATGATCAATCACCGCGGCCCTGAGTTCGCGGCGATGCTGGAACGGGTCATGACCGGCATGAAGCCCTACTTCGGGACGACCGGCGACGTGGCCATCCTGTCCTGTGCCGGGACCGGCGGGCTCGAGGCCGCCGTCGTCAACACCCTTTCGCCGGGTGATCGGGTCCTGGCCGTGTCGATCGGCTCGTTCGGCGATCGCTTCGCCAAGATCGCCTCGACCTATGGCGCCGATGTGACCAAGATCTCCGTCGAGTGGGGCCAGGCGGCCGATCCAGCCGAGATCCGGGCCGCCCTGGTGGCTGAGCCGGCGCCCGGCTACAAGGCTGTCCTGCTGACCCACAACGAGACGTCCACCGGGGTCATGAACCCGATCGCGGTCCTGGCCGCGGCGGTCCGCGAGGCAGCGCCGGACGCGCTCATCCTGGTCGACAGCGTGTCCGGCCTGGGCGCGGTCCCATTCGAGATGGACGCCTGGGGCATCGACCTGGTCGTGACCGGCTCGCAGAAGGCCTGGATGGCCGCCCCGGGACTGGCCATGGTCGCCGCCTCGGAGCGCGGCTGGGCGGCGATGGAGACCGCCACCATGCCCCGCTTCTACCTCGACCTGCGCGGTCACCGCGACGCCCACGCCAAGGGCCAGACGCCGTGGACCCCGGCCATCGCCGTGGTCTATCAGGTCGACGAGGGACTGGCCCTGATGACCCGCGAGACGCCGGCCGCCATCTTCGCCCGGCACGAAGCCTGTGCCGCCGCGGCGCGAGCCGGGTTGACCGCGCTCGGGTTCGAGCTGTTCGCCGATCCCCGCTTCGCCTCGCGCACGGTCACCGCGGCCAAGGTCCCCGACGGCCTCGACTGGAAGACGTTCAACGGCGCGATCAAGGCGCGCGGGCTCGTCCTGGCCGGTGGCCAGGGCAAGCTGACCGGGCTGATCTTCCGGCTGGGTCACCTCGGGTCGGTGACCCTGGGCGAGATCCTCGATGCGATCGGCGTCCTCGAAGAGGTGTCGATCGAGCAGGGCCGGCCGGTCGCAGCGGGTTCGGCCGTCGCCGCGGCTCAGCGCGCCGCCCTCGAGTCGCTGGGTGCCCTGGCTCCCGTCGGCGCGTGAGGATCCTGGTCGCCGAACCCGTCGCCGATGAGGGCGTCGAGCTCCTCCGCGCCCACCACGAGGTCGACGTCCGGCCCGGTCTCGATCGGGCCGAATACGCCGCGATCCTGCCCGACTACGACGCCTTGGTCGTGCGTAGCCAGGTCCAGGTCGATGCCGAGCTGATCGCGGCCGGCAGTCGGCTGGTCGTCATCGGCCGGGCCGGGGTCGGCGTCGACAACGTCGATCTCGACGCGGCGACCCGAGCGGGCATCGTGGTGGTCAACGCCCCGACCGGCAACACCATCGCCGCCGCCGAGCACACCCTGGCCCTGCTCTATGCGGTCGCCCGTCGGGTCGCGGCCGCCGATGCCTCGCTCCGTCGGGGCGAGTGGAAGCGGAGCCAGTTCACCGGGGTCGAGCTGCGCGGGCGGACGCTCGGGATCGTCGGTCTGGGCAAGATCGGCCAGGCCATCGCCAAGCGGGCGCGGGCCATGGAGATGACCGTCCTGGGCGTCGATCCGTTCGTGTCCGAGGAACAGGCCGCCCATCACGGGGTCGAGCTGGTCGAGTTCGGGGCGCTCCTCGAACGATCGGATGCGATCACCCTCCACGTCCCCCTCAGCCGGGCGACCCGGGGCCTGATCGGGACCAAGGAGATCGCCCGGATGAAGCCCGATGCGATCCTGCTCAACGTCGCCCGCGGCGGAGTGGTCGATGAGGCGGCGGTCGCGCTGGCCCTCCACGAAGGTCGGCTGGGTGGCGCCGGGGTCGACGTCTTCGAACACGAGCCGCCGACCGACTCACCCCTGCTCGACGCCCCGAACACGGTCCTGACCCCCCACCTTGGCGCGTCGACCGCCGAAGCGCAGGTCCTCGTCTCGGAGGAGGTCGCCGCCCAGATCATCGACGTCCTCGACGGCCGCCCGGCGCGCTATGCCGTCAACGCCCCGCTGCTGACCCCCGAGACCGCCCAGGCCATCGCGCCATATCTGCCGCTGGGCGAGATGCTCGGCCGGTTCTTCGCCCAGTTCTGCCGGACCGGGGTCAAGACCCTGACCCTCGAGGTCGCCGGCGAGCTGGCCGCCCACGACGTGACCCCGCTCGTGGCGGCCGTGCTCCGGGGTCTGCTCGAGACGGCGACCACCGAACGGGTCAACCTGGTCAACGCCGCGGCCCTGGCCAAGGCTCGGGGGATCACCGTGGTCGAGCGCAAGACGCCCGAGGCCGGCCAGTTCGCCTCGCTGCTGACCCTGTCGGGTGAGGCCAACGGGGTGACGACCACGGTCGGTGGGACCGTCGCGGCCGGCGAGCCGCGCCTGGTCCGGGTCGACGACTACTGGCTGGACATGGTCCCGACCGCAACGATGCTGGTGACCCGCCATCACGACCGGCCGGGGACGATGGGCCGGATCGGCCTGATGCTGGGCGAAGCCGACGTGAACATCAGCGCCATGCACCTGGCCCGGTCCGCTCCCAGAGCCGATGCGGTCATGATCCTGGCCGTCGACGAGGAGGTCCCGGCCAGTGTCGCCGAGGCCATCCTGGGCCAGGAGGCGGTCATGGACGTGTGGACGATCCGGCTCGGAGCCGAGCGCTGAGCGACAAGCGGCGGTCGAGCGGGGGACGACGGCTGAGCGTGCCCGCCGGGCTGGAGGCGAGTCTCGTCCTGCTCCGCCACGGCGAGTCGGTGGCCATCGTCGAGGGACGCTTCCAGGGCCGGCTTGACACGCCGCTGTCGGGACTCGGGCTTCGTCAGGCCGAGCTGGCCGGGCAACGCCTGGCCGAACCCGCACGCCCGCCCCGGGTACCCATCCCGGACCGCCCTCCGGTCGAGATCCGCCACTCACCGCTGGCCCGAACGGCTGCGACGGCCCAGGCGACCGCTACCGCGATGGGCAGGGTGCACGGTCGCGCCGCCGTCCCCGCGCCTCTGCCCGATCCGGGTCTGCTCGAGCTGGCCCAGGGCGACTGGGAGGGTCTCCATCGGTCGGAGGTGTATGGGCGCTACCCGGACGAGCTGGAGGGTTGGCGGCTGCACCCGGAGTCGGCCGTGGCACCCGGCGGCGAACCGCTCCAGGCGGCCGCCGAGCGGGTGACGGTCACCCTCGAGACGGCCCTGGCGGCCCTGGCGGCCGCGGAACCCGGATCCGGCCCGGACGGGACAAGCTCGGGCGGCTACCCGGAGGTCCACGGGCGGACGACCCCGTGGAGCCTGCTGGTGGCCCACGACGGCATCTTCAAGGTGACCCTGCTGACGATCCTGGGCCTGCCGCTCGACCGGTTCTGGACCTTCCCCTGGGGCCTGACCGGGATCAGCGTGGTCGAATACGTCGACGGTCGGCCGATCCTGCGCGCCCACAACCTGACCGATCACCTCGGCCCGCTCCAGGCCGGGATCGTGGGCGAGATCCAGAGCGAGGACGCCGCGGCCGAGCGAGAGCGGACCGGCTCGCTCTAGGAGCGAGGGGCGGTGAAAGCCTGCCGGCTAGGGTCGGCGGCGGCGCGCCCGGCGCTCACGGCGACGGAAGACCAAGCTCAGCAGAGCGACCCGAAGGCGCCGCTGGGCATCGCGCAGGCCGCGCAAGCGGGCGTCGTCGAGCGATGCCCGACCGTAGGCGACCTCGACCTTGGCCGTGGCCACGATGTGCAGATCCGGTCTGGCGTCGGGCAGCACCTCTCCCAGGGCGGCGCTGTACTCGAACACGGTCTGGTTGGGCCGCGGCGCGAAACCGAAGCGTCGAGCGATGCCGACCACCCCGCGCCAGACGGCGTCCGGTTCGGAGGCGGTCCGGGGACCGCGCCGGTAGGCCACGAAGGCCAGGCCGCCCATCGTGATGGCCAGGAGCAGACCGATGGCGATGAGCGGACCGCCGCCGGGACCACCGCCGGTGCCCGCCCCCGTCGACAGGCCTGGCGACTGCGGCCCGATGCTTCGGTTCCTGTCGTCGCCGTTGTCGGCTGAGCTCACCGGGCGTGGCCGCGACGGTCGCGGACTGACCACGGGACCCTCGACCAGCGGGATGTCCTGACCGACCGTGCCGCCGGTTGGATCGAAGTGATACCAGCCGTAGTCCGGGAAGTAGACCTCGACCCAGGCGTGTGAGGCGCTCTTGCGGATCGTCTCGATGCCGGCAGCGCTGCGATCGCTGGGCAGGAAGCCCTCGGCCAGGCGGGCCGGGATGTTCTGCATCCGCAGGAGGACGGCCAGGGTCGTGGCGTAGTACTCGCAGTAGCCCATCCGGAAATGGGCGAAGCATTCCGACACGCTGACCCGGCCGCACGGCACATCCTTGACGTTGGGCCGGTATTCGAAGCCACCCTCGTAGAGCAGGTAGTCGGTGATCGCCCGGGCCATGTCGTAGGGGCTGTTCTTGGCCTCGGGGTGAGCGGCCAGGATCGAGGCCATGAGCTGCTCGGTGTAGGGCCCGACGATGCCTGGATCGAGCGGCGCCAGGTAGATCTGCTTGATCGCCGCCGGATAGTCGGTCCCGGCTACCTCGAGCTTGTGAGCCGTGAAGCCGTTCTTCGCGTCGTCGCGCCCGTCGATCGGGACCAGCGCCTTGACCAGGTAGGACGACGCTTCGGCCTGCATCCCGCCGAACGGTCCGGTGGCCGCCGCTCCGATCCCGACGACGGTCGCCTCGGTGTCGAGCGAGGTCGGCGTGTCCGGCGCGAAGACAGCCTTGGTGTCGTACTTGGTCAGCTCGGTCACGGTGAAGGTCGCTTCTCGACGGGCGGTCAGGTCGGCCGGATCGTCGACGCTGGCGGCCAGCAGTGGCTGGTTCGCGTCGACCTTGGTCTCGAACGGCTTGGACCAGCTCCAGGCCTGGCCGTCGAAGTGGTCGTAGGTGACCGCCCGCCAGTAGTACTGCCCGTTGTCCGGGGTCTTGATCTCAAGGACCTTGGTGTTGTCGGTGATCCATGCCCCGGTGATCTGGGCGCTCGACCCGAAGTCGATGACCTGGAGCTTGGCTCCTTCCCCACCGGCCGGGAAGATCCGCTGGATCTGGCGGCCGACGTCGACCAGGCTCTGGTCGGCGCCATCCCACATCCCGGCCAGCGGCGCGGACGATGCGGCGATGGTCAGGATCAGGGCACCGACCACCGCCCCGGCCACGAACAGGGCTCCGCCGCGGAGGTACATCGCGCCGAGCGCCGCGGCGTCGCCGATGCGGTGGCGGATCCAGATGGTCCGCTCATCGAATGAGTGGAAGCGGATCAGCAGGAACAGGGCGGCCAGGCTATAGATCACCAGGAACGGCAGTTGATCGCGCACGGTCAGGGCCATGTTCACCACGAGGGCGACGCCGATCACGATGACCGCGTTGAGCGGGCGTCGATGGTGGAAGGTGACGTACCCCGCGAACTGTCCGGTGGCCCACACCAGCAGCCCCAGGACGAGCAGGAAGTGACCGTTCTCCTGGGTCAGCTGCTTGCCCCGGTAGGTCAGATCCAGGTAGGCCTCGACGCTGTGCGAGGCGGTCGCCTGGTACCACTGGATCGGGCCGCCCCCGTCGATCAGGTGGCTGCCCACCAGGAGGGGCACGATCAAGGCGGCGACCATCGCCCCGAGGAGATGGGCCAGTGGCCCCGACCAGCCCGCCTTCGAGCTGAGGAAGCCCCAACCGACGCTCAGCACGACGACCAGGGGCAGGAAGTTCGTCAGGCCCCGCGGACCGGCGACCCAGCTGGCGTCGTCGATCGACCAGGCCATCGTCAGACACAGCAGGATGAGCAGGGCAAGAGCGGTCCAACCCTCGGCCGGCGAGAGCGGGAACCGGCGACCGTCGGTCGCATCGGCTCGGGCGGCGGTACCGAACGTCAGTGAGGTCATCGGGTCAACCGGCCAGCTGCTCGCCGAGCGGCACGCCGGCCGCGACCCGGAACGCCTTCAGGTCGTGTTCGGCGAGGGCGTACCGGAGTGCCTTCGCCGGAGCGCCATCGGCCGGCCCGGTGGAGGGGTCGCCCCCGTGGCCAGCGGCCCGGTAGCGGTCCACAGCGGCGACGCGGGCGCTCTCGGGGTCGATCAGCAGGACGACGCAGGCGACCCCGCGGGCGCGCAGGCTCGCCAGCGGTCGGATCCAGTCGCGCTCCGACGAGGCGGTGATGATGACCGCGGTCATGCCCCGGCGCAGGCGGCCCAGTCCGACCACCAGGCCCTCGACGAGTGGCGCGCTGCCGTCGGCGTCGACGGCGGCCAGGGTCTGCATGATCTTGAGGTGCTGCCGTCCGCCGCGGTCCGCCGGCAGGACCGACATCCGGTGACCGAACGCGGTCAGCCCGACGGCCCGGTTCTCGGTCAACGAGCGATCGACGATCGAGGCGGCGGCCCGGATGGCGATCTCCGCCGTCGATTCCTCACCCGAACCGGCCTGCACCCGGCGCTCGAGATCGAGGAAGATCCAGACGTCGGCGGTCTGCTCGAGATCGAATTCCTTGACCTGGATCTCGCCGTGGCGGGCGGTCGACTTCCAGTGGATCCGGTTCATGCTGTCGCCCGGGGCATAGGGCCGGACGGTCGTCGCCAGCGGGCTCGTCTGGAGGGTCCGTTCACGGGCCGAATGGCTGCCTTCGAGGCTGGCTGATGGGAGCCGCCAGCCGGGCAGGGGCTCGATCCGGGGATAGACGATCAGGGTGATCGCCTGGCCGACCGTCGCCGATGCCTCGAAGAACCCGAACGGGTCCCCGGTCCGGACCTGGAGCGGCTCGATCCGGAAGTGGCCACGCCTGGTCAAGGGGACCTTGGCGATCCAGCTCCGCTCCCCGCGCGAGCCGAGCGAGATCGCCCGACCGGGGATGGCTACCGGCAGGCTGGTCGGGTTGTGGACCTCCAGCCAGGGCTTGGGCAACCGACCCGCGTTGCGCAACGTGTAGGTGACCCGGAGCTGCTCGCCGACGTGGCCCTGGAGCTGCCCCACCGCGTAGCCCGCCTCCAGGTCGGCCAGTCCGAGCCGGGTCAGGACGTAGCTCCCACCGACGATCAGGATAGCCAGGTAGAGCAGGTAGAACAGGAAGGGCATGCCGGTCGAGAAGGCGGCCACCACCAGGACGATGGCGAGGACCAGGAACTCGATCCGGCGGATCATCGGTCGATCGCTCGATCAGGCTCGTGTCGCGCTCAGCGCCGCGGCCCGCCCTCGGCGACCGTGACGGCGCCCGTCGGGATCGAGCGCGGCCCGCCGACCGGGGCCCGGACGGGTTCGACCGGGAGGGTATCGAGCAGCTCGCGGACGACCTGTCCGGCCTGCACGTCGTGGATGGTCGAGCTGGTCTTGATGATCAGCCGATGGGCCAGGGCGGCCTCGGCCAGGGCCTTGACGTCGTCCGGGATGACGTAGTCGCGGCCCATGAGGCCGGCCAGCGCCTGACTGGCCCGATACAGCGCGATCGAGCCGCGCGGGGAAGCGCCGAGATAGACGTCGGGGTGGTTGCGGGTGCCGTTGACCAACCGGACGATGTACTCACTGATCGACGATTCGACGTGGACCTCACGGATCGACGCCTGCATCTCGCGCAGCTCCTCCAACCCGACGACCTCCTCGAGGTCGTCGAGCGGGTGGGTCCGCTTCTGCTCGTCAAGGATGACGATCTCATCGATCGGCTGCGGGTAACCCATCCGGATCCGGAGCATGAACCGGTCGAGCTGGGCCTCGGGCAGGGCGAAGGTGCCCTCGTACTCGATCGGGTTCTGGGTGGCGATGACCAGGAACGGGTCGGGCATCTGGTGGGTGACCCCGTCGATGGTCGCCTGCCGCTCGTCCATGCATTCGAGCAGGCTCGACTGGGTCTTGGGAGTCGCCCGATTGATCTCGTCGGCCAGGACGACCTGGGCCATGATCGGACCCGGCCGGAACTCGAACTCCTGGGTCTTCTGGTTGTAGATCGACAGACCGGTCACGTCCGACGGGAGCAGGTCCGGGGTGAACTGGATCCGCCGGAACGAACAGCCGAGGCTGCGCGCGAGGGCCTTGGCCAGGACGGTCTTGCCCGTCCCGGGCACATCCTCGATCAGCAGATGTCCCCGGCACATCAGGGCGACGAGGGCGAGTCGGACTTCGCCGTGCTTGCCCACGATCACGCGCTCGACGTTGGCGACGACCTTCTCGCCGGTCTCCTGGATCTTCGTCGTCATCGGTCCCCCTTACGGGATGACGTGACACCCGACGTCTGGGCGCACGGGCTGGCTGGTGGGGCGGCGTCGGACTCGGCCCGGAGGCGGTCCGCGTGTCGAGAGATAGTACGTCCGGGACGTCAAAACGGTTCGTTCGGGTTGCGCCGGTCATCCTCCACGACCGCCGTCTCGGTGGCGTCACACCGTTCCGCTGCGGATCGACCCTGGATCGGGCCGGTTCGGGCGGTTCAGCCCCGGAAGAGGGTCAACCCGCCGACCCATAGGGTCATCAGGCAGCCGACCGCGCCCATCACGCCCAGGAACGGCTCTCCCCCGCCGAAGGCGGCGACCGCGACGAACCCGAACAGACCGGCCAGGACCAGGGCGATCCCGGCCAACCCGATCCGTTCGATCAGGGGGCGGCGCGGCGGCGGGACGGCGGCGCTCATCGGCCGACCGACTTGAGATAGCGGGTCATCAGCTTGCCGGCGATCGGGGATGCCTTGGCCGCGCCGCTGCCGCCCGACTCGACCAGAACGGCGATAGCGACCTGCGGGTCGTCGGCCGGGGCGAAGCCGATGAACCACGAATGGGGCTTGGCCGAGCCGTCGAGCTGGGCGGTCCCGCTCTTGCCCGCGGTCGTCACCCCGGGGACGGCGGCCCCCGGCGTGAACAGCTTGCCCGAGTCGCCCTCGACCGCCAGGACCATCGCAGCGTTGATCTGGGCGGCGATCTCGGGCGAGACGACCTGGCGCCAGACCTGTGGCGCGACGGTCGTAGCCCCGTCACGGCCCGACAACCTGGTCACCAGGTACGGCTTCATCAGCGTGCCTCGGTCCGCCACGGCCGACGCGACGAGAGCCATCTGGAGCGGCGTCGCCAGCGTCTCTGCCTGGCCATAGGCGGCATTGGCCAGCTCGACGTCATCGGCGAAACCTCCGCCGTACGACCCCCCGCCGTTGGTCACCTGGCTGACCGCCGTGGGCAGATCGAACGGGAGCGGCGCCCCGAACCCGAGCCGGGCCGCCCATGAGGTCAGGGCATCGCCGCCCGTCTGCAGGCCGGTCAGTGCGAAGTAGATGTTGCACGACACTTCGACCGCCCGGGCGAAGTCGAGCGGAGTCGAGCCGGTGAACGGGTGGTGGCCGTCCTTGATCCGGAACCCGGACACCAGCAGACCGTCCTTCTCGGCCGGCGGCTGGCGGGCGAAGCGCGTCCCGGGGCTGATCGCGCCCGAGCCCAGGCCGGCGATCGCGGTCACGATCTTGAACACCGAGCCGGGCACGTAGAGGCCCTGGATCGCCCGATCGAGGAAGGGCTTGGCGGGGTCGGCCGCGGTCGCAGCGAAGGCCTTCCGGGCGGTGGCCGGGTCGGCGATGGCGCTCGCGTCGTAGGTCGGGGTCGAGGCCATCGCCAGGACCTGTCCGGTCCGTGGGTCGAGCATGACCACCGAGCCGCGATCCTTGCCCAGCAGCCGAACGGCCTCCTTTTGCAGGTCGAGGGACAGGCTCAGGGTCAGATCCTGGGGTCGATACGGGTCGCTCCGGAACTTGGCCATCAAGGCGTCGAACGGGTCGGGCACCCGGACCCCGGTCAGCTCGGCGTCGTAGGCCCGCTCAAGCCCGGCCGTCCCGTACTGGCGCGAGGCGTAGCCGATCAGCGGGGCGACGGTCTTGCTGGGGTAGACCCGGTACGGTTCGCCGTTGGCGTCCTTCTTGGACGTGGCCAGGAGATTCCCATCGCGGTCCTTGATCTCGCCCCGGACCACGTTCCGGGCGGCAGCGATCAGGAGCGGGTCGTCGGGCCGCCCGACCAGGTCGGCCGAGCGGGCCACCTGCCAGTAGCCCGCCCCGGCGGCCAGGATGCCGAACGCCGCCAGGAGGACGATCCCGAGCCGGACCACGCCCTGGCCGATCGGCGTCGTGCGGGTCGGGGTCTGGCGACGCTGGGCAGCGATCGGCGGCGAGGCCGGCGCGCCAGGCGGCTGGGCCGCGGCCTCAGGCTCTGGGAACGACGCCACTTCCCCGAGCGGCGGAGGCGGCAGATCGCTCAAGTGACGCTCCGACGGAGCAGACGATCGAGCCGTCCGCCACTCCGCCGCGATGGGGGCGGCGGTTCCACGCCCTTGTCGGACAGGGCCAGCAGGAGCCCGACGACGACCGCGTTGGCCAGCAGCGACGAGCCGCCGTAGCTGATGAACGGGAGAGTGATCCCGGTCAAGGGGATGAGCTTGAGATTGCCCGCCGCGATGATGAACGCCTGGACCCCCACGACCAGCGCGAGTCCGGTGGCCAGCAGAGCCCGGAAGTCGTCGGCCGCGGCGGCGGCGATGCGCAGGCCGCGCTCGATGATGACCAGGTACACCCCCAATATGGCCATGATCCCGATGAGGCCGAGCTCCTCCCCCAGCGCGGCCAGCGGGAAGTCGGTGTGGAGAGCCGGGATCGGCAGCCGACCGCCGACCATCGGCAGGCCGCCGCCCAGCCCGGTCCCGAGCAAGCCGCCGCGGGCGAAGGCGATGAGCGCCTGGACCACCTGGTAACCGTCACCCGATGGATCGACGAACGGGTCGATCCAGATGTCGACCCGGACCCGGACATGGTCGAACAGGTGGTAGGCCGCGATCCCGCCCAGGACCAGCAGGATCAACCCGATGACGACGTAGCTGAGGCGCAAGGTCGCCACGTAGACCAAAGCCAGGAAGACCGCGAAGAAGAGCAGGGCCGCACCGAGATCGCGTTGGATGACCACGATCCCGAAGGCGATCGCCCACATCACGATCATCGGCAGGAGATACGGCAGGGGCGGCAGGCGGAGCGGTCCGATGCGCGTGCTCTCGTCGATCAGGAGCGGCCGGAACTCTGACAGGTAGCCGGCCAGGAAGATGACCAGGATCACCTTCAAGAGCTCGGTCGGCTGGCCACTGAACGGCCCGATCCGAAGGGTCAGAAGAGCGCCGTTGGTGTCCTCACCGAGGACGAAGGTGAGGAGCAGGAGGCCGATCCCGGCGGCCGCCCAGGTGTACTTGTAGCGCCGCAGCCAGGTGTCCGAACGGACCACGATCGAGAGCACGGCGATGACCGTGACCGCGATCACCAGCCAGACCAGTTGGACTCCGGCCAGCCCAAGCGAGTCGCCCAGGGCGGAGCCGGCCAGGTCCTGGGGCAGTCGCTCCATCAGGAGCAGGCCCAGTCCGCCGAGGAGACCCACCGCGGGCAGCAGGACCTGGTCGGTCCGCCGTCCGGCCAGGACCTGGGCGAGGTGAGCCACCGCCAGGGCGCCGAGATAGACGATCAGCCGGGCGGCCCCGGTGGCCGCGAACGACGAGCGCGGATCGAGGTAGACCCGGGTCGCGCCGAGGGAGGCGCTCCCAGCGACCAGGGCCAGCCCGACCAGGATCAGCAGGCCCAGCTCGCGCCGCCGGAAGCGCGGCCGGATCTGGCCGACGGCCAACCGAGCAGGCCACGCGCTGGCGGCGGTCACCGCCTCATGCCCCGGCTCGCTCGAGCCGGAACCGGACCCGGCCCACCTGGAGCTCGTCACCGAAGGCGACCGCGGCGAGGCCGTCGACCGGGGCGCCGTTGACGAAGCTGCCGTTGGTGCTGTCGAGGTCCTCCAGGTACCAGGCCCGGCCGCGGAATGACAGGACGGCGTGCTCGGTACTGGCAAAGGGATCGTCGATCACGATGGTGTTGTTGACGTCTCGGCCGAGGGTCGCCACGGCATCGAGCGGGAAGACCGTCCCGGCGCTCGGCTCGTCGACCTCGGACGCGACCACCCGCAGGCGGCCCAGCGCGGTCACCGGCTCGCGCGCGGCGGAGCGTAGGTCGCGCAGGAGGACCCGGACCACCCCGAACAGGAACACGTAGAGCAGGACCAGGAACAGGATCCGGATGAGCCAGATCGTCGCGACGGTCGGATCCATCAGTCGGCGGCGACCGCCTCGACCACCAGGACCGTGCTGCCGATCTCGATCCGGTCCCCGACCCCGAGGGCGACCTCGGTCACCCGGACCCCGTTGACCCGGATGCCGTTGGTCGAGTCGAGGTCGCTCAGGACGAGCATCCCGTGGCGGGCCCGCAGGCGAGCGTGGTGACGGGACACCCGACCGTCGTCGAGGGCAAGACCGTTGTCCGCCGCCCGGCCGATGGTCAGGAGCGAGCCGTCGATCCGGATCTGACGCTCCCGGCCGTCGAGGCTGACCGCGCGCAGGAGCGCCGACGGTGCGCGCTGGGTCGGCACGGCGAAGATCATGGTCGCGTCGGACACAGCGGCCGGATCGTCCGACGGATGCGGGGCGGCCAGACCGACCGCGACCCGCACGTCGCCGGGTCCGACCGCTGGATCCCCGACCAGTTCGACCCGAGGTCGGGTGGCGAGGTGATAGCCGCGACCACGAGCGAACAGCAGGGCGGCATCGGCCAGCTCGGCCGCGATGTCCTCAGCCGCATCGCCGAACCCGGTCAGGTCGCTCGACGCCAGGTGGACCGTGAACCGGTCAGGGACCCGATCCCGGTCACCGCCGCTGCCTCGATCGCGCTCCATGGCGCGCTCGATCCGGCGCTGGATCTGGATCGGCTGGATGCGTGTCCTGAACAGGCGTGAGGAGGGGCGTTCCAGGAGGCGCTCGAGCATGCGCTCGACGCCGGACAGCGGTCGCATCGTCGGCCGGAGTCTAGCAGGGGGTGGCCGAAAGGCTCGGTCGAGCACCCCGGACCATGACCTTCGGAAACGCTCGGACGGTACCTGCGGCGGAGGGTCCGGACGGAGCCCTGCGCTATACTCTCGACCCCAACGGAGGGGTTTCACGCCGTTCCGTTCTTCGACCTCGCGCCGGGGGCAGCATGCCCGAGATCCTGACCGAATCGTTCTGCGAACGGTGTGGCACGCGCTACACCTTCGAAGCCGCTGCGCCCAAAGGCAAGCGGCTGGGCAAGCTGAAGGTCCTTTCCAAGGGCCTGGCCAACTTCGTCACGAACGACGACGCGTCGTTTGACGAAGCGTTCGCGGATGCGCGCAGCGACGAGCAGCGTGAGGTCACCAACCAGCAGCTCGACGCCTTCCACCAGACCTTCCAGTTCTGCCTGTCGTGTCGCCAATACACCTGTGCGAACTGCTGGAACGAGACGGAGAGCCGCTGCCTGAGCTGTGCGCCGCATCTCGGCACGGATGTCCTCGGGACGGCCTTCCCGACCCTCGACCCCCTGGCCGGGATCGGCTTCGGCACGGCGAGCGACGCCGCCGCGGTCGGCAACGGCCATGCCGTCGAACCGCGTCCGGCCATGGACGCCTGGCCCAGCGCGGACCTGCCCGCCCTGACCGACGGCGCCGAGGCCGAGCGGATCCGAGACGAAGAGGCCCAGCGGGTCCACCAGGCCGAGGCCGACGCGGCCGTGGCCGCCGCGACCCTGATCGCCGCCGAGCACGCTCGTCAGGCGGCCGAGGCGGAATCCGAGCGGGTCCGGCAGGCCGAGATCGAAGCGCAGGCCGAGCGCCAGCGCCAGGCGGCAGAGGCCGAGGCAGAACGAGTCCGGCAGGCCGATGCCTCGGCCCGAGCCGAGGAAGCCCGTCTCGCGGCCGAGGCCGCCGCCGAGGCCGAACGCGTCCGTCTGACCGCGGAAGCCGAGGCCACTCGGCAGCACCAGGCCGAGCTCGACGCCGAAGCTGAACGAGCGCGCCAGGCCGAGATCGAACGAGCCCGCAAGCAGGCCGAGGCCGAGGCCGAACAGGCCCGCCTGGCCGCCGAAGCCGAGGCCGACCGAGCCCGCCAGGCCGAAGCCACCGCCGCAGCCGAGCAAGCCCGGCTGGCCGCCGAGGCAGAGGCCGAGCACACCCGCCAGGCCGAAGCTGCTGCCATCGCCGCAGCCGCCGCGCTGTCGGCCGCCGAGCAAGCCCGCCGCCAGGCCGAAGCCGAGCAGGCACGATTGGCCGCCGACGCCGAGGCCGAGCGGGTCCGCCAGGCCGAAGCCGCCGCCCAAGCCGAGCGGCAGCGTCAAGCCGCCGCTGCGGCCGCGGCCGTCGAGACCGAGCGTCTGCGCCAGGCCGAGGCAGACGCCGAGGCGGAGCGGCAGCGCGTGGCCGCCGAAGCCGCCGCGGCAGCCGAGGTCGAGCGGCAGCGCGTGGCGGCCGTGGCCGAAGCCGAACGCGTCCGACAGGCCGAAGCAGAAGCCGAAGCCGAGCGAGTCCGCCAGGCAGCCGCCACGGCAGCGGCCGAGAACGCCCGCCAGACTGCGCTTGCCGCTGCCGCAGCGGAGACCGCCCGGCAGGCCGCAGAGGTCGAGGCGGAGCGCCATCGTCGGGCCGCAGCCGAAGCCGCGGCCGCCGCGGCCGCCGCTGCTGCGGCCCTCACCCCGGCGGCCCCTGGCCAGAACGACCGGATCGAGACTCCGACCTGGCAGATCGTCGCACCGGACGCCGGGACCGGCACGAACGGCTCAGCTACTCCGAATGTGAATGGCGCCGCCGCCTCGAACGGCGCATCTCCGACCGCGTCCGCCGGGTCGTCGGCGGGCGGACCGCAGTGGCCGGCCCCAGTGGGATCGGTCGCGCCGTCGTCGGCCGATATCTGGGCCGCCTCGAGTCATGAGGTCCTGGAGCGACCGGGCGCCGCCGGCGTCCAGTCCTGCACCAGCTGCGGGCTGCCCCTGTCGGCCAGCGCCCGCTTCTGCCGGCGCTGCGGGACCCAGCAGCACTGACCTCGCGGCGCCGGCGAACGCCCGCCTTCAGCCGGGTTCAGCCGCCTTCAGCCGAGGCCGCAGCCTCCTCCCTCGTCCGCCGATAGACCCAGGCCGCCCCGACCAGGATCGCCTGGGCGACATACGAGAGCCAGATCATCGCGGCGAACACGGCCACGAACGCCCCGTAGACCTGGAGCGACCCGACGAGGCGGGGGGTGATGATCGCGTAGATGAGGGTGAACACGGCCAGCGCCAGGCCGACCGCGAGGGCAGGCCGGCCGATCGACCGCCACGGCGGCGTTTCGGTCGGGACCATCCGATAGATCAGGGCGATCGCGGCCGCGAAGATGACGATGGTGCCCAGCCCCGACCCGAACGTCGAGGTCAGCAGCCGGATGGCCTGGTTGAGCACCTCGAGGTCGGTCTGGATGCTGTCCAGGTACGCCCCCAGGAAGACGACCAGGAAGACCGCGCCGAAGAGGAGCAGGACCGACAGGACGCCCCGGAACCCGCGCTGGAATGGATCGCGTCGACGGCTGCCCCGGAAGATCCGGGCGATCGCGTCATCGAGCGACTGGTAGAACCGGCTGGATCCCCAGACCAGACCGACCAGACCCAGGATCGAGAACGACACGGCACCCGCGCCGAACTGGCTGAGCGCCGTCCGAAAGAACTCCTCCAGCGGCGGGAAGCGCTGGGAGAACTCTCGCACCAGTGCATCGAGTCGGACCGGGTCGTTCAGGACGAGCCCGAGCAGTCCGACCACGAGAAGAATGGCCGGCAGGATCGCGAACAGCGAGTTGAACGCCAACCCGGAGGCGAGCAGCCCACCACCCGCCGCGTCGTAGTCGTCGAGGATCGGCTTGAGCCAGCGGACCGGCGGCAGTTCCAAGACCCGGTCGACGACCCGGCCGATGAGATCCTTGTCGGGCGGCGGGAGGTCGGTGCTCACCCGTTCCAGTCTTCGAACAGGCCGGCCTGCAGGTCGGTGGCCCGGACCGACCGCGGGGCGCTGATCAGGGCGCGCACCTGGCCCCGCTTGACGTAGCGTCGGCCACCGAGCTTGATGCTCTGGAGCTTACCCGCCCGAGCCCAGCTGCCGATGGTGGCCGGCGTGAAGTGGACGTTCGCCGCGTCCAGGATCTCGGCCGCCTCGGCCAGGGTGATCCAATCGGCGGCAGACCCGGCCAACGGTCAGTCGCTCCCGCTCGCGGCGGTCGACCCGGCGTCCTTGCTGGAACGGCCGCTCGAACCTCGTTCGCCCGAGCCCTTGTCGCTTGACGACGTGTCGCCCGGCGCCTTGTCGCCAGACGACTTGTCGGTCGAGCCTTTGTCGCCAGAGCCGGTCTCGCCCGACGACGAACTCCCGCCGTCGGCGCCGGCATCGCCCTTGGACGTCGAGCCGCCGTCGCCCCCGGCAGCCTTGGCCGCCGCCCTGGTCGAGCTGGCCGCGCCACGGTCCTTCTTGGCCCAGCCCGAGCCCTTGAAATGGACTGCCGGGGCGGCGAACGCCTTGCGCATCGGGCTACCGCAGACCGGGCAGGCGTCGGGCCCGTGACCTTCGATCCCGTGGACGACCTCCATCCGATGCCCGCAGGCAGTGCAGACGTAGTCGTAGGTGGGCACGGGTCGGGGATCCTCCTCCGGATCGAGGCTGGGTGGTCGGGCCTGGGTCGGTCAGCCGCGCAGCAGGCGCATGCCGCACTTGGGGCAGTAGAACGCCCGCTCGTGGCCGGAGGCGAAGCCGCAGTGGGCGCAGACCAGGCCGCCTCGACCGGCCGCCGGGACGGGTCGCTCGATCTGGGTCACGCCCATCGCGAACTGGTTGGCCAGGACGTTGGTGAACAGCCCGGCCAGCAGGCGCGAGCCGATCCGGTCGGTGTCGCCACGGACGCCCTTGCCGCCCCAGCCGACGACCGCCCGGACGATCATGTCGCCGGTCGCCTCATCCCAGTGACTGGCCACCCCGCCGACCACGGCGCTGTACTCCGGGTAGCCCGAGGTATCGATCTCGCCGTCGAGCAGGGCGCACACGAACGTATCGAAGGCGAGGTCGACGGCGTCGATCGACTCGAGCACGACCAGGGCATGCCGGGTGATCGGCGAGTGGACATGGTGAGCGTTGAGCCACTGCATGGCTTCCGACGGTCGGACGATGGTCGGGGTGGCCTGGCTGAATTCGATCGGCAGCGGCTCGACGACCTCGATCTCGCTCTGGGCCAGACCGAGGAGCATGCCCGGCAGCTCCTCCATCGCCCGGGGTCCGGCCTTGAACCGGACGCCTTCGCTGCTCTTGCCCGCGTAATACAGCTTGAGGATGTAGTCCTGGGCGGCCACCTCCTCGGGGATCGGCGGCGGAGCGGGCGCATCGGCGGGGGTATCCCCCGACTTTCGCTTCAGGAATTCGAGCGGCACGAACGGACTCCTAGTGGCTGCCGAGTCTCGACTCGTATGGTAGCAGCGGGCGTCACTCGCGCAGGCGCAGGCTCAGCCGAGCGACCTGGTCGGCCAGCTCAGCGGCGCTCGTCCGGGCGCCCTCGACCACGGCCGGCGGCGCCTTGGCTATGAACGCCTCGTTGGCCAATCGAGCCCGCGCGGCCAGCAGGTGACCCTCGGCTTCGGCCAGCTCCCGCTCGAGACGGGCTCGTTCGGCGAGGGCCGCCCCTGGTTCGGCGACGCCGGGACCGATGCGCGCCTCGAGGTCGCCGGCGATGACCGCCAGCGAGCCGGGGCGGTCGGCCGCGGCAAAGGTCGTCCGGTCGGGATGACCGACCAGCGGGTCGAGGTGGGTCAACCGGCGGATGGCCGGAGTCATCGCCTCGAAGGCCTGGGCCAGGCCGGCCGGCACAAGGACGTCGCCGGGCCGACGCTCGCCGGCCGCGATCCTGGCCGTCGAGCGGGCGTTGCGGATCTCGCTGATCAGAGCGCGGATCCGATCGACCGCTTCTTCCGACGGCGCATCACCCAGCCCAGCCCAGGCCGCCGGGTCGGGCCAGTCGGCCACGATGAGCAACTCTGGATCGTCCGCGTCGTGGGGGGTCGCCGCCCAGATCGCCTCGGTCAGGAAGGGCAGCAATGGATGGAGCAGCCGGATCAGCCCGTCGAGGACCTCGACCAGCGTCCACCAGGTCGCCTCCCGCTGGGCCTCGCCGAGGCTTGTGTCGGCCAGACGGACCTTGGCGAACTCGAGGCCCCAATCGCAGTACGTGCTCCAGGTCATGTCGTACAGCAGGCGGGTGGCCTCGCCCAGGGCGAAGTCGTCCATCGCACCGTCGACACCGGCCACGGTCGCCGCCATCCGCGAGCGCAGCCAGCGGTCGGACGGTCCCAGCAGGACGGGATCCGGCGCGTGACGGACCGCGTCAGCGGGGACGCTCGCCGGCCGGGCGCCCAGGACGAACCGAGCGGCGTTCCAGAGCTTGTTGCCGAAGTTGCGGGCGTTGTCGAGCTTGTCCTGGCTGAACCTCTGGTCGGCGCCCGGTGAGATCCCGTGGATCAGGGCGAAGCGCAGCGCGTCGGCCCCGATCTCGTCGATCGTCTCGAGCGGGTCGACCACGTTGCCGACGGTCTTGCTCATCTTGGCCCCGCCGCCGGCCCGGACCAGGCCGTGCAGGTAGACGGTCTCGAACGGGACCTCGCCCAGGAAGTGGATGCCCAGCATCATCATCCGGGCGACCCAGAAGAAGATGATGTCGTAGCCGGTCTCCATGACCGTGCCCGGATAGAACCGCTGGAGATCGGCGGTCTCGTCCGGCCAGCCGAGAGTGGAGAACGGCCACAGGCCGGAGCTGAACCAGGTATCGAAGATGTCCTCGTCCTGGACCAGCTCGGCCGAGGGTCGACCGCACTCCTCGCAGGCGCTTGGACCGCCGACCAGGTCGGACACCGTGACGTGGCCGTCGGGGCAATACCAGGCCGGGATGCGATGGCCCCACCACAGCTGCCGACTGACGTTCCAGTCGCGGATCTGGGTCAGCCAGTGCTCCCAGACCTTGACGAAGTGTTGGGGCAGGATCGTCGTCCGGCCCGACCGGGTCGCTTCGAGGGCCCGCGCCGCCAGCGGCGTCGTCCGGATGAACCATTGGGTCTTGAGCCGCGGCTCGATCACGTCGTTCGAGCGCTGGCAGCGCCCGATGATCATCTCGTGGGGCTTCGCCTCGACCAGGTCGCCGGCCGAGGCCAGGTCGGCCAGGACCCGTTCGCGGGCGACGTAGCGATCCAAACCGGCGTACGGGCCTGCGGCCGCATTCAGGCTGGCATCGTCGTCCATGATCGAGATCGAGGCGAGGCCATGACGGGTCCCGGTGGCGTGGTCGTCCGGGTCGTGGGCCGGGGTGATCTTCACCGCGCCCGTCCCGAACTCGGGCTGAACGACCGCGTCGGCGATGATCGGGACCACTCGATCGACGAACGGGATGAGGACCGTCTCGCCGACCAGCGCGGTGTAGCGCGGGTCGTCCGGGTGGACCGCCACGGCCGTGTCGCCCAGGATCGTCTCGGGGCGGGTGGTGGCGACCGAGATGGTCCGATCCGGGTCGGCTCGGCCGTTCGAGTCAAGCAGGTGATAGCGGATGGTCCAGAGGGTCCCGGTCTCGGGCGTGGGCACGACCTCGAGGTCGCTGACCGACGTCCGGCAGCCCGGGCACCAGTTGATGAGCGCCTCGGTCCGATAGGCCAGCCCGTCCCGATACAGCCGGGTGAAGGCGGTCCGGACGGCCTTCGACGAGACCTCGTCCATGGTGAACCGGGTGCGGCTCCAATCGAGCGACGAACCGAAGCGCCGACTCTGGCGGAGGATGACCGCGCGGGTCTCCTCGACGAAGGCGTTCATCCGCTCGAGATAGCGTTCGCGGCCCAGGCTGGCCCGCGACTCCCCCTCCGAGGCGATGATCCGGTCGAGCACGAACTGGGCGCCGATCGAGGCGTGGTCGAGGCCGGGCAGCCAGAGGGTCGGCCGCCCCAGCATCCGGGCCCGCCTGACCATGACGTCCTCGAGGTCCGCCGTCAGGGCGTGGCCGATGTGAAGGGCCCCGGTCACGTTGGGCGGCGGTTGGACGATCACGAACGGCGGTTTGGCCAGGTCGGCTCGCGAGCCCGCCCCGTCCGGGGCGAACACATCGGCCGCCAGCCAGCGCTCGTAGATGGCGGTCTCGAACTCGGCCGGAAGGTAGGCCTTGGGGAGGTCGGTCAGTCGGCCGTTCGGCAACCTAGGCGGTCTCGCCTCGCTCGGCGAGGAGCTCGGCGTAGTTGTTCTCGTCGACCCCGCTGTCGATCTCCGACTTGGTCAGCAGCAGCGGCGTCCGACCCTCGCGGATGGTCTCCTCGGTGATGATGCACTTGCGGATGTCGGTCCGTTCCGGGATGTCGTACATGACCTCGAGGAGGGCCTCCTCGACGATCGAACGCAGGGCCCGGGCACCGGTCTTGCGGTCGAGGGCGACCTCGGCGGCGGCCTGGAGGGCTCCCGGCGTGAACACCAGCTCGACCTTGTCCAGGCCCAGGAATCGCTGGAACTGGCGGGTCACCGCGTTCTTTGGCTCGGTCAGGACCCGGACCAGGTCCTCCTGGGTCAGGGCCGACAAGGTGACCACGACCGGCAGCCGACCGACGAATTCCGGGATCAGACCGAACTTGAGCAGGTCCTCCGGCATGAGCCGCTCGAGGATCACCCCGCGGTCCTGCTTGGTCATCTGCGATCCGGCCCCGAAGCCGATCGACTTGCGGCCGACCCGCTCTTCGACGATCTTCTCGAGGCCGTCGAAGGCTCCGCCGCAGATGAACAGGACGTTGGTCGTGTCGATCTGGATGAAGTCCTGGTGGGGGTGCTTGCGGCCGCCCTGCGGCGGGACGTTGGCGACCGTCCCCTCGAGGATCTTGAGGAGCGCCTGCTGGACGCCTTCGCCCGAGACATCGCGGGTGATCGACGGGTTGTCCGCCTTGCGCGCGATCTTGTCGATCTCGTCGATGTAGATGATCCCGCGCTGGGCCCGGGCGACATCGAAGTCGGCGGCCTGGATGAGCCGCAGCAGGATGTTCTCGACGTCCTCCCCGACATAGCCGGCCTCGGTCAGGCTGGTCGCATCGGCGATGCAGAACGGGACGTCGAGGACGCGGGCCAGGGTCTGGGCCAGCAGGGTCTTGCCCGAGCCGGTCGGGCCGACCAGCAGGACGTTCGACTTCTGGAGCTCGACCTCGTCGACCGAGTGGCCGGCATTGATCCGCTTGTAGTGGTTATAGACGGCGACCGACAGGACCTTCTTGGCCCGTTCCTGGCTGATGACGTACTGGTCCAGGGCGGTCTTGATCTGGCGGGGATTGGGCAGCTTGGCGCTCTGGGGGCGCGTCTTGGGCGCCTCGAGCATCTCCTCTTCGATGATCTCCTGGCACAGGTTGATGCATTCATCGCAGATGTAGACGCCCTGACCCGCGATCAGCTTGCGGACCTGTTCCTGGCTCTTGCCGCAGAAGCTGCAGCGGTATGGGACCTTGGGCCCCTTGGAGCTGGTGGTGGTCGACATCCGCGCTCGGCCCGTGCCTTCCTAGTCTTTGCTCTTCTTCGGCGATGGGCCGGCCTTGGGCTCGTCCGGCGTCTCGCCGCCGGGCAGACCGAGGTCGCGCGCCTGGGCGATCAGCGAATCGCCCGTCGCCGAATAGACCGCGTCGATGATGCCATAGTCCTTGGCCTGGTCACCACTCATGAAATAGTCCCGATCGGTGTCCTTGATCACCTTCTCCAACGGCTGCCCGGAGTGTCGAGCCAGGATCTGGTGGTTGACCTCGATGAGGTGCTCCCACTCTTTCATCTGGATGATCGCATCGGCCGGGTTGCCCCGGAAGCCACCGGAGCCCTGGTGGATCATGATCCGGCTGTTGGGCAGGGCATAGCGCTTGCCCGGGGCACCGGCCGCCAGCAGGACCGCCGCCATCGACGCGGCCATCCCGATGCAGATGGTGCTGACCGGGGCCCGGACGTACTGCATCGTGTCGTAGATCGCCAGGCCCGAGGTGACGATCCCGCCGGGTGAGTTGATGTACAGACTGATGTCGCGCTCGGGGTCCTCGGACTCGAGGAACAGGAGCTGGGCGATGACCAGGTTGGCGATGTGGTCCTCGATGGCATCGCCCAGGAAGATGATCCGCTCCTTGAGCAGGCGCGAGTAGATGTCGTAGGCGCGCTCCCCCCGGCTGGAGGACTCGATCACCATCGGCACGAGCATGCTGGAACTCCCTCGGGACGGCTGGGCGGTCTCGGTCACGCCGGATCGGCGGCCGAGCTGGAGCTGATCGGTTCGGGTTCGGCTGCCGGCTCGGGGTCGGCTCCGGCCAGGTCGGCGTCGGCCACGGCCTCTACGGCCTCCTCGCCGGCCTCGAGGACGATCGATGGGTCGGTCGCGCCGATGGCCGCGGCAGCGGCCGCGGTGGCGTCGACGGCGCTCGACTCGTCGTCTTCCTCGGCATGGGGCAGGGCCGGATGCTCAGGATGGGCGGCCAGCCAGCGATCGATCAGGGTCTCGATCGTGCGCGTCCGCCGGAGGGTGCTCCGGATGAAGTTACGGCCGCGCTCGGAGTCGAAGTAGGCGATCGTCCGGGCGTCGTCGGCGTAGCGGATCCGGGCGGTCGCGATCTCGGCCTCGACGTCCGCATCGGTCACGTCGGTGCCCTCGACCTCGGCGATCTTGGACAGCACGAGGAGCGTCTTGACCCGGGTCTCGGAGCGGGGCCGGAACTCGGTGTGGAGATCGGCTTCGGTCTGGTTCATCGCCTTGAGGTAGGCCGGTTCGGCGATGCCCTGGCGGGCCAGGGTCGAGCGGAACTCGTCGTGCATCACCTCGACCTCCTGGTCGACCAGGATGGCCGGCAGCTCGACGGTCGCGTTGGCCACGGCGTACTCGATGATCCGATCGGCGAAGCCGTGGCGGGCCTTGTCCAGGGCGTTCCGCTCGAGACGGTGACCGACCTCGACCCGGAGCGCGGCAAGGTCCGCGAAGTCGCCCATCGAGCGGGCGAACTCGTCGTCCAGCTCGGGCAGGATCTTCTCGCGAAGCTCCTTGAGGTCGACCGCGAAGTGGGCGGTCTGGCCGGCCAGGGTGGGCTCGCCGTAGTCGGCCGGGAAGTCGATGTCGAATTCGGTCGAGTCCCCGACCGACACTCCGATGAGGTGGGCCTCGAAGCCGGGGATGAGCCGCTCCTCACCCAGGATGAGGGGCATCCGCTCCGACGAGCCACCCTCGAACGGGACGCCGTCACGGGTGCCGACGAAGCCGATGACCACATAGTCGCCGGTCGCGGCCGGACGATCGTCGACCGGTCGGAGCGAGGCGTTCTGGTCGCGCAGCTCGTCGATGACGCTGGCGACCTTGGCTTCGTCGGTCGGCTCGATCTCGGGCTGGAAGTTGAACCCGGCGTAGTCGCCCAGGATGACCTCGGGCGGGACCTGGACCGTCGCCGTGAACTTGAACGGCTTGCCTTCCTCGGCCTGGACCACGTCCACGTTGGCCTGGGTCAGGGGCACGATGCCCTTCTCCTTGAGGGCGTCGCGGTAGGCATCCTGGAGGAGGATGTCGACGGCCTCGTCGAGGACCGCCGTGGGACCGAGGACCCGCTCGAGCATGAACCGGGGCGCCTTGCCCGGTCGGAAGCCGGCGACCCTGGTCCGGCGGGCCAGCCGACGGACGGCTTCGTCCATCGATCGGTCCAGGCGGTCGGGCGGCAGCTCGACTTCGAGCAGGACGGAGGAGTCGGGGGCAGGCGTGGTGGTGACGATCATCGCCCCGAGATTATAGGTGCGACCGGCCGAAGGGACGGTCCGCCGCCGTGCGGCCCCAGCGCGACCGCGGACGAGGTGGTAGGCGAGGTCGGGGTCGAACCGACACGCCCCTCACGGGGCACCGGCTCCTAAGGCCGGCGCGTCTGCCATTCCGCCACTCGCCCGTGGACAGGGTACAGGGCCCGACGAGCCTGACGTGACCGCTCCGGTCAGACCTCGAGGTCGGTCACCGAGTCGTCGCTCGATCCATCCTTGCCCGGCGGCTTGATGTCGTTGGCGACGCCGGCCACGATGCGGCGCATGAGCTGGAACGCGACCAATCGACCACCCAACCGGATGGTCGAGGCAAGGACCTCGCCACCGGCGCTCTTCACATTGCGCTTGGCGAAGCTCCCACGCTGGTCGAGGTACTCGGCGAAGGAGCCTTCGAGCGCGCCCCTGACGGCATCGCCGTCCGAACCCAGCGCCCGGACCGCCTTTTCCACCTCGTCGGGCAGCATCGAAGCCGGCAGCGGTGTCGGCACCCCGAAGACCGTCCGCTTCGCCCGGCCGAGCACCCGACCTGGCCCGCCCAGGGCGAGGAACGCCGCCCCGCCGGCGAACGCGGCGGACTTGGCCGGAGCGCGTCTGATCTTGGCCGGGATGTCGACCGCATCGCGAG
This sequence comes from uncultured Chloroflexia bacterium, assembly GCA_963778815.1. Classification (GTDB taxonomy): domain Bacteria; phylum Chloroflexota; class Limnocylindria; order Limnocylindrales; family CSP1-4; genus Chersky-267. The sequence goes on along the minus strand of CAVZVS010000003.1, from coordinate 5,736 downwards.
TGGCCAACCCCATCTCTTCGGTCTCTGCCGCCAGGGCAGTGCGCGCCGCTACGATTTCGGCTTGAGCGGCGCTCGTTCGCGCACCCACTCGATCGTCTCCTTCGCGCTGTCGATGGACTTGGACGGATAGAACTTGCGGGCCCACTGCTCGAAGTCGATATCCGCCCGCTTGGCCTCGAGGCTGCACAGGGCGAGCCAGGTCGCCAGCAGGACCGCGATGCCGAGGGCGACGGCCACCTCCCAGGCGAAGGTGATCGCGCTGAAGGCACCGAGCGCGGCGCCGATCAGGCCGCCCAGGATGAAGCAGCCGATGGCGCTGCCGATGACCTGCCCGACCGACCGACCGCCGCCGGTCTGGGTCCCGCCGAACAACCCGACCACGGCGCCGATCCCGGCGCCGACGACGATGCCCACGACCAGCGGTGCAGTGGCCGGCACGAGATCGGGCGCGACGGCGAGGCCGATCGCTTCCCACAGCCGGTTGAACACCCAGAACCCGGCCAACAGGGTGACGATCAAGCCGACGACGGTCGAGACGAGCAGGCCCCGGCCGAGATGGCCGATCGGGATGTCAAGGGCGATCAGGACGAGGACGACACCGATGGCCGCAGCCAGCTCGGTGAACAGGAGGATGCCCCAGCCCATCGAGCCGAACAGCCACTCGCCGATGAACAGGCTCGACCCGACGGTGACCAGGATGACCGCGAAGATCGCCAGGGCAAGCGCCCCGCCGAACAACGCTGCGACCCGGCCGAGGCCCTCGAGGATGTCCTCCAGCTCGGCCCTGGCCAGTTCGATGTGGGCCGCCGCAAGGCGCTGACCGGCATAGATGGTCTGCCACAGCTGGTCCCGGAAGCCGCGCTTCGGACGGCGCCGACGAGGCGGCGGCTTGGCGCCGGCAGGCGGTGGCTTGGCGGCACCGGGCGGCGGGTTCGTCGAGTCGTCACCTCCGGCGCCGCCCATGTCGGCCGGCCTGGGCTGAGGCTCGTTCGGGGTCGGCGGCAGATCGTCCAGGGGACTGGCTCCACGGCGTGGCTACGGACTGGCCCGCCGATGATACCAGCGCGGTTCAGGCGGCCGGGGGGAACGTCCGTTGGTCGAGCCGCTCGGCGGCATCGAAGAAGGCGTAGGTCCGGCGGACGGCCGGGTCGACCGGTCGGACCGGGACCCCGGTCGCCATCCGCCACAGCTCGCGTTCGAGCTCCTCGATCCGATCGACCAGCTCGGCCGGGCCGCGCGGCGAGGGGATGTCTGCGTACGACGGGCGACGACCGGGGAAGCGGACCTCGCTCTCGGGCACGCTGGGCAGGAACGCGAAGACGATCCGGGCATGGTCGAGGGCCGCCAATGAGCGACCGTCGATGGGGGTCAGACGGGGACCGAGCTCGACCACGCGTTGGCGCTCGCGCTCTGTCTCGGACCGGGCGGCCTCGGCCTCGGCGGGATCGGCCGGGGGGTCCGTCCTGGCCTCGGCGATCCGATCGACCAGGTACCGCAATTCGGCCAGATCGGCCATGTCGGAGCGGAGCCAGCCACGCACCCCGAGCCTCCATGGCCTCGACGTGGGGCAATGTCGAGTCGGCCAGGTAGGCCGAGCCGCCGGCCGGCAGGCGGCCGGCCTGGAGGAGCTCGTCGAGCACGATCCGGGTGCTTCGGATCAATTCCAGCACCCGGTCGAATTCCCAGAACCCGCTGCGATCCATGGCCATGAATCACCCTGTGTTGGTCCGGCGGGCCCGCGAAACGCGGTAGCGGATCCGCCGGTGCGAGGAGCCTGCCGCCCACGACCGGGCGACGCACCTGGCCGCAAGTACCAACCGAGGGTACCGGTTCCCGGTGCTACAGTGCCGGCCGATGGATCCCCGGCCCTCCCCCGTCGCGCGACCGATCCTGACCGCCGAGCTGCTCTCGATCGGGTCCGAACTGACGACCGGCGAGACGCGCGACACCAATGCCGGCGAGCTGGCCCGCTCGCTGACCGAAAGCGGAGTGGTCGTCGCGCGCCTGACCGCGCTGCCCGACCGTCGCGACGCGGTCGAAGCCGCCTTCCGCCTCGGGCTCGAGCGATCGGACCTCGTCGTGTCGACCGGCGGCCTGGGGCCGACCCCCGACGACCTCACCCGCGAGTCCATCGCGGCCGTGTGTGCCGAGACGCCGACCGTCGATCCCGATCTGGAGGCCTGGCTGCGCGGCTTGTGGGAGCGACGCGGGCTGGCCTTCGCCGAGATCAATCTCAAGCAGGCCTGGCTGATCCCGTCGGCTCGCGCTCTGGCCAATCCCAACGGGACCGCCCCCGGCTGGTGGGTCGACCGGCCGGACGGACGGGTCGCCGTACTCCTGCCCGGACCGCCTCGGGAGATGCGTCCGATGTGGCTGGAGCTGGCCCTGCCCGCGCTCAGGACGCGGGGTCTGGGCGTCGAGCAGGCCGTGCGCACGTTGCGTCTGGCGGGCATCGGCGAGTCGACGGTCGCCGACCTGCTCGGCGAGACGATCCTGCGCGCGATCAACCCGGTCGTGGCCACCTATGCCCGGGCCGACGCGGTCGACGTCCGGATGTCGGCGGTCGCCCAGCCCGCGGTGGGACGCCGACCGGCGCGGTCTGCCCACGACCTCCTCGACGAGATCGAGGCGCTCGTCCTGGCTGCGGTCGGCGAGCACGTCTGGGCGCGAGGCAGCACGACCTGGCCGGACGCCATCGGCGCCGAGCTCGACAATCGCGGCTGGTCCCTCGCGACCCGTGAGATCGGGACCGGCGGCAGTCTGATCACGCTCTTCGGGCTGCGGCCCTGGTTGATCGGCTCGGAGAGCGCTCGGGCCGCCCGGTCCGGCGATGGCCGGCTGGACCCAGGGCGATCGGCCGCCCGGCTCAGGACGGACCTCGGGGCCGACGTCGGTCTGGTCCTGGCGGTCCGTGAACGGGGCCGGGACACGACCGTCTCGGCAGCGGTCGCGACCCCGACCAGGACTATCCGGCGGCGGAGCACGGTCTTCCTCGGCGGTGAGCAGGGTCGCCTCCGCGCGGCCCTGGGAGCCGCCGCGCTCCTCCTCGAGGTCCTGCGCGAAGAGGCCTGAAGGATCCGGGGGCCGCCGACCGGCCACGCCCGCGGGTCAGCCCCAGCCTGGTCAGCGCCTGGGCAGTCCGCTCCAGACCGGGCAGATACTGATTGATGCATGAACAAGTCGTTGGACTGCGTCGACTACCCTTTTAGTCTGAGCTTCGGTCAACGCGACACATGGAAGATAAAATCCGCCTGCAGTTTTCCGTAGGGCCGGTCGTAAGAGCCGGCACCCCTTACTGCTTGAGCGCGACCGGCGGTCGGTCGACACGCCACCCGGCCTTCTGCAGAACTACTTCGGGCGAATTGGGAGTCGGCTGGTCCGACGTGCCGCCACCTCAATATAGGATGGACAGTGCCCAAATAGCGCCCGTGAAAGGGCAGCCTTTGACGCGGCATCGTATCCTGGACATCGATCATGAGCATATCAGGCAATGAAAAGAACCGAGACATGGACCCGTGCTGGAAATTGATCTCAATGCGGTAAATTCCCGCGTTCAGAAGATCGCCAGGTACATGGCAGATTGCGGAATAGAGCCCTTGCATTAAGGGACCACCGTCGACTGCTCCGTCTTCGAGCGAAAACGAGTGGAAGATCGGTGTTCCGTCCGCAGTTCGGAAAATAACCTCAACGAAGAGGTTCGCTCCCTCGATCAAATTCCAATAATCTATCGAGATGCTGAACGGAGAACCCATCTCGATCCAATCCAAAGGTTCGCCGCGTTCAGTCTCAATGGCTAGCCTAGACACGCGAACGCGATCGTCTCCGGGCGCAGCGGGAAAGTCGTTCCAAGCCTGCTCATGAAGACGTTTGCTGACCGGTGACGTGTAGGCGTCTATGATCTCGTTTGCAGCGCCTATGCTACAAATTCGCCCACGATCCATCAATAATGCCCGGCCGCATAGGCTAGCGACCGCCGTCATATTGTGACTTACAAAGAGCACAGTACGACCGCTCTCTGTGGAAGCGCTGCGCATTTTTCCGAGACACTTTTTCTGGAACTCGTGGTCGCCGACCGCTAGCACCTCATCGACGATCAGAATCTCCGGTTCCAGATGGGCAGCGACGGCAAAGGCCAGCCGGACGTACATGCCCGCTGCTGTAGCGCTTGACCGGCGTATCGAGAAACGTCTCGACCTCGGCGAAGGCGACGATCTCATCGAACTTGCGCGCTGATCTCCGCCTTGCGTCATGCCGAGGATGGCGCCGTTGAGGAAGATGTTCTCGCGGCCGGTGAGCTCGGGGTGGAAGCCGGTGCCGACCTCCAGCAGGCTCGCGACGCGGCCGCGGATGCGGACGCGGCCGCTCGTCGGCTCCGTGATGCGGCTCAGAATCTTGAGCAGCGTGATCTTGCCGGCGCCGTTGCGGCCGATGATGCCGACCACCTCGCCCGGTTGCACGGAGAAGGAGACGTCCTCGAGGCGCCCAGAGAGCACTCAGACGTATCCGACTGGTTATCTGTCAGACCATCAGCCCTGCCATTGCTCCGGCGGCGCCGGAAGAATCGCCGAGCCTCTTCGCGCAACGTGCGGCGTTGAACTGCCCGAGCCGATAGCGCTTGGAGACATTCTCAACCTCGATGATGGGGCGGGTCATGGATTCAGGGCCAGCGCGGCCTTCTCGCGGCACTCAGCTACGGCATCCACAAACGTCTCTCAACCTCGTCGAAGAGACACGAGCACGCCGAAAACAAGGAACAGCACCGTCATGGCAAGAGAGACGGCAAAGAGGCACGGAACGACGACGCCCTGTCCGAGCAATAGACACTTGATGGCCGACCGGCATGGTCATGGGATTGAGGACTGCGAGCCACCGCCATCTCTCCGGGACCTGCGATAGAGGGGAGATCACGGCGGTACATCCAATATCTGGAAGACCCGAAGCCACTCGAACGACGAAGTCGCGTGTATTTTCCGTGAGAGCCGAGAGCCAGAGACCGACGCCGAGGCTGAGCGCTGCGATCTGTAGCACCACCAATGGCAAAAAGACGATCGCGCCGCTAAAGCCGAAGGACGCGCCGACGGCGGTGAAGGATCTAAAGTAGATCCAGAAGACAGAAAGGTGCCGAAGCTGCAGAGCGAAGGCCAGCAGGTTGGAGATTACCGCGGACAGCGGCACGACCAAGCCGAGGAAAATACACCTTGCCGAAGAGGCCGGCGTTGGCGACGAGCGTGCCCGACGCGTTCTGGAAGGTCTGAGCGAAGTAGTTCCAGCCAAGCAGACCGGCAAGGAAAAAAGCACCGGGCGGCAATCCGTCGGTCGGAATTGTGACATTGCCAAAGATCACCGAAAAGACGACCGTGGTGAGTAGTGGCTGTAAAATAAACCACGCAGGCCCAGGGACCGTCTGCTTATATTTGGCGACGAAGTCGCGATGCACCAGCAGAAACAGACGTTGGAGCGCCGACAATTACTGAATTCGACTCAACCACCCGCGGGGTGGGCCGGATCACCTGCTCGTAATCGGACGGAAGATCAAACACGAGTGACCCCCTTAGCGCTGCAAAAGATAGGCGACGCCCCACGTGGATGGAGAAAGCGGCTCGCCGGTGAGGAACTCTTCTGAAGTTTTCAGCCGCATCCCAGCTCTGCGCCAGCAGTTCCACCTCAGTGGGAAACAGATATCGCATCAGGCGCTCTTCGCTGACACATAGATGAGAACGAACCAAGCACATAACA
>CAVZVS010000002.1:0-418465 GCA_963778815.1 uncultured Chloroflexia bacterium | reverse complement strand
TGGAATAACGTCATCATCTTGATGGAGTGGTAGTGGCGGCGGACTATCGTGAAGAAAACAATCGTCAGCGGAATGAAGAGCAGCGTGATCCAGGCGCCTTCGGCGAATTTCGCAACCAGCACCACGACCACGGTGATGCCGGTGACCAGCGCGCCGAGCCCATTGACGAGCGCGCTCTTCAGCCAGTGGGCCGCGTTTCTTCCGCCAGTGCACGACCATGCCGGACTGCGAAAGCGTGAAGGCCAGAAAAGCTCCGACGGCATAGAGCGGGATGAGGCGGTCCGTGACGCCGCCAAAGAGAATGAGCAGGCCGCCGCTCAGCAGCGCCAGAATCACGATGCCGTAGGTATAGACCAGCCGCCGTCCGCGGTACCCGAAGGCGTGCGGCAGATAATTGTTCTGCGCGATGGCGCGGCACAGGCGCGGAAAATCGGCGAAGGCGGTATTGGCGGAGAGCGAAAGCACCAACAGAATGGATGCGATGGTCAGGTAGTAGAAAACAGCCTTTGCCGAAAACCGCTGCGATCAGCATGGAGAGCAGGCTCTGGTAGCCGGGCTGGCCCGGATCGGTGGCCGCGATGCCGTAGCTTTTCACGAGAAAGGAAATTCCCGCCAGCAGCATCGCCAGCAGAAAAATAATTACCGTGAGAGTGCGCTGGGCATTGTTGACGGCGGGTTCGCGGAAGGCTTTCACTCCGTTGCTGACTGCTTCCACTCCAGTTATCGCCGTGCAGCCGCTGGCGAAAACTTTCAGCAGCAGCCAGTAGCTGACGGCCGCGGTGATCGGCGGTGGAGGCGGAAGCGGAGTCACCGGTGTGGGATGTCCGCCGCTGAGCACAGCACGAAAGGCCCCGCAACGATCGTAATGAGAAGCGTGCCGACGAAGAGATACGTGGGGACCGCGAAGACCACGCCCGCCTCGCGCACGCCGCGGAGATTCAGGATGGTGATGACGATCAGAATTCCGACGCACAGAGCAACCGTGTGCGGCAGCAAGGACGGAACCGCCGAGACCAGCGCGCCGACTCCCGCGGAAATGCCCACGGCAACCGTCAGAATGTAATCCGCGAGCAGCGCAGCCGCCGCCAGCAGTCCCGCACGTGCGCCCAAGTTGAAGCGCGCCACGGTATAGGAGCCGCCGCCCGATGGATAGGCGGCGATCGTCTGGCGATAAGAAAAGTAGACGATCACCAGCAGCGTGATGATGGCCGCGCTGATGGGAACGATGTACCGAACGCCCAGCAGCCCCAGCGGAATCAGAAGACTGAGCGCGGCTTCCGGTCCGTAGGCCGCCGAGCTCAGCGCGTCCAGACCGAAGATCGGAATGCCCTCAGCGGGACCGATCTGCTCGGCGCGTTCGTCGCTGGTCTTGATGGGCTTGCCGACAATGAGGTCGAGTAGGTTCATGAGCGACCGAGAGAACCCCGGCTCTCAAGCCTTATAGGTGCGGGTGCTAGGCGCCGCGATTTTCGTAGACTTCATCGAGCGCGGACCACAGCGCATCCAAGGTGCGGTCGGCCACCTCGGCCGCTTCGCGCGGGTCCACTTCGGCGTTCTTCAGCACCGCTTCCCATTGCGCGGAGTGCTCCACGTCAGCCGACTCATGCACGCGGAAATACTTCAGGGTCGCGTCGTCATGCACTCCGTAGTTCGCCTCCATCCCGCGATCTTGGCGGTGGCAACCGCAGGAATCTGCTTCTCATAGCAATACAAACCGGCGACGGCCAATCCAGTGTCCATCCTCGCGACGGCACGATAGGCTTCGACCAAAGCGGCCATGCGTGGGCCCGGCACAGCGTTTAGGACCGACTCCCGCGTCACACCCAAACCAGCCGCGAAATCGATCCACAACTCGGGATGCGTCGGAGAGGTGGCCTCTTCCTCCGCCAGATTGGCGGCGATCACTTGACGGGTCTCGAGATCCGTGCAGCGACAATGCGCCTCGCTCAGATAGGCCGGGAAGGCCCGGACGTGGGCGAAGTACTGCTGCGCATAATGCCGAAGATTCTCGATCGGCAACGTGCCGTTGGTCCAGGCGACGTAAAAAGGATGTTTGAGCAAATGCTTAGCTTCAATCTTTTCGTTAAGGATGCTCACGATGGATGACATGTAGACCATGTTACCAAGTGTCCTTGGGGCGGCGCGCGACGATCTCGGCGACGTTGTGCCGCCATGGATCGGGGCCTTCACGGTGGTGGAGGATCTCCCAACCCTCGAAGTAGCCGCGCAGCTCGCCCGGGTGCACGCGAAACGGCGAGTTCTCTTTGCCGGGCTCGATCAGCAAGGCGATGGCGACGATGACGCCGCCGGGGACCAAGCCCCGCTTGCACGGCTCGAAGAGATCTCGTTGGAGGTAATAACAGATCGCGATCAGATCGTAGCTGGCGGGTTGCAATGGTGAATCCGTCGCTTCTCGAGATCGGCGATTTGGGTGTCGATGCGCAAGCCGGCGGCGCGCCGGCGAAGAATCTCGATGGCTGTGGGCGAGCCGTCGACGGCGGTGACGCTCCAGCCGTGTTGGGCCAGCCACAGGGCGTTGCGGCCGGTGCCGCAGGCTAAGTCCAGCGCGCGGCCGGGCGGCAGGGCGCTGGCGCTTCGACGAGCACCGGAGTGGGATCGGATTCGCGCTCGCTCTCGCTCGCGCTGCGATAGCGCTGCTCCCAAGCGGCGAGATCCATCGCCACCAGTATCGCTAGTTCTAAGGGACAGCGAGAGACAGATACAGCACGATGCCGGCCAGCCATGAGCGGGCATCCCACCATCAGGAACGCCACGAACGCGAGCGGGTGCACCACCAGCAGCGAGGCGAGCTGCACCAGCAATCCGGCGCCGACCAAGAGGCTGGCCCACTTGATTCTGCGTTCGGTGACGGACGTTTCCATGGCTACGGCTTCTCCTTCCAGAACGTAGCGTCCTTGAGCGATGCGACGTCGTGAACGAACTCGTGGCAGCCGCTCGAAATGCAGGAGAGCTTATTGGACTTGATGCGGCTCAGCAGATCGGGAATCTTGTTGTGCGCCGAGCCTTCCTCGAAACGGCGCGCGCCCAGATGGCAGTGGAGGCACTCGCGGTTGTTAAAGGGATCGTACAGCTTGATGGCTTCCGGTTTGGGAGCGCCGCGGACGTATTGCACCCACAGATGCCGCAGCCCCGCGCCTTGGCTTTCACGCCGCCGAACATGGTGTATTCGGTGTGGCAGGTGTAGCAGGCGTGATCGCGCGGAATGCGGTTGTTCTGGAAGTGGCGCGCCGGGATGTAGCTGGGATCGTCGATATAGAGGGTCCTGCCGAAGTCGTCCATCACGTGGCAGGAGAGGCAGAACTGGGTGGACGTCGCCCGGTCCATCTGCTCGGAGAACCCGGTCCACGCGGCCATCACGGGCAGCGCGAACAGAGCGACGAACGCCAGCATCTTGCCTTCGCGCGAGCGCGTGAGCTCGACGCGAAAGCCGACCAACAGAGCGACCAGCGCCGCCGCGAGGCAGAACAAGAGCAATGACAGACGCCGGCATTGCAGGCGGCGATTCGCTACTTCGCCAGACCGCGATAGTAGTCGACCAGCCCTTTGATCTGGTCCTGGCTTGAACTGCTTGCCGTAGGCATCCATGTCCTGGCCCTTGCCGTCGGTGACGATTTTGATCATGTCATCGGCGCTCATCTTCGCCGCCGTTTCGTGGACGTCCTTGACCTTCAATTTCTTGCCCATGGCGGTCTTGCCGGCGCCGTCCGGGCCGTGGCAGGTCGCGCACTTGCTCAAATACAGGTCCTTGGCGTCTCCTTGCGCCCAGGCACTGCCGGCGCCGGCCAGAAGAAGTACTGCGCAAATGCGATCAGTTGAATGGAAAGTTTCATAGTTGATGTATCCAATCGGAAGTCTCATTCTCAGAATCCGTGCGTCCAGGCGATGGTCAGCAGATTCGCGCTGAAGTTGTTTCCGGGCACGATCTGTTCGATATAGTAGGTGCGCTGCAGTTGCAGCGTCAAGCGGCCCAATCTGCGGAAAATCGTAATAGATGGAGCCGGTGGCGTAGGGGAATTTCATGGGGCCGTAAAGCGGTGGTTCGCCGGCGATTTCCCCCATGCCGGTGGTGCGCACATAGTTGCCGGTGATGTTGATGCCCAGCCGGCGCGATGGGTTCGAGCTTTCAGTCCCCCTGCCAGACGCGGTTCACGGTCTGATCGCGCAGCGTCAGGTTGGTGAAGGGCGCGGTGCCGCGCAGGAAGCTCACGAAGTCGGACGCGAACAAGCTGTCGTAGCTGAAGCCGGCGAAAACCGAGATACTTCGGATTGAAATCGTAGTTGGCCGTGACCGCGTTGCTGCGCACCGTGCTGTGGTAGTCGGTGTCGAGCAATTTACGGTTGCGCACGATGGCGCTGTCTTCGATATAGAACTTCTCGGTGGGGCGGAAGCGAACGACGAAGCGGCCGCCGACGTCGGTGTGCGGCGTGACTCGCGTATAGGATGTTCCATTGGTGCTGGATTCCACGTCCGCGCGAATCGTCAACATTTTGGTGGGCTGATAGTAGACGCTGCCGATCGGCCAAACGGTCTTGATGTGTTTGGTGCGCGTGGTGTCGATGACGCCGTCTTCGAGCATGCGGATGTCGGTGTTGAGGTAGCGGATTCCCGCGCGCACCAGCAGCGAAGCCATGGGCGTGAACGCCATGTTCAAATCCAGCGTGTGGGCCGCGATGCGCCATTGGTTTTGCGAGTCTCCGGTGGCCACCGTAGTCCCGTTCACGCTGCGGAATTGCGCGTCGCTATCCACCGTGAAGTGCGAATAGCGATAGTCGAACATGGTGCTCCACCATTCATTCACTTTGTAGGTGAAGCCCTGGTCGACCACTTGATTGGGCTCGGTGACGTGCGCGCGCGTCGAGAGCGAAACGGAATAGGGTGCGTCGGTGGTGCCGCCGGAGTTGGTGCGGGCAATCCCGTCCATGCTCATGTCGAGCGAAGCGGGTCCGCTATAGCGATAGAAAAGGTAGCCGCCGCGCACCTCCAGCTGCGGCAGAATCTTGCCGGTGTAAGAAAACTCGCTCACCGGCGTCGTCAGGCGGCGGGAGTCGGACCCAGGAAACGCCGTTCAGCGGTTCTTTGCTGGTGGTGGGGTCGTTCACATTAATGCTGAGCAGGGGCGAAGTCAGATTCTGCCCGTTCACCGCATCCTCAAACGTCTGGTAGCCCAGACGGTAATGGAGAGTCCAATCCTTGACCGTATAGTCGATGCCGCCGGTGACCCGGTTGGAGACCTCGTTGATGGGCGCAAACAAGTAATACGGGATTGGCGCGCGCGAATGATCCCCAAGTGGAGGACGACCCGAAATAATCCAGCGAGCGCGTGGTGAATGTCGCGCCGTCGCGCGTGTTCCGGTAGTACTCGAAGCTGAATTTCAAATTGTTGGTGGCGTGGACCAGCAGATTCACCGAGCCGAGTTTGCGGACCGTGGCCCAGTTGTGGTTCGAGGTCAGGCCGCTCAGTCCGTTGGGCAGCGTCGCGGCGTCGTTGCGGTCCCAATAGTAATAGCTCTGGCGGAAATTCACCCGCAGGTCGTAGAGGCGGTTCTTGCGCACCGTCAGTTGCCCGCTGGTGAAGGGATCGCCGCCGATTCCGCTGGCGGTGAGCGAGTAGTCGTCGGCGAAGCGGTTCTCGCCGTCCTTGGCCTTGCCGAACAGACTGAAATCGAGCAGGCGCGGACCGCGCGCAGATTGAACAACTCCTGGAATTTGGGCTGATATCCGCTGACGTCGGTGAAGCGATAGCCGAAGGTCGCGGAGCCGGTGTTTTCAAAGCCTCCCCAGACGACGAGCGGCGTCTTGGGCTTGTCATCTTGCGCCAAGCAGGCTGCCCGTGAGCATCGCGAAAGCAAGTGTGATGTTGGTTTTCATCGCGTGTCCTCAGTGCAGGAAGTTGGCGTCGAAATTCGAGCCGTGGATGGCGGCGTGGCAGCGCGTGCAATCGCCGCGCGTCTGGAAACTCAGGCGGCTGTGCGGCACGTTGGCGGCGAACGGATCCACGTGGCATTGCAGGCACAGGAAGCGCGTCTCGCGGCGGACCAGCAGCATTCCGTTGACGCTGCCGTGCGGGGTGTGGCACGCCGTACAGCCTTCCACTTTTACGGCCGAGTGTTCGAATACAAACGGTCCGCGCTTTTCGACGTGGCATTGCGTGCAGGTTTCCCAGCCGCTCTGGCGCAGCGTCGCCCGGTTGGAAGTGCCGTGCGGTATTGTGGCAGTCGGTACACTTCATCGCGCCTTCCGGAACGCGATGATGCGTGGGCAGCGCGAACTGGGCTTGGATGTTGCCGTGGCATCCGTAAGCACAAGTTCTGCCGACCTGCTCGGCGAGACGATCCTGCGCGCGATCAACCCGGTCGTGGCCACCTATGCCCGGGCCGACGCGGTCGACGTCCGGATGTCGGCGGTCGCCCAGCCCGCGGTGGGACGCCGACCGGCGCGGTCTGCCCACGACCTCCTCGACGAGATCGAGGCGCTCGTCCTGGCTGCGGTCGGCGAGCACGTCTGGGCGCGAGGCAGCACGACCTGGCCGGACGCCATCGGCGCCGAGCTCGACAATCGCGGCTGGTCCCTCGCGACCCGTGAGATCGGGACCGGCGGCAGTCTGATCACGCTCTTCGGGCTGCGGCCCTGGTTGATCGGCTCGGAGAGCGCTCGGGCCGCCCGATCCGGCGATGGCCGGCTGGACCCAGGGCGATCGGCCGCCCGGCTCAGGACGGACCTCGGGGCCGACGTCGGTCTGGTCCTGGCGGTCCGTGAACGGGGCCGGGACACGACCGTCTCGGCAGCGGTCGCGACCCCGACCAGGACTATCCGGCGGCGGAGCACGGTCTTCCTCGGCGGTGAGCAGGGTCGCCTCCGCGCGGCCCTGGGAGCCGCCGCGCTCCTCCTCGAGGTCCTGCGCGAAGAGGCCTGAAGGATCCGGGGCCGCCGACCGGCCACGCCCGCGGGTCAGCCCCAGCCTGGTCAGCGCCGGGCAGTCCGCTCCAGACCGGGCAGATCGAGGATGACGATGGCGTCCCGTTCGAGTCGGATCAGACCGTCGTCGACGAACTGGCCGAGCAGCTTGTTCACGCTCTGCCGGGTCGCCCCGATCATCGCCGCCAGGTCGCCCTGGGTCCACGATCCGACGATCCGGATCGAGCCGTCATCCGCCGGGATGCCAGAAGCCTGGGCAAGACGAAGGATGCGGGCCGCCATCCGGCCGGTCATGTCCAGGAAGTGGAGCTCCTCCACGTGATCGGTCAAACGACGCAGCTCACCGGCCAGCCCGGCCAGCAGGGCATCGCGCGTCGCCGGCTCCGTGTCGATCAGGAAGCGGAACCGCTCGCGCGGCAGGATGAGCGTCTCGGTCGGCTCGAGGGCGACCGCCGTCGCTGAGCGCGGCGCTCCGTCGAGGAGGGCCAGCTCACCGAAGAAGGCACCCGGCTGGACGGTCGCCAGGATCGCCTCGTCGCCCTCCTCGGACGGCAACATGATCTTGACCGCACCCGAGGTCACGATGAACAGCGAATCGCCCGGGTCGCCCTGGTGGAAGAGGACCTCGTTGCGTCGGAAGCGTCGGGTCCGCATGCCGGTCGCCAGCCGGGCCAGCGTCTCGCGGTCAAGACCTGCGAACAGCTGCACCTGCTCGAGCGCCTCGATCGCAGGCCCCACCCCATCCATCATGCGATGGTACGCGCCGCGGATGTCGGCGGTCCGACAGTTCCTACGTCGTCCGACGGTTGCCGCCGTCCGACTCAGACCCGATACTCCGCCGGTGACCTGCCTGTCCCGTGTCGCGCGGCGTCCACCTGTCCGATCGTCATGCGCCTGACCGTCCTGGGCTGCGGACCCGCGGCGCCCCAACCGGATACGCCCGCCTCCGGGTTGCTGGTCGAGTCCGGGAGCACTGCGATCCTGCTCGACTGCGGCCAGGGCGTCGCCGCCCGGCTGGTCCAACGGATCGACCCGGGGCGCCTGTCGGCGATCGTGATCGGCCACTTCCACGCCGACCACTTCATCGACCTGTCGGCCCTGCGCTATCGCTTCCCCTGGGCCGGTCGCTCGGAGGTCCGGGTCCCGATCCTGTTGCCGCCCGGCGGCCGGGCCCGCATCGCCGAGCTCGCGGGCGTGGTCAGCGAGCGGGCCGGCTTCTTCGAGGATGTGTTCGACCTGCGCGAATTCGACCCGGCTTCGGAGGAGCGCATCGGCGAGCTGACCCTGAGATACGTGCCGGGAGCGCACTACGTCCCGGCCTGGGGCGTTTCGCTGACCGGGCCGGACGGGTCCCGGATGGTGTACGCCGGCGACACCGGACCGAACCCGGGACTGGTCGCGGCCGCTCGCGCTGCCGATCTCCTGGTCTGCGAGGCGACCCTCGCCTCGGCCGACGACGACGACCCCGACAAGCGCGGCCACCTGACCGTCGACGAGGCGCTCGAACATGGTCGGGCTGCGGCCGTCCGCCAGCTCCTGGTCACCCACTACCCATCGGCTCGACGCGAGGCCATGGCCGCTCGACTGGACGACGTCGGAGGATGGGCGGCCCTGGCCCGGCCGGGCATGGTCGTCGACGTCTCTCGAGCCGGGGTCGCGCCGAAGCCGACCTCCGCCGGGCGGCGGGGACGGTCGACGGTCGTCCCCGGATCGGTCCGCGCCGGACGCTGAGGCGCGGCCCGGCCGGCCGCTAGGAGATCGACAGGACCGGGGCCTCGTTGCGGACGGCCGCCACGCTCATCCGGGCAGCGACCGTCTGGGCCAGCGAGGTGAGAGCCACGGCGGCCGGTCCCGGCTCACGTTGGGCGACCACCGGGATCCCGACGTCGGCGCCCTGGCGGACGGTCACGTCGAGCGGGATCGATCCGAGGAACTCGATATCGTGCTCGCGGGCGAAGCGCTCGCCACCGCCGCGACCGAAGATGTCGGTCACTTCGCCGCAGTGGGCGCACACGAACCCGGCCATGTTCTCGATGATCCCGGTGACCGGCACGTTCATCCGCTTGAGCATCGCATGGGCCTTCTGGACGTCGAGCAGCGAGACCTCCTGGGGCGTCGTGACCAGGACCGCGCCGCTGATCGGCACCGCCTGGGCCAGGGTCAATTGCGCGTCCGACGTCCCTGGCGGAAGATCGATCACGAGGTAGTCCAGCTCGCCCCATTCGACGTCGCGCAGGAACTGCTGGATCGCGCCACCGACCAGCGGGCCGCGCCAGACGATGGGCTGCCCTTCGGGCACGAAGAATTGGATCGAGATCGTCTTCACCCCGTAGCGCTCGAGCGGGGTGATCTTGTTGCTCGCGCTGGCCACCGGCTGACCCTCGAGACCCATCATCAGGGGGATGTTCGGGCCGGTGATGTCGGCATCGAGCAGACCGACCGAGGCGCCGGCCTGGGCCAGGGCCACGGCCAGGTTGACGCTGACGGTGGTCTTGCCCACGCCGCCTTTGCCGGACACGACGGCGATGACGTTCTTGACCCCGGGCAGGAGCGCTTCGGGGGTCGCGGCGCTCGCCCGGCGGACCATCGCGCCCCAGGTGATGTCGATCGACTCGGTCCCGATCTCGACCAGGGCGGCCCGGACGTTGGTCTCGATCTCGTCCTTCAGCGGGCATGCTGGGGTGGTCAACTCGATGGTCAGCGACACGGCCCGGTCGGCGATGACCAGGTCCTTGACCATGCCCAGGCTGATGATGTCGCGGCCCAGCTCGGGCTCTTGGACGTGGCTCAAGGCGTCGTTGATGGCGCTCTCGGTCAGGGCAACGGTCATGGCAGGTCGGGATCCTTCTCCACGCCGGACCTTGGGCGATTTCTGGCAGCCGGCGCGTCGATATCGTACCGCCGGTCGGCCGGGACCGCGCTCGAACCGCCGACAGACCTGGACCCACCTTTGCAGGCGGATGTCCATCGGCGTTTCGGGCACGAGATTCGTACATTCCAGCGGTGGTTTATGCGCGATTCGATGCTGATTCCGCTGCGTTGACACCCTTTCCGCGGTGGCCTACCATCCGGCGACCGGCTAGTCGCGCGGGGGGCGCGGAACCGGCGCGCCGACCGCGGCGCCGGCCATCCCCGTCGGATCGGGGTCGAACCTCTCCGCTCAGGAGTTCGAACGACCGTGCCCACCGTCGACGTCAGGCTTGTTGATGTAGTCAAGAAGTTCGGTGACTCGGTCGCCGTCGACCACATCGATCTCGAGGTCGAGTCCGGCGAGTTCTTCGCCCTGCTCGGACCGTCGGGCTGCGGCAAGACCACCACCCTGCGGATGATCGGCGGCTTCGATTCGCCGACTTCCGGTCTGATCGAGCTCAAGGGCCAGGACGTGACCTGGCTGCCGCCCTACAAGCGGCACGTGAACACGGTCTTCCAGAACTACGCCCTGTTCCCGCACCTGACCATCTACGAGAACGTGGCCTTCGGTCTGCGCCGCTCCAAGGTGCCCGACAGCGAGGTCCAGACCCGGGTCACCGAGATGCTCAAGCTGGTCGAGCTGCCCGGCTTCGAGCGGCGCAAGCCGACCCAGATCTCGGGTGGTCAGGCGCAGCGGGTCGCCCTCGCCCGAGCCTTGATCAATCGACCGTCGGTCCTCCTCCTCGACGAGCCGCTGGGCGCCCTCGACCTCAAGTTGCGCAAGCAGATGCAGGTCGAGCTGAAGCGGATCCAGCAGGAAGTCGGGATCACCTTCATCTTCGTGACCCACGACCAGGAAGAAGCGATGACGATGTCCGATCGCATCGCCGTCATGAACCGGGGCAAGTACGAGCAGCTGGGCGATCCGGCCAGTCTCTACGAGCGGCCCAAGACCCGCTTCGTGGCCGGCTTCCTGGGGGTCAGCAACCTGCTCGCCACGACCCCGGGCGACAACGCCGACGGATACGCCGTGTGCAAGCTGGCCGACGGCTCGCCGGTCCGTGTGCCGCTGGCCCTGACCGAAGGCCTCGACGGGTACGAGATCGGGGTCCGGCCGGAGAAGGTCCGTCTGCGCGAGATCGGCGAAGAAGTCCCGGCTGGCCAGAACCAGATGCTCGGGGCCATCCGCGATGTGTCCTATCTGGGTGTCTCCACCAGCTATATCGTGGAGGCCCGCGGCGGTGCGCTCGTCACCGTCTACGAGCAGAACGTCGAGCGAGCGAGCCGATCCGAACTGTGGGTCCCGGGCGAGGAAGTCCGGATGACCTGGTCGCCGGACCACACCTTCGCGGTCCAGGCGGGCGGAGACCCACCGACCGATAGCCCTGGCGTCCCACTCGTGGCCGCCGCCGCTGCCGGTGGGCCGCCGCCGAGCGGCGTCTCACGCCGCCGCTTCCTGGTCGGTGGGGCCATCGCCGTGGCGGCCGTCGGGTTCGGCGGCTTCCTGGCAGCGACGTCGGGCGGGGGAACCGGCCCGGTCGCCTCGAGCAGCCCGGCCGCTGGCGCATCGTCGAAGCCGCCCCCGCCACCGCCTTCGAGCGGTGCCGCCTCGGGCAGCCCGGCTGCCAGCGAGGCGGCGGCGTCGCTGCCGCCCGAGAGCGGCATCCTCCAGGTCGCCAGTTGGATCGGCTACATGGACGTCGACTCGACGGGCAAGAAGTACCCGACCCTCGAGAAGTTCACCAAAGAATCCGGGATCGAGGTCAACTACGTCGAAGCGGTCAACGGCAACGAGGAATTCTTCACGGCCAACCTGAAGGGTCCGCTCGACGCCGGACTGCCCACCGCCTGGGATCTCGTCGTCCTGACCGACTGGATGATCGCCCGGCTCACCCGGCTCGGCTGGCTGGAGGCTTTCGACCGAGCGAGCATGCCCAACTTCGTGGCCAACCTTCTGCCGATCTATGTCGGACGCTCGTTCGATCCGAACACGGAGTTCGCCGCGCCGTGGCAGTCGGGCATGACCGGCCTGGGCTTCAATCAGAAGAAGACCGGCCCGCTCACCTCGCTCCAGTCGCTGTTCTCCGACCAGTTCAAGGGTCGCCTGACCTACCTCGACGAGATGCGCGATACGGTCGGCCTGGCGGCGCTCCAGCTGGGCTTCGACCCGGGCACCATCACCGAGGACCAATTCCAGCAGTCGGTCGGCCTGATCGGCACGGCCATCCAGGACGGGTGGGTCCGCCAGGTCACCGGCAACTCGTATGTCAATCTGCTTCAGACCGGCGATGCCGTGATCGCCATCGCCTGGTCCGGTGACGTCCTCGGGTTGCTGGTCCCCGACCAGACCAAGAACCAGGACTTCCAGTGGGTCCTGGCGACCGAGGGCGGGATGCTCTGGACGGACAACATGGCCATTCCCAAGGGTTCGGTCCGACGCGGCTTCGCCCAGAAATACATCGACTTCTTCTACGACCCGATCAACGCCGCCTCGGTCGAGGCGTTCGTCAACTACGTCTGCCCGGTCAATGGCGCGCGCGATGTGATGCTCACCCTCGACCCGGAGCTGGCCAACAACCCGCTCATCTTCCCGCCCGCGGACTGGTTCGCTCGCTTGCACCAATTCCGCGCGACGACCGAGGTCGAAGAAGTGGCCTGGGTGCAGGCCTTCACCAAGGTCGCAGGCCTTTAGCGCGCGATGCGCAAGGCGATCAACTTCCGATCCATCGCCCCGTACGCGCTGCTGGCGCCGGGCCTCCTGTGGCTGGCCATCTTCTTCGTCTACCCGGCCATCCAGATGTTCCTGGTGTCGCTCTGGACGGGCAACCTCGAGCAGGGCTTCACCCAGACCTGGAACTGGGGGATCTATCCCCAGGCGCTGACCGAGTATTGGCCGTGGATGGCGCGCTCGATCGTCTACGGCGGGTTGGCGACCATCCTGGCCTTCGCCCTGGGGTTCCCGCTGGCGTATGCCATCGCCTTCAGGGGCGGTCCCTACAAGAACATCCTGCTGTTCATGGTCATCGCCCCGTTCTTCACCAGCTTCCTCCTGCGGACCATCTCCTGGAAGATCATCCTGTCCGATGACGGCATCGTTCTGGGGCCGCTCAAGACCCTGGGCATCGTGCCCGCCGACTTCCAGTTGCTGGGAACGCCGGCCGCGGTCATCGCCGGGATCACCTACAACTTCCTGCCGTTCATGACCTTGCCCCTGTACGTCGCCCTGGAGAAGATCGACCGGCGCCTGCTCGAGGCGGCGGAGGACCTGTACGCCGGCCCATGGCGGCCGCGCGGGACCGTCGTCGGCGGCATCCTCGGTCTGGCCCTGGGCGTCGTGGTCGGGGTCGTGATGGACTACGGCCCGTTCGTGATGGGCATCCCCGGTCTGATCCTGGGCCTCGTGGTCGGGACCTGGCTCATCAGCGAGGCGTTCATCCGGGTGACCCTGCCGCTGGCCCTGCCCGGCATCTTCGCCGGGTCGCTGCTGGTGTTCATCCCGGCGGTCGGCGATTACATCAATGCCGAACTGCTGGGCAATCCGCAGTCGCTGATGATCGGCAACGTGATCCAGGCCCGCTACCTGCGGGTGACCGACTATCCGACGGCATCGGCCTTGTCGTTCATCCTGATGGCCGCGATCCTCGTCGGTGTCCTGATCTACACCCGACTGCTCGGCACCGAGGAGCTGGTCTGATGACCGCTGCCCCTGCGCCCGCGCCAGCGCCCGTCACCTCCGCCGAGACGGTCTCGCTGGGGACCAAGATCCATCGGCTGTCCGACCGCTGGCTGTTGCCGGCCTACGCCATCTTCGTGACCCTGTACCTGATCCTGCCGGTCGTGGTCATGATCATCTTCAGCTTCAATGACCCGACGGGTCGCTCGAACCTGCAATGGCGCGGCTTCTCGCTGGACGCCTGGATGAACCCGCTCGGCCGACCGGGCTTGCCCGAGGCGGTCCGCAACAGCCTCATCGTGGCGTTCATCTCGACGATCGTGGCCACCGCCCTCGGCACGCTCATCGGGCTGGCCCTGGTCCGCTATGACTTCCGCGGGCGGGGCAGCACCAACCTGCTCATCTTCCTGCCGATGTCGACCCCGGAGATCGTCCTCGGAGCGTCGCTCCTGACAACCTTCATCGCCTCGGTCAAATTGCCGTTCGTGCCCGCCGGCGTCGTCTATCCGTTGAGCCTGACGACGATCATCATCGCCCACATCATGTTCAACATCAGCTTCGTGGTGGTCACCGTGAAGGCCCGCCTGTCCGGATTCCCCAGACACCTCGAGGAAGCCGCGATGGACCTCGGCGCGAATGAGTGGGTGACGTTCTGGAAGGTGACCTTCCCATTGATCCTGCCGGGCATCACGGCCGCCGCCCTGCTGGCCTTCAGCCTGTCGATCGACGATTACGTCATCACCAGCTTCACGGCCGGTCAGACCCAGACCTTCCCGCTCTACATCTATGGCTCGCAGCTGCGCGGGATCCCGGTCCAGGTCAATGTGATCGGCACGATCATCTTCGTGGTCGCGGTCATGTTCGTGGTCCTGACCACCCTGTGGCAACGACGGGTCGCCGCCCAGGACTACAAAGCCGGGGCCATGTGATGGTGGACACGGCCTCGAAGCCCGCACGCGGCCGAGGCTCCCCTGCCCGACCGGAGCGTGGTCCCACCGGTCTGGAGCCGGATCGCCAATATCACGGTCGAGCGCGGCGAGGGTTCCTGGCTGATCGCCACCGACGGACAGCGCTATCTCGACTACTCGTCGGGGATCGGGGTGACCAACACCGGCCACGCCCATCCGCGGGTCGCGGCGGCCGTCGCCGCCCAGGCGGTCAAGCTCCTCCACGGCCAGCAGAACATCGTCTACCACGAGCCCGGCCTGCGCCTGTACGAGCGTCTCCAGCACGTCCTGCCCGGCGAGGGCTGGGCCGCGTTCCTGTCGAACAGCGGGGCAGAGGCGGTCGAGGCTGCAGTCAAGCTGGCCCGGGTCGCGACCGGTCGCCCGGTCATCCTGGCCTTCCGCGGCGGCTACCACGGCCGGACCGCCCAGACGATGGCCCTGACCACGGCCAAGGACGTCTATCGCGCGGCGTTCGAGCCGCTGCCCGGATCGATCTATCACACGCCCTACCCGTACTGCTATCGGGCTGCGGGCGGCGGGCACTCGCCCGACGCCTGTACCTGCGACTGGGAGGCCCAGCTCGACCTGACCTTCCACCAGTTCATCTACCCGGACAAGGTGGCCGCGATCATCATCGAGCCGGTCCTCGGCGAGGGCGGCTATATCGTCCCGCCGCCGGGCTTCCTGCCGCGTCTGCGCGAGATCACCCGAGAGCACGGCATCCTGCTCATCGCCGACGAGGTCCAGACCGGCTTCGGTCGGACGGGCAAGATGTTCGCGGTGGAGCACTGGGGCGTCCAGCCGGACATCCTGACCATGGCCAAGGGGATCGCGTCCGGGCTGCCCCTGTCGGGGATCATCGCCCGGCGCGAGCTCATCGAGCGCTGGGCGCCAGGGACCCACGGCGGGACGTACGGCGGGAACGTGGTCAGCTGCGCTGCCGCCAACGCCACCCTCGACGTGATCGAGGACGAGGGCCTGGTGGCTAACGCCGCCGCCCGGGGGACGCAGTTCCTGGCCGGCCTGGATGAGCTGGCCAAGCGCTACGACTCGATCGGCGACGTGCGCGGTCTCGGGCTGATGCTCGCCCTCGAGTTCATCAAGCCGGGCGAGGGCGACGGGCGGGTCCCGAACCCCGAACTGACCAAGCGCGTCCTGGCCGAGGCCCTCGCCCGCAACCTCATCGTCCTGTCGGCAGGGACCTACGCCAATGTCGCCCGGATCATCCCGCCGCTGGTGACCACGCCGGCAGAGGTCGACCTGGCCCTGGGCATCCTCGACGACAGCCTGAGCGCCGCCGGAGCCTGAACGGCATGGCGACGCAACCGGGCGGAGCGGGCGTCGTGGTGACCCCGGCCACGCGGGACCGCTGGAACGATGTCGTGACCCTGCTCGGCGGAAGCACCGAGCGCGGTTGCTGGTGCCAGTCCTGGCGCGGATCGACGTCACCGCTCGGTCGAGGCCAGCCCGATCGGAACCGCCAGCTCCTGCGCTCGATGGTCGACGACGGACCGTTCGCGCCCGGCGTCATCGCCTACCTCGACGCTGAGCCGGTCGGCTGGTGCGGTCTCGGACCGCGCGAGGCGATGCCCCGACTGATGAACTCCCGGACGATCCCGCGCATCGACGACGCCCCGGTCTGGGCGATCGGCTGCTTCGTGGTCCGACCGGGCCGGCGCCGGCGGGGCTTGACGGCCAGCCTGCTCGACGGGGCCATCGCCTATGCCCGATCGATGGGCGCCACCATGATCGAGGGCTATCCGATCGACCCTGAGGGGACCCGCGTTTCGACCGCCTTCGGCTTCGTCGGGTTCGCCTCAACGTTCGAATCCGCCGGCTTCGACCGGGTCGTCGTCACCGATGCCCACAGCGCGAGCCTGCCGCGCTGGCTCATGCGGCTGGACCTTAGCCGGGCGGGTTCCTGACCGCCGGTTCGCTGGGCGTGGGGAAGCGCGACTCGACCCGGGCCTGGTGGGTCAAGGCCGATCGCGTGCCGACGACGGCCAGGCTGGCGAAGCCGATCGCGAACCCGACGAGGCCGAGCAGCAGCGCCGCCTCGAGCCCGCCGCCGAGGCCGAGCGCGACCAGCGCCCCGAGCGAACCCAGGATCATCGCGTCGATCGTGCCGACCATCCCGATCGTCGTCGTGAGACCGTGCAGGAGGTTTCCCAGGGGACCAGGCCGAACGTCGAAGCCGTAGGTCGCCAGGACGCCCCGCGCGTCGTCGTGGAAGCCGGTGATGTAGTACGGCTCGAGACCAGGCACCATCTCCAGGTATGCGTGTCGGATGCGGTTCATCCCGCGGACGCACTGCAGCTCCTCGGAGCTCGCATCGAGCAGCCGACCGATCGTCGCGCTGCCGACGTACAGGTCGGCCAGGAGGAGCACGAAGGTGACCGGCAGGACGGTCGTGGTCATCCCCTGCGAGCCGATCAGGAAGCCGATGACGATGAGCGTCGCCGACAGGAACGACAGGAACATCCCGGCCCGGCTGAAGGCTTCGTTGTAGGCCAGCGAGCGGGACGCGAGCAGGCTCCAGTGCTCGGTGCTCAGGATCTGGAGTGCGCGCGGGTCGGACAACGCTGGACCGGGGGTCGCCGATGCTCCGGACCCGGCCGCTCCCAGGGGATCGCCTTCCGGCGCGGCGAACGGTTGCCCCTCGGGCATCCCGACCGGGCTGGACTCCTGCATGCCGATCTCCTAGGTGCTGACGATGCGCTCGAGCAGGGTGTCGTGGAGGAGGCCGTTCGAGGCGAGGACCGTGCCTGAATCGATCCGTCGGCGTCCCTCGAAGTCGGTCGCCCGACCACCGGCTTCCTCGACCACGATCAGCGGAGCTGCCATATCCCACGACGACAGGCCGACCTCGACCATCCCCTCGGCGGCCCCTTCCGCCAACAGGGTGTAGCCCCAGAAGTCCCCGAAGCCGCGCTCGCGCCAGACCTCCGCGCACAGGGCCCGGAAGCCCGGCGCTCGCCCCGACGCCTCGATCTCGTGGCCCGACCCGTACAGCAGCTGGGCGTCGGCCAACGCGCCGACCCGCGAGACGTGGATCGCCCGGGGACCTTCGCTGGCGGCGGCACCGATGGCCCAGGCTCCACCCCCGCGGCGGGCATACCAGCGTTCGCGCAGGGCCGGCGCGGAGACGACCCCGAGCTGGATCTCGCCGTCGATCTCGAGGGCGAGCAGAGTCCCGAACAGGGGCACCCCGCGGATGAAGTTGTGGGTCCCGTCGATGGGGTCGATGTACCAGCGGATCCGGGCCGACCCGGCTTCGGTCCCGTACTCCTCACCGACCAGGCCGTGCTCCGGGAAAGCCCCCGCGATCCGCTCCCGGATCAGCCGCTCGATGGCCTGGTCGGCCACCGTCACGAAGGAACGGTCGGGCTTGGTCATCACTTCCAGGTCACGCCGGAAATGGCGCAGCGCGAGCTCGTCGGCGGCATCGCAGGCCGACTGGGCGAAGGCCAGCCAGAAGTCCAGCTCTTCGGCCGAGGCCCGCGCCCAGCTGCCGCTCCAGGCCGGACCGAACGACGCTTCGAGCGTCTCTCCCGGCCGCCAGACGGACGGCTCGGCCGGCGGCTCGTCGCTGGTTCCCGATCCTTGCTCGGTCACGATCTGATCCTCACTCCCTTGGGGTCGTAGAGCGGTTCGGCGGCGACCTCGAACCCGATCCAATGCCCGAACACCTCGACCTCCCCGCGGGTCCCGATGGCGGCCCGGTCGGGCGGCAGGTAGGCGTAGGCGATGGAACGCTCGACGGCGAAGCCGTAGCCGCCGCTGGTCACCCGGCCGACCACCGCAGCGTCGATCCGGACCGGTTCATTGCCCAGGGCGATCGAGCGCGGATCGTCGAGGACCAGGCAGCGCAGTCGCTTGGTCGGACCGGCCGCCTTGGCAGGCGACCAGCGCGTCGCGACCGATGAACTCGGTCTCCTTGTCGAGTCGGACCGCGAATCCGAGGCCGGCGTCGAAGGGCGTCTCGTCGGGGGTGATGTCGCTCGACCAGACCCGATAGCCCTTCTCCAGGCGGAGAGCATCGATGGCCCGGTACCGGCACGCCGTCAGCCCATGCTCGCGACCGGCGGCCCACAAGGTGTCCCACAGGGCCAGACCGTATTCGACGGGTGGGTAGAGCTCCCATCCGAGCTCCCCGACATAGGTCACTCGGAGCGCCAGCAGCGGCACGTTGCCGACGGTGATCCGACGAGCGGTCAGGTATGGGAACCCGGCGTCGGAGACGTCATCACGGGTGCAGCCGGCCAGGATGTCGCGTGCCCGCGGGCCCCACAACCCGAGACAGGCAAGCCCGCTGGTCCGGTCCTCGATCAGGACCTCCCGCTCGCCAGTGGCGTGCTCGTCAAGCTGCTTTCGGATCCAGCCCAGATCGTGATTCCCGAAGGCCGTCCCGGTCACGATCAGGAACCGATCGGCGGCCAGCCGGGTGACCGTGAAGTCGCATTCGATCCCGCCCCGGCGGTCGAGCATCTGGGTGTAGACCACCGAGCCTACCGGGCGATCGATGTCGTTGGCGCACAGTCGCTGCAGGAAGTCGCAGGCAGCGGGACCGACGATCTCGATCTTGCTGAAGCTGGATTCGTCGAACAGACCGGCCGCGCTGCGGGTCGCCGCGGCCTCCGCGCCGATCGCCGGGGACCAGTGCTCGCCGGCCCAGCCACGGGGTCGGACGGCCTCGTCTCCGGCCGCCGCGTTCGACTCGAACCAGTTTGGCCGCTCCCATCCGGACTTCTCGCCGAAGACGGCACCGAGCTCGACCAGGCGGGGGTAGGCCGGCGAGAGCCGGAGCGGACGGCCGGCCAGGCGTTCCTCGTTGGGGTAGTGGATGTCGTAGTAGGTCGAGTAGACCTCGACCGTCCGAGCCAACGTGTAGGCCTGGCTGCCGTACTGCGCCCGAACCGGCGGGTGTCCATCTTCCACAGGTCCAGCTCCGGCTCGCCGTCGACGATCCAGCTCGCCAGCTGGCGGCCGATCCCGCCGGCACCGGCGATGCCGTGAGCACAGAACCCGGCGGCGACGAAGAACCCGCGGACGGCGCTCTCGCCCAGGATGAACTCGTTGTCCGGGGTGAATGCCTCGGGCCCGTTGATCATCCGGTTGACGCCGACGTCGCCGATCGAGGGCACCCGCCGCACGGCGCCGTCCATGATCTCGGCGAAGCGCGGCCAATCGGGCGCCAGCAGCTTGCCGTTGAAGTCGGCCGGCACGCCGTCGAGCGACCATGGCGCCGGATGCCGTTCGTAGCCGCCCATGCACAATCCGCCGACCTCTTCGCGGAAGTAGACCAGGTTGTCCGGGTCGCGCATCGTGGGCAAGGTCGGGGTCACCCCCTCGAGCCGTTCGGTGAACAGGTACTCGTGGGCCATCGGGATGATCGGCACGTCGACCCCGGCCATTCGACCGATCTCAGGCGCGAACATGCCACCGGCGTTGACCACGACCTCGGCGCCGATCGTCCGCTCCTGGCCGTCCTTGAGGACGCGCACGCCGCGGACGCGACCGCCCTCGACATCGATCCCGACGACCCGGCTGTGGGTCTCGATCCGGACGCCTCGCCTGCGGGCTCCGGCGGCCATGGCCAGGGCCAGTCCCGACGGATCGAGCCAGCCGTCGGTCGGCAGGTGGACGGCGCCCAGCACGCCATCGAGCGACATCAGCGGGAAGAGCGTCTGGGCCTCCCTGGCCGAGATCAGTTCGAGCGGTAGCCCGAAGGTCTTGGCCCAGCCTGCCTGGCGGGCAAGCTCCTCGAGGCGGGCGGGAGTCGAGGCCAACCGAAGCGAGCCGACCTCGTGCCAGGACGGGTCGACTCCCGTCTCGGCGGCCAGCCGTCGGTACAGCTCGACCCCGTACATCATCATCTTGGTCAGGGTCACGCTCGAGCGGAGCTGACCGACCAGCCCGGCCGAATGGAACGTCGAGCCGGAGGTCAGCTCAGCACGGTCGACCAGGACGATATCCGTCCAGCCGCGCTCGGCGAGGTGGTAGGCCACGCTCGTCCCGCCGACGCCCCCGCCGATGATCACCGCCCGAGCCTGGTCCATCGCCGTGGCACGCTCCCGACGCGGCCTCGGACGAGGCCATCGCACCTAGCGTACCGGCTCGGCAAGGCCCCCGCCGCGACGTCCCGTGGCCCGAGCGCTCGGCTTGCCCTCGGTCAGTGGCAGACGTCCTCGCCGGCGTCTGTGAACGGCGCGTTGGGCACCGGGATGAACCGCCACCCATAGCTGCCTGGGCGCAGGTCGAGCCGGAGCACGCCGTAGGCGTAGGCATCCGCCACCTGCGAGTTGGCCACCATGGTCGAGCGGAACAGGCGCAGCGACTTGCCACCCGTCCCGACCACGATCTCGCGGATGCCCTTGGCCGGATCGGCGAGGCCGGCGGGGGTCTGCGGCGCGAAGCGCTCGTAGTCGTGGTCGTGACCGTTGACGATGAGCTCGACCCCAGCCGCGTAGAGGACCTGCCAGAAGGGGTCCGTAATTCGGTCGCTGCCGTGCTCTCCGGACGAGAACCGGGGATGATGCCAGATGGCCATGGTGCAGGCCGCCGGATGCGTGGCCAGGTCGGCCTTCAGCCAGGTCAGCTCGGGCGACCCTTCGGCACACCCGCCGATCGAGGCGCAGTTCGAGTTGAGGACGATCACGTGCCAGGTCCCGGCCTCGTACGAGTACCAGCCATCCGGTGCGTCCCCGGCCGAGGCACCGAAGTAGGCGAAGTACGGCGCGCCGCCATCGGTGTAGCCGTCGTGGTTGCCGATCGCCGGGCGGGTCCGAGCCAGGAAGCGGCCCCAGGTCGGGCCGTAGCAGCGCCGGAACTCGCTGGCGGTGCCCTTCTCGTAGGCGTTGTCACCGGCGGTGAACACGACTCCCGGGATCGCCTCGATGAGCTTCGCCGTGCGCTGGTCGTTGGCCGAGCCGCAGGCGGCGATGTCGCCCGCTCCGACCAGGACCGCGATCGGACCGGTCGGGGCCGGCGACGCTGAGCTCGGCCCGGCCGTGCCGTTCGCATCCGCTGTCGGCGATGGCCCGGCGGGTGGCGGTCCGGCAGGCGACGGGTTGGCCACGCCTGCCAACGGTCCCTCAGCGAGACGGATCCCGACCACGACACCGGCGCCCAGCAGGCCGATACCGAGGAGGATGACGGCGGCGATCCGCACCACCCGACCGATCGGACCAGCCCTGGCGCCGCTTTCGGGTGGGGTCATCGGGGATGCCTCTCGGATCGAGTCCGCGCGATACGACGACCGCGGCTGGGCATCGTACTCCGGGTCCATCGTCCGGACCCGGCTGCGCTACCCTCCCCGGCAGGAGGAGCAGGCGACGTGCCCACGATCGACCAGATCATCGCCAGGATCCCCGAGTGGGCCGGCCGGACCGTCGAGGTGACGCCGGTCGCCGGTGGCCTGACCAATCCCAACATCCGGGTCGTGGTCGACGGCACCCCCTACTTCGTGCGCGTCCCTGGACCGTCGACCGAACTGTTGGCGGTCGATCGGGCCAACGAAGCCCACAACACACGCGCGGCGGCTGCGGCGGGTGTCGGGCCGCGGGTCGTCCATCACCTGGCCGACCTGGAGGTGCTCGTCCTGGAGTGGCTGCCGGCCCGGACGATGTCTAACGCGACCCTGGCCGAGCCCGGGATGCCGACCCGGATCGCCCGGGTCCTCCGCCAGCTTCACGGCGGGCCGCGCTTCAAGCTCGGATTCGACATGGTCGAGCTGTCGCGGCGCTACCTGACCGAGGTCGACCGTCTCGATGCCCCGATCCCTGCCGGCTATCGCGAGCACCTACTCCAGATCCCCAGGATCGAGACCGCCTTGGCCGCGGTACCGCCAGCCAGCCTGCCCTGCCACAACGACCTGCTGGCCGAGAACTATCTCGACGACGGGACACGCCTGTGGATCGTCGACTACGAGTACAGCGGTAACGGCGACCCGGCCTTCGAGCTTGGCAACACCTGCCAGGAGCTGGGCTTCGACGACGCCCAGGTCGCCGAACTGTGCACCGCGTACTACGGTGCCGCGACGCCCGCTCGCCTTGCCCGGATGCGCCTCCAGATGATCATGTCCGACGTCGGCTGGACGCTGTGGGCCGCCATCCAGGCCAGGGTCTCGAGCATCGACTACGACTTCTCGGGCTGGGCCGAGGAGCGCTGGGCACGGGCCGCCGTCGCCCTCGACGGACCCGACCTCGCCGGCTGGCTGCGCGATACGGCCGGCGGCGGATAGCCGACGACCCGGGTGGATGTCCCGGGTCGTCGTGTTGGCGGTCGCTGGGGAGCCCCTCGGCCCCGGGGTCACTCGGGTGGGATCTCCCGGAAGGCGTACTCGACCCGGATCCCGCTCGATCGACGGTAGAACTTGGCTGCCAGGTACCAGACAGCCGACAGGACCAGGATGAACAGGACCACGTTGTGGGCGAGGTCGCTGGTCAGACCCAGTTGGGTGTTGAAGATGAACAGGGCCTCGAACAGGACGCCGGCGATGAACCCGATGATGCCGACCACGGTCACCAGCGGGAAGCCGCCGATCTTGTAGGCCGATCCGGGTGACGCCTCATACAGCGCCTTGGCCCGGAACGGCAGGAGGGCGCCGGCCAGGGCGGTCGCCACGAAGACGTAGCCGCAGGCAAAGGTGACGCCCAGGGTCAGCGAGGCCCAGGTCGTCGAGCCGTCGCCCTGGGCGTAGGCGAACTTGTTGTACAGGACGATGACCGGGATGCTGGCCAGGAAGTACGCGACATGGGCGTTGACCGGCGTGTGGAACCGCTCGCTCACCCGGCTGAACCACTCGGGCAGGACCCGGTCGAGCGACATCGCGACCATGATCCGGGTCATCCCGATGTAGCAGTTGTGGACGATCTGGTGCGAGTTCATGATGAACCCGAACGAGATCAACAGGACCACCAGCGGTGTCCCCGCGATGGCCATCGCCAGGATGTTCGGCCAGAGATAGATCCCGTTGAAGGTCGCCTCGGAGATCAGCGACCAGTAGCCCGCCCCGGCCACGTACAGGAACTCGGTCCCGACCGCGCGCTCGAGGACGTAGGCCAGCAGAGCCAGCAGCAGCCCGGTCACGATCAGCGCCCCGATGATGATGAACGACTGGCTGCGGAAGGACTTGGCCTCCTTGATCTCTCCGTTCTGCTGCGAGCTGTAGGTCGCCCACTGGAGCGAGGTCCAGGCGATCGGTGCGATGAGCAACGTCGCCAGCAGGCTGAACGGCGGGTTGAGGTCGATCCCGGCAGCCTTTGTCGCGGCCACGGCCTTCTCGTAGAAGTCGGGCGCACCGCCGATGGCCGAGGAGAAGGAGTTGAGCTGGCCGGGCACGCTCGTTGCCGAGGCCAGGAAGAGGACCACCAGCATCGTCGCGAAGGCGACGAGGGTGCCACCCCACATCACCCGCTGGAGCCGGACGTAGTTCTTGAACCCGGTGGTCAGGATGACCAGGGCCAGCGCCGCGTTGAGGATGCTGACCACGATGATCCCGTCGGCCGAGGCGAACCAACCCGCCCAGTCGATGAAGGTCGCGTTGCCCAGGGTCGCACCGAGCCCCAGGAAGAGTGCCGCGAACCCAAGGTAGGACAGCAGCCAGCCCGACAGGGCCACCCACTGCAGGATCCAGATCACGAACCCGGACATGACCAGGGTGAAGGCGATCCCGCCGCCGAGCACCCGGCTCTGGAAGACGTAGTCGCCGCCCGACCGGGGCAGGGCGGTCGATAGCCAGACATAGGCCAGGGCGATGGGGATCTCGAGGACCATCGCCAGCAGGATCCCCCACACGAGCTGGCCGCCCGGCAGGGCTCCCGGGGCCCACAGGTAGACCCACGGGAAGATGAGACCCATGGTCAGGATGTTGTAGATGAACGCCGAGGACGGGGACATCACCCGTACCAGGCCCGACGATCTCCTGACGAAGACCTCCGGTGTCGCTGTCGCAGTCGCCATCCGTGTCACCTCATGCCGAGATGAACCGAGCCGGAAATGGGGCACGGCTCGAATGC
Organism: uncultured Chloroflexia bacterium; assembly: GCA_963778815.1. Lineage (GTDB taxonomy): Bacteria > Chloroflexota > Limnocylindria > Limnocylindrales > CSP1-4 > Chersky-267. The sequence continues at coordinate 393,979 of CAVZVS010000002.1, read as the reverse complement.
CCGCGGTCGACGACGACCGCCGGACCCTGGACGGACCTCCGATGGCACCTCCCTCGCTTGCCGCGGCTCCCTCAGCCCGCGGTCATCTGGTAGCTCTCGACGGACCCGTCGACGACCCGGATCAGGCAGCCCCGCAGGACCCCTTCGCCGTACTCGCTGCCGGGATTGATACAGAGCGTCCGCCCCAGCCTGGCGGCCGCCTGGGACTCGTGGATATGCCCATGCAATCCGAGCATGGGCTGATCGCGCTCGATGGCTGACCGGACCGACTCGCTGCCAGCGCCGTACAGGATCGGCTGACCGCCGCTGACGATCTGAGCGGGTGGATCGGTCGTCCAGTCGAGCTGGGGACAGGTGTCGAGGGTCGAGTCCCGAGGTGGAGCGTGGAAGTTGAAGATGGCGTGGGCGTAGTCGGGCAGGTCGGCCGAGACCCTGGCGATGCGGACCGCCAGGTCCTCCTCGGTCGCCTCCCGCGGCGTCTGCCATGGGGTCGGGTTGACGTAGGGCATGCTGACCATGATGTGGCGGTCGTCGATGGCCACCGCCCGGTCCTCGCAGGCGACGAAGGACTGGGTGTCGGAGCGGTCCATGGTGGCCATGACCTCGGTCAGGTCGTCGTTGCCGCCGGTCGCGTAGCAGCGGATGCCGGTCCCGGCGAGTTTCGTCTCGGCCAGCTCGATCCAGCGCGCCAGCCGCTCGGTGGCAAGCTCGACGAACAGCCCCTCGACGGCGTCGGGGTCGTCCCGGATGCCCCGGTATTCGTCCTCGTCAAGGGTCGTGTGATAGAACCCGAGATCGCCGATCCGCTGACGCAGGACGTCGGCTTCGGCAGCCGTCTCGACATGCTCGACCCGGCCGTGGATGGTGGCCCGGTGACGACCGTTCCCCTCGCGGATGATGGGGATGGTCAGCTTGCCCATCACGTCCCCGCCCATGACCAGGACGTCTGCCTCGTAGAACGCCCCGGCGTTGAGGAACTTGCGCCAGGTCCGCTCGGAGCCATGGACGTCGGTGGCATAGAAGATCCGGGTCCCCTGCCGCCGACCGCCGCGTCCCAGGAAGCGCATCTCGCCTCAGCCCCGCAACCGGGTCCCGGTGGGGTCGTGGAGCACGTCGGCGGCGACGATCGCCGGGACCCGCTCGTCGAACACGTCCACCTCGAGCTCGGCACCCTCCGGGGTCGTGGAAGGAAGGTACACGGTCCCGACCGTGCGCGACACGGTGTGACCGTAGGCCGCGCTGCGCAACCGCCCGACGACGACCCCATCGAGCCGGACCGCCTCGCCGCCGAAGACCGGCTGATAGTCGACCCCGCCCACGAGGACGGTCCGCAGGCGCCGCTCAGGCCCGCCCGACCCCTGCTCCTCCGCCCGCCGGGCGACGACCGCGTCGCGGCCCACGAACGGACCCTTGCCCGGTCGGACGAACGCGCCCAGGCCCGCCTCGTCGGGCGTATCGAGCATGGTCAGGTCGGTCCCGAGGTAGCGGTAGCCCTTCTCCAGCCGTAGCCCTTCGAGCGCCCGATAGCCGAACGGCTCGAGCCCGAGATCACGGCCGGCGTCGAGGATCCGATCCCAGACGGTGCCCGCCCAAGCCGGCTCGACGGCGATCTCCCAGCCGAGCTCACCGGCATAGCTGATCCGGGACGCGACGGTCGGGGCCGGGCCGATCCCGACGGGGACCGCACGACGCACCGGCAGGGCGTCGTCATCGACCGGGTCGGCCGTGATCCTGGCCAGGACCGTGCGCGCGGCCGGTCCCCACAATCCGAGCCAGGCCCAGGCGGCACTCTCGTCGCGGATGGTCAGCGGCGCGTCGCCATCGCGGCGGTTCGCCTCCAACCAGCCCAGCTCGGCCCCGACCGAGCCCGCCCCGGTCACGACCCGGAACGCATCCGGTCCCAGCCGGGTGACGGTCACGTCGGCCAGGATCCCGCCGCGTGGGTCGAGGAACTGACCGTAGACCACGCTCCCGACCGGCCGATCGACATCGTTGGCACAGACCCGTTGGAGCAGACCGAGCGCACCCGGCCCGCTGAGACCGATCTTGCCGAACGAGCTCAGGTCGATCAGCCCGACCCGCTCGCGGACCGCCCGGTGCTCCTCGGCCACCCGCTCGAACCAGGGCGGTCGGGTCCAGCCATAGGCACGCTGGTCACGCCCCGCCCGGCGCCAGGGCAGACCGGGTCGATGGAAGTCGGCCCGTTCCCAGCCAGCCTTGGCCACGAAGACTGCCCCGGCGTCCTGGAGGCGGCCGTGCACGGGTGACAGGCGATGCGGCCGGCCGGCCTCGTCGGCGTCGTAGGGATAGCGCAGCCGGTAGTAGTCGGAGTAGGTCTCCCGGGCCAGGCCGGCCGACCAGGTCGGGTCGCGATAAACCTCGCCGAAGCGCCAGGCGCGGTACGGTCCGATGTCGACGCCGGGGTCGTCGGCCGTGATCCAGCCGGCCAACGCCCGGCCGATGCCACCGCCACCGCCGAAGCCGTTGAGCGACAGACCGGCAGCCACCCAGAACCCGTGGAGTCCCGGCAGCGGACCGAGCAGCGGATTGGCGTCCGGGGTCATCGCATCCGGGTGGCAGACCAGTCGGATGACCTCGGCATCGGCCAGGAACGGGAAGCGCCGGACGGCGCCGGCCATCAACGGCTCGAACCGGTCGTAGTCGGGCGGCAACGAGGTCGCCGCGTGGTCCCACGGGACGCCGTCGATCCAGCGAGCCGCCGGATCGGCTTCGTAGCCGCCGAACATCATCCCGCCCTGCTCGCTCTTGCCGTAGACCAGGTTGTCCGGATCGCGGAAGCAGGGCATGTCCCGGGGCAACTCGGAGCCGGGCACCGCGCGCAGGGCGATGTGCTGGTGGTCGACCGGCGTCGACGGGATGAAGGCGCCGACCATGGCCGCGACCTGGGGAGCCCAGATCCCGGCGGCATCGACCACCAGCTCGGTGGCGATCGGACCGTGATCGGTCAGAACGGTCGTGATCGCCCGGCGGTCCGACAGCTCGAAACCGGTCACCCGGACCCCCGTCCGGATCCGAACGCCGAGGGCCCGCGCGGCGTCGGCCAGGGCGTGGGTCGCCGTGTGCGGATCGAGATAGCCGTCCTGGGCCAGGTAGACGGCGCCATACAGGTCGTTCGGGCTGATCGCCGGCATCCGGCGGAGCGCTTCGGCCGCCGACACGACCTCCGCCTCGAGGCCGATCCCGCGGGCCCGGCTGGCGGCGCGTTCGAGCTCGCGGAGCTGGTCCGGGCTCGACGCCAGGCGCAGGCTGCCTGATCGCTCGAAGGCGCCCAGACGCTCATACAGCTCGACGCTGTAGCTCCGGAACCGCATCATCGTGGCGGACGGGTTGAAGACGGTGACCAGCCCCGCGGCGTGGCAGGTCGAGCCGGCGGTGAGCTGCGCCTTTTCGACCAGGAGGACGTCCGTCCAGCCCGCCTCGGCCAGGTGGTAGGCGACGCTGCAACCGGTGATCCCGCCACCGATCACGACCACCCGCGCCTGGTCCACCGACCCTCCTGCCGACCTGGACTGTCCCGTGAACGGTACGTCCTGGAGGGTCTGGCGTTCAAGGCGCCGGCGCGCCCGTCGGGCTTGTCGCGCCGGGAGTCGACCGGCGACCCTACAATCGGGCGACGCCCGTCACCGATCCGGGCTGGTCGAGGTCCCGATGACGCTCGCGCCCGAACCATCTGTGTCCCTCGGCGGACTGCCTGCAGTCGAGGCCGAGCTCGCCAGGATCCTGGTGGCGGCCGATGCCGCAGTAGTGACGGTCCGGGTCCTGGGCTCGATCGGGGTCGCCCTCCAGGCACCGGCCGCGACGGCCCTCCTATCCGATGGTGGGCGAACGTACGGTGACCTCGATCTGGCGGCCTATCGACGCGACTCGCGGGCCGTCGGCCGGGTCCTGACCGAGCTCGGCTACCTCGAGGACCGCGAGATCTCGATCGCCTCTGAGGGTCGCCGGGCGATCTTCGACCGACCTGACCGGCGCTTCCACATCGATGTCTTCTTCGACCGGCTCGAGTTCTGCCACGTCATCCCGCTGGCCGGACGACTGGAGACAGATCGGCCGACCATCCCACTGGCCGAACTGCTCCTGTCCAAACTCCAGATCGTCAAGATCAACCAGCGCGATCTGCTCGATGCGATCGCCCTCCTGCTCGAGCGACCGCTCGGAACGAGCGATCCGGGGGCGATCGACCAGGACCGAGCCGCGGCCCTGTGCGCCCAGGATTGGGGCCTGTGGCGAACGGTCAGCCTGAACCTCGAAAAGGTCTTGGCCGTCGCAGCGTACCTGGCGCCTTTCGAACCCGATCAGCGGACCAAGGTCGCCCAGGCCGTCAGCGGGTTCAAACGCCGGATCGACGAAGAGCCCAAACCGACCGGCTGGCGGATGCGGGCCCGGGTCGGCGACCGGCGCAAGTGGTGGACCGACGTGGACGAGGCCCGCTAGTCCCCCGCGACCTCACGCAAGGCCCGCTCGAAGGTCGGCGTCGAGGCACCGGACAGGAGCCGTTCGAAGTGCTCGTCGGCGTAGGCCACGAAGTCCACGTCGAGCGTGCTGATCCCCTGCTGGAGGACCCCCCACATCGCCTCGCGGAAATCCGACACGACCCGCATCAGGAGGATCCGGGCCAGTCGATCGGGCCGGGCCCGGCTGCCGTCGTAGGCCTCGAGCAGGATCCGATCCTCATCCGGGGTCAGCTCGTGGTTGATGCTGAAGTTGCCCAGATCGAAGAACGGGTCGCCCATCCCGGCGTATTCCCAGTCGACGATCCGGATCCGGTTGCCGTCGTCGATGAAGTTGGCGTTGAGCAGGTCGTTGTGGCAGGGCCGCATGTCCAGCGGGTTGGACAGCAGGGCCAGCTCGATCCGGCGCCCGATCGCCCGGCTCAACTCGTATTCGAGCGGGATCGTGACCCCCCGCGCGACGGCCAGCGCGCGGTAGGCATCGACGATCCGGAGCGGGATGAACAGGCCCGGGATGGCCGCTCCGTCGTGGACCCGTCGGATGGAGTCGGCCACCCGCCCGATGGTGTCCGGGCGATGGACCGCCTCGTCCGAGACCGCCGCGCCCTCGATGAATCGGGTCACCAGGTAGCCCTCGGGTCGGATGAACGCGGTCACCTCGGGTCCGACCCCCACCCCGGCCGCCGCGATCGTCGCGGCCAGCTCGACCTCTCGGCTGATCCCCAGCAGATGGGTGTCGTTGCCGGCCAGGCGGACCACCCAGCGGGTCGCGACCCCGTCGGCCACCACCAGGAAGTTGCGGTTGGTGATGCCGCCGCTCAAGGCGCTCAGGTCAAGCTCCAGACCGGCCAGCTCGGGCACACGTCCGAGCGCCGCGACGAGCTCGTTCCGGAGCTCGCCGCGGATCTCGTCGGACCGGCTCGACCCGTCGGTCACGAAGCCCTCGTCGTGCTGAACCTCGACCCTAGCCGATGAGCGTCTCGCCGGTCGCCGGATCGGCCTCGATGTCGGCCGCCCGACCGCGGACGGAGACGACGTAGTAGATCGCGCCGACCACCAGCAGGAGGCCGACCAGGGTCTCGAACACGGGCCAGGCGGGCAGGCCGTCAAGAGCCTGGCCGTTGACCTTGAACAGGCCGTTGATCAACGGGTTCCAGTAGCCGCGACCCGCGCCGCCGAAGTCGCCGAACAGTTCGGGCGACGCCCAAAGGCCGATATTGATCAGCATCAGGGCGCCCCAGATGAGGGCCGCGATGTTGATCGGCATGCCCCACCGGCCAAGGCTGAACCAGGCCTTCTGGTGCGGCCAGCCACGTCGTCGGGCGAGAGCCAGACCGATGTTGCACAGGAAGTAGCTCAGGTAGATCAGGCCGGTCGCGGCGATCGACAGGGTGATCCCGCCGATCGGGCCGACGAGCAGGATCGGGATCGCGGCCAGGACGCCGACGGCGACGGAGGCATTGGCCGGGGTCTTGAAGCGCGGGTTGACATGGCCCCACACGGCGCCGAACGGGAGGTGCCGGTCACGACCCATCGAGAACATCATCCGGGCGGCCGCGCCCTGGATGGCCATAGTGCAGACGAAGACCGAGGCGAGGATCACGAACAGGTAGATCTCGCCGACGGAGATGCCCCCGGCGATCTCGGTCGACAGGTTGGTGGTGATGGTCGTGGCGATCGGGAAGCCACCGGCCAGGCCTTCGGCCATCGAGGCCGGGATGTCGCGCAGGGACAGGATCACCGCCAGCAGGAAGACGACGCCGACGGCGCCCGAGATCCAGACCGACGATAGGACGCCGCGCGGGGCCTGGCGACCCGGGTCGAGCGTCTCCTCGCCGAAGGTCCCAGCGGTGTCGAACCCGAACATGATGAAGATCGACATGAAGAAGCCCAGCGCGAACGTCGCGGCCATGTTGCCGCCGTTGGCGTCCTGGGCCCCGAAGGTCTCGAAGAGGACCGACGGCGACTGGTGGTTGGCGAAGAACAGGAGGATCAGGGCGAACACGAGCATGCCCAGGATCTCGGTCGCCACCCCGATGTTGTTGAGGGTCGCGACCAACCGGACGCCGAACGCGTTGAGGAAGGTCGTGATGACCAGGGTGGTGATCGCGATGAAGGTGAACATGTCGCTGACGCCGAGCGGCGACGGGCTGCTCAGGAAGTCCTTCTGGCCCATGACCCCGTCGACCACGAAGGCCACGATGCAGGCGACCGCGGTGACGGTGACCACCTGGGCCCAGAAGTAGAACCAGCCGGTGAACCAACCCAAGGTTCGATGGGACAGACGCTTGGACCACTGGTAGATCGACCCGGCGACCGGGTAGTGGCTGGCCAGCTCGGCGAAGCCCAGGGCGACCAGGGTCTGGCCAAGGACGATGATGATCCAGGTCCAGAACATCATCGGGCCGCCCAGGCCCAGGCCGACCCCGAAGTTGCCGAACGAGCCGGTCGACACGCTGATGAAGCTGAAGGCCAGGGCGAAGTTGGCCAGGAAGCCGAGCGACCGGTTCAGCTCCGGCTTGATCCCCAGCGACTGCAGATGGGCATCGTCGCGGGCCGCCTGGTCGGCGGTATTGGTAGGACCGGCCACGAGCATCCTCCTCGATCACCGCCACGCGGCCGGGGGATGCCGTGGGCGAGACTCACCACAGACGAGACGACGCGGGGCCACAGCGGTCGCCCGAGCCGGCTCCCTCTTCCGTCCCGAGCTTGGGCCGGAGGATAGCACCGCGGACTAGCGCGTCAACGACGAATCTCGTGGTCGGCGAGCCCTCAAGCCCGCCGTTTTCGCACGGAGCTCAGCCGGCCGCGACGACCCGAAGCGCTTCGGGCAGGGCCCGGTGGGAAGCGACCGGATGGATGTAGCGACCGACCGTCTCTCGGGTCCCGGTCACCTGGAGCTCGGCGAACAGGAAGGCGATCTTGCGCCGCTGCGCCGCCAGGATCTCGTCCTTGGTGGCCAGGTCCCACAGCTCACGCTTGAATGGGCCGATGGCCTTCTTGCGGCTGGAATACACGAACTGCTCGTCGGTCTGGCCGGCCTTGCGCTCGTCAAGCGCATTGACGAAGCACCAATCGCGGATCGCGGCGTGCATTTCGGCCGGGAAGGCCGGGTGCTCGAAGAGAGCGTTCTGGAAGCCCGTCGCGAGATGGATCTCGGCCGCCTCGACCGCCGGGAAGTGGTGGAACAGCTCCTCGGGCAGGGTGCTCGCGCCATGCTGGACGCAGCCGGCCAGGCCGTACTCGCGGGCGACCTCACCGAGTCGGCGGATGACCTCGAAGTCCAGCTTCACCTCGGCGATCGAGCCGTCCGGCAGGGGGACGCCGCCGTGGCTCGTCCCCGTCTGGACGCTGACCTTGCTGATGCCGATCGCCCCGGGCCGGAGCCGGTCGAGCTCACGGGCGTAGCCGTCGAGATAGGCCCGCAGCTCCTGCTCGGTCGAGTTCTGCTTGCCGACCTCGCCGATCTCGCCACCGACGCTGATCGTCACGGCCTCGGGCTCGAGTTCACGGATGAGAGCGGTGAGTTCGGCCGCTCGCACGTAATTCTCGCGCTGCTCGAGGTCGACGTCGGGCTGGGCCAGGTCGACCAGGGTCGAGCTGTCGATGTCGATGTTGAGGTAGCCCACCGCGATCGCCTGGCGGCAGGCGCCCCGGATCTCCTCGGTCATCTTGTCCGGGTCGGCCGCGTACTTGGCGGCGTTGAACTGGTAGTGGTCGCCCTGGATGAAGACAGGCCCCTGCCAGCCCGCCGCGATGGCCCCGGCCAGGACGCTGGTGACGTAGTCGACCGGCCGCTGGAAGGTGTAGGTCTGCTCGCTCCGGGCCAACTCGAGGATGACCGCCCCGACGTCGGCCGACGCCGCCGTTTCATAGATCGTCCGGGCCATGTCGAACGTCTGAGCCCGGATGTTGATGGCCGGGACGGTGAATCCGTGGACCTCACCGCGGGCGCGTGCCAGGTACAGGTCCTGGATGCTGGCAGAGAGTGCGCCAAGCTCCTGGCTCGCCTCCCAAACCAACCAGCGGGCGACCTCGATGGTCTGTTCGTCGGTCGCGAACGCCGCGGTCCAGGCCAGATCGCGGATGGTCCGGTCGCGAAAGACCGGCTCGTCGTCGATGACCAGGCGGTCTCCGTCGAGGTGGGCGCTTGCCCCCAGCAGATCGATCAGCTGAGCGACGGAATCGGCGACGGTCGGCATGGAGGACTCCGCAGGGCAGGGAGGAAGGGTGCCGAGCGATGGTACCGCGCCGGGCCGGAGGAGGAGGGTCAGCCGATGAGCGTCACTGCCCCGGCTTCACCACCATCAGGAAGACGATCACGACGACCGACAGACCCAGGATCATCCCACCGCGCTTGATCTTGGCCGCGGTCGCGAGAAGTTCGGGCGACGGCCCCGGGGCGGCCCCGGGCTGGGGCGGGGTGCCGGTCAACTCGATGATCTTGAGGGTGGCAGGCCGCTGGACGAAGTACGAGTAGCAAACCGCGAAGATGTAGATGACGATCGCCACGAGCAACCAGGGCGAGCGGGTGAGATCGCGTTGCGATGCCCACAGGATGAGCACCCCGGTAACCGGCATCGACAGGACAAGCGGGAAGACCAGCCGGTCGCTCACGACGTGGTTCGCCCGGGCCATGAAGTTGGCGTGCTGCGGCTCCTTGGCACCCTGCGCTCCGTAGATGGCGAAGGCGAAGGTAGGCCCGAAGGCGACGATCGCGCTCAGGATGTGGAGGAAGATCAGCCAGGGGACGAGCCAGGTCATCGAGGTGCCTCCGCGCGCGCTCCGGCCGACCGTCGCTCGGGGACGGATCTCGGGGATGCCACCGCGCGAGGATACGCCTCCCGGTGGGCCGTCGGTCAGTGCTGGTGCACGGTCGGGTCGGCCGCTCCAGCCGCCCGCTGACGATCCAGACGAGCGCGCAGAGCGGCGCGGTCCTGAGGCTCGTCGGTGGCAGCGGCGAGTGCCCCGAGGACCACCGACCGACGCTCCGATTCCGCTTCGAAGTCGCCGGTCTTGCGTCCGACCCGCTCGGCCAGCTCGGCGGCGATGCCCCAGGCGAAATGCTCGAACCGACCGATCCGGCCATCCCACGTCGCGAGGACCGCCGGCGGCAATCGCTGGGTGTGGCCGTGGACATCTCGGGCCAGGGGTCGGACGTAGTGGGCGGCGAGGACCCGCCCCTTCGGTCCGGTGGCGCTGGTGGTCGCATCGTCGCTGCCGGTCGCCTCAGCGTCGCGTCCCACGACCAGGACCACACCCACGTTGGTCAGCTCGTCGTCGGTCAGGAAGATCGGTCGGCGGCGGAGGGTGGCGAAGACCTCGTCCAACCCGGCGGCGTCGATGGTCGCGATCAGCCCGAAGCCGCGTCCGAGCGCCCGGATGGCGAGCCGGGCACGATCGCCGGTCAGATCGGCGGGAGGGCCGACGCCGAGATCGCCGCCGAGGAGGGTCGTCGTGCCCGGATCGGCCGGCTCCGGATCGGCCGGCTCGGTCCGGACCCAGCCGAGCCCTTCGGCCCCGGCCAGCCAGCTGAAGTCCTCCGCCGGGCCGGCCAGGACCAGCTCACGGCGGGTCGTCGGGACGAGATCCAGGACCGCCGCTGCCAGGGCCGAGCGGGAACCATCACCCGCGACCAGGATCGGGACCCCGCCATCGGCCAGGAGCCACAGGAGGCCAGCCGATTCGCTGTCGAGGAACCCATCGCGCAGGACTTCGACGATGGTCGGCGACGGACGATCCGGAGGTCCGGCCTTCCGATCGTCGTCGTGCGAGGGTTCCACGTCGGGCCAGCCTAGGGCCATCGTCGCCGGAGCGTCAAACCGAGGGCCCGGTGCCCCGACGCAACGAACGGGACGTCCGATGGGACGAGACGGTACGACCGGATGCATTCGCACCGCCGCGACGCGCCCGTATCGTCGGACCTACGACGCGGGTGTCCCCGTGACGATCAGGGCGAGGGTCCCACCGGGTGGATTATCGAAGCACGTTCTGCGAGCGCTGTGGGCTGGACAGCGATCGGCTTGGGTCGGCCGGGGCCAGTGAATTCCGGGTCTGCCCGGACTGCTCGAGCACGACCTGCGCCAACTGCTGGAACCAGGTCGCCGGTCGCTGCCTGGCCTGTAGCCCGTTCCGTCTCGAAGGCGCGGCGCCCGCTGCTGCCGCCGTCCGGCCAGCGCCCGCTCCGGTCGCCGCCGAGCCCACCCGTCGCGCGCTGCGTCCCTCCCGACCCCGATCGAAGCCGAAGGTGGCCGTTGCCGCAGCCGCCCTGCCTGCGGCAGTCGTCGCCGCGCCGGCACCGACGCCGGCCCGTCCGAAGCCACCGGTCGATCCCGACTCGCCCGGCGGGATGGGTCGCGGCGCCCGGATCGGCCTGGCTGCAGCCGTGGTCATCGCCCTGGTCATCGGCGTCCGCGCGGTCACCTTCACCGGCGGCGCCGTGGCCGCCCAGCAGGCCGCTCCGACCGAGACCTTCGCCCCAGAGTTCCCGGCTCAGGCCGCGCCCGGCGTGACCGACCCGACAGCCAGTCTGCCTGTGGCGAGCGCACTGCCCGGCAAGACCGATCACCCCGCGGTCACCGGACGACCCGGTGGATCCGACACGAGCGGCACCGGCGGCAACGGTGGCGTCGCCACGGGCAACAGCGGGAACGGCGGCGGCGGCGGTCCCAGCGGTGGTGGTGGCGGTGGCGGTGGCGGCTCGACGCCCGGCGTGACTCCCACCCCCGGCTCGACGCGTGGCCCGATCGGCACGCCGACCCCGACGACGACCCCTGCCCCGACGGCGACACCCGATCCGGGGACGCCCACACCTGCGCCGACCGACCCGCCGACTCCCGCGCCCACGGATCCGCCGCCGACCGATCCGCCGCCGACCGATCCTCCACCGACCGATCCTCCACCGGACCCGTCGGGCCCATAGTCGTCGTAGACCCGTTCGCGACACCGACTCGGAGCCAGGACATTGACTGTGCCGGCCACTGACCTGCCTATACTTCGGCGGACCGAGCGAGAGGCAAGCAGAGTCTCCACCGGCCTGAGGTCCCACGCGGCTTCCACCGACCATCGCGCGTGGCCGACGGCAAGACGAGCCTTCCGGGCGATGGCCCATGCGCCGAAAGGAGTCCTTGTGTCCCGGAACTCATCCAGCGGGCGCGCCGGCATTCGGGCGTGCATCGCCTTCCTCGGAGTGATCGCCCTGGCGGGATGCTCCGCGGCATCGACCGGCGGCACCGGCGCGCCCGACGCGACCGCCCCGACGGCCGCACCGGCGACCCCGACAGCGGCGGCCGTGGCGCCGACCACGCCGTCCGGCGCTTCTGCGCCCGCCTCGACCTCCGCGGCCCCACCGGTCGCCGGCGCGGGAGCGACCGACTTCTGCTCCGCCTGGAAGGAGTTCCAGGAAGCCCGCAACATGGACACACCGGAGGAAACGGGCGCCGGATTCCGAGCCGCCGCCACAGACGTCCGCACGTACGCGCCCGCCGAGATCAAGGCTGCGGCCGGGCTCTTGGCCGACGTGTTGGACGGGATCGGGCAGAGCATCCTGGCCGGCGGGCCTCAACCAGAGACCCTCGGCCAAGGGCAGTCCGCGGAGCGCCAGGCTGGCCTCAAGGACGCGATCGCCTGGATCACCAAGAACTGCCCTTGAGTCCGGCTTGCCTGCGTGCTGGAGGCGATCTCACAGGTGAGCGCGACCGCCCACGAACGATCAGCGCCGTCCCGCTGACCCTGATCGACTGGGCCGGTCCGGCCGAGTCGTTCTCCAGGGGCGGCGATCCCAAGTGGTGCTGGTCCACCTGGCGGGTTGCAACCCGGCCCGTTCTTCGCTAGCTAGGCTCCGAGTCAGCGCGCGCGCCGGTAGTGCATGGCGACCGCACCGCTGCGGAGCGGCTTGGCCGAGACCAGCTCGAGCCGTCGCGTGCTGGGCAGCCCGCTCTGGTACAGGGTCCGGCCATGGCCGGCGATCCTTGGGTGGACGAGGAGCTTGTACTCGTCGATCAGCTCTTGCCGGTCCAGCGCCGTCGCGAGCTTGCCGCTACCGAGGAGCACCCCGGCCGGGGTCGCGTCCTTGAGATCCTGCACGCCCGTGCCCAGGTCGCCGGCGATGTGGTGGCTGTTGGTCCACGGGAAGTCCGTTCGGGTCGACGACACCACGTACTTCGGCTTGGCCTCCAGCTTGACCGCCCACTCGCGCATCGCCGGCGGCGCCTCCTCCTCGCCGCGGGCGACCGCCGGCCAGTAGCTCTCCATCATCTCGTAGGTGACGCGGCCCCACAGCATCGCCCCGCTTTCGTCCATGAGCCGTGTGAAGAGGACGTGCGTCTCGTCGTCGGCGATCCCCTCCTGGTGGTCGACGCAGCCATCCAGGGTGATGTTGATGCTGAAGGTCAAGAGTCCCATGCGCCGACTGTAGGCCAAGCAGAAGCCCCGCGGACCCGGATCACCGCTGAGGTCGCGCCAAAGGGCGTTGATGATCTTCCGGTGTCCGTCTTGCGGGATCTGGGGGACGACCCCCTGCCATGGCAGCGCGGTACCCTGCGGGCATGGAGATCCTGCCGCTCGAACCGAAGCGCCTCCCGGATCTGGCTGCCCTCTTCGAAGAAGGCGGCGACCCGAAGTGGTGCTGGTGCACCTTCTGGCGCCACCGCAGCTCGGTCAACGCGACGATGACGACGGCTGAGCGACGCTCCGAGCTGGAAGCGCTCGCTGCCGGCGAGCTGCCGCCGGGTGTGATCGCGCTCGAGGATGGCCGCGTCGTCGGTTGGTGTTCGGTCGGTCCGCGGACCGACTTCGAGCTGCTCCAGCGATCGCGCACGATCAAGCCCGTCGACGACCGGCCAGTCTGGTCGATCGTCTGCTTCGTCGTGGGCAAGGCGTCGCGGGGGCGAGGGATCGCTCACCGCCTGCTCGAAGGAGCGGTCGAGATGGCGGCAGCCCATGGAGCTCCGGCGGTCGAGGCCTACCCAGCCGACCCCGGGGACACCCGGATGCCCGATCGCTACGCCTACAGCGGCACGCTGCCGGTCTTCCTGGCGGCCGGCTTCGAGGTCGTCGCGCCGACCACATCGTCCGCCGGGGGACGCCCCCGGCTGATCGTCCGCAAGGAGCTCATCTGATCGCTGGCCAAGTCCGTCGGTCGGCGGCGTGGCCCGGCCACGTCCGCCTGCAAGTCTCCACCCGTCCGGGAGTATCAAGGGTTGACATCCGCAAAGTCCCGGGTTTACCATCCGACCCGCGCTCGCCGAGCGCCCCGCCACTCTATCGATGGGAAGGAGTCGAACTACATGTGGAACGACCTCTTCATCCGACGCGTCACGCCGCCCACCGGGGCTGGCGTTCGCGGGAGATCCGTGCCCATCTCGAGGTGACGTGAGGCGGCTGAGCCGCCCCTGACAGGAACCACGAGCCGTGGGCCGGATCGGGCCCCACGGCTTTTTTCATGCCTGTCCCTGGGCGTGGAGAAGTGAGCCGCGAGGCCCCGCGACGAGACCGTCGCAGCGGACCCGCGGCTTTCGCGATTCTCGGGCCCGACCGACAGAGCACCCGTTCCCGCCACCCAACGCACATCCGACCAGGAGTCCGACCGTGACCACCAGCACGACACCACAACTGAATAGTCGCCGACCGGCGAGCGTGTCGTCCGTGCGACCGGTGCCCCAGCAAGTGTCGTCTGTCGACGCTTCGCAGACCGCCGTCCCGGCCCTGCTCGTAGACCACGTGACCAAGCGCTTCAGCCTGGGTCGCAAGCGCCAGCCGGTCGATGCGGTCGAGGACGTCTCGCTCCGCCTCGAGCGGGGCGAGATCCACGGGATCCTGGGCGCCAACGGTTCGGGCAAGTCGACCTTGATCCGGCTCATCTGTGGGTTGCTGACCCTGGACGAGGGTCGGGTCGAGATCTTCGGCCTCGACATCGAACGCGATGAGATGGCGGTCAAACGCCTGATCAACCGGGTCAGCGTGGATGCGGCCTTCTTCAAGAAGCTCAGCCCGCTGGAGAACCTCAGCTTCGCCGCCCGCCTGTACGGCCTCGATGCCCATACGGCGAAACGCGATGCGATGGCGATCCTGGCCCGGCTGGGGATCGGCGAGAAGCGGGTCGGCCGACCGATCGAGCAGATGAGCCGAGGCATGCAGCAGAAGGTCGCCATCGCGCGAGCGCTGCTGACCTCGCCGACGTTACTCCTGCTGGACGAGCCGACGACCGGGCTCGATCCGCGCTCGAAGCTGGAGGTCCAGGGCTTCATCGAGGAGCTCCGGGCGACCCACGACGCGACGATCGTCCTGACCACGCATGACCTGGCCGAAGCCGAACGACTGTGCGATCGGATCTCGATCCTCAACGAGGGGCGCATCGTCGCCTCATCGACACCCGACGGACTCAAGCGCCTGGTGGCCGAACGACACGATCAACCGGCCACCCTCGAGGCGGCCTTCATGACCTGGACCGGTCGTTCACTCGATGACGACCTTGAAGCAGAGGAGGACAGCGATGACGAGAGCTAACACCAAGTCCAGCGGGGTCTCGCGACCCCTCCCCCACTCCGACCGATACCGACGACCCTCGAAGGGAAGGAATCAGATGTACCCAGATCCGTCCCTCGCCCGCGTGGTCCACGCGGAGCGAGCGGCGCGGTGGGCCGCCGAAGCCGAGATCCCTCGGCTCCTCGACCGGCCTCCACGTCGCGCCATCCGGCAGGCGGTCGGGCGCTCGATGGTCCGCATCGGCGCTCGGCTCGCGGCCGATCGTCCCCTCGACGCGGCCCGGTCCAGTTAGGGACCGGGCCCGTCGGGGCCACCTGGAGACACTCCGTTGACCACCATGACCCACGAGCTGAAGGCGAGTTACGCCTTCGTCGAGCGCAACTTCTTCCTGACCCGGCGCTACTGGGGCTGGGAGCTGGCGTTCCTCGTGTACTCCGTCGCCGGCGCCCTGTCGATCTCGCTGATCGGGGTCGAACAGGGCAGCCCGACCCTGCTCCTGTCGTTGATGATCGGGGCCATCTTCTGGAACTACCTATCGGTGGTCTTCAGCTGGATCGCCGAGACGATCGCCGTCGAGCGCTGGGAGGGCACCCTCGAATACACCTTCATGGCGCCCGTCCGGCGCTGGACCCAGCTGCTCGGATCGTGCTCGTATGCCATCGTCTACGGGCTGATCCATACCCTGGCCATCTTGATCGTGCTGGTCCTGTTCTTCCCCCAGCTCGACCTGTCCAAGGCCAACCCGGGGACGGCGGCCACGTTCATGGCCCTCGGCTCGTTCAGCTTCGTGGGGATCGGGATGATGGCCGCGATCCTGCCGCTGCTGTACGTCGAGCGCGGGGCGCAGATGTGCTTCGTCCTGCAGTCGTGCCTGCTGCTGGTCAGCGGGGTCTATTACTCGGTCGACATCCTGCCGCCGTGGATGCAGGCACTGTCCCATCTGTCGCCCGCGACGTACGTCCTCGACGGCGTCCGCCAGGGCCTCATCGAAGGCGTCCCGGTGACCGAGCTGTGGAGCGATATCTGGCCACTCCTCATCATGGCGGTCACGTTCATCCCGCTCGGCATCTGGGCGTTCGGCAGGGCCGAGCGCTACGCCAAGCGGACCGGCAAGCTGAAGCGGGTAGGTTGATCCGATGACCACGATGAACGATCGATCGCGGGCCGGAGCGCCCGGCCTCGGGACATCCGCGTGGCCGGTGGTCCGACCCTACCGGGGACCCGAGGACCATCCCATCCTGGCCCGGATCGGCAGCGCCGCCCGGAATGCCAATGGCAACCCGGAGAAGATCAGCGCCGCCCAGCTGGACAATGACTACGCCCACCTGGAGAACTGCGACCTGCCGCGCGATTGCGTGGTGGTCGAGCTCGATGGCGAGGGCGTGGCCTATGGCCGAACCACGTGGACCGACCGCAACTCAGGCGAGCGCGCCTACGAGGCGATCATCCACGTCGACCCGGCGGCGACGGGACGAGGGGTGGAGGCCGCCCTCATCGGCTGGCAGCTCGAGCACCTGCTCGAGATGGCCGCCGCGAACCCGCCGGCCCGACCCGATCAGCCGACGTTCCTGGCCGCCTACGCCAACGGCAAGGATCACGCCGCCAGGGCGATCGTCGAGAACGCGGGGTTCGTCAACGTCCGACGCGGTGCGACCCTGGTGCGGCCCGACTTCGAGGACATCCCGGATCTGGCCCTACCGGATGGCTTCGACCTGCGGCCGATCGACCCGACCGATCGGGCGATGCATCGACGGGTGTTCGATGCCGCCATCGTGGCCTTCGCCGATCACTGGGGCGACAGTGCCAACGACGGCTCCGAGGACAGTTTCCAGGGGTTCATCGGCGAGCCCACCTTCCGACCGGACCTGTGGCGGGTGGCCTTCCATCACGACAGGATCGCCGGCCAGATCCTCAACTTCCTCGAGCCGGCCCACGAGGACGGGACGATCATCGGCTGGACCGAGTCGATCTCCGTCCAACCGGAGTTCCGCCGCCGCGGCCTCGCCAGGGCACTCCTCGCCGAGAGCTTACGCACGGTCCGCGACGCCGGCGCTACCCGGGCGGCCCTGGGGGTCGACACCGGCAACGTCCGCCGGGCGCTCGATCTGTACGAGAGCCTGGGCTTCCGGATCGTGTCCGAGTCGTTCGAGTACCAGCGGCCGGTGGACGGCCTGGGCATCCCTTCGGAGCTCGGCCGATGAGCGCACCGGCCAGTCTGATCGACTGGGGCTGGGATGCCGTCCAGGCGAGCGCCTTCGCGGCGGTCGGCGACGATGGACAGGAGCCCGGCCGGATCTTGGTCGAGGATCGGGGGTCGTACCTTGTCGCGACGGGTTCAGGCGATGCCCGGGCCACCGTATCGGGTCGCTTCAGGTTCGATGCGGAGCTCGAGGGTCAGGCCGGCTTCCCGGTCGTCGGTGACTGGGTCCGGCTCCAGGCGACCAGCGATCCCGGCCACCGCCTGATCCAGGGTCTCGTCCCACGGCGGACCTCGGTCATCCGACGGGCTCCGGTCGACCGCAGTTCGGTCGACCAGGTCCTGGCCGCCAACGTCGACCTGCTCCTGATCGTGACGTCGCTCAATGCCGACCTGAACCTGCGCCGGCTGGAGCGCTACCTTGCCCTGGCCTGGAGCTCCGGCGCCCAGCCGGTCGTGGTCCTCAACAAGGCCGACCTGGCCGCTGACGTCGACGGCGCGGTCGCCAGGGTCGCCCTGATCGCGAGCGGAGCGCCGGTCCACGCGGTCAGCGCGACGACCGGGATCGGGATGGCCGGATTGGCCGA
The DNA here is from genome assembly GCA_963778815.1 of uncultured Chloroflexia bacterium. Taxonomy (GTDB): domain Bacteria; phylum Chloroflexota; class Limnocylindria; order Limnocylindrales; family CSP1-4; genus Chersky-267. The sequence continues at coordinate 376,238 of CAVZVS010000002.1, read as the reverse complement.
GCTCTTCGGCGATGGGCGGACGGCTGCCCTGATCGGCTCGTCCGGCGTCGGCAAGTCGACCCTGCTCAACGCGCTCGCCGGCGAAGAGATCGAGGGCACGGGCGCGATCCGCGAGGGCGACGACGAGGGTCGACATACCACCACCCGACGGCATCTGGTGCGCGTCCCTGGCCGCGGGCTCATCCTCGATACCCCGGGGATGCGCGAGCTGAGCCTGGCCGACGATGACGGCGGCCTCGATGCGGCGTTCGCCGACATCGATGAGCTCGGATCGGGTTGTCGCTTCGCCGATTGCCGGCACGATCGCGAACCGGGCTGTGCTGTGCGCGCTGCGATCGAGGCTGGCTCGCTCGACCCAGCCCGACTGGCCAACCGCGACAAGCTCGAGCGTGAGCAGGCCCGGCGCGAAGGCCCGGGCAACGCCCGGGAGCGAGCCGAGCGCAAGCGTCAGTTCCGGATGTTCAATACGGCCGTGAACCGGCACATGAAGATGAAGTACGGAGACGATGGCCGATGACCCGCGATCGCGGCACGCTTCAACTGTCGGACGCACCACCGATCGACGGTCTGACCTTTCGGCCGTATGCCGGCGAAGGTGACCTGCCTGGGCTGATCGCGGTGATGAACGCGGCCGAGGTCGCCGACGAGACCTTTGAGATCTACTCGGTCGACGCCGCCCGGAATTGGTTGACCAACCTCGACCAGTTCGAGCCGACCCGCGACCTGCTCCTGGCCCAGATCGACGGGCGGACGGTGGCCGCCGGCTACGTCCAGTACTCGGTCCGCGACGGGACTCGGATCTTCGACAGCCACGGCTGGGTCCACCCGACCCAGCGCCGGCGCGGCCTCGGCCGGGCACTCCTGCACTGGGGCCAGGCTCGCCAGCGCGAACGAGCCGCCGCCCAGACCGCCGCCGGTGACGATCGGCCGGCCAGCCTCGGATCGTGGACCGTGGACGACGCGACCGGCGCCGTGGCCTTGCTCCTGAACGAAGGCTATGAGCCGGTGCGCTGGTACTTCGAGATGACCCGGTCCGATCTCGACGACCTGCCCGTGCGCGAACTGCCCGAAGGCGTGCGGATGCGGCCGGTGACCGAGGACGTCGTCCGGCAAGTCCTGGCTGCCGACTCCGAGGCGTTCCAAGACCACTGGGGAGCCCGGGAGTCGACCGAAGCGGACATCCAGCGGACGTTGGGCGACCCGGACAACGACCTCTCGCTATGGCAGGCCGCCTGGGCCGGCGATGAGGTCGTTGGCTGCGTTCTGGCGATCATCTTCCCGGCGGACAACGCAGCCGAGGGCATCCGGCGCGGTTGGCTGGAGCGGGCCAGCGTGCGGCGGCTATGGCGGCGACAGGGGATCGCCAGCGCCTTGATGACCGGCGCGCTCCGCGAGCTCCGTCGACGGGGTATGGACAGCGTCTCGCTCGGGGTGGATGCGGACAGCCCGACCGGCGCGCTGAGCCTGCACGAGAGTCTCGGCTTCCGGGTGGCCAGGCGCGCCGCTGCCTACCGCAAGGAACTCTGAGCGGTCCGGTGGCGGCTCGCACCGACCGGGACCATCGGATGCGGTCGAGGCCGGGCGAGCGGCGCTAGCATCGGTCCATGCGCGTCTACCGAAGCGGCCCACGGGCCGCGCTGAAGATCAACTTCGCCGTCGGCCTGGCTCTCCTGGCGATCCTCGGAGGGACGGTCCAGGGCGCCCTGGCCAAGCCACTTCCCGGCGCGAGCGGTTGCTCCATATTCCCCGCCGACAACGTCTGGAACCAGCCGATCGACAGCCTTCCGGTCCGAAGCGACTCAGCCACCCTGATCGCCTCGATCGGACTCAGCCGCGGCCTCCATCCGGACTTCGGGTCGTACAGCGGCTACGGCATCCCGTACTCGATCGCCAATCACCTGACCCCGCGCAAGACGGTCAAGTTCCGCTGGAAGTCCGAGTCCGACAAGGGGCCCTACCCCATCCCTAGGAAGGTCAAGCGCGAGGCGGGCTCGGACCACCACATCCTCATCGTGGAAAAGAACTCCTGCAAGCTGTACGAGCTGTTCGCCGCCTCGAAGTCGGCCAGCGGCAAGTGGTCGGCCGGGTCGGGCGCCATCTGGAACCTCAAGCTCGACCGGCTTCGTCCCGACGGCTGGACCAGCGCCGATGCGGCCGGCCTACCGATCCTGCCCGGTCTGGCCCGCTATGACGAGGTCGCCGCCGGCGTCATCGCCCATGCCCTTCGGTTCACCGCCCCGACCACCCGTTCCGCCCACATCTATCCCGCCCGCCACGACGCCGGCGACGGTGACGACGCCAGCCTGCCTCCGATGGGTCTGCGCGTCCGGCTTAAGGCATCGGTCGACTTGAGCGGGTTCAGCGGCCAGGCCAAGGTCGTACTGGTCGCCCTTCAGCGCTACGGCATGATCCTGGCCGACAACGGCTCGCCGTGGTACGTGACCGGAGCCCCGGATCCGCATTGGAACGACGACAACCTGCACGGCCTTGGGGCGATCACCGGGGACATGTTCGAAGCGGTCGATACAAGCGGGCTGCTGAGCTCCTCGCCAGCTCAGTAGGGCCAGGTACCCGGTCGGCGGTGGCGTCTAGCCGATCAGGCGACCCTGGCTGACGACCAGGTCCATCCACGGTCGCTCGCGCCGGATGGTGGTCGATGGACCGTGGCCGGGCAGGACTGCGATGTCGTCGCCGAGACCCGCCAGCCGGGCCATCGAGTCGGCCATCGCCTCTGTTGATCCGCCGGGCAGGTCGACCCGGCCCCAACCGCCGGCGAAGAGGGTGTCGCCGCTGAGCAGGGTCGCCTCGTCGGGGATGAGCAGGCAGACCGAACCCTCGGTGTGGCCGGGGGTGTGGAGGACTTCGAGGCGGACCTCGCCGAAGCGGATCGTGCCGCCTTCGGCCAGCTCGACCGCGGGGACAGAGGGCGGGATGTCGAACGGCGCGTAGAGCGGTTTCGGGTCGATCAGCCGATGGCGGTCGGCCGGGTGGACGGCGATCTCGGCCCCGGTGTGCCGAGCGACGGCGGCGTTGTCGCCGATGTGGTCCCAGTGACCGTGGGTCGAGACGATCAGCTTGAGCGTCCAGCGTCGGGCCGAAAGCTCCTCGGCGATCCAATCCAGGGACGGGATGGCCGTGTCGATGGCGATCGCTTCGCGCGTCCGCTCGTCGGCGATGAGGTGGACGTTGGTCGAGATCGGCCCGACGACCCGACTGACGATGTGCATCGCACCATCATGCCGGACGAAGGGATGTCCGCTCATCGCAGGAAGTACGGTCCGCAACCCCTCGACGCGTCGATACGCTGCCGGCCATGGTCCTGCCCAGCCCACTCACGGTCGCGGACATCGGTCCGTCGCCGGAAGCGCTCATCGCCCACATCCTGCGCCGTACGACGTTCGGCCCATTCCCCGGCCAGGTCAAGGCGCTCGTGCCGGGCGGGGTCGACGCGGCGATCAGCAAGATCCTGGCGGCGCCGGCCCTCAAGACCACTCCGGCCCCGGCCATCGTCGATGACGGCAGCAACGAGCCGGTCGACTGGTGGCTCGATCGGATGTCCGACCCCAAGGCCGGCATCCACGAGAAGATGACCTGGTTCTGGCACGGTCATCTGACGACCAGCCACTCGAAGGTCTTCCGCTGGAAGATCGAATGGCCCCAGCATCTGCTCCTGCGCAAATACGCCATGGGCGACTTCCGGGCACTCCTCCAGCAGATCACCCTCGATGCGGCGATGCTCATCTACCTCGACGGCTCGTGGTCGAACAGTGACGACCCCAACGAGAACTACAGCCGCGAGCTGATGGAGCTGTTCGTGCTCGGTCGCGGCAACTACACCCAGGACGACGTCCACAACGGCGCCCGGGCCCTGGCCGGCTGGTACGTCGACTGGGACACCGGCAAGACCGGCTTCAATGGCTGGGGCGCCCTGGACGCGGCGGTGCCCTACCTCGGCAAGCAGGTCAAACGGGCGCCCGACGTGGTCGATGCGGCCCTGGCTCACCAGGCGTCCGCGCCGTGGGTCGTCGGCCGGATCCACCAGTTCCTGGCCGGCCGGCCGGCTGGCCGCAACGGCAAGAAGCTGGCCGACGGCTTCCGGGCGAGCGGCTGGCAGATCCGCCCGGTGGTCGAGGCGATCGTCCACGACCCGAACTTCGTCCGCGGCCGGCTCAATCGCGCCCGGACCCCGGTCGAGTGGTTGATCCCGGCGATGGCCGCCCTGGGCTTCACCAGGAAGGACGTGCGGCGCTGGACCCTCTACGACATGGGCCAGCTCCCGTTCCACCCGCCGAGCGTCGCCGGCTGGCCGGCCGGCTTGCGCTGGCTTTCGCCCAGCTTCGCCCTGGCCCGGGCCGCCTTCGCGACCGAGGCCACCGGGATCACCGCCATCGCCAACGCCGCCGACCCGGTCGCGGCCGTCCTTGAGCGCTGCTCGCTGTACGAGGTCAGCCCGCAGACACTGGCGGCCCTTCACGCCGCCGCCGACAGCCTGCCCATCGCCAAGGAGCGGGCCACGGTCCTGCTCGGACTGGCCATCGGCTCACCCGACTTCGCGCTCGCCTGAGGTCACCGAACCATGCCCATGCAGCTGATCGATCGTCGCCGCTTCCTCCAGCTGGGGCTGGCGACCGGCGTCGGTGCCGCCGCGGCCTCGCTCGGCGGCTCGGTCGGGGCCCGCGCCGGGTCGACCGGGCCCGAGCCGGCCGGGACTGACGCCCCGCTCGAGGCCCCGGCACCGGTCGGTCAGCGTCAGCTGGTGGTCATCGATATGTCCGGCGGCAACGACGGCCTGTCGATGGTCCCGCCGCTCGGTGCCGCCTACGGCGCCTACCACGCGATCCGCCCACGGACGTCGCTTGACCAAGACCAGCATCCTGCCCCTGACCAGCACGGTCGGGCTCCATCCGTCACTGGTCAAGCTCCACGCCCGGGGTATCGGGGTCGTCCAGGGGGTCGGCCTGGCCAAGCCGGACCTGTCCCATTTCGAGTCGCTCCGGCGCTGGTGGGCGGGTGACCGGACCAGCCTCCAGCTGACCGCGACCGGGTTCCTCGGTCGATTGTGCGACGTGATCGGCGACCCGACCGCGCCGGCCGTCGGGATCTCCCTGGGATACGGGCCCAGTCCAGCCCTGATCAGCGATTCGGTCTCGACCCTGTCGATGGAGCCGTACTCCGACGGCGCCTTCCCACGCTTCTGGGACGTGTCCATGGACGCGGCCTGGACGGAGGGCTGGCGGACGATGTGCGAGCTGACCAACCCCAAGGAGGCGGTCCCCTTCCGGAGCGCCCGCCACGGCGGAGCCTATGCCCTCAGATTCGCGCAGGACGTCGCGGCCAACCTGCCCCCGGGCGCCGCCGGCTATCCCCAGACCGACCTCGGGACCCAGCTCGGTCTGGCCGCCCGGCTGCTCGACTCGAACAGCGGCATCCGGATCGTCCATGTCCCCTTCTTCGGCGATTTCGACACCCACGACGACCACCTCGCCCGGCACGCCAACCTGATGACCCAGCTCGACAACGCGCTGGACCGCTTCCTGCTCGATCTGACCACCCGGGGGATCGCCAACCGGGTGATCGTGGCCACGACCAGCGAGTTCGGCCGGCGGGTCCCGGACAACGCCTCGAACGGGCTCGACCACGGGGCCGCGTCATTCATGCTGGTCGCCGGCGCACCGGTCCACAGCGGCCTGTACGGGACGTACCCGAGCCTGACCAGCCTGGACAACGACGACGACCTCAAGGTCAGCGTCGACCTGTGGGACTACTACGGGACGCTGGCCGAGACCTGGCTGGGCGTCCCCGCCAGCAGCGTCCTCGGGCCGGGCGTCACGCCGATCTCGGGTTTGATCGCCTGACCGTCGACCGGGCGCCCTCGGCAGCCCGGGTACGGCGCACCCTCGGTCCGTAGCCTTCCGCTCGAGTCGGTCGTGCGCTACGCTCCGTCTCGACCAGTCTGAACGACCGTGGAGGGGTCAGCGGTGCGTTGCCCGAGCTGCGCCACCGAGAACGAGACCGGGCGCAAGTTCTGCCATGAGTGCGGGGCCCGCCTTGTGTCGGGCTGCCCATCATGCGGTGCCAGCAACCCGCCCGCGGCCAAGTTCTGCGGCGAGTGCGGGACGACCCTGGCCGGCGAGGTCGCTGCGTCAGGGACGGACGGCGCCCAGCCGGTCACCGAGCGCCGGATCGTGTCGGTCCTGTTCGCGGACCTGGTCGGGTTCACGACCCTGGCCGAGGGACGCGATGCCGAGGAACTGCGCGAGCTCCAGGATCGCTACTTCGCGACCTGTCGGGCCGTCGTCGAGCGCTACGGCGGGACCCTCGAGAAGTTCATCGGCGACGCGGTCATGGCCGTCTGGGGTGCGCCGACCTCGCACGAGGATGACGCCGAGCGCGCGGTCCGGGCGGCGCTCGAGCTGCTCAGTGCGGTAGGTGCCCTGCGGGTCGCCCCGGACGGACCCACCCTGCAAGCACGCGCCGCGGTGATGACCGGTGAGGCGGCGGTGACCGTCGGCGCGACCGACCAGGGCCTGGTCACCGGGGATCTGGTCAACACCGCCTCCCGGTTGCAGGGCATCGCGCCCGGCGGGAGCGTCCTGCTCGATGAGCAGACCCACCGCGCGACAGCCGCCGCGATCGCCGCCGAGCCACTCGGCGAGCAGGACCTGCGGGGCCGGACCGCCCCCGTGCCGGCCTGGCGCGCGCTGCATACCCTGGCCATGGTCGGCGGGCGCGGGCGCTCCGAGCGGATCGAGCCGCCGTTCGTCGGACGCGACGCCGAGCTGCGCCTGCTCAAGGACATCCTCCACGCGGTCGCCGACGAGCGGCGGGCGCGACTCGTGTCGGTGACCGGGATCGCCGGGATCGGCAAGAGCCGGCTCGCCTGGGAGCTCGAGAAGTACATCGACGGCATCGTCGACGACGTCTACTGGCACCAGGGTCGGTCACCGGCCTACGGCGAAGGGATCGCCTTCTGGGCGCTGGCCGAGATGGTCCGGGGACGGGCCGGGATCGCCGAGAGCGACGATGCCGAGACGGCCCGGACACGACTCGCCGCCACGCTCGAGGAATACGTGCCCGACGAGGCCGAACGGCGGGCGATGGCCCCGTGGCTGCTGGCCCTCCTGGGCTACGACCACCCAGGAGCGGGCCGCCAGGATGAGGCGTTCGCGGCGGCCCGCGGGCTCCTCGAGCGGATCGCCGAGCGAGGTCTCGTCGTCCTCGTGTTCGAGGACCTGCAATGGGCCGACGGCGGCCTCGTCGAGTTCATCGAATTGATCCTCGAATGGAGCCGGAACCAACAGATCCTGATCATCACCCTGGCCCGACCGGAGCTCCTCGAGCGGCGGCCGACCTGGGGTGCCGGCCAGCGCAACTTCACCGCCCTCCACCTCGATCCCCTGTCCGATGAGGCGATGATGCGTCTGCTCGACGGTGTCGTCCCCGGCCTGCCGGTGGGTGCCGGTCGCCGGATCGTCGCTCGGGCGGCGGGGGTTCCCCTGTTCGCGGTCGAGACCGTTCGGATGCTCATCGACGAGGGTCGGCTCCTGCGCGAGGACGATGGCTATCGGGTGGACGGCGATCTTCGTGAGCTGGCCATCCCCGAATCCCTCCGAGGCCTGATCGGCGCCAGGCTCGACGCGCTGCCGGCCGACGAGCGGGCGGTCCTCCAGGACGCGTCCGTGCTGGGCCTGAGCTTCACGATGGATGCGCTCGTCGCGATCAGTGGGCGATCCGTGGACGACCTCGTCGCGAGGCTCCGGACCCTCGTCCGCCGGGAGATCCTGTCGCTCGACGAGCAACCGCGGTCCCCGGAGCGGGGACAGTATGCGTTCGTCCAGGGGCCCATCCGGGAGGTCGCCTACGAAACGCTGGCCAAACGCGACCGAAGGACGCGCCACCTGGCCGCGGCTCGCTACTTCGAGACACTCGGGGGCGACGAGCTGGCGGGCGTCCTTGCCAGCCACTACCTCGATGCCTATCGAGCGACGCCCGATGGTCCTGAAGCAGATGCGCTGGCTGCCCAGGCCCGGGTCGCCCTGCGTGGGGCCGCCGAGCGGGCGGCTGGACTCGGGTCGTACGACCTGGCCCTCGACTACCTCGAGCAGGCCCTGACGGTCACGATCGAACCCGCCGAGCGAGCGAGCCTCTGGGAAGCCGCGGCGACGTCAGCCCACCACGCTGGCAAGAGCGACGTCTCCGAACGGTACGGACGACAGGCGGTCGACTGGTACCGGGCGACCGGTGATCGGATCGGCGCGGCTCGAGCCGTCGTCCTCCTCACCCAACCCATGTTCGAGATCGGCATGTCGACCGAGGCGAACGATCTCCTCGAGGAGTCGCTGGCCGAGTGTGCCGGTCTCGAGGATCGACCGGAGGTCGTCCGGGTGGTCGCCGAGTCGGCGCGGGCGCTGATGGTGAACAACGACCCACGTGCGCTCGATGTCGCCGACCGGGCCTTGATCGCCGCCGAGAGGCTCGAGGCGATCCCGATCATCGCCGAAGCGCTCGTGACCAAGGCCGCCGCGCTCGATACGATCGGGCGCCGGCATGAGGGGATCGCGATCCTGGGCGGGGCCATCGAGCTGGCCGTCGCTCATCGGTTGACGAGCACCGAGTTCCGAGCCCGCTCGAACTACGCCAATCTGCTCTATCTGGACGACCCGAGGGCCTCGCTGGCGGCTGTCGTCGACGTCCGCGAGCTCGCCAGGAGGCTTGGTGCCCGTGATCAGTTCAGGTGGAGCACCTGGCAGTGCTACGGCGGCGGGTTCGCGCTCGGCCTCTGGGACTGGCTGTTGGAGCTTGCCGACGAGGTAGAGGCCGGCGATGTCCAGCCGCAGGACCTCCAGGGGATCCACGAGACGCGGGCGTCGCTCGCGGCCTACCGGGGCGACCTCCCCACCGCCGCCCGCGAGCTGACCGCCGCGGACCGCTACGCTCCGGACTCGTCCCGACCGGACTTCGTCGCCTCTCGTCACTACGTGCGCGCCGAGATCCTCGCCCTCGGCGGTCAGCTCGCGGAGGCGTACGACGAGGCGATGACGGCCGCCAGGCTCGTGCCATTCGTCTGGGCGTGTGCGACCGCAGCGCACTACGCCATCTGGATGGAAGATCCGAAGCGGACGCGGGTCGCCGTCGAGCTCAGTCGCGAATCGCCCGAGCGGGGCGCGTGGACGGAGGCGATGCGGATGGTCGTCGAGGCCGGCCTGGACGCCCTCGAGGGACGCCGCGAGGATGCCATCGCTCGGTATCGAACGGCCGGCGATGCGTTCCGACGGCTCGATCTGCCGGTCGAGCTCGGCCGCTGCCAGCTGGAGTATGCATCGTTGATCGGCCCCGATGACCCGGGCGCTCGCGCCGCGGCGGACGAGGCCCGCGCGATCTTCACCAAGCTCGGATCGCCGCCGCTGCTCGAGCGGCTCGACATCGGTCTCGCCCGCTGGGCCGAAGATCGCGCAACGCCGCGAGAGGCGCCGCCGCTCGCGATCCCGATCGAGGCGGCTGGACCGGGAGACCGTACCGAGGCCTGACCCGAACGCCCCGATCAGGCCTCGAGCTTGGTCTTCATGCAGGCGAAGGTCTGGGCGATGAGCTTGTTGGCGGTGCCCTCGATGAGCCGCGCCCCGACGCTGGCGAGGGTGCCCGAGATGTTCACCTCGGCCGACCAGTCCATCGTCGTCGACCCTGCCGCGGCGCCCGCTGACAGCTTGATCGTCGCGACCGCATCCGCGGCGGTACCCGGCGCCTGGCCGTGGATCTTGACCTCGGCGTGCTCGGGCGCGCTGATGACGATCATCTCGCCATCGGCGTTGAACTTGGCGGTGATGAAGCCGATGCCGACCTTGGCCTTCGCCTTGAAGTGGCTGGCGTCGACGGCCTCGACCGACTCGACCCCGGGGCCGCACTGACCGACCTGGGTCGGATCGATCACGAACGCCCAGACCTTGTCCTGGGGCGCAGCGATCTCCTCGGTACCTTCGAAGTGCATGGATCCTCCGGACCGGGCGGTCAGCTGCCCGTCTTGGCTCCGGCGCCGACATAGGCCGTCGGTTCCCGGACGAAACTCGATCGACAGGCGATCGAGCAGAAGGCGTAGACGACCCCACCGTGCTCGGCCAGATGGCGAGCGGTCTCGCGATCGACGGTCATCCCGCAGACCGGGTCGAGCAGGACGATATCGTCGGTCGGGCCGAAGACGATCGACTGCGCCGGGGCCGTCGATCCGGCGAGGGTGGCCGGTCCGGGCGCGGCCACGAAGGCGGCCCGGCCGCGGCGGACCTGGACCAGCTCGGCCAGGATCGAGATGGCCACCTCGCTGGCCGTCTCGGCCCCGAGGTCGATCCCGGCCGGGGCGCGCAGGGCGAACACCCGGTCCGGCTCGATACCCTCGTCAAGCAGCCAGGTCCGGACGGCTGCTGCCCGCGTCGGACTTGCGACCAGGCCGACGTAGGCGACATCGAGGCGGAGCGCCGAGGCCACCGCCTCCTCGTCCCAGGTGCCCTGACTGGCGACCACCACGTACGGGCCGACGGTCGGCCAGTCGAGCACGCTCAGGTCGTCCCCGACGACGACCCGGGCGACGTCGGGCAGGAGACCGGCGTCGGCGACCGGGTCGATCATGGTCACGTCGAAGCCCATCCCCGAACCGAGTTCGGCGAGGGCGGCGGCGATGGGCGTCGTCCCGGCGATCCACAGGGCCGGCGCAGGCAGATGCGGTTCCACGTAGATCTCCAGGGTGCCACCGGAGTGGCAGGTCATGACTTCCTCGACGATGCCGTCACCGCGCCGGCTCTCGGACGACAACTCCTTGCTGATCCGAAGGAGGCGGGGTTGCCCGTCGGCCAGCGCCCGAAGCCCCTCCCGGACGACCAGCGGGCGGGCGCAGCTTCCCCCGACGAAGCCCTCGATCGAACCGTCGGGATGGATCAGCCCGCGGGCTCCCGGTCGAGCCGAGGTGGGACGACGGACGGCGACGACGGTGGCCAGGGCATAGGGCTGCCCCGAGCGGTCGAGCTCGACCGCTCGTTCGAGCAGCGACAGCTGGCCGTTCGCGCCTACGCCGTCACCCCCTTCTCGCGCAGGATGGCCCAGATCTTCTGGGGGGTCATCGGGATGTCGACGTTGCGCACGCCCAGGTGCCACAGGGCATCGACGACGGCATTGGCGATGGCCGGCGGGGCGCCGACGGTCGCCGACTCACCGACACCCTTGGCCCCGATCGGATGATGCGGTGACGGGGTCACGGTCTTGCCGGTCTCCCAGGCGGGCGTCTCGACCGCGGTCGGCAGGAGGTAGTCCATGAACGTCCCGGCCAGGTTGTTGCCGAGCTCGTCGTAGGTGATCTCCTCGTACAGGGCCGGAGCGAACCCCATCGTCAGCCCGCCGTGGATCTGGCCGTCGACGATCATCGGGTTGATGATGTTGCCGCAGTCGTCGACCGCCACGAAGCGCCGGACGGTGACCTGACCGGTGCCCTTGTCGATGTCGACCACGCAGATATAGCTGCCGAACGGGAAGGTCAGGTTGGGTGGGTCGTAGTAGTCGACCGCCTCGAGACCGGCCTCCATCCCCTCGGGATGGTTGGTGTAAGCCGCGAAGGCGAGCTCCTGGATCGTCTTGGACTGCTCAGGCGAGCCCTTGACCGAGAACTTGCCATTGGTCCACTCGAGGTCGTCCTCGTTGGCCTCGAGCAAGTGGGCCGCCAGCTTGCGGGCCTTGTCCTTGATCTTGCGTGAGGCCATCGCGGTGGCCGCCCCGGCGACCGGGGTAGAGCGCGACGCATAGGTCCCCAACCCGTACGGGGCGGTGTCGGTATCGCCGTACTCGATCTTGATGTCCGCGACCGGAAAGCCGAGCTCCTCGGCGATGATCTGGGCGAAGGTCGTCTCGTGACCCTGGCCCTGCGACTGGACGCCGATCCGGGCCAGCACCTTGCCCGTGGGATGGACCCGGATCTCGCACGAATCGAACATCTTGATGCCCAGGATGTCGAAGTCGTGGGACGGTCCGGCGCCGACGATCTCGGTGAAGCTGCTGATGCCGATGCCCATCAGCTCGCCCTTCGCCCGCTTCTCAGCCTGCTCCTTGCGCAGGCCGGCGTAGTCGATCATGTCCATGGCCTTCTGGAGTGCGGCCGGGTAGTTGCCCGAGTCGTACGACCAGCCGGTCGGTGTCTTGTAGGGGAACTGCTCGGGCTGGATGAAGTTCTCCATCCGGAGCTGAGCAGGATCCTTGCCGATCTCGTGGGCCAGGATGTCGACCATCCGCTCGATGGCGTGGACCGCCTCGGTCACCCGGAACGAGCAGCGATAGGCGACGCCGCCGGGCGGCTTGTTCGTGTAGACACCATCGACCTCGACGAACGCGTCCGGGAAGTCGTACGAGCCGGTGATGACGTTGAACAGGCCGGCCGGGTACTTGGACGGATCGGCGGCCGCGTCGGTGTAGCCGTGGTCGGCGATCGTCTTGACCTTGAGACCGGTGATCTTGCCTTCCTTGGTCGCCGACATCTCGGCATGGATGTGGTAGTCCCGGGCGAACGAATCGGCCTGCAGGTTCTCGGACCGATCCTCGATCCACTTGACCGGCTTGCCGGTAAGGAACGAGGCGGCGACGGCCAGGACGTAGCCGGGGTAGACCGGCACCTTGCCTCCGAAGCCACCGCCGATGTCGTGCGTCTTGACCCGGATGTTGTGCTCGTAGATGGGCAGGCCGGCACCTCCGGCGACGAGGGCCAGGACCGTCCGGATGGCGTGGGGGGCCTGCGACGTCATGTGCAGGGTGAGCTGCTGGCGGACCGGATCCCAGTCGGCGACGCAGCCGCACGTCTCGATCGAGGCGACGTGGATGCGTGGGATATAGATGTCCTCGGATACGGTCACGTCTGCGGCCGCGAGGGCCGCATCGGCGGCGGCGCGATCACCCGATTCCCAGTGCCAGATGTGGTTGTTCTGCTTGTCCGGGCCGCGGTCCGGCCGAAGGACGAAGGCATCCGGCTCGAGGGCCTTGAACGGATCGACGATGACCGGCAGCGGCTCGTAGTCGACGACGACCGCGGCGACCCCGTCGGCGGCGGCGTAGCGGGACGTGGCGATGACCGCCGCGACCTCCTGCGACTGGTACATCACCGTGTCCACGGGCAGGACCATCTGCATGTCGCCCGCCAGGGTCGGCATCCAATGGAGCTTGTAGCCCTCGAGGTCCTTGCCGGTGACGACGGCGGCGACGCCTGGGACCTTGAGCGCCTCGGTGGCGTCGATCGACTTGATCGTGGCGTGGGCGTAGGGACTCCGGACGATGTCGAGCCAGAGCTGCCCCGGCAGGTTGACGTCGTCGATGTACTCGCCCTGACCCCGGATGAAGCGCGGGTCTTCCTTGCGCTTGACCGAGTGGCCCATCCCGCCGACTTCGGGAGTGGTCTGGAGCACCGCTTCTGTGGTCATCTGGTCACTCCCGCTCAACCGGCCGCGACCGGCGAACCGGTCTGGGTCTCGGCGGCAGCGGCCATCTCGCCGGCCGCTTGCTGGATGGCTTTGACGATGTTGACGTAACCCGTGCAGCGGCACAGGTTGCCGCTGATGCCCGCCCGGATCTCGGTCTCGGTCGGGTCCGGGTTGTGCTCCAGCAGCCAGGCCGACTGCATGATCATGCCGGGGGTACAGAAGCCGCACTGGAGGCCGTGCTGGTCCCAGAACGCCTGCTGGAGCGGGTGGAGGGTCGCCCCCTCGGCCATCCCCTCGATGGTCTTGACCTCACGGCCCTCGGCACTGACGGCCAGGACCGTGCACGACTTGGCGCTTTCGCCATCGATCAGGACCGTACACGCCCCGCAGTTGCTGGTATCGCAGCCGACGTGGGTACCGGTCAGACCGAAGGTGTCACGGAGCAGGTGGACCAGGAGGAGGCGCGACTCGACTTCCGCCGTGCGAGCCTCGCCGTTGACGCTGAGCTCGATCTTGTGGCTGGCCATCACGCGCTCCTATCGCTGTCCGCGCGCACGGGCGACCGCGCTGCGCAACGCCCGGACCGTCATCTCCTCGGTCATCGCTCGTTTGTAGTCGACCGGCCCGTGGCCGTCCTTGGCCGGTCGCGACTCGGCTGCGGCGGCCGCTCCGGCCGCGCGGTAGGCGGTCTCCGAAGGCTCAGCGCCGACCAGCGCCGCGACGGCCGAAGCTGAAGCGAACGGGCTGTCCGAGACCGCGGTCAGGGCGACCCCGGCATCGGCGATCCGGCCGTCCGGCCCGATCTGGACCATCACGGCGGCGCCGACGGTCGAGAAGTCGCCCGCTCGCCGCTCGAGCTTGGCATAGGCGCCGCCGGTCCCACTGGGCCAGCGTGGGATGCGCACTTCGGTCAGCAGCTCGGTCGGCTCGATGGCCGTCTGGAAGGTGTCGATGAAGAAGTCCTTGGCCGCGATGGACCGTTCGCCGGTGCTGCTCCGGCAGACCACGGTCGCCCGGGTCGCCAGGAGGACCGCCGGCCAGTCCGCCGATGGGTCGGCATGGGCGCACGACCCACCGATCGTGCCCCAGTTGCGGATCTGCGGATCGCCGATGCCGCCGGCAGCGTCGGTCAGGAGCGGGTAGCCGGCCTGGACGGTCGGGTCCTCGAGGATCTGGCGGTGGGTCGCCCGCCCGCCGATCCGCAACTCATCGTCCGTCTCGACGATCCCGTCGAGCCCGTCGACGTCGCGAATGTCCACCAGCAAGGCCGGCTGAGCCAGCCGGAGCTTGATCATCGGCAGCAGGCTGTAGCCGCCGGACAGCACTTTGGCCTCGCCCTCGCGCTCGGCCAGGATCCTCAGGGCGTCGTGCATGCTCGCCGGCCGAACGTAGTCGAACTGAGCAGGGATCATCCGTTCTCCTCCGCGCCCTGAGTCGGACGCTGACGCTCGCCGCTTGGAGCGGCGAACACGCTGCTGGTCGACGACTCGAGACGGGGCCCCGGAGCGGACCGAGATCGCGACTCGGTGGTAACCCGGACGCTACGTTGGATGTCGTAGGCCGAGGATAGGCGTGCGTAGTGGACGCGTCAACGATACGTATCCATGGGTCGGCCGGATGTATCGGGAGGGCTCACGACCGGTGGGTCGGCGACCAGCTCACCAGACCGATGTCCACGCTCGGTTGGGGCAGCGACCAGCGCCCGTCGGGCCGCTCGGCGACCGCCCGAACGAGACCTTCCAGCCGCCGATCGGCAGGCCCACCGGCGGTCAGCCAGAGCTGCCGACGGACGAACCCATGGAGCTCGTCGAAGGTGTCGGTGGCGCGCGGTGGGCGCGGGAAACGGAGCACGCTCGGGGTCGTTTCGCGTGCCACGAGCAGCTCCAGGAACTCGGGCAACGCCGGCAATGCGACCCGCTCCTCACCGTGAATGGGCGGCCAGAACGGGTCGGCGATCGATGACGGCTGGCGCTCCATGAGGATCGCGACGCACAGCCGGCCGGCGGCCGCCTCCATCGCGTCGATGAACGGACCGATCTCCTCGATGTCGTAGCCGAGATGGGCGATCATCGCGACGTCGACCCGGAGGTCGGCCGCCGGGCCGCTGCCGGACTCCTCCGGCTCCCGGGGCCAGCGTTCGGCGATGGTCCGGACGTTGGCGATGCCGTGTTCGCGAGCCAGCTCCTCGAGGGCCGAGCGCATCCCGTCGGACGGCTCAAGGGCGACGACCTGGCGGACCCTTAGGGCGAGGGGCAGGGCGTAGCGCCCGGCGCCTGCACCGATGTCGAGCCAGTCGTCGTCCGGTCGGGCCAGGGCGAGGAGCGCGTCGAGGATCGGCTCGTCCGTCCGCCGCGGATCGGCCCGGAAGAGACTCGTGACGGGTCGATAGAAGTCCTCGCCGTCGGGTACTTCGCGGAACCGATCGACCTGGAGCCGGTCGCGACGGACACGGTCGGCCCAGGCCAGCTCGAGCAGGTCGACCCGGGTATCGACATCCGGGTTGCCACCGCCGAACTCGACCTCGGCGACGAGCTCCGGGTGGGCGGCCAGGATCGGCCCGAGACCGCGATCGCCGCTCACCTCGGCCACCCAGCGCCGACCTTCGCTGAGCACGAGGACGGGATTGGGTCCATCGCCAGAGCGATAGCGCGGGATCACGAAACCGATCCCGTCGCGGACCTCCGCCTGCCCCAACGCCCGGAACACCGCCGGATCGACCAGCGGTTGGTCGCCCAGCACGACGAACACGCCGGCGAAAGCCACGCCGTCCTCGAGGTCCTCGATCGCCTCGAGGCCGAGACGAAGCGAGCTCGACAGGCCCGTTTCGGGGTTCGGGTTGATCGTCCGGCGCTCGCCGGCCCAGGTGATCGCAGTCTCGACCTGCTCGGCGTCCCGTCCGAGGACCACGACGGTCTGGCCGATGCCGGCGACCCGAAGTGCGCTCAGGACGTGATCGAGGATGGGCCGCCCTTCGAGCGCGGCCAGGACCTTGCCCCCGCCGAACCGGCTGCCCAGGCCAGCGGCCAGGACGATCGCCCCGAACCTGCCCCTAGGCAGCCCCGACACTCGCGCTCCGAGCCACCAGCTCCAACATCGGACGACCCGATCCGCCGTGTCGGTCGGCCACGATCTCGGCCATGATCGATAGGGCCGTCTCGGCCGGCGCGCGTCCACCGAGATCGAGACCGATGGGACCGCGCAGGCCGGCCAGCTGCTCGGCCGTGACGCCAGCGGCGAGGAGCCGGTCGCGCCGATCGGCCTGGGTCTTGCGCGAGCCGACCGCGCCGACATAGCGACAGCCGCGCTGGAGGGCGGCGACGATGGCCGGCTCGTCGAATTTCACATCGTGGGTCAGGACGGCGACCGCGTCGGCTGGGCCGAGTGCGATCTCGTCGGCGACCTCGTCCGGCCAGCCGACGATCAGCCGATCGGCGTGCGGGAAGCGCTCCGGTGTCGCGAAGGCCGCCCGGCCGTCGATGACCACCGTCTCGTAGCCGAGCTCGCGGGCTAGGGCGACCAGGGGGATGGCGACCTGGACCGCGCCGACGACCACCAGCCGGGGACGGACGGGGAACGCCTCGACGAAGAGCGAACGGCCGGCCAGCTCCACGGTCCGCGACGTCCCGCTGGCGAGCGCCGCCAGGCCGGCCCGGATCAATTCCGCGTCGGACGCCGGATCGCCCAGCGACCCGTCCAGGCTGCCGTCGTCGGCGACCCTTAAGACCGCTGCCATCGGCTCCCCTGCCCCGGGCGAGTGCGGTCCGAAGACGGGCCCCGGGGCGTCGATCGGCAGGATGGTGACGACGGCCCGACCGTGCTCGGAGTCCTCGCCCGCCGCGATCAGCTCCGGGCGGACGGTCGGCTCGACCAGGACATCGATCGTCCCGCCGCAGGCCAGACCGACATCCCAGGCCTGCTCATCGCTGATGCCGTAGCGGATCACCCGGCTGACCCCATCCTGGCGCGCTCGCTCGATCTCCTCGTAGGCGGCTCCTTCGACGCAGCCGCCACTGACCGAGCCGGCGATCCGGCCGTCGGTGGCCGCCAGCAGGACGGCGCCCTCGGGTCGCGGCGCCGAGCCGAACGTCCGGACCACCACCGCCCGACCGACATCCGCGCCACCGGCCTGCCAGGCCTCGAGCGTCCTCAGCAACTCTCTCATCGCGGACGGTCCATCTCGACAGCCTACGCCGGACTGAGGGGCCGCGCCGTGGCGCCGTCCGAGCCGTCGTCCGCCGGCCGAACCGCACTGACTTCGCGGACGTCGGGCCGGACGCTCTCGACTCGTGGCGCGTGCCCGGTCGACCGGGCGCCCTCGCCACCGAACCCACGGGCACGTCGGGCGGCCTCGCGCCGGGTCGGGGCATCCGAGAGGAGGATGCCCAGCCGCTCGAGGCTGGCCAGGGTGCCGGCCGGGACGAAGTCGTCGACGAAGGGCATCGCGGCCGACATCCCACCGGCCAGCGGCTGGTAACCCGGCGTCGACGCCAGCGGGTTGAGCCAGATGAGCCGATGACAGCTCCGTTGAAGCCGGGCGGTCTCGCGTGCGACGAGGGCCGGGTCGCCCCGATCCCAGCCGTCCGACACGACGACCACGACCGCGCTGCTGCGCAGGACCCGGCGGGCCCACTCCTGGTTGAACTCGCGGAACGACTCGCCGATCCGGGTCCCGCCGGACCAGTCGGTGACCGTATCGGCGACCCGGTCGAGGCCTCGATCGCGGTCGCGGTCGCGGAGCATCCGGGTCACCCGGGTGAGCTTCGTCCCGAACACGAACGCCTCGGTCCGGACGGTCGATGCGGCCAGCGCCTGGCTGAACCGGAGGAGGACCCGGGCGTGGCGCTCCATCGAGCCGGAGATGTCGCAGATGACGACCAGAGCACGGGGGCGCCGGACCGGCCGACGCCAGACCCAATCGAGGACATCGCCACCGGTCGCCAGGCTGCGCCGGAACATCACCCGAGGCGCGACGATCCGACCGTGCCGATGGAGCTCGCTCCGGCGGGTCCGGCGCTTCTCGAGGTTCGGGATGAGCAGGTCGATCAGCCGTTCGGCGTCACGCAACTCGGCCGCCGTCATCCGGTCGAACTGGCGGTGCCGGTCGACCGCGCCTGCGCTGTAGGCCTGCTCACTGATGATCAGGCCGTCGATCTCCTCCTCGGCGTCCTCGCTGTCGTCCTCGGCTGGCATGGCGAAGCCGTCCCGCTCGGCTTCGGCGAGCTGGCTCTCGGTGCCCGACTCGGCCTCGACCTCGCCACCGGCCTCCTCGTCCTCCGACTGGACCGTGTCGACCGGGACGGCGTCGACGCCCGGACCGCCCTCGGTCAGCTTGGGGCGGTGGGACCGCCAGAAGCGAGCGAAGACCTCGTCGTAGATCTCGAGGTCGTCGCGGCGCCGGACGAACAGCGCGGAGCCGGCCGAGCGGACCTGCTCCCGGTCGCCGATCTCGACCAGCCCGAGCGCCCGGGCGAAGTCGATGGCCGCGCCAAGATCCGTGGTCAGCCCGGCCTGGCGCAGGGCTCGGGCGAAGCGGACCGCGTTGCCGGTGAACCGCTCCCCATCGACGAGGGTCGCGGTCCGAGCACCGGGCAACGCCGGCAGGACATGCCCGGGGTCGGGTGATGGCGACACGGTCGCGGGTCCGTCCCGGCTCAGCCGCCGGCGACGACCTCGTCGAGGATCCGGCGGCCGGCTTCGCCCCGGACATGTCGGACGTCTTCCTCGTACTTGAGGACGACGCCGAGCGATTCGTCGATGAGGGCCGGCTGGAGCTCGGTCGCTCCGAGGGCCAGGAGGGCCGACGCCCAGTCGATCGTCTCGGCGACCCCGGGGACCTTGGTCAAGTCCGCCTCGCGCAGGCGATGGACGAAGCCGACGATCTGGCGGGCCAGCTTGTCGGGCGCTTCGGGCACCCGGGTCAGGACGATCTCCAACTCGCGCTGGAAGGTCGGGTAGTCGATCCAGTGATAGAGGCAGCGCCGCTTCAGCGCGTCGTGGACCTCGCGGGTCCGGTTCGAGGTCAGCACCACCCGCGGCGTCTGCTCGGCCCGGACCGTGCCGATCTCGGGCACGGTCACCTGGAAGTCGGACAGGATCTCGAGCAGGTACGCCTCGAACTCCTCGTCGGCCCGGTCGATCTCGTCGATGAGCAGGACGGGCGCCTTGCCGTCGGTCGATTCGAGCGCCTGTAGGAGCGGCCGCTTGATCAGGAACTCGGGCCCGAAGATGTCGTGGGCCGTCGCTCGGTCGACCTTGCCGGCCGCCTCGAGCAGCCGGATCTCGAGCATCTGGCGCGGGTAGTTCCACTCGTAGACCGCCGAGTTGACGTCGAGGCCCTCGTAGCACTGGAGCCGGATCAGGCGGGTGCCCAGGTCGTCGCCAGGGTCTTGGCCAGCTCGGTCTTGCCGACGCCGGCCTCGCCCTCGAGAAGCAGCGGCCGACCCAGTTCCAGGGCCAGGAAGACGGCCGTCCCCAGCGAGCGGTCGCAGATGTAGTCGGCCGCCCGGAAGCTGGCCACGATGCCGTCCACCGAACGGGTGCTGTCCGGGCGGTCGTCGGCCGACCGGGGCGGGAGCGGCGGTCCGGTCTTCGGGGTCGGGCATGGCGTGGAGTCTACCCGTCCGGTGCGTCGAGGTCGCGGGCGTAGGCCGGGAAGCGGAAGCGCATCGAGCGGGTCAGGATCCCGCCGACGCCGAGCCGGGCGACGGTCGCCGCACTGGCCGGCTCGCCCGACAGCAGCCGGGGCAGGAGCAGATCGGCCGCCGTCGCCTTCGAGTAGGCGCCGCACGAGGGCAGGCCGAGCGAGGTCCGTCCGGCCGATCCGGGCCAGCCACAGCATCGAGCCGGGGTGGGCCGGGACGCCGTGGCGAACCACCCGGCCGCCGAGTCGCTCGATCGCGACGTAGAAGGGATCCTCGGGGTCCGTGCTGGCCGACCCGGCGGTGAGGACGAGGTCGGCCCGATCCGGCCCGCGCCCCCGGGCCAGCGAACGCAGAGCGTCGGTCACCGGATCTGCCGCGTCGGCCACGTAGACGACCGCGACCAGCTCCGAGCCAAGCGACTCCACCTTCAGCCTGACGCTCGCCTCGAAGCGCTCCCGCGCCGGCGCGTGGACGGACTCCTTGACCAGGGCGGCCACTCGGCGTCGGACGAACGGCACGACCCGAACGACCCCGGGCGAGCCGGCTCGCCGGGCGACCCGCTCGGCCCGGGCGACCACCTCCGCGGGGACCACATGCGGGGCGACCTTGACGCTGGCCACCAGATCGCCCGCCCGGACCACCTGGCCGTCGAACAACGTGAACACCTCGACCGGATCGATCCGGTCCATCCGCTCGACCAGGTCGGCCCGGACATGGAGCAGGCCATCGGTCGCAGCGAGCAGGTCGACCCGACTCTCGGCCGGGCCGCGCCGGGTCAGGCCGGGACCGGCGACCGCCGCCGCCAGGCGGATCGCAGCGTCGTCTTCGTGGAGGTCGTCCGCCTCGGGCACGAGAACGGCGATCCCGGCATCGGCCAGGGCCCGGGGTTCGCCCGCGACGACCACCCCAGGAGCGGCCAGGGTCCTCAGGTCGGCTGCGGTCAGCCGCCGACCCTTCGACCAGCGCTCGCCGTCGACCACGAGGTCACGGACGAGGACCGCTCCGTCGACGTCCGCTGGCGCAGTGTCTCCGGGAACGATCCGTTCGAGCCGCACCCGGCTTCGACGGTCAGTCGGCGGCGCCCAGCGCCGCCTCGATCGCCCGCCGGACGTGGACCCGGGCCATCTCCGCCCGGTACACGGCGTCGGCGTGGATATCGGAGCCGACTGTCACCCCGTCGACGGCATGGGCCGCGGCGGCTGCGATCGACCCGGCATCCCCGCTCGTGCCACTCAGGGCAGCCTCGACGGCCGACGCCCGGTAGGCGACGTCGCCGACCCCGGTCACCCCGATCCGGACCGTCGATCACCACGCCCCCGGTCCGCCCGACGACCGCAGCCGCCCCGGCGATCGAGTAGCCCGATGCCGGCTGTTCGAACCGGCGATAGGCCATCCCGACCCCGGCCGGCTGGGCCGGGATCCGGATCTCGGTCAGCAACTCGTCCTCGGCCAGGTCGGTCACGAAGGCGCCCTCGAAGAACGAGGTCGCCGGCACGATCCGCTCGCCGCTGCTCGACCGGGCCACGATCGCCGCCTCGAGGGCGAGGACCACCGCCGGCATGTCCGAGGCCGGATCGGCGTGGGCGATCGAACCGACGACGGTCCCGCGGTTGCGGACCTGGACGTCGCCGATGTCGGCGATGGTCATGGCCAGGAGCGGCACCCGCGAGGTCGCCAGGGCCGAGTCGAGGACCTCGCGATAGGTCGCCAGGGCGCCGATGGCCAGCCCGCCGTCGGGCAGCGCCCGGATGCCCTTGAGCTCGTCGAGCCGGCCGATGTCGACCAGCCGCTCGGGTCGGGCCAGGCGCAGGCGCATCAACCCGAGCAGGCTCTGGCCACCGGCCAGGACCTTGGCGCTCCCTGGATTCCGGGCCAGGATGGCGAGCGCCTCGGCGACGGTCGCCGGACGGTCGTATTCGAACTCGGCTGGGATCACGACCGGGCCTCCTGGGAGTGCATCGCGCGCCAGACCTTCGGCGCGGTGAACGGCATATCGAGATGGCGGACCCCGAACGGTGCCAGCGCATCGATGACCGCGTTGGCGACGGCCGCCGAGCTGGCGATGGCGCCAGCCTCGCCGACGCCCTTGACCCCGATCGGGTTGACCGGTGAGGGGGTGACCGTCTCGTCGAGCTCGAAATCCGGCAGCCACGACGCCCGGGGCAGGGCGTAGTCGAGCATCGAGCCCGACAGGAGCTGCCCGGCGTCGTCGTAGACGGCCTGCTCCCAGAGGGCCTGGCCGACGCCTTGGGCGATCCCGCCGTGAAGCTGACCATCGACGATCATCGGGTTGATCTTGTTGCCGACGTCGTCGACCGCGACGTAGCGGACCAGGTCCACCTTGCCGGTGTCGTCGTCCAATTCGACCACCGCGATGTGGGTCCCGAACGGCCAGGTGCAGTTGGGCGTGTCGTGATAGGCGGTCTCGTCGAGATAGGGCTCCATCCCGTCGGGCAGGCTGAACCCCAGGTCGAGCGCGAAGGCGATCTCCTGGAGGGTCTTCTTCTTCTCGGGCGAGCCTTTGACCCGATACTCCGCGCCGATCACCTCGATATCGTCGACCGAGGCTTCGAGCATATGAGCGGCATAGCGCCGGGCCTTCTCACGGACCTTGCCCGCCGCCTTGATCGCGGCCGTGCTGCCGACCGAGGACGTCCGGCTGCCGTACGAGCCGTAGCCGAACGGCGTGCCCTGGGTGTCGGAGTGCTGGACGATGATGTCGTCCATGGGCAGCCCGAGCTCCGAGGCGATGACCTGGGAATAGGTCGTCTCGTGGCCCTGGCCCTGGGGCTGGGTACCCATGGTCAGGATGACCTTTCCGGTCAGGTGGACCTTGAGGTTGGCCGACTCCCACATCGCCGCGCCCCAGCCCTCGCCGACCGCCCCGATCCACTTCGACGGCGCGACGCCGCACACCTCGAGGTAGGTCGAGAAGCCGAGACCGAGGTGCTTGCCGCGGGTCCGGGCCTCGGCCTTGGCCTTGGCCAGATCGGCATAGCCGACGATGCCCAGGGCCTTGTCCATGGCCGGTTCGTAGTTGCCGGAGTCGATGTAGATCTTCTCGCCGTTGACCGCCGTCCCGAGGCCCGACGGATTGTCGTATGGGAAGGCGTCCGGAGCGATGAAGTTCTTGCGCCGGAGCTCGCGCTCGATCCATCCCGATCTCGGCGGCGAACAGGTCCATCGCCCGCTCGATGACGTAGGTGGCTTCCGGCCGACCGGCCCCCCGATAGGCGTCGACGAAGACCGTGTTGGTGTAGACCCCGGTGACCTCGCAGTAGACGTTGGGGATCTTGTAGCAGCCCGACAGGACCCGCGCGTAGAGCGTGGTCGGGATGCCCGGTCCGATGGTCGACAGGCGGCCGCCGAGATTGGCGTAGGTCTTGACCCGCAGCCCGGTCACCTCGCCGTCGCGCTTGCCGGCGATCTCCAGGTAGGTCACGTGATCGCGCCCGTGGATGGTCGACTGGTAGTTCTCGCGGCGGGTCTCGACCCACTTGACCGGTCGGCCACCGACGAGCTTCGAGGCGAGCATGACCAGGGCCATGTCCGCGTAGCAGAAGATCTTGGTGCCGAAGGCGCCGCCCACGTCGGGCGAGATGCAGCGGACCTTGTGCTCCGGGATGCCGGTCACGAAGGCGGTCAGCAGGAGCCGCTGGATGTGCGGGCGTCTGGCTCGACATCCAGACCGTGTACTCCTCGGTGCCCGGGTTGTACAGCCCGATGTCGCCGCGGACCTCGAGCGGGTTGGGGATGAGCCGCTGGTTGACGATCCGCTGGCGGACGACGACCTCGGCGTCGTCGACCGCGGCGTCGGTCCCGGCCTTGTCCCCGACGGTCCACTCGAAGACGACGTTGTTGGGGGCGTTCTCATGGATCTGGGGAGCGCCCGGCTGGGTCGCCTTCTCGGTGTCGACGACCGCCGGCAGCGGCTCCCACTCGACGACGATCGCTTCGGTCGCATCGACGGCCTGCTCGGGCGTCTCGGCGATGACCGCGGCGACGCCTTCGCCGGTCCACTTGACGTCATCGGTGGCGAGTGCCCGGGGCATGTTGATGTTGTTCTGGATGCCCGAGGAGCCGCCGGCCGGCCAGGCCATCGGCAGCGGGTTGTAGGGGACGTCCGCTCCGGTCAGGACCAGGATGCACGCCGGGCATGGCCTTGGCCGCCGACGTGTCGATCGAGCGGATGTCGGCGTGGGCATAGGGGCTGCGCAGGATGGCCATGTAGGTCATCCCGGTCATCTGGATGTCGTCCAGGTAGCGACCCTTGCCGGTGATGAAGCGCGGATCCTCGACCCGCTTGATCGGGGCGCCGAGTACCTCGGTGGTCATCGCATGGGCCTCCTGTCAGGCACTGGCGCCGGCCGGCACGTCGGTGCCGGCGCGCAGGGTGGAGGCCGCTTCGCGGATCGCCGCCACGATGTTGTGGTAGCCCGTGCAGCGGCAGATGTTGCCTTCGATCGCGTGCCGGATCTCGTCGTCGGTCGGATCCGGGTTGCTCTCCAGGAGGTCGGCCGCGGCCATGATCATGCCCGGCGTACAGAAGCCGCACTGGAGTCCGTGCTTCTCCCAGAACGCGGTCTGGATCGCATGCAGGCCGCCCTCGGGCGCCATGCCCTCGATGGTGGTCACGGCGTGGCCGTCGGCCTGGACGGCCAGGACGGAGCACGACTTGACCGCCCGGCCGTCGAGATGGACGGTGCACGCGCCGCACTGGCTGGTGTCGCAGCCGACGTGCGTCCCGGTCAGGCCCGAGGTCCTCGCGCAGCGTCTGCACGAGGAGTCGCCTGGGCTCGACCTCCACCTCCCTCGGGATCCCATTGACCGTGAGCCGGACCTGCTCAGTCACCGATCGACCTCCTGCTGGGACGTCTGTCGAGGGAAACGGGAACGAGCGCTCCGCAGATGGAGCGGCGCCGAGAGGGTGCGGGTCGATGGTGGCACTGGAGCGCCACGGAATCAAGCCGGATCCGCAACACCGATCCGGTCGGCGGGACTCGACGGGCTGGGCGCGGTCTCGTCGCTGGTTGGCGGCAATCCGCGCAGGAGGGTGACCGCACCGAGCTCGGTCAGGATCGCCCGCGCCTCGGACGCCGCGGCGCGTGCGCCCGGATCGTCCGGAGCCAGGATCGCTCGCGCCCGAAGCAGGCCCGCGAGGACGAACCGCACGCCCTCCGCCCGGTAGACATCGGCGGCGGCATCCAGCTCTCGAAGGGCGCCGACATCACCTTCCCTGACCCGACCCACAGCGGCGAGCCAGTCTCGCAGGACTCGGGGCAGGCGCCCGTTCTCGAGTCCCCTCCCGAGCGACTCGACCGTCTCGGACAGGAGCGCCCTGTCCCCGTCTTCCGCCGCGACCAGGGCCGAGATCACCGGGTCCCCGGAAACGCCGGCTTCGGCCAGCAACGCGTCGAGTCGGCGGACAGAGCGCGTCGCCTCGGGCAGGTCGCCCGCGGCATATGCGATGTGAGCGAGCGTGCTGTAGACCGATGACAGGACCTGGGGGTCGGTCACTGCGCCGTACTGGACCTCGAATTGGGCCATCAGCTCAGCGGCCTCGGAGAACCGACCGCGCGAGGCCCAGACCATGGCGAGGACGCTGGGCACCATGAAGTCCCACGGCGAGACCCACTCGCCGAGGACGTCGAGCCGGGCAGCGAGTTCCTCGATCCGGTCCCACTGGCCGATGTCGAAGGCCGCCCCGCTGACGTTGCCGGCCGCCGACAAGGCCCAGCCCTGGTAGCCGTGTTCGAGGGCCAGATCGCAGGCCCGCTGGGCGACTTCGAGGGCCTCGCTCGGTGAATCGACGCTCAGCCAGGAGGACAGGTTCATCCGGGTCCGCATCTCGGCGTTGAACAGGCCCTCGCGCTCGGCCAGGACCAACGTCCCACGCAGGAGCGCCACCGCCTCGACGACCCGGCCCTCGACCGACAACGCCCAGGCCTTGCTGGCCAGCAGCTCGGCAACGACCGGGCGGAGGCCGAGTCGCTCGGCCAGGGGCAGAGTCGCCTCGACCAGCTCTCCGGCCGAGGTCGCGTCGCCACTCATCAGGCGGGCCCGGACGACCTCGGCGGTCAGGCGCAGGCCGTCGGGGTCGGTCTCGGCGAACGCGCCTAGGTCGGCCTGGATCCGTTCCGCCTCGGCCCGTGCTTCGGCCGGGTGCCCGGTCCCGATCAGGACGTTCGTGACCAGCAGACCTGCCCGGGCCTGGAGGGGTCGATCGCTACGTCCGTCGGCCTGCGCCAGGAGTTCGTATCCCGCGGCCAGGGCTTCCTCGATCCGCCCGGCCGAGACGAGAGCTTCCGCCCGCAATTCGCGGAAGGGCAGGGCGATGCTCTCGTCCGGCGTCAGGGCGATGGCTTCGCCGAGGTAGCCCGCGGCGCTGGCATGTGCGCCGATCGCCGTCGAGCGGTCGGCCGCGGCCGCCAGGGCCGCCACCGTCGTGACCGTGAGGTCCGTCCGGTCTTCGCCTTCCGGGGCGCTGCGCAGGGCGTCGAGATAGTGGTGGGCGACGACCCCGCACAGCTCGTCGGACCCTAGGGACTCCAGGTAGTGGGCGGCGGCCAGGTGGCGGGCCTCCTTCTCGCGCCGGGACAGGCGGCCGTAGGCGACCTCGCGGAGGACCCCCTGGAGGAATCGGTACTGGCCCCGTTCGGGCGAGCTCGGATCGCTCTCGAGGACGAGGATCTCGCGGTCGAGAAGGCCAGCGAGGAGGCGCCGCGCCTCGGCCTCTTCGATGCCCTGGAGCGTCGCCAGGGCGTCGAGGGTGAAGCTGATCCCGAGCACGGAGGCGACCCCGACCAGCTCCCGCGACGGGTCGTCCAGGGCATCCAGTCGAGCTCCGAGGAGGCCCTGGAGGGACTCGGGCACGGCCAGCCGACCGAGATCGCCGACGAGGTGGAAGCGTCCCTCTGCCTCCCGGAGCAGGCCCTGGTCCATGAGCATCCGGACCGTCTCGACGGCATACAGCGGGATCCCCGCCGCGCCGTCACGGATCGCCCGCAGGGCCACCTGGGGCGTGCCCGGGACGAGGCCCAGCAGGAGCATGTCCATGGCCTCGTCGCCAAGCGGGGCGAGGTCCAGCCGGATGTGGTTACGCAGGCTCGCCCCGAAGGTCGGTCGGTCCTCGATGAGCTCGGGTCGGGCGAGAGCCAGGACGAGGATCGGCCGGGTCCGCGAGGCGGTCAGCAATCCTTCGATGAAGTCGAGCAGGCCAGGGTCGGCCCAATGGAGGTCCTCGAAGACGAGGACGGCCAGCCCCCGGTCGGCGATCCGCTCGAACAGGGTCCGCCAGGCCGCGGTCAGCTCCTCGACAGTGCCGGTCGCGCCATCGGCCAGGCCGAGAAGGGTCGCCAGACGTGGTTCGACCCGCGCTCGCTCCTCTGGCTCGGGCAGGTATTCGACGGCCATCGCGGCCAGCTTCTCGCGGGCCAGCTCGGGTGGATCCGACTCGGCGATCCCGGCCCGGCCCCGGACCATCTCGCCCAGCGCCCAGAAGGCAAGCCCTTCGCCGTAGGCGGGCGATCGGCCCTGGTGCCAGTAGATCGGCTCGGCCAGGCCGTCGACATACTTGTCGAGCTCCCAGGCCAGGCGACTCTTGCCGATCCCGGCGATGCCCAGGACCGACACCAACCGGGCGCGCCGCTCGCGCCCCGTCGCGTGGAGGAGCTCCTTGAGCAGGCGCAGCTCGTCGTCGCGGCCGACGAACGGCGCCTCGAGGCGAACGCTCCTGCGAGCACCTCCCCGGCCGGCCACGACCCGGGTCGCCAGCCAAGCCGGTACCGGCGCCTCCTTGCCCCGCAGGACCTGATCGCCGGCCGCCTCGTAGACGACCGTCTGCTCCGTCGCCCGCATCGTGGCCTCGCCGACCAGGACCGACCCGGGCGGGGCGGCGGACTGGAGTCGGCTGGCCGTATTGACCAGGTCGCCCGCGACCATGCCTTGACCGTCTGCCCCGAGCGAGACCGCCGCCTCGCCGGTCAAGACCCCCGCCCGGACCAGCACCGCCGATCCATCCGGGGCGCGCAGGCCGCCGATCGCATCGACCAGGTCGAGGGCGGCTCGAACGGCCCGTTCGGCATCGTCCTCGTGGGCGACCGGCGTCCCCCAGACGGCCATCACGGCGTCGCCGATGAACTTCTCGATGGTCCCGCCGTAGCGTCCGATCCGCTCTCGGGCCAGGCCGAAGTACCCGTCCAGGAACTCCTGGACCGCCTCGGGATCGCGATCGGCCGACAACGCCGTGAAGCCGACCAGGTCGGCGAACAGGACCGTCACGATGCGACGTTCGGTCAGGCCGGTCTCGCGGTTCGTCTGCCTTGCGAGCGGGGTGGTCGCGGCCGGGGGACCGTCGCCGCCGGGCAGTGGGCCGCCGCACACGCCGCAGAAGCTGTCGCCAGGCTCCGCCGGGGTGCCACACGCCGGGCAACTGGCGGTCAGGCCGGCGCCGCACGAGCGACAGAACCGTCGTCCCGCTCGGTTATCCGTGCCGCATCGATCGCAGATCATCAGGTTCCTCGTGTCCGACCGGCGTTGAGGATAGCGCGGGCGAGTCAGCCGTCGCCATCGCTGGACGAGCCGGGGCTGGGAGTCCAGCGACCCAGCGCGGCACTCCGGCTGTCGATCGCCCGCGGATCGAGCGACGCGGCGATCGGTTCGGTCCGGCTTCGTTCGACCAGACCCACCACCCGACCGAGCAGGTCGATCCGGCTGCGCGCGTCGGCCCGGGTCAACCCAGCCAGACTGCCGGACGTCGCGATGCCGACCTGCATCTCGCCGCGCAGGCGGGTCGAGGCGGCGTAGCCGATCGCCCACAGGATGACCTCAGGGTCCTGGACGGCCGAGCCGGGGTCGACCAACCCCAGGACGATCCCTCGTTCGGGGGGAGCCTGGTTGATCAGGCGCCAGCTGTCCGGACCCGCCACGAGGTCGAACAGGTAGCTGTCGTAGGCCGGTCCGAAGATCGTGGCCGAGCCGGCGCGATCGGCGTCGCCAGCGACGATCGCCAACGATAGATGCGGTCGTCCGGGGCTGCCCGGCGCGGCAAGGCCCGCCAGCAGGCGCCGCTGCGCGTCGGCGAAGAGGCTTCGCTCGACGTCGTCGTCGATCCCCGTCGCGGCGTCTTCGTCGATCTGGATCAGCGGGCAGCCGGCCGCGGCAAGGTCGACCAGCTCGCCCGCCAGTGCGTCCGCCAGGGCCACGGTGAGGTCCCCCCGGGCCGCCTCTGTCGGGGCGAACCTGCGCGCGAGGGTGTACGGCCCGGGCAGGCACTGCTTGACCGGGACCGCGCCGGCCGCCTCGGACGTCCGCTGCCACGTGTCGACCGAGATCGGGCGCGTGTGCAGCGCGGGGCCCGATCCCGCGATCGCCTTCATGAACGCGACAGCCGGGTCGGGCCGATGGACGCCGCCGTCGGTCAGCAGGCCGAGGCCCGCCTCGACCTGGGCCTCGACGACCCGCCTGATGAGCGGTCCGATCGCCCCGTCGTTCGCCTCACCGGGGTCGAGCGCAGGGTAGCCGCCGTGAAGGGTCGCGAACATCGGCCGATCGTAGGCCATCGGGCGGACTCGGGCTGATCGTGGGGTGGGGTGCGGAGTCGGCGTGCCCGCGTGTGGTTTGCCCTTACAACGCGCTTACATGACTGCCGACCAGGGCCGATGGCGCGGGATATCCTGCGCAGGATGAAGACCATCCTGGTCATCGACGACGAGCGCAACATCGTCGAGCTGCTGCGCCTGTACCTCGAGAAGGAAGGCTGGGCGGTCCTCTCGGCCGGCGACGGCGAGACGGGCCTCGAGCTCCATCGCCGCCACGAACCGGACCTGATCGTGCTCGACCTGATGCTCCCGCGGATCGATGGTCTGGAGGTCTGCCGCGAGGTCCGCCGCCGGGGCGATACGCCGATCCTGATGCTGACGGCCCGCGATGATGACGTGGACTCGATCGTCGGGCTCGAGCTCGGGGCAGACGACTACGTCACCAAGCCGTTCAATCCGAGGGCGCTGGTCGCCCGGATCAAGGCCATCTTGCGTCGGACCTCCGGCAATGCCCGGTCCGGCCGGCCGATCGAGGTCGGCACGCTCCGGATGGATCCGCGTCGACGCGAGGCGACCGTCGTCGATCGGCAGCTCGAGCTGCGCGCTCGTGAGTTCGACCTGCTGATGGCCCTTGCCCGCGATGCCGGCGTCGTCCTCACCCGCGATGGCCTGCTGGAGGACGTGTGGGGCACCGACTTCCCAGGCGAGACCCGGACGGTGGACGTCCACGTCGCCGAGGTCCGGCGCAAGCTGGGCGACGACGGGCCGCGGATCGAGACCGTCCGCGGAGTCGGCTATCGGCTCCTCCCGCCGGTCCGCGAACCGGTCCCGGAGCGCGGTCCGGCCATCGACCTCGGGCAGGGCTGAGAGCGGCCTGTGCTCGACCGGCTGAGCACCCGCATCGCCCTCGCCTTCGGAGCGGTCGCACTGGTCACCGTTCTGGCCACCGGTGCGACCCTGTTCGTCGCCCTGCGTGGGCTGCACCAGGACGCAGCCATCGCCGCCCTCGGCCAGACCAGTCAGCCGCTCGTCTTCCAGCTTCGGGCCGCCGCCCTCAACGGCGACCTGCGGGCACTCCTGGCGGACCTGCGCGAACAGGTCGCCGCCGACGGGGTCGCGGTCGACCTTTTGAGCAGCGACGGTCGGGTCATCGATCTCGGGGGCGACGCCGCACCGGTCGACCGGATCCCGCTCGATCCGGGCTCGACCCGTGGGTCGGTCACCTCCGGCACCGCCCGCTTCAGCGACGGCCGCGACCACAACTACGCCGCCACCACCTTGCGCGGCCCGAACGCGGCCGCCCCGACCCGGGCGATCGTCCTGTCACAGCTCGACACCTCGGCCGGGGATGCGCTGCGCGACCTCGCCCGGACGCTCCTGGTGGTCGTCCTGCTGGTCGCGCTCGCCGGTATCCCGATCGCGATCGCCCTCGGCCGTTCGGTGACCGGTCCGCTGCGCCGGCTGGCCCGGGCGACGGCGGACCTGCCCGGCGGCGGACTCGAGCCGCTGCCGGTCGAGGGGCCGGTCGAGGTCCGCGAACTGACCAGTCGGTTCAACGCGATGGCCGCCGAGCTGTCCGATACCCGGGCTCGCGAGGCTCGCTTGATGGCCGACCTGCGCCACGACCTGCGGACCCCCTTGACCGTCATCGCCGGCTTCTCGGAAGCCCTGGTCGACGGAACGGCGGTCGGCGACGACGCGGTCACGGCCGCCCGGGCCATCGGCGAGGAGGCCGCCCGACTCGAGCGGCTGGTCGCCGAACTTGAAGCGATGGAGCGCTTGCGTGATGGCGCCGACGGGATCCGCCCCGAACGGATCGAGGCCGGCACGCTGCTCGTCGAGACCGTCGCCCGGTTCGGTCCGGCCGCGACCGCTGCCGGCGTCGAGCTGAGCGCCCTGCCGCTCGACGGGCCGGACATCACCTTCGCCGCCGACCGCCTGGCCGTCGAACGGATCCTGGGCAACCTGATCGGCAACGCCCTGGCCGTCGTGCCGGCCGGCGGCCACGTCTGGCTCGCAGCCCGGGCGGTCGCCTCGATCGGCGGTCCCGGCCGAGCGGGTGTCGCCCTGAGCGTGACCGACGACGGTCCAGGCTTCCAGCCGGGCGATGCCGAGCGCGTCTTCGAGCGGTTCTATCGGGCCGATCCGAGTCGGGCCGGCTCGGGGAACGGGCTCGGTCTGGCCATCGTCCGGGAGCTTGCCCGGGCCCACGGCGGCGATGCCCTGGCCGAGAACGTGGCGCCCCACGGCGCCCGGCTCAGCGTGGTCCTGCCGGAGTCGCCGATCCCGCCGCCCACCTGAGACCATCCGATCCGGGCCGACCGACGAACGGTGGGCATGACCATGGCCGCCGACCTCGTGCGGATGCCGTCCGCCGAAACGCCGGAGCGCGACGCCTATACTCGGGCCGATGGGCCGGTCGTGGGGATCGCCCCGAAGGCCACGGAGGCTGACCCGATCGGGGAACACCTGGCGCTCGATCCCGCCGCCCTGCGCGCCGCCGACGCTGTCCTCCTGGGGCGCATCCGCGATCGTGACGAGCGCGCTATCGAGGAGCTCTACGCCCGCTACAGCGGTCCCCTCTACTCCTTGGCCTACCAGGTCACCGGCGCCGAGCGCTTCGCCCAGGAAGTGGTCCAGGACGTGTTCATGGCCGTATGGCGCGATGCCGGGCGGTTCGACCCGACCCGGGGCGCCCTCGGTCCGTGGCTGTACTCGATGGCTCGGCACAAGGCGATCGACCTCGTCCGACGCGAGCAGACCCACCGCAAGCGGGCTGCCGACGTCGATCTCGAGCTCGAGATGGCCAGCGACGATGTCGATCGCGAGGCGTGGCACAACGTCCGTCGCGAGAAGGTCGTCGAGGCGATCGCCCACTTGCCCGAGGCGCAGCGGATCGCCCTCGAGCTGGCCTTCTTCGCCGGACTGACCCACGTCGAGGTGGCCGACAAGCTGGGCATCCCGCTGGGCACGGCCAAGACCAGGATCCGGACGGCCCTCTTGCGCCTACGCGACATCCTGGGCGACTCGGTCTCCGAGGGCGAGCTCGCCTGATGATCCGCCACGAAGCCGACTTCGACCTGCTGGTCGCCGGAGCGCTCCTCGACGATCTCGACACGACGGAGCTCGCCCGGTTCGAGGCCCATCAGGCCGGCTGTCCCCGCTGCGCAGCCCTGACCGACGACCTGTCGAGCACGCTCGCGGACCTTGCCCTGGTGGCACCCGCCCGACGGCCGCCGGCGGCGCTTGGTTCGACCCTGCTGGCTGCCATCCAGGCCGACCGATCGGCCGGGAGCGATGAGCGGCTCGCGGAGCCGCGCCCGATCTCGGCTCCCGCTGCGCGCGACGTCACGACCACCGTGGGCCCGCCCCGACCCAGCTGGTCGGACCGGTTCCACGCGCTGACGGCCGGCGGTCCAGGTCGGGTCGGCTGGGTGGTCGTGGCCGGGTTGCTGGTGATCGCCCTGGGCCTCGGAGCGTGGGGCGTGTCGACCCGCCAGGAGCTGGATCGGGTCGCCGCCGAGACGAACCGCCTGCGCGCCATGCTGACCGACCAGGCGGCGGTCATGAGCGTGGCTCTCGCCCCGGATCGACAGGTCGCGGCCCTCGCGCCCGAGGCGCTTGCTCCGTCGGCCGAAGCGATGGTCGTCTACCGTCCCGGACATGACGACGCCTTCGTCGTGGCTCGGCAGCTGCCGGCGACCCCGGTCGATCACGTCTACCAACTGTGGGTCGCGGACGCCGCCGGGGTCCACCCACTCCAGACCCTGAGCTACGACGGGCAGGGCCCGCTGATCGCCGAGGTCGGTCGTGATCTGGCTGGATCGTCCGCCCTGATGATCACCCTCGAGCCGCTCGGCGGTGCCACCGGTGAGCCAGGCCCTCAGGTCGTCTTCGGCAAGCTCTGAACCAGGGCGGCCTCGGACACGGTCCCGTGGCCCGCCGATCGGCTCCGATCAGAGCCGATCGAGACGGCCACGACGATCGCCACGAGGAGGGCCGCGATGGCCAGCAGGCGAACCAGTCGGGACAGGCGGTCATCGATGGCTGCCACCGGCGTCGCTCTGTCCGGGACGCCGATCGGGCTTGATGGCGATTCCCCGGGCGGCGTCTGCCAGCGCGTGCCGAGGGTCTCGACGGCCCCGGGCACGAGGACGAAGCCGAGCCACAGTCCGGCCAGCAGTCCGCCGACGTGGGCGGCGGTGTCGATGTTGCCGCCGGTGCTGTTGAAGGCGAAGTCGAAGACCAGGTTGATGACGATCAGCATCCCGATCTGGCCGGTCAGCGCGCGCCCCCGCTGATCGAGCAGCGGATGGTGGATCCGGGTCGCGGCCAGGAC
The DNA here is from genome assembly GCA_963778815.1 of uncultured Chloroflexia bacterium. GTDB lineage: Bacteria > Chloroflexota > Limnocylindria > Limnocylindrales > CSP1-4 > Chersky-267. The sequence continues at coordinate 342,280 of CAVZVS010000002.1, read as the reverse complement.
CACTCCGAACATCCCGAAGATGGCCCCGGACGCCCCGACCGACGGGACATGCGGATCGCCGAAGACCAGGCTGGCCGCCGAACCCGCCGCCGCACACACGACGTACATCAGCCCGAAGAGTTTCCAACCGTAGATCCGCTCGACGATCGGTCCGACGATATACAGGGCATACATGTTGAACAGAAGGTGGGGCAGACCGCCGTGGACGAGGGTGACCGTCAGCAACCGCCACCACTCGCCTGCGGCGACCCCGCTCGAGGTCAGCCAGAGCGCCTCGAGGTAGCGCTGGGCGTCGGGTTGCATGGTCGTCAGCGAGACGATCACGGTGAGGCCGATGATCAGGTAGGTCAGCGGGATGGGCAGGCCCGAGCCGCCCCGGCTGCGGGCGAAGTAGCGCCTGGCCCCGCGGGCGTCACCGGTCTCCTTGGCCAGCCAGCCGAGGCGCGACGCGATCTCCGCCTTGTCGGCGGCCGGCGCTCGACGGTCCGCTTCACGATAGGCCGCGGCGGCATCGCCCAGATCGCCGCTCCGAACGAGGGCGGCTGCGATCTGGCGCCAGGCCGGGTAGGCGCTGGGCGTCTCACCGAGCTTGACCACCTCGCGCCAGGTGGCCAGGGCATCGTCGTCCCGATCGAGCCGATAGAGGACGTTGGCGACCCCGAAGATCGCCGCCGCGGTCACGGCCTTGTCGTCGAAACCGACGACCCGCTGGTAGTAGCCGCCGGCCGCCTCGATGTCGCCCGCGGCCAGGAGCCGATCGCCGATCGACAGGAACGCCAGGGCGGTGTCTCGATCGAGCGGGCCGGAGACCCGCGGATCCGGGGCAGCGCCGCGATCCGGGGCGAGCGGGTCCACGCGCGGACTGTAGCAGGGGATTACGATCGGTCCATGTGTGGACGATTCACTCAGCAACGACCGACCGCCGAGCTGGCCGAGCTCTTCGCCGCCGAGCCGCTGACCGACGATCCGGGTGGTCACTTCAACCTGGCCCCGACCGATCCGGCGGCCGTGGTCGTCGAACGGGCGGATCGACGCGCCATCACGACCTATGCCTGGGGACTCATCCAACCCTGGGCGACCGACCCACGGGTCGCCGCTCGCCAGATCAACGCCCGGGCCGAGACCGTCGCCACCAGTGGCGCGTTCCGGGACAGCTTCCGCAAGCGCCGCTGCATCGTGCCGGTCGACGGCTTCTACGAATGGCAGCGCGACGGCTCGGCCCGGCGACCATATCTGATCAAGCGCACCGACGCTGGGCCGATGGCCCTGGCCGGTCTGTGGTCGGGCTGGCGCGATCCCGCCAGCGACACGGTCCGGCGCACGTTCACCATCGTGACCACGACCGCCAACGACCGGATCGCCGGGCTCCACGACCGGATGCCGGTCATCCTGGAGCCGGCCGACTGGTCGATGTGGCTCGATCCGGGCCTGGCCGACGTGGGCGAGCTCCACGGTCTCCTGCGGCCCTCGCCGGGGGAGCCGCTCGACATCGTCGCGGTCAGCAGCCTGGTGAACAACGTCCGCAACGACGGGCCGGACCTCATCCGACCGATCCCGGCCTGAACCCGATCAGTCGGGGCTGCGTTCCCAGCCGGCCGAGACGACCGCGCCCTCCAGCGCGGCGCCTGGGTCATTCCCCTGGTCCAGGGCAAGGGCAAAGCTGGCGACGGTCCGCGCGAAGACCCCATCGGGGTCGTCGACCGGCGCCTCCATGACGATCGCGCCCTCGGGCAGCGGTCCGGTCGGTGCGCCCTGGGCGACCAGCGCGACCAGCCGGGCCCCGGTGTAGGCCGCCGCTTCGGCCGCGACCGCCAGCGCAGCGTCGGACAGCGGCTCGGCCACGATGATGACCCGGTAGCCATCGAGATAGCTCAGGGCCAGACCCACGTCTCCCGGATCGAGCGTCGCCCGCTCGTCCTGGTCATCGGATGAGTCGTCCTCGGCTGGCTCGGCTGGCTCGGCCAGGGCGTCCGCCAGAAAGTCCGAGTCGGGCTCGGTTCGGAGCTGCTCGACCGGCGTGGGCCGGGCTGCGTCGCGAAGCATGGCGACATGGCCGATCCCGGCGGCGGCAAGGGCGAGGAGGGTGGCCTCCCCCGCCGGATCCTCCCCCACCCGTCCGACGAGCTGGACCGTTCCCCCGGCGGCGCTGACGGCGCCGGCGATCCCGGCCGGCGGCCCGGCCGCCTGCGACGGTCGATCGCCGGTCCCGGGCCGGAAGAGTGGCGAACCGATGACGACGATCACCCGCGGAGCGTAGCGCCTCGGCCGCGCGCTCGAACGGTCAGCCGGGCCCGGACAGGTCGTCCAGCCCGGAGTCGTCGCTCGGATCCTCGGTCGGCTCGCCGCCACCACCACTACCACTACCGTCGCCGCCACCGCCGCCACCGCCGCCACCGCCACCGCCGCCTCCGTGGTCGTCGGTCGCGCTCGGCCTGGGCGTCCTGGTCGGACGGGGCGTCCGAACCGAACTCGGGTCCGGCGTATCGGATGGTTCGCTGATGTCAGCCGGCTCGGGGCTCGCGGTCGGGGTCGGGGTCGGGCTCGGCTGGGGCGTTTGGGTCGGTCGCGCCGATGGCGCCGTCGGAGCGCTCGGGAGTGGTGAGGCCGGCTGAGTCGGGCGCGTGTCGAGCAGTCGGGCTGCGCCGACCGCCGCGATCCCCCCGAGTGACCCGACGGCAAGGACGACCACCAGCACGAAGGCGGCCGCCTGGGCCCGGACCGCGAACGGACGCCCGCCGCTGAAGGCCACCCGCCAACTGTCGGCCAGGGCGGCCGCCATCGCCCCCAGCCGGCCGCCGCGGAGCGCTGAGCCGGCCGCGATCGCTGGCTGCGGCAGGGGCTCGCTGGCGATGGTGGCCATCACCCGATCGACGAACGCCGTGGACGGATGGACGTCGGCGGCGGACAGGTTCGCCTCGAGGTCGCGCGCCGTGGCCTGTGCCTCGGCCAGCTGGCCCGTCGTCAGGTCGTCGTCCCCACCGGCCAGCTCGCTGGGATGGAACGGACCGGTCATCGCGGCCCCCCGTCGGATGCCATCGCTGCGCGGAGCCTGGCCAGGCCGCGGAAGAGGTGGGTCTTGACCGTGCCGATCGGCTGGTCCATCTCGGTGGCGATCTCGGCCAGCGAGAGCTGCCCATAGAAGCGGAGCATCACCGTTTCGCGGTACGGCTCGTCGAGTCGATTGACCGCCCGGCGCAGGTCGTCGGCGTGCTCCGCCCGCAGCGCGACGACGGCCGGGTCCGGCCCGTGGCCGGCCGCCGAGCCGAGGCCCAAGTCCGGATCGGTCGGGTCGATCCGATCGACTCGCCGACGCGCCTTTGCCCGACGGATCGCGGTGCGGACCGCGATCCGTCCGAGCCAGGCACCGAACGTGCCGTCGCCGCGCCAGCCGGCGAGCGAACGGTAGGCGATCACGAACGACTCCTGGGCGGCATCCTCAGCGTCGTGGATGTCACCCAGGACACGGTGGCAGGTCCGGATGACCGAACCGGATTCCCGTTCGACCAGGACGCGAAAGGCGTCACTGTCACCGCCCAGGACGGCCTCGACCGCCCGCCGGACATCGGCGTCCGCGAGCGGTCCATCGAGGCGTTCCGCGGCTGCAGTCTGGTTCGTGATCGTCCCCGGTGCGTGGCCTGCTCGGTCCGATGATGCATCCGGTCCGATCCTTCGTCGCGGACCCGAAGGTCCCGGCTCGGCCGCTCGCTCAGTCGTCGCCGCCGTTGTCGTCCCCACCGCCGTTGTCATCGCCGGCCTGGTCGTCCTGACCGTCGTGGCTGTCGGAGGCGTCATCGTGCCCGCTCTTGGACTGGCCGTCGGTGGCCTTCGGGTGATGGGTCTTGTCAGGCTTGGCCGTCCCAGCAGGCTTGGCCGTCCCGGCAGGCTCGGCGGTCTCAGTCGGTTCGGCGGTCTCGGCCGGCTCGGCCGTCTCGGCCGGCTCGGCGGTCTCGGTCGGCTCGGGCGTGGCGGTGGGCAGGTTGTCGGCCGCGGTCAGGATCACCGGGGCCGGGGCGCCGGGGGTCCGCAGGATCGCGTCGGCGCCGAGGGCCACCCCGGAGATCATCAGGACGGCCACACCGGCCACGCCGAGTGCCTTGAGGAACCGCTTGTCGTCCATTGGGTCGAGCCCCTTTCGATGCTGTCGATGGCGATGGCGGTGTGGACCGCTCACCTCCCCCGAGACAGACCGGGGCCGAAAGGTTTCAGGGCGCCCTGGACGCCGGCTCGATCATGGTTCGACGAGCTCCTCGTCGCGGATGACCTCGACCGGCCCGAAGCCGACCTTCTCGAGGCTCGAGGCGACGGCGGCGGCATCCCCGACGAGGACGGCGACCGCCCCGTCGACATCGATGTGGGCCTGGGCGGCAGCAAGGACGTCGTCGACGGTGACCGCGTCGATCCGTTGCCGGTAGGTCGCCAGCTCATCGTCAGGCAGGTCGTGGACGATCATCCCGCCGAGGGCCTGGACGATCGGCCCTGGCGTCTCGAACCGGAGCGGGAAGACGCCGACGAGGTAGTCCCGGGCCGCGCGGAGCTCGGCGTCGGACACCTTCTGCGCCCGGATCCGCTCGAGTTCGGCGGTGAGGTCGCTCAGGGCGGCCGCGGTCACCTCGGTATTGACCGCGGCTCGGGCCGAGAAGGGACCGGCCGCCCGGCGCAGATCGAAGCCGGCATGGGCCCCGTAGGTATACCCCTTCTCCTCGCGCAGCTTCATGTTCAGGCGCGAGTTGAACAGGCCGCCGAGGATGGCTCCGAGGACCGACAGCGCGTGGAAGTCGGGGATCCGTCGGGCCACCCCGACATGACCCACCCGGATCTCGGTCTGCGGCGCACCGGGCTTGTCGACCAGGCGGATGCGCCGTCCGCCGGGCATCGGCCGGGCGGTGATCGGGCCGGGCGCGACCGCCCCATCCGCTCGCGTCCAGCCGGCCATCAGGCGCTCAGCCAACCTGACCGGCTCGAGGCCCTCGAAGTCACCGGCGATGACCAGGCTCATCCGGGCCGGATCGAGGCCCCGCGTCCAGGCCCGCTCGAGGAGCGTCCGATCGAGCGTCTCGACCGTGGCCCGCGTCCCGCTGGCCGGCCGATGGTAGGGCGAGTCGTCCTGGTAGATGGTGGCGTTGAAGGCTTCCTCGACCCGGCGCCGGGCGTCGGCGCGGGCCTGCAGGATGTCGTTGAGTCGCTCGTCGCGGATCCGCTCGACCTCTGCATCCGGGAAGGTCGGATGAGCGACGACTTCGGCCAGCAGCTCGAGGGCGGGCTCCAGGCGCGAGCCGGGGACCTCGACCCCGACGCTGTAGGCGTCCCAGTTGGCGTCGGCGTGGAGGGACGCACCGAGCCGCTCCGTCGCTTCGACCAGGGCGATCGCGTCGTAGCGATCCGTCCCCTCGGTCAGCGCTCGCGCCGAGAGCGCGGTCGCGCCGCCCTCGAGACGGGGCTCGTCGGCCGCCCCATTGCGGAGGAGGAGCTGGGCGCTGATCAGGGGCCGGCCAGGCAGATCCACGGTCAGGACCTCGAGCCCGTTGGACAGGCTCGCCCGCTCGAAGTCGGGGAACTGGTAGGGCCGCGGCTGACCCGGGGTGGGCCGGACCGCTTCGACGACGGAGTCGGCGCCGTCCGTCAAGCGACCGCCTCCCCGTCCAGGGGATCCTCGCCCTCGACCCCGGCCTCGTCGTCCAGCGGGCCGGGCAGCTCGTCGACCGGGGCGGCATCGACCGGGGGCAGGGCTGGGACGTAGGTCATGATCACCCGATTGTCGGCCCGGAAGACCTGGCCCGCAGCGGCCTGGATGGCCGCCGGGGTCACCGCCAGCATCCGCCCGAGCATCTGGTTGATCAGATCCGGCTCGTCGAACAGGCAGGCGTACATCGACAACCGGTCAGCCCGTTCCTCGACTCGCTGGAGGGCCCCTAGTTCCTCGGTCTCGATGAGCGCCATCGCCCGGGCCAGCTCGTCGTCGGTCACCGGCTCATGGACCAGCCGTTCCAGCTCCTCGAGGAAGACGGCCTCGACCCGCTCGATCGGGACGCCCGGCCGAACGGTCGCCCAACCGGCCCAGATCGAGGCGCCGGCCACGAAACCCAGGCTGAAGGCCACGACATCCTGGGCGATCCGCTCGTCGCGGACCAGGCGACGATGGAGCCGGCTGCCCTTGCCGCCGGCCAGGACCTGGGTCGCGACGTCGATCGCATCGAGGCGCAGGTCGCCCAGGGCAGGAGCGCGGAAGCCGAAGAAGATGCGGGGTAGCGGGACCCGATCCTCGACGATCTCGCGGCGTTCCTCACCGAGGATCGGCGGGAGACTGACGTCGCCCAGCGGCGGGATGTCGGGATTGGCCGGGATCCTGCCGAAGTAACGCTCGGTCCACGCCCGGGCCGCCGTCGGGTCGACGTCACCGACCAGCGAGATGACCGCATTGTTTGGCGCGTAGTAGGTCCGGAAGAAGTCGGACACGTCCTCGACCGAGGCTGCGTCGAGATCCTCCATCGAGCCGATCGTCGGGTGGTGGTACGGGTGCTCCGGCGGATACAGGTGGGCCTGGAGCTTCTCCGACCAACTGCCGTAGGGTCGGTTGTCATACGACCAGCGCTTCTCGTTCTTGACCACCTCGCGCTGGTTGTCGAGGTTCTCCTGGGACAGCGCGTCGAGCAGGGTTCCCATCCGGTCCGCCTCGAGCCACAGGGCCAGCTCGAGCTGGTGCGACGGCATCGTCTCGAAGTAGTTGGTCCGGTCGAGCCAGGTCGTCCCGTTCATCGTCCCGCCGGCGGCCTGGACGAGGGCGATGTGCTCGGCCTTGCCGACGTTGCGGCTGCCCTGGAACATGACGTGCTCGAACAGGTGGGCGAAGCCGGTCTTGCCCGGGACCTCGTGCTTGGAGCCGACGCCATACCAGACGTTGACCGCGACCACCGGGGCGAGGTGATCCTCGGCGATGATCAGGCGCAGTCCGTTGGCGAGACGCTCATCGGTGAAGGCGACGACCGGGATCGACATCAGACCGATCGTAGCAGCCACGAGCCGGTCGCGACGGTGGGACGCGACGGTGGGCCTTGACAGGGTCGACTGTCGTGTTAGATTGTTGTCTAACACCTGTTAGGAGTCTCATCACCACGATGGTTCGCAGCCCCTCCCGTAGCCGAGCTGCTGACGCACCGGTCCCGGCGTCCCGGGCCATCGTCCGCGACTTCTCGCGCTCGAACGCGTCGGCCTACGACGTCGAATTCGACGTTCGGACCCTGTACGACTTCCTGTTCGCCCTGTCGGACGACGTCGGATCGCAGGACTTGCTGGCCTCGGACCGGACCTGGCTGACCGAGGCCAAGCTCCAACTCCGAGCCCGGACGGGCAAGGCCCTCGACGTCGAGGCGACCGAGCTGTGCGTGGTCTTGGCCGGGCTGGCAGTGGACCGCCCCGAGGTCCGCGATGCGGCCGGTTTCGTCGAGCTGCTCCACAAGTTGGACGAGGCCACCATCGTCCGGACCATGGTCGCCGACGACCTGCGCGACCCCGAACGCCGGGAACTGACCGAACGAGCGATGGCCGGCGACGAAGCTGCCGTACACGAGCTCCTGGCCATCTTCGGCGAGTCGCACCCCGAGGACAAGGTCGCCCGGATCGCCCGGATCTACCGCGAGCCGACCTCCATCATCGAGCCGGCCCGGCGGGTCCTCAGCGAGTGGCTGCCGATGTACCAGGCCATCGAGCCCCGGATCGGGGCGATGATCCGGCGCGACCATGACAGCCGGGCCCGGGCCATCGCCACCCTGCGCTCGACCGATCTGATCGAGGCGACCACCGGCGGGATCCGCTGGCTGGCCGAACCCGGTGTGCGCCGGGTGATCCTCTCCCCGTCGTACTTCGCCCGGCCGTTCAACTTCGTGTTCGGTGGCGACGACTGGCGGATGTTCGGCTATCCGATCGCCGACGAGGCCCTCGACGGTGGGGATCCGCTGGCACCCCCGGCTGCTGTCGTCCGCCTCCATCGGGCCCTGGGCGACGATACCCGGCTGCGCATCCTGCGCCTGCTCGCCGGACGCGACCACTACCTGACCGAGATCGCTTCGGCGCTCGAACTGTCCAAGCCGACCATCAAGCATCACCTCGCGCTCCTCCGGGCGGCTGGCCTGGTCACCCTGACCGAGGAAGGCGGGCTGTCCTACTACAGCCTCCGTCGAGGCACCATCGAGACCAACGGGGTCGGCCTGATCGACTACCTGCTCGGCTGACGGCAGACGCCCAGGCCGTGGCCCAAGGGTCACGGCCATCCATCGGCCGTCATGTTAGATGAATGACTTACAGGAGGATGAGATGAGTAGCACAGGAGGGACCGCCATGCAGCCCGACATGGACCTGTTCGTCGTCACCCGGCGGATCGCCGCCGACCATGAGCGTGCCCGCGCCGAGCGGCTCGCCCGAGAGCGCAGCGGCGTCTCCGGTCGGACCAGGGTCCGGGCCTGGCTCGGTCGTCGATTGGTCGCGGCTGGCGCCTTCGTGGCCGGCGATCCGGTCCGCCTCGAGCGGTCAAGCGCTGCGGATCGGCCCTGCTGAAGCCGCCCTGCACCAGCGCCAGGATGACCCGAACGTACGGTCCGCGACCGACCTGACGGGCGATGGGAATCGCATTCACGCGCTGACACGATCGGGCGGTGCCCGAGGATGTCAGCCCGCCCGACCGCCACGCCCCCGACCGGCGCTCGTCGCCGTCCCGCCCGCGCGCCCACCTGAGCGGACCGCTGGGACGGCTGCTGATCGGCCTCGTCGTATGCGTCGGCCTGCTGACCGCCCTGCCGGTCGGGCCGGTCGAAGCCGCCTCGGGTCGCCGACCGACCGACAGCTACACCCCGAGCCGGGTCTGGCAGATGAAGAAGAACTGCGTTTGGGCGGCCGGGGCGATGCTCGTCGACAAGTGGACCCACGGCTCGATCCGGGTGAGTCAGAGCGTCCTGCGCCGTGCGTCACACGACAAGAAGGGCGGCTCCAGCCTGTACGACCTCGCCCGCGGCATCGGCGCGGTCACCGGCATCCGGGTCGCCTTCTCGCCCGGTTACGGCGACACGATGGCCTGGTGGCAACTCCTCGACCGCCTCGAGCACGGCGGCGGCGCCGTGCTCATCGGTGAGTACGGCAAGCTGCCCGCCCACTTCACTCGTTGGGGTCGAGGCTTCGCCAACCGCCGCAACTCGAGCCACGCCGTGTATGTCCAGAGCTACGACCGGGTCCACGGTCGGGTCTGGTTCATGGATCCCCTGGCCGACGGCCACTATCCGGGCGAGTGGATCGCCGTCGGGGCACTCCATCGCTTCGCGACGATCGAGGACGGCAAGGTCATGGCCGCCGCGACACCGGCCCGGAACGATCCGCGCACGGCGCCGCTGACCGATCACGCCTATCACCTGAGCCCACCGCGCTTGAGCGGGACACCGGTAGCCGGAGCCACGATCCGGGTCCAGATCGGGCTTGGGATCACAGCTGGCTTCCCCGAGCCGGCCGCCCAGCGGGTCGTCGCTCACTGGACGCCGGTGGCCAGCCCGGAGCCGCCCGCCCAGGCCAGCCGATCGCGGGCGGTCATCGATACCGCCAGCTCACCCGGCGCGCTCGTCCCGCTGATCCCGGTCGAGGCGTCCACTGCGTCCGCTCCCGACAGCGCTGCCGGTCGGGGCTTCGCGGTCGACCTGCCGGTGCCGGCTGTCCCGGGCCGATATCGGCTGAGCCTCGGCCTGGCCGAGGTCGGTCATCGGACGCCTGGGCGGACGTTCCGATCGTTGACGGTCGACGTGGTGGCGCCCTACGCCGGGACGGTCGCCCTGGCCAAGCAGGCCGACCTCGCGGCCGGCCAGGCGTTCACCCTGCGGATGAGCGTGGTCAACCTGGGAACCGTCGATTGGCGTACCCCGGCGAGCACATCCGAGGGGCCTCGCCCACTCGTCCCCGAGGTTCAGACGCGGATCGTCCTGACCTGGCGCTCAGTCGATGGCGACGAGGTCCCGGCGGGTGAGGTCCCGGCCGAGATCGCCCCCGGCCACGGCGCGAAGTTCGCCGTCGCGATGGTCGCCCCGCCCGACGCCGGAGCGTGGACACTGGTCGTGGATGTGGCCAACCTGATCGAGGGGTCCCTGGCCTCGACCGGTCGGGACCTGCCGACGATGCCGGTGATCGTCACCCCACAGGCGCTCGCCGGCGAACCCTGATCGGCGGGTCAGACGGGCAGCAGGGCGAAGACGACGGCACCGACCACGGCGATCGTGGCGGACCGGGCGAGGAGTCCCCGAGCATGGCGTCGGTCGGCCTTCCTGGCTGCCTCGTCGGCGATGGCGTGGGTCGTCCCGACACCCTCGAAGTTGGTGATCCCGGCGGCGGCGAAACCGACGCAGAACCGGTCCCGTGCCTGGATGAACCCGATCGCCGCGAGGTACAGGGGCAGGGCGAGCAGGAGCCGGGTCCAGGTCGGGGCACCGACCGCGAGCAGGCCGACGGCCAGGACGACCGAGGCCGCCAGGCCGATCCAGCCCGAGCGACGTCGTCGGGCGATCTCCTCCGGGCCGATATTGCAGGCGCCGGCGACATAGCCGCCGGTCGGCTCGATCATCTGGATCTGGGGCATCGAGGTCATCTCAACCATCCATTCGGACCTCCGGCCATCGCGGATGGAGGCGCTAGACTCCGCTGACGTGAGCCGACCGCCGACCGATCGCCGCCGCCTCCCCGGCCGCCGCCTCGGCGCGCTGGCGGGGATGCTCCTCGTCGGTAGCTTCGTCGGGCTGATGGCGCCGGCGCATCGCCGCCGCTCATCAACTCACCGGCCGCTTCGCGTCGCCGATCCCGCTCGGAGCCTACCTCCTCGGCGCCGCCCTTGCCGTCGGGGCATCGTTCGCGATCGTCTTCGCTCGTGATCGCGGTTCCACGGCGGAGGCGTCGACCAAGGTCGCGACGACAGGCCCCGCGTGGCCGGAGTCCGCCGAACGGACGGTCCGGGTGCCGGGCTGGCTGCGCCGGACGATCACCGTCCTCGGCCTCATCGCCTGGATCTGGATCGTCGTCCAGGCTGCCGTCCTCGGCGGCCATTCCGAGGGTGACGTCGCGTCGCTCTTCCTGTGGACCTACGGCTGGGTGGGGCTGGCCCTCGTCTCGGCGTTCGTCGGGCCGGTCTGGACCTGGTTCGATCCATTCAGCACGCTTCACCGACTGGCTGCCGCGGCCCTCGCTCGGACCGGTCAGTCGGGCGGCGACCCGATGCCCTACCCGGCCCGGCTCGGGCGCTGGCCGGCGGTCCTCGGCTTTGGCGTCGTCATCTGGCTCGAGCTGGCCGTGCCGGCCGCCCGAAGCGGGCAGGGCCTGGGTCTCGTGCTGCTCGGCTACAGCGTGATCACCCTGGTCGCGATGGCCCAGTACGGTCGCGAGACGTGGCGAGACCACGGCGAGGTCTTCACGGTCTGGTTCGGCTTGATCGGTCGACTTGCCCCGCTAGCCCTCCCCCGCCCCGCCGGCGCGGCCGGCCGGCTGCGGGTCCGGACCTTCGCGACCGGCCTGCTCGAGGCGGATCGGGCGCCGGCCAGCCTGGTCCTGGTCGCCCTGTCGGTCGGCGGCATCCTGTACGACGGGTTGTCCCAGACCCAGATCTTCTTCGACGGGTTCGGGGTCCCGACCATCGTCGAGCAGAGCCTGCTCCTGGTCGGCTGGCTGGTCTTGGTGGTCGGGATCGCCCTCGTCGTCGCCCGGCTGGTCGGGTCCGCCGCGCTCACGGCCGGGCTGGTCCCGATCGCCGTCGGGTATCTCATCGCCCACTACCTGACCTTCATCCTGTTCGACAGCCAGCGCATCCTGCTGGCCTTCAACGACCCTCTCGGACTCGGGGCGAACCTGCTGGGACTCGACGCGTTCGAACCCGGTACCAGCTGGCTGCCCGGTTCAGTGGCCTGGAGCCTGCAGCTGTTCGCGGTCGTCGGCGGACACATCATCGGAGCCTGGGCGGGGCACGCGGTCTATGTCCGGGAGCGGACGCGCCAGATCGCCTCGAGCTCGGCCGCGACGCTCCAGCCCCGCGATCATCGACTGCGCGAGCTCCCGCTGGCCCTGCTCATGGTCGGCTTGACGACGTTGACCCTGTGGTCGCTCGGTCAGGCCATCGTCAGCGGCTGACGCCCGCCGGCGCGGCGCGGTCGGCGGGAACCCACTCCTCGAGCGAGCTGACCTCGGCCAGGCGATCGATGACGGCCGGGTCGAGCGCCTCGGCCGCCGCCACGGCCGTCTCGATGGCGGTCAGGCACAGGATCCCCTCGGCGGTCGCCGCCAGGCGGATCTCGGCCGCGTCGCGAACCGCGCCCGACTGCGGGGTCGGGGTGTTGACCACCAGGCGGACCTCGCCCGACTCGATCAGGTCGAGGATCGGCGTGCCCCCGGCATCGGGTTCCGCGGGGGCTCCGCCGGCGAGGTACTTGCGGACGGGTCGAGCGTCGTGGCCCAGCTCGGCCAGCGCTGCGGCAGTGCCGGCGGTCGCCGCGAACTGGTATCCGGCCCGGGCCAGGCCGGCCGCCAGGCGTCCCAGCATCGGCTTGTCCCGATCGGCGATCGAAAGCAGCGCCAGCGCACCGTCCGGTCCGGGCCGCGGTGGCACGAGGGCCGCCCCGAGAAGCGCCTTGGCCAGGGCCACGCGCGGGTCGCGGTGGATCCCGATGACCTCGCCGGTCGACTGCATCCCCGGCCCGACCGACGGGTCGACCCCGCGCAGCTTGGCCGTGGAGAAGGCCGGCGCCTTGACCGCGACGAACGGCGGCTCGGGCAGCAAGCCGCCCGGCCAGCCCATCTCGCGGAGGGTCGCACCGAGGGCGATCCGGACGGCCAGGTCGACCATCGGCACCCCGGTCACCTTGCTCATGAACGGGACCGTCCGCGAGGCTCGCGGGTTGACCTCGATCAGGTAGACCCCGTCGTCGCGGACGATGAACTGGGCATTGACCAGGCCGCGCACACCCAGGGCCAGGACGATCCGCTCCATGGTCGCCACGATCAAGTCCGAGTCGCCCCCGGAGACCGTCTGGGGCGGGAACATGCCGACCGAGTCGCCGGAGTGGACGCCCGCTCGCTCGACGTGCTCGAGCAAGCCTGGGATGAGCACGTCGGTCCCGTCGGAGATCGCGTCGACGTCGACCTCCAGGCCCTCCAGGTAGCGGTCGATCCGGACCGGCCGATCGGGGTCGACGACGGTGGCCATGGCCAGCTGGCGGACGAGATCGCCCGGCGAATAGGCAAAGTCGATGGCCAGCCCGCCGATGACGAACGAGGGTCGGACGATGACCGGGTAGCCGATCCGCTCGGCCAGGGTCAGCGCCTCCTCGACACTGTGGGCCATCCCGCCCTCCGGCTGGGGGATGCCCAGCCGGTCGAGCAGGGCGGAGAACCGGGTGCGCTCTTCGGACTGGTCGATCGCCTCGAGATCGGCCCCGAGCAGGCGCACCCCGGCGGCGGCCAGCGGGGCGGCCAGGTTGAGCGGGGTCTGGCCACCGAACTGGACGAAGGCCGGCAGGGTCTCGCCGCCGGGCAGCGTCTCCGCCTCGATGACCCCCAGGACCGACTCGGGATCGAGCGGCTCGAAGTACAGCCGGGTGCTGGCATCGAAGTCGGTCGAGACCGTCTCCGGGTTCGAGTTGATCATGATCGCTGACCAGCCCAGGCGACGAAGCGACTCGGCGGCCTGGACAGCGCAGTAATCGAACTCGATGCCCTGGCCGATCCGGACCGGCCCGGAGCCGATGACCAGGGCGGCGGGACGAGCGACCGGCCCGGCCTCGGGCGGCGAGCCGGCGGCGGCGTACGTCGCGTAGAAGTAGGGCGTCTCAGCGGCGAACTCGGCGGCACACGTGTCGACCATCGCGTAGCCGGGTCGCAATCCGAGCTCGCGCCGGGCGACCCCCAAGGCGGCCTGCTCGACCCGGGCCAGGGCTGCCAGCTCGCGGTCGCCGAAGCCGGCCCGCTTGGCGGTGGCCAGCAGAGTCGCGGCGTCAGCGTCGGTCGGGTCGGCCAGGCGCGGGCCGCAGGCTGCGACGTCGTGCTCGAGCCCGACCGCCCGACCGAACTCGGCCAGGAACCAGGGGCTGATCCCGGTCGCGCTGTGGATGGTCGCCTCGGGGACCCCCCGCCGGAGCAGCGCCAGGACCCGCCACAGACGGGTGTCCGATGGCGCCAGGAAGCGGCGAAGGACGATCGGCGCTGCGGTCCGTTCGGCGTGTCGGGTGGACTCACAGGCCTGACCGTCGACGTCGACCCAGCGGATGGGTTCGTCGTCGGCATCGGCCGCAGCGTCCTGGTCGGCCCGGGCGACCGCCAGGACCGCGGCCAGGTAGTCGAGGCTGGGCGCCCAGTCCGGGTCCTCGGCGAGCGGCCCGACGCCGGCCTGTTCGAGTCCGCGCAGGGCCTTGTTGAGGGCCGACCCGAAGGTCCGGTCGATGGCCATCACCTCGCCGGTCGCCTTCATCTGGCTGCCCAGCGAGCGATCCGCGGTCGGGAACTTGTCGAACGGGAAGCGGGGCAGCTTGACCACCACGTAGTCAAGGGCCGGCTCGAACGCCGCGACGGTCGTGCCGGTGACAACGTTGGGGATCTCGGCCAGGCGCCGCCCGGCGGCGATCTGGGCGGCGACCCGGGCGATCGGATAGCCGGTCGCCTTACTGGCCAGGGCCGACGAGCGGCTGACCCGTGGATTGACCTCGATCACCGCGTAGTCGGCGTAGTCCGGGCTGAGCGCGAACTGGACGTTGCAACCGCCTTCGACACCGAGCGCCCGGATGATCGCCAGGGCCGCGCTGCGAAGGCGCTGGTGGACGGGATCGGGCAGGGTCTGGACCGGCGCGACCACGATCGAGTCGCCCGTGTGGACCCCCAGCGGGTCCACGTTCTCCATCGAGCACACCGCGATGCAGGTGTCGTCCGCGTCGCGCATGACCTCATATTCGATCTCGCCCCAGCCGACCAGGCAGCGCTCGACCATGACCTGGCCGATCGGGCTGCTGCGCAGACCGGTCCGGACGCGCTCGCGGTAGGCGACCTCGGTCTCGACGATGCCACCGCCCGTGCCGCCAAGGGTGAAGGCCGGACGGACGATGGCCGGCAGGCCGATCTCGCGCAGGGCGTCGTCGGCCGAGCGGGCCCGTTCCTCGGCCGTGGCCCCTTCCACGATCCAGGACGGGGCGTAGGGCTGACCGATCCGGTCAAGAAGGTTGCGGAACAGCTCGCGATCCTCGGCCATTTCGATCGCCTCGAGCGGCGTCCCGATGAGCCGGACCCCGTGCCGTTCGAGGACCCCGGCCCGGGCCAGGGCCACCGCCAGGTTCAGCGCGGTCTGACCGCCGAGCCCGGCCAGGATCCCTTCCGGCCGCTCGCGGGCGATGACCGCCTCGACCGCCTCGACCGTCAACGGTTCGAGGTAGATGGCGTCGGCGACCGACGGGTCGGTCATGATCGTGGCCGGGTTGGAGTTGACCAGGATGGTCCGGACGCCCTCGGCCCGGAGCGCCCGGCAGGCCTGCGTCCCGGCGTAGTCGAACTCGGCCGCCTGACCGATGACGACCGGCCCGGAGCCCAGGATGAGGACCGAGGCCGGCGGTCCGGCACGGGTCAGTCCCCCGCTCGGCGTCGCCCCGCCGGCGGTCTCCTGTCCGCTCATCGCGGCGCGCCTCGGCGGATCTCGCAGGCGGCCACGAACCGATCGAACACGGCCAGCGCGTCGAGCGGCCCCGGAGCGCCTTCCGGGTGGTACTGGACCGTCTCGATGGGCAGGTCGCGGTGGCGCAGACCCTCGACCGATCCGTCATTGAGGTTGACCTGGCTGACGTGGAAACCGCCGTCCGCCGGGAGCGTGTCAGCCAGGACCTGGACCTCGTGGTTCTGGGCGGTGACCTGGACCAGGCCGGTGTCGACGTCACGGACGGGGTGGTTGGCGCCGTGGTGGCCGAAGCGCAGCCGGCCGGTGTCGGCGCCGGCCGCTCGAGCCACGATCTGGTGGCCCAGACAGATCCCCAGGAGCGGCCGTCCGTCGGCGATGGCGGCCCTGGCCAGGGCCACCGGACCGGCCAGACGCGACGGGTCGCCCGGTCCCGGTGACAGGACCAGCCCGTCCACGTCCGCGCTCAAGGCGTCGCTCGGCGAGATGGTATGGGGCAGGATCCGGACCCGCGCCCCGCGCCGACGGAGCGATCGGACGATGTTGGCCTTGAGACCGAAGTCGACGATGGCGACCAGCGGACCGCCGGCCGATGCCTCGCCGACCTCACGGGGCGCCTCCGGGGAGACCAGCTCGACGAAGTCCTGGTCTTCCCAGCGGGGCAGCGCTCGAGCTGCGGCGACCGCCGCCGCGGGGTCGGTCTCTCCGGGCGCGCTGACCAGACCGGGGATCGAACCGTGGGTGCGCAGGTGCCGGGCGAGTGCCCGGGTGTCGATCCCGGCGATGGCCGGGATGCCCTCGTCGCGGAGCAGCGCCGCCAGCTGGGCGGCCTTTTCGACCACAGCTGCCGTCGCGTTGGCCACGACCAGGGCGCGCAGCCAGGGATGCTCGGACTGATCGTCGTCCCGAAGCCGGCCGTAATTCCCGATGAGCGGGTAGGTCATGGCCACCACCTGCCCGGCGTAGGACGGATCGGTGCAGACCTCCTGGTAGCCGGTCTGGCTGGTATTCACGACCAGGTCCCCGCCGGCCGAGATCGGCGCCCCGAAGGCGATGCCCGGGAAGACGGTGCCGTCGGCCAGGGCCAGGACGGCCGGTCCGAGGTCGCCCACCCGGGGATCGACGATCGAGCTAGGGAACGGGGATGGAGGGGTCGTCATCGAGCGGCGAAGAGGTCGCGACGAAACTGCGCGGACACGCTCGATCGAGCCTCCCTTCCGGCCTCACGGGACCGGTACACCGGTCTCACGGGACCGGCTGCAAGGACTCCGCTCAGGGTACCAGAGGCGGACGGCCCGGACCCGGCGCTACGGTCCGGTCGAGGGTTCGGCGTCGGCTCGGCGCTCGGTTCGGGCGTCGCACTCGGCTTGACACTCGGCTTGGGCGTCGGCTTCTTGGTCGGCTTGGGTGTCGGTTTCGGTGCCGGCTTGGGCTTCGTCGGCGTGTAGCAGCGCGGAGCGGCCTGGGCCGGACCCTTGGCCGTCGTCGTCGGAGCCTTGGACACGTACTTGTCGGTCGGCCGGGTGCCGACCGGGGTGAACATCGCGGCCCCGAGCGCGGCGATCTTCTTGAAGTCGGGCAGCTGGATCGAACCGCGCACATCGAAGCCGGCGCGGACCAGCGGGTGGGTCACCACGATCTTGTAGATGTCGTTGGAGCCGATGTCGGACGCCAGCGGGCGCCAGCTGCCGGACGACCGCCGGGGGCACGTTCGTCTGGACGGTCTGGCCGATCGCCTTGAGCAGACCCAGCGGGTCATCCAGGAAGCCGCCCCGGACCACCTTGTCCTTGAGCGCCACGACGACCTGCTGCTGGCGGGCGGCCCGGGTGAAGTCGCTCTCGCCGAGCGACTTTCGGATGCGGGCGTAGGCCAACGCGGCATTGCCGTTCATGTGGTGGCGACCGGCTCCGATGGAGTAGCCGTTGAAGCCGTATTCGTCGTAGCGGGCGTCACACAGCGAGTGGTCCACGTTGACGTCCACGCCGCCGACGGAGTTGACCGTCTGGACGAAGCCCGCCCAGGTCGACCTGGGCGTAGTAGTCGATGTGGATGCCCAGCATCTTGCCCAGGGAGTAGGCCAGGACCGCCTGACCCTTCCCGTTGTAGCCCGGGAACTGGTCCGGATGCCAGCGCACATAGGCCACCAACCCGTTGACCTTGGCGCTGAACTTGCCACCCTTGGGCAGCGGGGCATCGACCATATCGCGCGGGACGGAGACCATCGAGACGGTCCCGGCGACCGGATCGAGGCTGGCCACGATCATCGTGTCGGTGAGCGCGGTGTTGCGGCCGACGCCCGAGTCGACGCCGAGGAGCAGGACCGTGACCCGTGGCGTCGTCGGGGAGCCGCTCGGTCCGATCGAGGCCGATGCCGACGGGAAGAGCGATTCGCCCGGCAGCTCCGTGGCCGGCGCGTCTGAGGCGTCGGGTTCTGCGCTCGGGAACGCCTCCGGGTCGAAGACCGCGGTCTCGGTCCCCTGAACGGCATAGGTGACCATGCCCAGGCCGGCCTGGGGCAGGATCACCAGAGCCAGCACGAGCAGCAGGCCCGCGCCGTCGACCAGACGGAAGCGCGGGAACGAGCCGTCGACCATCGACGAGATGACCGCGATCACCCGCCAGACCAGGAACAGGCCCTCGATCAGGAGGATGGCGCCGACCACCGACGGATCGATCAGGGACGCCGCCAGCGACAGATGGTTCGTGGTCGCCGCCAGCAGGAGCAGGGCGACCAGTCCGACGACGATGGGAGCCAGGAACACCGCCGCCAGACGGCGGCGGCCGGTCACCAGGTGGCCCAGGCCGGGGATGATCGCGCTCAGGACGCCGGCCCCGAAGCGCGCGACATGGCCGTGCTTGGGCTCGCCCGGCGGCGCCGCGGCGGGCTCAGTGGAAGGGTCTGGGGTCAGGGTCGGCTCGACCTCGGAGGTCGGATCGTCGGGGGTCAGGGTCGGCTCCTCTGCGCGGCGGGATCGCGGCGATCCCGCTCCGTTGGAACGGCCGGCCAGCGCGCCATGTGGCGGCTGACCCGCAACCCGAGTCGGGCCTCTCGGCCGCGAAACCCTCGTCCGCGGCGTCCGGTCGGAAGCCTACACCAAGTCTTGAACGACGGCCGTCGGCCGGTCAGGCCACCATCGGACGGTCGATCGGCGGCTCGTCGCTGTCGGTCTGGTCGTCCTTCTTGGCGTCCTTCTTGGCGTCCTTCTTGGCCCCAGCCCGGCTCGCTGTCGAGACCGCTTCGTTCGAGGCCGCAGCGCCGGCTGGAGCCGCGATCGCAGTGCCAGCCGCGGCCGCCTGCGCACCCGCCGCGACGGCGCCCATGTCGGCCAGCCGGGAGGCCGGCGACAGCCGGATCCAGATCGCCCCGATGACGCCGCAGGCGGCCGCGGTCCCGAGGGCGACCCGCGGCCCGAACGCTCCGGCCAGGGCGCCGCCGAGGAGCGAGCCGATGGGCAGCGGTCCCCAGTCGATGAACAGGAAGGTGGCGTTGACCCGACCCATGATCGCGTCGCTGACCCGGGCCTGGCGCAGGCTCAACGCGTTGACGTTGAACCACGGCGCGGCGATGGCCCCGATGAACCGACCGGCGAGCAGGATCAGGGCGCCGGCGATACCCCCGGCCAGGGCGATGATGACCATCGCCAGGGCGCCGACGTAGGTCGACCAGGCGAATGCGCGGCCGATGCCGACCCGCCGGGTCAGGGCGCCGACGGTCAACGCGCCGATGATGAAGCCGAGGTTGCCGATGCCGTAGACCAGGCCGAAGCCTGCGGCGTCCAGGCCCAGGTCGCCGGTCGCGAACAGGACGACGACCGCCAGCATCATCCCGGTTCCGAGATTGAACATCCCGGTCGAGCCGGCCAGGTCCCGCAGGACGCGATCGCCGGCCACCCGCCGCAGGCCTTCGCCCATCGATGCCAGGAGCCCGATCCCGACCGTCTCGGCGCCGTCGGCCGGGCGCTCCACCGGGTGAGCCGGCCGGGACCGCCAGATGGCGGCTGCCGAGACGAGATACGAGACCCCATCGACGGCCGTGGCCATGGCCCCGCCGGCCAGCTGCAGAAGCGTCCCGCCGATGCTCGGACCGACCACCTGGGCGGCCGAGTCGGACAGTTCCAGGCGCTGATTCCCGGCGACCAGCTGCTCGGCCTCCAGGATCGTGGCCACGTAGGTGCTGTAGGCGACCGAGAAGAACACGCTGAGTGACCCGACGAGGAGGGCCACGACGTACAGCAGCTCGATGGTCAGAGCGCCGGCGACGATCGCCGCGGTCGTGGCCAGGAGCGTCGCCGCTCGTCCGAGATCGCAGACGATCATGGTCAGTCGCCGGTCGGCTCGGTCGATGACCACCCCGGCCGGTAGCGACAAGAGGAGATAAGGCACGGTCTCGAGGGCGGCCAGGACCCCGAGTTCGACCGGGCTCACGTGGAGAACGAGGATGGCGATCAGGGGCAAAGCGACCATCGACACCTGGGTCCCGATGGCGGACACGGTCTGACCGAACCAGAGTGCCTCGAAGGCCCGCCCGGTGACGCTCGTGCTGCGGTCGGGGGCGGTCATGCCGCTGTCCCCTGGTCGTGCCCGATGTCGTGTCCTGGCCCGGGTCCGGCGGCCGGTCGGTGCTCGTGGTCGTGGCCAGGTCCGTGTTCGTGGCCAGGTCCGTGTTCGTGGTTGTGGCCCTCGTCGCCGCCGTGATCGTGCTCCGGAGCGTGGGCGTCGACGGTCAGGCGCTTATCGCGCAGCAGCTTGAGCATCGCCTCGACGACCGCCGGGTCCCACTGGCTGCCCGCGCCGACCTCGAACCGTTCCATCGTCTCTTCGACCGAGAGGGCGACCCGATACGGCCGGTCGGAGGTCATCGCATCGAACGCGTCGGCCACCGCGACGACGCGCGCCCCGAGCGGGATGGCCTCGCCGGCCAGGCCGTTCGGGTAGCCCGAGCCGTCGTACGCCTCGTGGTGATGGAGGACGATCTCCGCGCCCGACCGGAAGAGGTGGAACTGACGCAGGATCCGGGCGCCGATCTCGGTGTGGAGCCACATCATCGTCTGCTCGTCGGGGGTCAACGGACCGGGCTTGAGCAGGACCCGGTCGGGGACCCCGATCTTGCCCAGGTCGTGGACCGTGGCCGCCTGCTCGATGAGCTCGATCAGCTCCTGGTCGAGGGCCAGCTCGGTGGCCAGGGTCACCGCGTAGTGGGCGACCCGTTCCGAGTGGTGGAAGGTGGTCGAATCCCGGTCGTCCACGACCCGGGCCATGGTCGCCACCGCCGATCGGGTCTCACGCTCGAGCTGGCGGATGTACTGGAGGGCCCGGGCGATGACCGCGGCGGGGATGACCAGCAGGGCTGTCCACAGCGGCTCGACCACCCAGATCAGGGCGAACAGCACGCCCAGCATGCCCGCCCCGGCCTCGGCGAAGAGGGTGCTCCGACCGTTGGCCCGGATGAGGTAGATCAGTGGTCGGTCGGTGGCCAGGGCCATGACCGCGTCCGTCAGGATGTCGTTGACCAGGTGGTAGACCAGCGAGATGGCCAGGACCATGACCACCAGCTGGAGCTGGGCCCGCTCCTGGACGAGCATCCACGGGTCGCCGATCAGACCGACCACGAACGACGCCAGCGAGATGGTCAGGACATGGCACGACGTGTTGAAGGCGATCCGCTGGAGCGGCCGACGGTGGACGATCTCCTCGATCAGGACCGCCGAACCGACCGAGATCGCCGCGAACGGCGGCGGGACCAGCAGGATGGTCGCGATGTGGCCGATGGTGGCCACCGAGACGACCCCGCCGTGGGGCAGCTCGACGGCCACGAACTCGAGCACGATCGACAGGATGGTCAGGACGATGAAGGCCGACATCCATGAGGTGTCCGTGGTCACCCAGGCGGCTCGCGGCAGGAACAGGCTGGCGCACGCCGCGAGGGTGAGGATCGTGACGAAACGACCGACATCCAGGCGGATGCGCGGACCCGTGCGCGGGACCGACGCTGATGGATCGCGGGAGCTGGCCAAACGGGGACCTCGACGGCGCCGAGTGGGCATGACGGGACGATCGACGCCCGCCGACCTCGGCGTGGTCACATTCCAGCGTGTCGCGGTCCTGCCGACCCTCCCACGAAAGTCCCACTGGGGTGCCACCCTGGACCATCGGGCCAGGGACCGCCTGAGCTTGGTCGGGCGAGGATGCCGCGGGCGCGTTCCAGCCCAGGATCAGGGGGTGGTGTTGATGCGTGGAGTGCTGGCGAGTCTGGTGCTGTTCGGTGCGGTCGTGACCGGTTGCGCCGGGACGGCGACGAGCACGCCGACGCCGAAGGGGCCCGTTGCTGCGCCGTCCGAGGCGGTCGCCTCGGTGGCTCCGACCGTCGACCCGGCGATCGTCGCGGCGGGGACGGCCTACAAGGCGGCCGCCGACGCGTACAACTCCACCGCCCAGAAGCTCCTGCTGGCCTACGGCAACGTCCGCAGCCTGGCCAGGGCCCAGGCGCACTACACGGCGATGGCACGGGCCGAGCAGACCTTCATCACGGCGATCCGCAAGGCCACCTTCCCGGCCGTGCTGCGTCCATACATCAAGCAGCTCCTCGATCAGACCGAGGCGCTCGCCGCACTCGAACTCAAGGCCAGCAAGCTCAAAGACCTGGATAAGCTCGAGGCGCTGGAACGGGACATCTTCGTGGCCGACCGGCTGTCCTCGGCGACGGCCGATGTCATCCGACGGGACTTCCGCGTCCTCGGCATCAACCTGTGACGAAGTAATGTGAGCGCACCCTTGCAGGTACGACCAACATGCCCAACGCCGGTCCACTCGAACTTCTCATCGTCCTGCTGATCGTCGCGATGTTCGTCGCGCCGATCATCCTCGTCAGTAGCGCTGGTCCGTCGCCAGCGATAGCCTGCGGGGGGAGCGCCGCCCCGCGATACGTCATCCTCCGAGTCTTGGGGTCCTTAGCCATGCCTGTCCGCACCGTCATCGAACACGGGCCCAAGGAAAAGCGCGTGGTGGCCTTCAGCCTCGACTGGCCCGGCTGGAGCCGGGGTGCGAAGAGCGCCGAGCTCGCCGTGGAGATGCTCGAGTCCTATCGCGAGCGCTACCGCCCGGTCACTGGGCTCGCCGGGATGGCGGCAGAATTCGACGGCGCCGGACCGCTCGAGATCGTCGAAGACAAGGTCGGCACCGGTTCGACCGACTTCTGGGCCATCTCGTTCTCGCCCGCCACGACCGAGCGGCAGGAGCCGATGAGCGAGGCGGAACTCGAGCGCGGGATCACCCTGCTGCGCGCGTGCTGGGCCTTCTTCGACGGCGTCGCGGCGCGAGTCTCGCCGGAGATGCGCAAGGGTCCGCGAGGGGGAGGACGCGACCGCGACCGGATCATCCGCCACACCGTCCGGACCGAGAGCGAGGACTTCGCCAAGCAGGTCGGGTTGCGCATCCCGGAGGAGGCGGCCCTCGTCCCCGGGAGGTCTGCGCCACCATCGGGAGACCTATGTCGTGGCGATGCGCCAGTACAACGCCGGGCAGGTCGAGCCACGGATGCGCTCCTGGACGCTGCCCTTCCTCATCCGGCACTCCGCCTTCCACACCCTCGACCACGCCTGGGAGATGGAGGACAAGGACCTCACCGGCGAGGACGGCGGCTGACCAAGGGCCTACGGGCCACTGGACTCAGACAGGCGCCATGCCCACCACGATGTCGTGCGTCTCGGGATGGCGTTGGACGTACGCCCGCACATAGGGGCAGGTGGCGATGACCCTCAGGCCTCGCCGCCGAGCGTCATCGAGCGCGAACCGCACGAGCGTCTCGGCGATGCCGCTGGCCCTGGAACGCGGCCAACACCTCCGTGTGGATCAGGGCGATCCGATCCCGCTTGACGACATAGTCGATGAAGCCGGCAAGGTCGCCGTCGGAGCGCGCCTCGTATCGATGCGCGGCCTCAGCGTCGGACATCGTTGCTGGCACATCCACGATGTTAGTCGAGGCCGAGTCCAGTCCGGCAATGGGTCGACCGGACGAACGACGACCCTCCTGGATCAGCCCGGGAGGGTCGTTCTATGTTCGGCAGAGTGGTGAGCCGGGAGAGATTTCGAACTCTCAACCAGCTGATTAAGAGTCAGCTGCTCTGCCGTTGAGCTACCGGCCCGGGGCGATGGTAGCGCATGCTCGCGTTGAGGACATGATGCGAGGTTGCTCGCGACAGCCTCGAACCCGCCCGCCGTTCCGCGTCCGGGTCGCGCGATCCCGCCTCACTCGGCCCGGTGGCCGCCTCTATCGTCGCGCTCGTCCTGCGGCTAGATGTGCCTCACCACCGAGGGGACCAGGCTGGCGGCGAGTGGGAAGGCGATGATCAGGACGAGGCCGAGGCGAGACTCGCGACGCCCCGCGATGTAGCCGACGGTCGCCAGGCCGGTGACACCGATCAATGTCACGAGGTAGCCGGCGAACGACTGGAACCCCCCGGCGTCACTCGCGACCAACAACGCGACGTACTCGACCCCGAGAACGGCCAGGCTCGCGAGGCCTAACGCCAGCGCCTCGACGTATCGACGCATCAGATCACCTCATCCCGGATCAGCCGGCCGAGGGTCGGCCCACCGCGTTGACGCGGCCGGGAGCACGATGTTGCGCCCCGGCTTCGCGGCCGGACGGCGATCCACGCAAGGGCCAGCCGAGCCCGAGCGACCAGGGCGCCGGGACGCTCGCCGAGTCGGGCGCCCGCGACCAGCGATCAGTCGGGTTGGTTGTCGATCTGGGCGCGCTGGAGGCGGCCGCTGAAGTCGACGTAGATCGACTTCCACTCGGTGTACGTGTCGAGCGCGGCGTGGCCGGCCTCGCGGTGGCCGTTGCCGGTGTCCTTGGTCCCGCCGAACGGGAGATGGGTCTCGGCGCCGATCGTGCCGGCGTTGATGTAGACGATGCCGGTCTCGAAGTCGCGCATCGCCCGGAAGGCCGTGTTCGCGTCGCGGGTGAAGATCGCCGACGAGAGCCCGTATCGGGTCTGGTTGAGGGCGGTCACCGCAGCCGCGTAATCGGGCACCGGAACGATCGACAGGACCGGCCCGAAGATCTCCTCCTGGGCGATCACGTCCATCGGCTTGACCCCGGCGAAGATCGTCGGCTCGAAGAAGTGGCCGTGCTCCAGGCCGACGCCCGAGGCCCGCCCGCCGCCGGTCACCAGGTCGCCGTCGCGCCGGCCGATCTCGACGTACGAAGCGACCTTGTCGACCGCCCCGGCGTTGACCAGCGGCCCGACGTCGGTGGTCGGCTCGAGGCCCGATCCGAGCCGTAGCGCACGGGCCCGCGTCTCGAGTCGAGCGAGGAGCGGTTCCACGACCGACGCCTCGACGATGACCCGGGAGCAGGCCGTGCAGCGCTGACCGGTCGTCCCGAAGGCCGACCACAGGATGCCGTCGCGTCGCCAGGTCGAGGTCGGCGTCGGCCAGGACGACGATCCCGTTCTTGCCGCCGAGCTCGAGGCTGATCCGCTTGAGTCGTCGGGCGGCGACCTCGGCGATGCGCTTGCCGGTCAGGGTGTTGCCGGTGAAGCTGACGATCTGGGTGTCGGGGCTGGCGACCAGTGCGTCGCCGACCGCGGCGCCCGGGCCGGTGACCAGGTTGACCGTGCCCGGCGGGAAGCCGGCCTCGGCCATGAGCTCGACCAGGAGCGTCGCGCAGTGGGGCGTGTCGCTCGACGGTTTGAGCACGACGGTATTGCCGGCCACCAGAGCGGGCATCATCTTCCAGCACGGGATGGCCATCGGGAAGTTCCAGGGGGTCACGATGGCGGCGACCCCGAGCGGCTCGCGGATGCTCATCGCCCACTTGTCGGGCAGCTCGGAGGGGGTCGTGTCGCCGAACAGCCGGCGGCCCTCGCCGGCCATCAGGAAGGCGATGTCGATGCCCTCCTGGACGTCGCCGCGCGCCTCGGCCAGGACCTTGCCCATCTCGCGGGTCATCGCTCGGGCCAGCCGCTCCTTGTGCTGGGCCATGAGCGCCCCGAACGCGTACAGGATCTCGCCCCGCTTCGGGGCCGGCGTCCGGCGCCATGTCTCGAAGGCGATCCCAGCGGCCCGGACCGCCCGGGCGGCGTCGGCGACGTCGGCGGCCTGGAACCGGCCGATCACGTCGCGGGTGTCGGCCGGGTTGCGGCTCTCGAACGTTTGGCCCGTGATCGAATCGACCCACTCGCCGCCGATGAACAGTTGGAACGTGGGAGTGGCGACGGCCTCGGTCATGGTCAGACCCTCTCGAACGCCATGGCCACCGAGCCACCGCCACCCAGGCACAGGGTCGCCAGGCCATAGCGACCGTCGCGCCGCCGCAGCTCGTGGAGCAGGGTCGCTACGATCCGGGCACCGCTCGCCCCGATCGGGTGGCCCAGGGCGATCGCCCCGCCGTTGACGTTGACCTTCGACCAGTCGAAGCCCAGCTCGCGGCCGTCGGCCAGGGTCTGGGCGGCGAACGCCTCGTTGATCTCGATCAGGTCGAACGCCTCGATCGGCAGGGCGACCCGCTCGAGCAGTCGGGCGACCCCGGCGATCGGGGCGAGGAACAGCCATTTCGGCTCGACTTCGGCCTGGGCATAGCCGACGATCCGGGCCAGCGGTCGGAGTCCGAGTGCCTCGACCACCCGCTCGCTGGCGACGACGGTCGCCGCTGCACCATCGGTGATGCCCGGCGCATTGCCCGCCGTGACCGTCCCGATGGTCGCCCCGCCACGGTCGCCTGACGCTTCGCTGGGCAGATCGAACGCCGGCCGGAGCCGAGCCAGGGCCTCGATCGTCGAGTCGCGGCGCGGCCCTTCATCGGTGTCGATCACGCTCTCGCGGCCCTTGCCGTCGCGGACCGTGACCGGCGCAAGCTCGTCGGCGAAGCGGCCTTCGTCGATGGCCTCGATCGCCTTGCGGTGGCTGGCCAGGGCGAAGGCATCCTGGTCCGCCCGGTCGACGCCGTCCTTGATCGCCACCCGCTCGGCGTGGGTGCCCATGTGGCAGTCCTCGATGGCGCACCACAGGCCGTCGTGGACGGTGGCGTCGACCAGGGTCCCGTCGCCCAGGCGATAGCCGAAGCGAGCACCGGGCACGAGGTATGGCGCCTGATTCATCGACTCCATCCCGCCGGCGACCGCGACCTCGGCGTCCCCGGCCCGGATCTCGGCGGCTGCCAGCATGATCGCCTTGAGGCCCGAACCGCAGACCCGGTTGATGGTCGTGGCGCTGGTGGTCACCGGCAGACCGGCTCGCAGGGCGGCCTGGCGAGCGGGCGCCTGACCCACCCCCGCCTGGAGGACCTGGCCCATCAGGACCTCGTCGATGGGCGTGCCTTCGGGTAGGCCGGCTCGGGCGATGGCGGCCCGGATCGCCACCCCACCCAACTCGACCGCCGGCGTCGTCGACAGGGCGCCGCCGAACTTGCCGATCGGGGTGCGCTGGGCGCTGACGATGTAGACGTGGCCGTTGGGACCGAGGGTGGTCGGGGGCATGGGCCTCAATCTACCCCGTTTCGGGGACCGGGTCAGACCGGCCGGGCCGATCCGGCGCGAGCGTACGATAGTTCCGTGGCCGACAACGACGCGCCGCTTCTGCCGCCCGACCCGGACCCCAACGACCCCGCCACCCTGGCCCTCCTGCACAGTGTCGCCGCGTCCACCGACGACGCCGTGATCGTCACCGACCTCGATGCCGTGGTCCGCCTGTGGAACGCGGCCGCCGAACGGCTCTACGGGATCCCGGCCGGGGAGGCGCTCGGCCGGGTCATCTACGAGCTCACCGAGGGCCGTGTCGTCGGCGAGGTCTTCGTGCCCATCGCCGAGCCTCGCCAGATCGCCCTGACCGCCGGGTCTTGGCATGGACGGGTCCTCGAGCGCGCGACGATCGGCCGGGCGATCGGGCGCGAGGTCGTGGTCGAGACGTCGCTCAGTCGCCTCGAGGCGGCCGACGGCACCGTGCGCGGCGTCCTGAGCATCAAACGCGACATCACCGCGTCCTATCGACTCGAGCTCGAGCTGGCCACCCTGGGCACCCTGGCGACTGCCACCGGCCATGCCAGGACGCGCCATGAGATCGCCCAGACCGCGATCGATCTGCTGTGCGCAGCGACCGCGGCATCCGGTGGCATGATCTTCGACCTTGAAGGGACGGCCGTGAGCGTCGAGGCGTTCTCCGGGGTGGAGGCGTCGGTCGCCCAGCAGGCTGCCGGCCTGACCGTCCCGGACAGCCCCATCCACGATGCGGTGCGGACGCGCGGCACGGTCTTCGTCGCCTCGACCGACCAGCTCCCGGTGCGGGAGGAATCGCGAAGCTGGATCGCCTCCCTGGGCATCGCCGCCATCGCGGTCGTCGGGATCCACCGGGGCGACGAGCTGATCGGCAGCCTCGCCTTCGCCTGGGACGATCCGGATGCGCCACGGCCCTCGTCGGCTGTCCTGCTCCAGGCCGGCGCCCACGTCGGCCAGGCCCTCGAGAACGCCCGGCTGATCGAGGAGATGACGGTCCGGGTCGATGCCGAGCGAGCGCTCATCAGACGCCTCGACGTCCTCGATGAGCTGACCCGAGTGGGCCAGGCCGTTCGAACCGCGGACGAACTGGCCGAGCGCTCGGCCATCCTCGTCGGCGAGGCGCTCGGCGCGGTCGGGACGGCGTACGGCCTGCTCAACAGCGATGGCTCGGGCTATGCGACGTCATCGTTCATCGGGGTCCGCCAGCCGCTGGCCGCCTGGCTGACCTCGGCCTCACCCGCCGAGCGCTCCGCCTTTCGCCGGTGGCGCGCCGGCGAGGGCAGCATCCTCGAGCGATTCGAACGGGGCCACGTCACCGACGAGACCCTCGAGATCGCTCGTCAGGCGGGCGTGACCGCTTACGCTGCGATCCCCATCCGGGTCGACGACGAGCTCGCCGGTGGGATCGTGGCCTACTTCGATCGCCCCCAGGGCGAGCTGCAGGTAGATCATCAAGCTCTTGACTCGGTCGCCCGGATCGTCGGGATCTCGCTGGCCAACTTCCGCCACCGGGAGCAGCTCGAAGGGTCGGAAGCGCGCTACCGGACCCTGTTCGACGTGTCGCCCGACGCCTATCTCTTGTGCGACCTCGAGGGCGGCATCCTCGACAGCAACGCGGCCGCGGACCGGCTCTATGGTGGACCCCTGGCCGGGATGGCCATCGATGCATTCCTGGACATCGACCCGACCGAGACCGAGCGCCGGCGCGAGGCAGTCGACCGAGGGGAGCACCGGCGCTACACCGGGACGGCGCGACGCAAGGACGGGACCTACTTCCCGCGCGAGAGCGAGGCGTCGCTGGTCCGGATCGGCGAGGAACCCCGCTACCTGGTCACCGTCCGCGATCTGACCGAGCGGCAGCGTCTCCAGACAGAGCTGGTCCAGGCCCAGAAGATGGAGACGGTCGGGATCCTGGTCTCAGGCGTGGCCCACGAGCTCAACAACCCGATCGCCTCGATCGTCGGGCTGAGCAGCCTGATCGGCCGCGATCCCAGCCTGTCCGACGACCTCCGCGAGAGCGCCCGGCTGCTGGTCGACGAGGCCCACCGGGCTGGCCAGATCGTGCGGACCTTCCTGGACTTCGTCCGGTCGCGACCGCCGGAACGTCACCTCACGGCGATCAAGCCTCTGCTCGAGAGCGTCCGAGAGCTCCAGTCGTACGCTCACCGGGGCCACGTCGAGTGGGTCCTCGACATCGAACCCGGCCTGCCCCAGGTGGCCATCGATCGATCCCAGATCCAGCAGGTCCTGCTCAACCTGACCACGAACGCGATCCAGGCGATGCTCTCCGACCGGCCCAGCGGTACCCTCGAGATCGCCGCCCGACGCGGTCCCGGCAACGACGGGCACCGGACCATCCGGATCTCGGTCACCGACGATGGACCTGGGGTCGCGGCGTCGGACCGAACCAAGCTGTTCGTCCCCTTCTTCACCACCAAGTCGCCCGGCGAGGGGACCGGACTCGGGCTACCGGTGTCGTTCGATATCGTCCGACGCCACGAAGGCCGGTTGCGCTACGAGCCGGCGCCTGGCGGGCGTGGGTCACGGTTCATCGTCGAGTTGCCGGTCGAGCTGCCGGCCTCGGTCGGTCAGGATGCGCCCTCGGTTCGAACGGCGAACCGACGTGCCGACGGGGCCAACGTCGTGGATCGGAGTCCCTCAGGCGATCCGGAAGGCAGGCGGCCGCGAGCCCTGATCCTCGACGACGAAGAGGCGATCCGGACCTTCCTGCGCAAGGCCCTCAAGGCGGCCGGGTTCGATCCGGTCGTCGCGGTCGATGGCGAGACGGCCGTGGCCGAGATCCGGGCTGGACCGATCGATGTCGCCCTGGTCGACCACCGGATGCCCGGGATGACCGGGGTCGAAACCTACGAAGCGGCGGTGGCGATCCGTCCCGAGCTGGCCGGCCGCTGGATCTTCATGAGCGGCGACGTCCTGAACCCGGAGCTCCATGCCTTCGCCGAGGCGAACGACATCCGCCTGCTGGCCAAACCCTTCGACCTGTCGGCGGTCACCGGCGCCGTCGCCGCCGTCGTCGAGCGCCACGGCCTGATCGACTGATCGAACGGACGCAACGGACGGATCACCGGGGGTAGGTGTGGAACCCCCGGCCGGTCTTCTGACCGAGATGGCCTGCCGCCACCAGCTCTTCGAGGATCGTCGGCGGTCGGAACTGCTCGTGGCCTAGACCATCGTGCAGGACACGCAGGATGCCGAGACAGACATCGAGACCGATGAAGTCGGCCAACTCGAGTGGACCCATCGGGTGGTTGAGGCCGACCCGTGCTCCGGTGTCGATGTCGGCGGCCGAGCCGACGCCCTCCTCGTACGCCCGCATCGCCTCGGCCAGCAACGGCATCAGGACGCGGTTGACCAGGAAGCCGGGGCGGTCGGCACTGACGATGACCTGCTTACCCAGCTCGGCGGCGAGCTGGCGCATGGCGGCCTCGGTCGCATCGTCCGTGGCCTGGCCACGGATCAATTCGATCAGGGGCATGACCGGCACTGGGCTGAAGAAGTGGAGTCCCACGAAGCGCCCGCGACGGTCCGCGCCGACGGCCCCGGCCAGTCGGTCGATCGAGATCGAACTGGTGTTCGTGGCGAAGGTCACGCTGGGCGGGGCGACCGCATCGAGCTGGGCCCACAGTGCCATCTTGACCGTCACATCCTCGAAGACGGCTTCGATCACAAGATCGGCCTGAGCGGCCGACGTCAGATCGTCAGTCGCCGCGATCCGTGCGAGCGTCTGCTCGGCTGCCGAGGGTGTCAGTCGACCCTTGCTCACGGCTCGCTCGAGGTTCGCCCCGATCCGCTCACGCCCCGCCGAGGCCCGGCCGAGATCGGGCTCGTATAGGATCACCGACTTACCGGCGGCGGCATGGACCTGGGCGATGCCGTGGCCCATCAGGCCGGCTCCGGCCACGAACACCCGCTCCACGCTCACCGGCGCTCCTGCCGGCCGATCGCGGCGAGCAATCGATCGGCTGCCGCGAACGGGTCCAGCTGGTGGTCGGCCACCGCTCGCAGGGTCGCATCCGCCTCGCCGACGATGTCGGGGTCGCGCAATCGGTCGGCGACCCGGTCGACCATGATCGCCCGGAC
The DNA here is from genome assembly GCA_963778815.1 of uncultured Chloroflexia bacterium. Taxonomy (GTDB): domain Bacteria; phylum Chloroflexota; class Limnocylindria; order Limnocylindrales; family CSP1-4; genus Chersky-267. The sequence goes on along the minus strand of CAVZVS010000002.1, from coordinate 311,031 downwards.
CTGGGCGTCGGCCCGGGCCATGCCAGCGTCGTCCGGTCGAGCGTCCTCGGGGCGTCCGGCCAGCGCGGCTCGATGACGGTCGAGGGCCGCCAGCAGCTCGGCGACGCCCTCGCCCGTCGCTGCGGTCGTCACCAGGACCTCGGGCCGCTTGGGCTGCGGACGGTCGGCGTCGCTCGGGTCCCTGCCGACCCTGGGTGCGGCCACCAGCATCGCCCGGAGCTGGGCGGCGGTTCGTTGGGCGCCCGGCCGATCGCCCTTGTTCACGACGACCAGGTCGGCCACTTCGAGCAGGCCGGCCTTGATGGCCTGGACCTCGTCCCCCATCTCGGGTGCTTCGAGGACGACCGTGGTGTCGGCCGACGAGGCGACCTCGACCTCGCTCTGACCGGTCCCGACGGTCTCGACCAGGATCAAGTCGAAGCCGACCGCGTCCAAGACCGCACACGCGGCGCCCGTGGTGGACGCCAGGCCCCCGGCATGCCCACGGGCCGCCATCGAGCGGATGAACACGTCCCGGTCGGCCGCGAAGGTCTGCATCCGGACCCGGTCGCCCAGGATCGCACCGCCGGTGATCGGACTCGACGGGTCGACGGCGACGACCGCGACCGACCGTCCGACCGTGCGGACTTCGGCGATGAGAGCGGCGACGAGGGTCGACTTGCCGGCTCCGGGCGGCCCGGTGATCCCGACCAGGTGGGCGCGACCGGCGGTCGGATAGAGACGTCGAAGGGCGGCTTCGGCGACGGCCGTCCGGTTCTCGATCGCGGTCAGCAGGCGGGCCAGGGCATGGCGGTCTCCGGCCACGGCTGCGTCGGCCAATTCCGTCGCTCGGGCGAGCGGGTCGACGCTCACCCCAAGTCGCGCGGGCGGACGTTGGCCCGGAGGAAGTCGGCGACCTCACCGATGGTGGTCCCAGGCCCGAACACGGCAGACACACCGGCCGCCTTGAGGGCCGGGACATCGTCGTCCGGGATGATCCCGCCCGCGGTCACCAGCACATCGTCCAGGCCCGCTTCACGGATGAGCCTGCAGATCCGCGGCAGCAGCGTCATGTGGGCACCGGACAGGATCGACAGGCCGACAACGTCGACGTCCTCCTGGAGCGAGGCCGAGGCGATCATCTCGGGTGTCTGGCGAAGGCCCGTGTAGACGACCTCGAAGCCCTCATCGCGGAGCCCCCGGGCGAGGACCTTGGCACCGCGATCGTGGCCGTCGAGACCAGGCTTGGCGATGAGGACCTTGATCGGGCGATCGGTCATCGGCTGGTCTCGATCATCGGCTGATTGTAGAGGCCCGGACATGCGTCGCGACCCGGCCCTCGACCGGGTCGCGACGATCGCTTGACGGTTCCGGGATCAGGGCCGGATCCGGAGGACCTCCCCGGCGCCCAGAGCGACGCTGTTGTTGGTTACGTAGATCGTGCCGTTCCGGGACACGGCCACTCCACCGGGCACGTTCAGCCGACCGGGCACGAGCTCGGTCTTGACACCGGCGCGGACCTTGATCAGGGCCCCGACGGTGTCGGTCCCGGCGAACAGGTTGGCCACACCCGACTTGACGATCTCGACCACGTACAGGCTCTTGCCGTGCCAGGTCAGACCCACGATCGAGGTGAAGCCGTCCATGAACAGGGTGCATGGTCCGCTCGTCGCGGTCGGATCGCAGGTCACGTTGCGAGCCCACGGTGCGACCCGCCAGATCCGCGAGGTCCCCGGGGTGAACGGGAAGCCTTTGAGCTCACCGACGTACCAGTAGCCATCGGGGCCGACCGCGACCGAGGTCGGGACCGCCTCGGCCGGCAACATCAAACCGGTCGGGACGCCGAACGACGGCGGCAGGAAGTCCGTGCTGACGACCTCGTTCGGGAAGCGGGCCACCGTCTGGATGTGGCCGTTCGGCTTGACCAGGAGCAGGTCGTTGCCGGCGGCATCCGAGACCAGGGCCCGGCCACGGCTCAGAAGGGCCAGGCCGTAGGGGTTGGATTCGGTCGGGTTGGACGGCATATCCAGATCGGTCGGATCGGGATCGGTGATCTGGTAGGCCCCGATGTCGGCCACGATCCGGCGATGCTCAGGGCCGACGCGCATCAGCGTCTCGAACCGCTTGTTGACGTTCTGCGGTCCGCCGCCGATGACCGTGTACACGCGCCCGTCGCGGACGGCGACATTGACCGGTCCGGATGCCTCACCCTCGGGTGAGATGACCGACGGCAGGCCGCCGGCGAACGTGCGCTTGTGACCGTCGCGGATGACCACGATCTTGCCGGTCGGAGCGTAGCTGTTGGGCGCCGTGTCACCCCGCCCGGCCAGAGCCACGTAGATCCGACCGTCCCGGCCGACGGCGATCCCGCGCGGGTCGTCGAGGCCGTGGGCGATCACGGACACCTTGGGCCCCGCCGCTGCCGCCGGCGCCACCAGCGCGCCGAGCAGGACGAGGCTCGATATGGTCGCCACGAGCAGCGAGCGACCGGGTCTTCGGGTCATCGCGGTTCCCTCCATGCTGTTCCCAGCCCGCGTCGGACGTGGATCATCGCTGCCGGGGCAGGCTCAGGACCGGATCAGGCCCGGGCGCCGCCGGAGACCGTGATGACCTCTCCGTTGACGAACGAATTGTACGCCGAGCCCAACCACACGACCACCCTGGCGATGTCGTCGGGGGTCGCCAGGCGGCCGATCGGAACGCCCTTGGCCATCGTGGCCTGCCGTTCGGGTGGGACCGACGGGACCCCATCGCGCTCGGTCACGATCACGGTCGGGGCGACGGCGTTGACCAGGATGCCGGCCGGACCGAGCTCCTTGGCCAGCGATCGAGTGAGACCGACGATGCCGGCTTTGGCCGCCGCATAGTGGGCGGCCCGGGCGACGCCGACAAGGCCGGACCGCGAGGCGAGGTTGACGATCCGTCCGAAACCCAGTGCGGTCATCCCCGGCGCCACTGCCCGGCTGACCCGGAAGGTCGCTCCGAGCATGTCGTCGACCACGGTCGCCCAACTGTGGTCGGCGATCTCGCCGAGCGCCTCGGTCCGGTAGTCCGACGTGTTGCTGACGGCCACGGCGATGGGCCCCAGTTCGGCTGCGATCGACCCGACCATCCGCTCGATGGCGGCAGCGTCACCCAGATCGCAGCGATAGGCGGCCGCCCGACCGCCGCCGGCCACGATCTCGGCAGCGACCGCCTCGGCTCGTTCGGCACTGGCCCGGTAGTTGACGACGACGATGGCCCCCTCTGCGGCAAAGGCCCGGCACAAGGTCGGTCCCACTCCCCCGCCGCCACCGGTCACCAGCACGACCCGACCGCTCAGCCCGGCGTCCATCCGCGCGGCCTCAGACGCCCGGGGCTCGACGCTCGAGATGAGCCAGGAACTCCGAGCGGGTCTTGTCGCGTGAGCGGAACAGCCCCAGCACGGCGCTGGTGGTCATGACCGTGCCCGGCTTGCGCACCCCGCGCATGACCGCGCACAGGTGGGTGGCCTCGACGACCACGCCGACACCCTGGGGTTCGAGATGATCCTGGAGGAAGTCGGCGATCTGCTGGGTCATCCGTTCCTGGACCTGGAGGCGACGGGCGTACATCTCGACGATGCGCGGGATCTTCGACAGCCCGACCACCCGTCCGCGCGGGATGTAGGCGACCGCAGCAGCCCCGAAGAACGGCAGGAGATGGTGCTCACACAGGCTGTAGAACGGGATGTCCTTGACTACCACCATCTCCGAGTAATCGACCTCGAAGATGGCTCCATTCATGAGTCGCGCCGGATCGACGTGATAGCCGGCCGTCAGCTCCGTGTACATCCGGTGGACCCGGGGCGGGGTACCGGCCAGACCCTGGCGGTCAGGGTCTTCGCCGATCTCGGCCAGGATCTCGCGCACGGCGGCCTCGACCCGTCCGTTCCCGTCGTGTTCGCGCAGACCGCCGCCCTCGATGGCTGCGCTGGCGTCGGCCGGCTCATCGCCGATCTCGGTCTCGATCTCGGCCACGATCTTGCGGACGTGTTCGGGTAGGACGGTCATCGGTCTCCTCTACGTCGCCGATGGTAGTGCCGGTTCTGGCGGGCGTCCGTCGACGCCACGTAGCCAGCCCCGGGCGTTGTCGCCGAGGGTCGGCCGATGGTAGCCGCCCTCCTGGAGGATGACCAGCGGGCGCCCGAGCGCAGCGACCCGGCGGCCGATCTCGTGATAGACAGGGGTGGTCAGGGCGAAGTCGCAGATCGGATCCTCACGATAGGTATCGAAGCCGAGCGAGACGACCACGATCGAGCCCGCCGTCGCGGCGATCGCCTCGAGAGCCCGGTCGAGCACCCCGAGATATCGGTCGTCCTGGACGCCGGCTTCGAGGGGCAGGTTGAGATTCGCGCCGGCGCCGGGACCCTCGCCGGTCTCATCGGCGCGGCCGAGGACGTACGGGTACTGCCGGTCGGGGTCGGCGTGGATCGAGACATACAGGACGTCGCCCCGTCTCCAGAAGATCTGCTCGGTCCCGTTGCCGTGGTGGTAGTCGAGGTCGAGGATGGCGACCGGCTCGCCGGTCCGGGCCACGATCGACTCGGCCGCGATGGCCGCGTTGTTGAAGTAGCAATAGCCCGCGTACATCGATCGGGCCGCGTGGTGGCCGGGCGGCCGACACAGCCCATAGACAGCCTGCTCTCCCCCATCGAGGACAAGGTCGACGGCCGTCAGCGCGGTGTCGACCGCCCCACGCGCAGCCTGGTACGTGCCGGCCACGATCGGCGTCGACGAATCCAGACCCCAGAACCCGGCCCGCCCGGCGATCGCCCTCGGTTCGCGCAGGAGGCGCAGGCCGTCCGGACCGAAACCCTCGGCCAGGCCGCGGACGTTCCAGGTGTCGGGGATGACGGAGCTGGTCGTGTGGCCCTCCGCCCGCGACTGCGACCAGGCCTCCTCGAGGAACCGCACCAGCCCCGGATCGTGGACCGCGAGGATCGGGTCGAGGCCGTGCTCGGTCGGCCCGGTCAGCTCGAAGCCGCCGTCGGCGATCAGCGCGGCCCGGATGCGCTCGGCTCGCTCGGGGACCTCGTACGCCGGCGTCTCCTCGCCCATGATCGTCTCGCTGAGCGGGTCGTGGGCCTGGTGGAGCGGTGTATAGATGACGCGCATCGACAGATGCTAGCGGGACGTGAGGCTGCGGATGGCTCCAGCCAGCTCGGCGGGGCGATAGCGCGGCAGGTTGTGCCCGTCGTCCGGGAAGCGGGCGACATCGATGGCCGGCCGGCCGGCCGACGCCGCGAGCCGCCTGGACCTCGGCCAGGGCGGCGGCCTTGGTCCGCTCCTCGTCGTCGACCGCCATCAGGGCTACGATCGGCACGTCCAGCTCGGCCAGGCTGGCGAGCGGCAGGTACTGGAAGATCGCCTCGACCGATCGCTCGAAGGCATGCGGCCGGACCGCCGGCACGACGTGACCCGCGGGCACCTCGACGACGGTCTCCCTGGCGGCGTGCTCCTCGTCGGCATCCCAGTGGACGGGATCCCACGCCCGCCGGTCGGCCAGGTAGGCGTCCATCGAGGCGAGCACCTCGGGCGGTTCGGCCAGGTCGCGCAGGAATTCGGCCGGGGTCAGACCCGTCTCGGCGGCGACGTCCTGCCAACCGCCGTCGACCAGGACGAGCCCGGCGCAGCGGTCGCCCAGCAGGTCGGCCGCCCACGTGGCCACGATCGCACCGTAGCCGTGCCCGGCCAGGACCACCCGGCGGCGCGAACCCGCGGATCGGTCGTCGAGCAGCCCCGACCCTTCGGCGACCGCCACCATGTCCTCGGCCAGGGTCGTCGGGTCGTACTCGGTGGTCGGTGCGTCGGACAGGCCGTGACCCCGCAGATCGGCGGCCACCGTCGGCACGATGGATCGAAGCCGGCGGGCCACCGCGGTCCAGTTCCAGGCCGTCCCGCCCAGGCCGTGGATGAGCAGGACGCCGTGACCGCCGGGCACCGACGGACCGCCCCAGTCGAGGAAGTGGATCCGCTCCCCTGGCGCGAGCTCGACCACGAAACCGTCCGGGGTCGCTGCTCGGTCCGGGTCGGGTGCCTGGGCGGCGAGCTCGGCCGGCTGGAGGTCCATCCGGCCTAGGATACGGGCGCCATGCCGAAACGCCGCCGAGGTGCCCGCTCCGCCTTCGACCGTCGACGCTCGAGCTCGGAGCGGTTCGAGCGGCTGGTCGAGCGGGCCCTGGACGAGATCCCGGCGCCGTTCCAGGCGGCCCTCGACGAGGTCGCCCTGGTCATCGAGGACGATGCCACGGACGAACAGCTGGAGATCTCTGGTCTCGGTCCCGACGACGCCCTGTACGGACTGTATGAGGGCACGCCCCGGACCGACTGGGGCGCGGGATCGGTCCCCTTCCCGAACAAGATCAGCCTCTTCCGGATCCCGCTCGAGGAGGACTTCCCTGACCCCGGCGAGCTCGCCGCCGAGGTCCGGATCACGGTCATCCACGAGTTGGCCCATCACCTCGGGATCGACGACGACCGGCTCGACGAGCTCGGCCTGGCCTGATCGTCGACGTGCCGGTTCAGGCGCTCGGCGTCGGCAGCAGTCAGGCTATCGGCAGCGGCGCGGCCATCGCCAGCAGTTCGCCGAGTCGATCGACCGCGACGTTCCCGCCGGACGCCACCACGCACACCAGGTCACCGTCATGGAGCGGGATGCGCCCCGACAAGACGGCGGCCAGGGCAGCCGCGCCGGCGGGCTCGAGGACCTGCTTCATCCGCTCGGCGGCGAAGCGCAGTCCGGCCAGGATGGTCGGGTCGTCGAGCAGGACGATCCCGTCGAGGTAGCGCCGGCACATCGCCAGCGTCCACTCGCCGGCGAACGGAGCGTTGAGCCCGTCGGCGACGCTGTGCGGCTGGATGGTCACGACCTGACCGGCCTCCAGTCCCAGCGAGACCGCCTTCGACTCGACCGGCTCCACGCCGTAGACCCGGACCGCCGGTCGGCGCTCCTTGAGCGCTGCGGCGACCCCGCTGATCAAGCCGCCACCGCCGACCCCGACCACGACCACGTCGACCTCGGGCAGGTCCTCGAGGATCTCCAGCCCGAGCGACGCGTGGCCGGCGATGACATCCGGATCGTCGAAGGGATGAGCGAAGGTCAGTCCGCGCTCGTCCCGGATCTGCTCCATCCGGGCGAAGGTCTCGCCGACGTGCTCTCCGTAGAGGACCACCTCCGCGCCGTAGCCGAGACAGGCGTCGACCTTGGTCTGGACGGCTCCCGCCGGCATCGTGACGACGACAGGCACGCCGAGCTCTTGTCCGGCCCAGGCATAGGCCTGACCGGCATTCCCGGCCGACAGGGTCACGATCCCGCGAGCTCGCTCCGTGGCGCCTAGGGCGGCGACCCGGGCGGTCATCCCGCGGGCCTTGAATGAACCGGTCTTCTGGAGGTGTTCCGCCTTGAGCTGGAGCCGTCCCCCGGCCAGGTTCACGCCCGTGCTTGCGAGGGCGATCCGGGCGGCCGTGCTCGAACCCAGGAGCGGGGTCCGGTGGACCCGTGGCGCGACGATCTCGCGAGCCGCCAGGATCCGCTCGAGCGAGACGATGTGGTCGGGCACCGCGGCAGTGTGGCACAGGGCCGCCCGCTTTCGACCGCCGTTATAGTTGCGTGCTTGCGCAATCAATGATAGGGTGATCGGGTGCTGGATCGACCCGTCACCTCTGAGCTCGACCGACAACGGTTCGCCGCGGTCGGCCGTGCCCTGTCGGATCCCAAACGGTTGTGCGTCCTCGAGTCGCTGGCCGTCGGGGAGCTGTCCGTCGGTGACCTGTCGGCCGTGGTCGGGTGTCAGATCCCGAACATGAGCCAGCACCTCGCGGTCCTCCGCACCGCCGGGTTGGTGACGACCCGACGGGAGGGCAGCACCGTCTACTATCGCCTCACCGACCAGCGGGTCCTCGAGGCATACCGACTCATCCAGACGATCGCCCGCTAGGGCGTGGGTTCCCGCGGAGCGGGAGAAAGGATCCGGGCCAGATGGCCGAGATCAAGGCAGTAACGGACGCGACCTTCGAAGAGACCGTCCTCAAGAACGAACGACCCGTCGTGGTCGACTTCTGGGCGGTCTGGTGCGGCCCGTGCAAGATGGTCGCCCCGGAGATGGAGAAGCTGGCTGCCAAGTACGACGGCCAGGTCGACGTGGTCAAGGTCGATGTCGATGCGAACCCGGGCCTGTCCCGTGCGTTCAACATCATGAGCATCCCGACCATCGCCTTCTTCAAGCCGGGCGCTCAGCCCCAGGGTGTGGTCGGGTTCCGACCGCTCGAGCAGCTCGAGCAGCAGTTCGGCCTGGCCGAGTACGCCAAGCCCCAGGCGGTCGAGCCCCAGGCCTAGCCCGGGTCGACCACGTTCAGGGGCCCGACGCCAGTCGTCGGGCGCTCTCGAACCAGGCAGTCACCCGATCGATGGCGTGACCGTCCAGGTTCGCCGGACGGATCGTCACCCACCCGTCACCGCGTGGGGACGCCACGACATCGGGCGTGTGGACGGCCGCCGCCGCGACGGTGGTGGCCAGCCGGAACGTGGCGGCCAGGCCGTCCGGACCCAGGACGGCGAAGGCACGGTCCGCCGTCAGGTACTCCATCGCCCCATCGTCCGAGCGCCGCTCGAGCACGTCCGGAGCATCGAGCGCTGCGGCCCTGAGGGTGTCCGCCAACGTGCCGCTCGACCGATCGTCGTCGTCGGGCATCGGGTGTTCCGCCCGTATCCGGACTCAGCCCGTAGCCACAGAGGCGAGGACTGCGGCCAGATCGTCCAGGTGTCCTTCGTAGTGGTCGATCGTCTCGGACAGGAAGAACTCCTCGTACTCCGCGCTCTTGAGCCAGCGCGTCTCCGGGACGACGGTCAGGTAGCCGCGCAACTCGCCGGGCACGGTCCGGAAGCGGCGTCGGACCTCGTCCATGGGCAGCGCCAGCCAGGTCAGCCGGATCTCTTCGTTGATGGCGTCCGCGCGCAGGTCCCAGTCGGCATCCGCGGCGATCTTGGCCTGACTCGTGTCGCGCAGGGCCAGTTCCTGGGCCACCTGGAGAGCCACTTCCTGCCATGCCACGAGATGGGCCATCAGGTCCCGGCCGGACCAACCGTGGACGGAGTCCAGTTGCGGGGCGAGCTCGGCATCGGACAGCTCGTCGAGGGCTTCATAGGCACGCCAGCCATCGCGCTCGTCCTCAAGGAACGACAGGGCATCGAGATACATAGCCGCATGGTAGCGCCGCGGCACGGTGCTAGAGTCCAGCCCGTGAGCGACGACCCCGCGCCGAACCTGCCCCCGGTCGATCCTGGCGAGGCCGACCGGGCCCACCCTTCGACGCTCAGCCCCGAGCTGTTGGCTGGGCTGCTGGCCGACGGTGACGACGAGCTGGCTGCCTGGGTCCTTCGCGATGCCCTGGCCGAGCGGCCCCGGGCCGAGGTCTACGACGGGATCCTGCGCGAAGCCATGGACCTCGTCGGCGAACGCTGGGCGAGCGGGCAATGGACCGTCGCCGAGGAACACCTGGCCAGCCAGACCCTGCTCCGTGCCCTGGACGCCGTCAGGCCCGCCCTCGGTCCGGAGCGTCGGGTCGGACCCCTGGCCGTCCTCGCCGGCGTGGCCGGCGAGCGCCACATGATCGGGCTGGTCTGCCTGGACCACATCCTCCAGGAGAGTGGCTGGACCGTGGCCAACCTCGGGGCCGACGTGCCGGCCACGGACCTGGCCGGCTTCGTCGCCCGCAACGAGGTCGCCCTGGTGGCCCTGGCCGCGTCGGACGCGGTCCGGGCGCCGGTGGTCACCGAGACGGCCAGCGCCGTCCGCGCCGCACGACCGACGACCCCGCCCCTGCCGGTCATCGTGGGCGGCCGGGTGAGCGGCGACGCCGACGCGGTCGCCGGCCTCGACGTCGACTGGGTCGGCGGATCGTTGACCGACGCTGCGGCGTTCGCCCGGGATCTGGCGACCCGGCTCGACCGCGCGATCTGAAGTTCAGACCGCGGCCGGCTCGCGGTACTCCCCGAAGACCGCCCGGAAGACGTCGCACATCTCGCCCAGGGTGGCGTATGCCGCGGCGCACTCGATGAGTGCCGGCATCAAGTTCGTTTCGGACGAGCCCGGTCGCGCGGCCAGGGCTCGGAGACGCTCGAGGGTCACCCCGACCGCTGCCCCGTCCCGTTCGCGCCGAGTCCGCTCGAGACGGGCCAGGTGAGTCTGGCGCGACGCCTCGGAGACCTGCAGGAGTGGGATCTCGAGGACCTCGTCCGGATCGGCGTGGAGATTGACCCCGACGATCGTCCGCTCGCCCGTGTCGAACTCGCGCTGGAAGCGATAGGCCGCGTCGGCGATCTCGCGCTGCGGGTAGCCTTCGGCGATCGCGGCGACCATCCCGCCCCGGCGGTCGATCTCGTCGAGGTAGCGCCACACGGCGGCCTCGGTCCGGTCGGTCAGCGATTCCACGAACCACGAGCCGCCGAGAGGGTCGACCGTGTTGGCCACGCCGGTCTCCTCGGCGATGATCTGCTGCTGGCGGAGGGCCAGCAAAGCGGCGTCCGCGGAGGGGACGGCCCAGGCCTCGTCGTAGGCGTCGGTGTGCAGCGACTGGCTGCCGCCCAGGACGGCGGCCAGGGCCTGGACGGCGACCCGGGTGAGGTTGTTGAGGGGCTGCTGGGCGGTCAGGCTGACCCCGGCGGTCTGGGTATGGAAGCGCATCCAGGTCGATCGTTCATTGCGGGCGCCGTAGCGCTCGGTCATCAGCTTCCACCAGATCCGGCGGGCCGCCCGGAACTTGGCGATCTCCTCGAAGAAATCGTTGTGGCTGTTGAAGAAGAAGCTCAGGCGTGGCCCGAAGTCGTCGACGGCCAGACCCCGTTCGATGGCCGCCTCGGTGTAGGCCATGCCATCGGCGATGGTGAAGGCCAGCTCCTGGACCGCGGTCGAGCCGGCTTCGCGGATGTGGTAACCGCTGATCGAGATGGTGTTCCAGCGGGGCATCTCGCGGGTCCCGAACTCGATCGTATCGGTGACGAGTCGGAGTGATGGCGCCGGCGGGAAGAGGAACTCCTTCTGGGCCACGAACTCCTTGAGGATGTCGTTCTGGAGGGTCCCTTCGAGGGCCGCCCGAGGCACCCCGCGCTTCTCGGCGGCGGCGATGTACATGGCCCAGATCGGGGCGGCCGGTGAATTGATGGTCATCGAGGTGCTGATCCGGTCGAGCGGCAGACCGTCGAGCAGGACCTCCATGTCGGCCAGGCTGGAGACGGCCACGCCACAGGTCCCGAACTCGCCCTCGGCTTCGGGGTCGTCCGTGTCGTAGCCATACAGGGTCGGCATGTCGTACGCGATCGAGAGGCCGGTCTGGCCAGCGGCCAGGAGCTGCCGGAACCGGGCGTTGGTGTCCTCGGCGGCCCCGAACCCGGCGAACATCCGCATGGTCCAGGGCCGGGCCCGGTAGCCGGCCGGATGGATGCCCCGGGTGAACGGCGGCTCACCGGGGAAGCCGATGTCGGCGAGGGGGTCCGACTCGTCGAGCGACCAGGGCCCGTACAGCCGGTCGACCTCGACGTCGCTGATCGTCGAGAAGCGCGTCCGACGCTCCGGGCTCCGCTCGAGGGCGGGCGCCAAACGGGTGGTCTCCCAGGCGCGGCGGCGGGCCGACCAGCTCATGGCCGCGACGATAGCATGGGCCGGGGCGCGATCCGAAGGCCGATCGATGGGCCGGGCCGACCGCTCAGCGGAAGGCGTCGACCGCGGTCTGGATATCGGCATCGACCAGGTCGGCCACGAGCAGGACCCGGACCTGGCCGGTGCGCCCGCCGGGCCAGACCAGGATGCGCTGGAACGACGAGTCGCCGTTGATGAAGTCGATCCGGTAGCCGGGCTGGCCCGCCAGCGTCGGCTGGGACGGGCTGATGTCGTGGACCTTGGCGTTCTTCTCGGCACCGGCGAGGTACGACTGGAAGACCTGGTCCACGGTCAGGCCCGGAGCCTCGAGGGTGACCATGCTGACGGCTTTGCCGCTGCCGCGATCCCAGGTCCCGGCCCCGAAGTGGAGCTCGCTGACGCCGGCGTCGGCCAGGGTCCCGAGCGTGGCAGCGGAGCAGTACCGGCCCGACTCGCGCAGGGTCGAGGCCACGCCGGCCAGCTGGGCGGGCACGGTCGCCTCGAGATCCGGGTAGGCCCCGGCCATCCGCTGTTCGTCGGCGCCGGCACAGGGCCGGCTGGGATCGAACGAGGCCGGCGCGCTCGCATCCGAGCAGGCGGCCAGGCTGACCGTGACGAGCAGGCCGAGCCCGACGAGCAGGGCACGAGGGAGATGGGGCACGCCCGGAATCTAACGCGAAGGGGCCGACACCGCCCCGACAGGGGCGACCCGGCTGCCGAGCGGAGCACGGACACCTTGCCGACCGGTACCTCCGTCCCGGGGGTGGTGCCTCGGTGCGCCCCACCATCGTCGCCGGGCGACGGGACGAGTTAGCCATTGGCGTGGCCGGGCCTGGGGCCTACCTTGTGAGTACGCCGTCGAACGAGCCGCGGGAGCGAAACCTGAGGCGTCGGTCACGGACCGGGAGTCGAACGAGCCGAACATCGAGGATCGGTCAGGGCGCAAGCCAGGACCATCGAAGAAGGCCCGACGACCCCCCGGCCACGAACCGAGCAACCATGAGTAGTCGGCCGGCAGGCCCGGGGACTCGGAAAGACGGCAGGCCTTATCGCCATCTCTTTCTCACGCTTCCCATACGATCGCCCCCGAGGGCACCGGGGGCGATCGTCATGTCCCGGGACATGGCGATGTCCTGTGCAGGCGGGTCGGGCGGTCAGTCGGTCGAGGCTGACGGAGGGACGTGGATCGGCCGACTACGTCGGACGATCCCCCGACGGTCGAGGTCGTCACGCAGGACCCGGGCCGCGGCCAGCAGATCCGGGTCGCGCACGATGGTCGTGGCCATCCAGTCGACGTAGGACGGCTCGAACGCCGCGATCTCGCCAAGGGTGTGCCCGTGGAACTTGCCGAACGGCATCTCCGTGGCCCTGGCCACCTCCAGGCTGGGCATGACCGGTGGCTTGAACCGTCGGACCCGTGACCGGACGAGCGGACCGTTCGGGTCGGACGCCCGGCGTGGCCCCATCTCGGCGACCCGGGATCGGATCGGCGGCTGGCCACCGGGATGCCCTCCGCGGCTCCTGGTGCTCGTCGTCGAGTTGTGCTGGTGGAGGACGTCGCTCATGTCGAGCCGGGCGGTCACCGGCCGGGTCGGCTTGGGTGGCGGTGGCCCGGAAGGTCGGCGGCCGCCGGGATCGCCGGTCCCCGGCCGCGGAGCGCCTTCGGCCTTGAGCGCGTCGCGGAGGTGCTCGTAGGCCGCATTGATCTCGACCATCCGCTTGGTCGCCGCGCGGGCGGCAGCCGGGTCGCTGCCGACGACATCGGGGTGGTGCTCGCGGGCCAGACGACGCCAGGCCGCCTTGACCGCGCTGGCCGAGGCTCCGGGCTGAAGCCCGAGGACAGCGTGGGATTCTCGCTTGGTCACGATGCCAGTCTAGCCGGGCACGCTTGACAGGCAGGGCCGGGTGTCGTCCCCTTGGGTCGTGCCTCCCGTTCGTCGCGCCGGCCTGGTCGCCGGTCTCATCCTCGCCCCGATGGCCGCAGCGTTGCGCTTCGCCCATGTCTATCGGACCCGGGCGGGATTCCCTCGTCGGCGGCCGCCCCAGGTCAGCCCGGCCGACCTCGGCTTGCCCTACGAGGAGACGGTCATCGAGTCGGACGGCGCTCGGCTGCCGGCCTGGTTCATCCCGGCCCGCGGGGGAGCGGCCGGGCCTGGCGTCCTGCTGGTCCACGGCTGGGACTCCGCTCGCGACCGGACCCTGCCCAACGCCGTCTTCCTGCACGCCGCCGGGTTCCATTGCCTGACCTTCGACGTGCGCGGCAACGGCGCCAATCCGGCCGAGATCCTGCCGGTCAGTGCCGGCGAGTACGGAGCGGATGCCGGGGCGGCCTTCGCGACGTTGCTGGCCCGTCCCGAGGTGACCGTCGGGGCGATCCTGGGCCACTCGATGGGCGGCATCGGGGCGATCCTGACCGCGGCGGCGGATCCGCGGGTGGCGGCGGTCGTCAGCGTGTCGACGCCGTCCGACCCACGCCTGATGGTCCGCCAGACCTTCCGACTGGCCAACCTGCCCTTTCCCGGCCCGATCGCCACGCCACTGTCCTGGATCACGACCCGGGTCTTCGTCCGGCCGCGAGGACACGCCCTGCGCGCGATCAGCGCCCGTCACGCGATCAGGCGCTATCGCGGTCCGATCCTGGTGGCCCATGGTCGGGACGACCCGGTGATGCCCGTGGAGCACGCTCGGCGGATCGCCTCGGCGGCCCTCGCCGCTCGACGGGGTGACCCTGCGGCGGCGCCGGTCGAGCTGCTCATCGTCGAGCACGGCGGCCACAGCTGGCTGTACGAGGACGAGCACTTCCGCCGCGCCGTAGCCGGGTTCCTGGCCCGCGAGCTGGGCGGTCCGCTCAGCGCTGAGGCTGCCGCGGCGGCCGCAGGCAGCGCCGATGCCCGGCGGCTGCCCGACCTCGAGTCGTCGCTGGTCGGAGACCGTGCCGCAGGATCGGTCCTGGCCATGGTCGGACGTTCCGCCGCGCCCGAGCCGTGACCGCCTGGGCCGCCATCTCGGCCAGGCGAGCCATCCGCGAGTTCAGCGACCGCCCGATCCCGGACGACATCGTCGAACGCATCCTGCACGCCGGCCGCCGAGCGGGCAGTTCCAAGAACACCCAGCGCTGGGACTTCATCGTCGTGCGCGATCGGGCCCGTCTGGCCGAACTGGGCACGGTCGGACCATGGGCCGGTCATCTGGCCGGGGCGACCGTGGCCGTCGCCCTTGTGACCCCCGATCCACGCGCCGACGGCCAGCCACTGGCGATCATGTTCGATCTGGGCCAGGCCGCCGAGAACATGATGCTGGTCGCCTGGGAGCTCGGGATCGGCAGCGTCCCGGCGACGGTCTACGACCAGGACACGACCCGTTCCATCCTGGCTTATCCGCCCGACCGCTGGTGCGAATACCTGCTCTCGTTCGGCTACCCGGCCGACCCCGCTCGCCTGACGGCCCCGCTGCGAGCGGGTGGCCGCCGACCGCTCGAGTCGATGGTCCACAGGGAACGCTGGTGAGCCGGCCCTAGCGCTCGGGAACCGCCCGCGAACCTACTGCCACTGGAAGCGGCGGGCGGCGAAGCCGAAGCTGACGACCGTCCAGCCGATCAGGACCGCGACACAGACCGACAGGGGCGCATAGGCCGCCCCACCGACCATCACCTGGCGGAGCGCCGCCGAAAGATAGGTCAGGGGCAGGAACTTGGCGACGGTCTGGAGCGCGTCCGGCATCAGGGCGATCGGGAAGAAGGTGCCCGACAGGAACATCATCGGGAACTGGACCGCGCTGGTCATCCCGTTGGCCGCCTCCTCGGTCTTGGCCAGCGTGGCGATGACATAGCCGATCGAGGTGAACGCCAGCGATCCGAGGATGGCCAGCCCGACCATCGCCGGCAGGCTGCCCACGATCTCGATGTGGAAGGCCAGGACCCCGACCCCGATGATCAGGACGAACTGGACCAGGCCGATGATCAAACGCAGGATCACGTTCGAGCCGATGAGTTGCCAGCGCTTGAGCGGGGTGGCCGCCAGGCGTTTGAGGATGAGCTTCTGGCGGTCGGCCACGAGGGAGACCGAAGCGAAGATGCCGGTCTGCATCAGGGCCATCCCGAGGATGCTCGGGACCAGGTAGGAGACCGCATTGAGGCGCTGGGTCTGGATCGTCTGGGGCTGGCTGACGATGGCGACCGGGCGCCCACCCAGGTTGACCTGGGCGAGCACGCCGTTGACGTACGAGGTCATCGCCCCGGCCGTCGTCGTCTGGGTCGGGTCGATGTAGTAGGTGATCGCGATCTGCTTGGTCGGATCGGTCGTGGCCTGGGCGGCGACCAGGGCGTAGCCCTTGGGCACCACGATGATCCCGCTGTTGGTGCTGTCCTTCATCGCGGTCTGGGCCTGATCGAGGGTCTGGTCGAGCAACTTGACGTTGGGGGCGGCGGCGAACGCCTCGCGCAGCTGGGCCGAGGCGGGCGTCCCGTCCTGGTCGACCCAGGCCACCGTGATCGTGTTGTCGCCACCGCTGAAGATCGCCCCGAACAGGACGACGAAGATGAGCGGAAAGGCCAGCGTCCAGAAGAGCGCTCCGCGATCGCGCAGATAGCTCCGGATGTTGGCCACGGTCAAGGCGGTAAGAGCGGTCATCGATCCACCATCAGTCGCGCAGGGCTCGGCCGGTGAGGTCCAGGAAGACGTCCTCGAGGGTCGCCTTGCGGACGCCCAGGTCGCCCGGCTCGAGACCGCGTCCTTCGGTCAGGGCGAGGAGCGCGCCGATGGTCACCGGGACGTCCTGGGTGTAGAGCGATGTCTTGCCGTCATCGTGCTTGACCGACTTGACCGCCGGCAGGGCGGCCAGCTCGGCGTCATCCACCCCGGGCAGCGTGTCGAACCGAACGGCCCGCTCGCTGAAGCGCCGATCGGTCAGCTCGGCGGCGGTCCCGCTCTCGAGGATCCGGCCGTGATCCATGATCGCCAGGCGGTCGCACAGGTGGTCGGCCTCCTCCATGTAGTGGGTCGTCAGGAGGATCGTCTTGCCCTGTTCGCGGAGCCGTTCGACGAGCTCCCACAGGGAGCGGCGGGCGGCTGGGTCGAGGCCCGTCGTGGGTTCGTCCAGGAAGACGACCTCGGGATCGTTGACCAGGGCCAGAGCGACCGCCAGGCGTTGACGCTGCCCGCCTGAGAGCTCCTTGGTGAGAGCCTTGCGACGCTCGCCCAGATCGAGGAACTCGATGAGCTGCTCGGTCGGCAGAGACCGGGCGTAGAAGCTTCGGAACAGGTCGAGGACCTCGACCACGGTCAGCTTGGGATACAGCTCGGCGGTCTGGAGGGTGACCCCGATCCGCTCCTTGAGGGCGTCCGGCTGGCGGACCGCGTCGATACCCAGGATCTCCAGCTGACCGCTGTCCGGCTTGCGCAGACCCTCGAGCATCTCGACCGTGGTGGTCTTGCCGGCGCCGTTCGGTCCGAGCAGGCCGAAGACCTCGCCCCTTCGGACCTCGAAAGTGACTCCGTCCACCGCGCGCAGGTCGCCGTAGCTCTTGCGCACGTCCTGGACGCGGACGACGACATCGGTGGAGACAGGCTGGGCCATGGCCGCCGAATGATGCCACGCGTCGCAGATCCGGCGCACGGGCCGCTATCCGACCTAGGGGCAATCCGACCCGGGGCCTGCCTGCGAAGGGTGATCGTCCGGACGACCCAGCAGCCAGCCAGCGCCATCTCGCCTGGAGGAACCGCTCATGCTCCGTCTCAAGGCCGGCCTCATCGCCGCCCTCGGCCTGCTCCTTGCCCTGTCCGTCGTGGCGCCCGTCTCCGCCGCCGAGCCGATGGGCAAGGTCCGCGTCTTCCACGACTCACCGGATGCGCCCGCCGTCGACATCATCGTCAAGGGCGGCCCGTTCGCAGTCGACACCAAGGTCCTGTCCAACGTCCCCTATGGCACGATCAGCGGCTATCTGAGCGTGCCCCGGGCGACTTATCACGTGAAGGTCAACGTGGCCGGCACGAGCACGACTGCCATCGAGACCGATCTCAAGGTCGGCCGCCGGCCACTGACCGTCGCGGCCATCGGCTCTCTGGCCGGTGACGGTGGCGCCTTCGGCCTGAAGGTCCTCAACGACCGGGTCGGGATCCGGGGCAACTGGGCCCTCCTGCGGGTCGCCCACACGTCACCGGATGCACCCGCCGTCGACATCCAGCTCAGGCTCGGCCGGCTGTGGCTCCCGATCGTCCGGAACCTCTCGTTCGGCCAGTCGACCCATTACCTGCCGCTCCCAGCCAGGAATCCCTGGACGGGCCGGCCGATCAAGTACGACCTGCGGATCGTCGCGGCAGGCACCGACACGGTGGTCAAGAACCTGCTCGACACGACCCTCGTGCGGGGCCGTGCCCAGACCGTCTGGGCGGTCGGCTTCCTCTCGCCCGCCAACGGCAACAGCAACGGCTTCGGGGTCAAGGTGACGCTCGACGGTCGGTAAACCGCTTTCTCCGGTGCGGACCGCTCCCTCCGGTCCGCACCACCGCTCGGCGCCCCGGTGCTCGGCTGGGGCGCCGAGCCGTGGTCAGGCCGGGTCGGCCTCCGGCGCCGGAGCGCCGATGGCGACGTACGATTCGACTGCCCGCTCGAGGCCGACGTCGCGGCCGGCCTGCTCCGAGAGCAGCCACTTGTGCTCGAGCACGTCGCAGTACGCCTGGACCATGTCCCGATCGGGTCCCACCGCGGTCCGGATCCGGGCGATCGTCGGCCCGTAGACGTCCTGCAGCCAGCGTCGGGTGCCCTCCACCCGGTCGATCGGCCGGCGCTCGTACCACTCCAGCCAAGCTCGGTACTCGCGCAGGTCGTTCATCAGGATCCGGGCCTGGCCCTCGAGGGCCACGATCCCGGTCCGGCGCTCGAGCTCGCGGGTATGGAACCGGCGGGTGGTGACGGCGACTCGCAGCCGGAGTCGGCCGGCGCGATCGCCGGGCTCGAGCTCGATCTCATCGATCGAGAAGCCCAGATCGTTGAGCCGGCGGACCCGGGCGGCGATGGCGAACCGGTCGTTGGCGGCCAGGAGCTCCTCGGCGTGAAGCTCGTCCCACAGGGCGCGGTAACGGGTGCGCACGCTCTCGGCCGCGGCGATGGCGTCGTCGAGATCCTCGGGGCGGTCGTTCATGGCGGCCAGGTCGGCCAGACCGAAGGCCACGTTCTCCACCAGCACCTCCAGGTCGTAGGCACGCTGGCCGTCCGACAGACTGGGATGGACCTCGCTGGTCTCGGCGTCGACGAGATAGGCCTGGATCCGGTCGCCGTCGCGCCGGAAGAGGGTGTTGGCCAGCGAACAGTCGCCCCAGTAGACGCCGCCCCGATGGAGGTCGACGAGGAGCGACGCCATCGCGTCGAGCAGCCGGTCGCGATACGCCTCCGATCGCGACGGCAGGCGCATCAGCAGTCGACGGTACTGGAGCGAGTGGTCGAGATAGGAGGTCACCAGGATCGCTTCCGAGCGATCGGGCGCCTCGGCCAGGCCGACCGCGCTGACCGCCGGCAGCTCGGCCGCCTCGAGGTGACGGAGGACCTCGTACTCACGGCGAGCGACCTCGAGGGGCTCTTCCTTGAGCGCGTACAGGTCCGCCTCGTCGAGCACGAACCGGACCAGGTGGCGCGACGGTCCGACCGGCAGCTCGCGGAAGGCCACGGCATCCGCCGACCACTCGCCGAGAGGCAGCTCCCAGGGCAGGGACAGAAGCGCCGGCGAAGCGGTCCGGAGGCGGAGATGCGGGAAGGCTCCCGCGCCGTCGGTCAGAGTCGCTTCCGGAGGTAGGCGGTCACGGTCGCGTCGTAGCCGAGCGACTCGTACAGGCGGCGCGCCTCCGGTCGATGGAGGGCGGCGGTCACCTCGATGAACGCCGCTCCAGCCTCGCGTGCCAGATCGTCGGCGGCGATCATCAGATCGTGGCCGACGCCTCGTCCACGGGCCCCGGCGTCGACCACCAGGGCCAGCACCCGGCCGATGGTGTCGTCGTGCTCGAACCGGGGCATGAGATGGACGGCCACGAAGCCGAGCAACTCGCCGGCGTCCTCGGCGACCAGGACGTGGCCGTTGCCGGCTTCGAACCGCTCGATCCGGGCGACGATGGTCGATCCGGCGGCGGGGTAGCCCTCCTCGGTGAACAGGGCGCCGATCCGCTCGGCATCGTCGCTGCTGGCTGGGCGGATGGTCACAGGTCGGTCATTGACAGCTCGATCGGTCATGGCTGCGATGGTACCGCGACGAGGAGCACCTGCGGTCCAGCCACCGACCGACCGAGCACGATCGCGCCCGGCCCCAGGGCGGTCTGGCCGGTCCGGACGCGGACCCCGCCGGAGCCGAGCCGGTCGACCGCGTCGGACAGCTCGAGACCGACGAGCGCGACGTAAAGGGCGATCGGACCTTCGCCACGGCGGACCAGGCCGGCGGCCAGGCGGCCTTCGGTATCGGGCTCAAGCAGGATCAGCCCGGGACCGGCGACCTCGTCGGCCAGCCAGCGCGATCGAGCGCCGAGGAGGTCGTCGCGGGCCGACTCTCGGACCGACCCATCATCGAACGGAGGACCGTCCGCCGGGTCGGCTGTCGACAGCTCCACCCAGGCTCGGTCCAGGTCAACGGTGGCCCAGCCGATGGCCACGACGCGGGCCGGCGATCCGGCCAGGCTGAGGGTCGCGGGCTCGGCGGCGATCGCCGCGACGTCCAGCGCGTCGAGTCCCGCCGCCCGGACGAGGTCCGCGGCCAGGGTCGCTCGGTCGATCCTCACCGGATCCGCGGCTGCCGGGCCGGCTCAGTCCGCGCGGACGCCCGCGAAGACCGTCGCGCCGGAGGGCAGGTCGACGATCGCGGGTCCGGGCAGACCGGCCGCCGAGAACAGCTCCAGGTAGCCGGCGTGATCCCACATCCGCGTCCCCTGGTACAGCTCGTCGAGCTGGATCCCCCAGAGCATCGCGCCGTGCAACGAGCGCGACTCTTCGACCGTCGCCGGCAGACACCAGTCCAGGACGACCAGTCGGCCACCGGGCTTAAGGCAGGCCCAGGCCGAGCGCAGCGCGCCGACCGGATCGGGCAGCTCGTGGAGGGCATCCTGGAAGTAGGCCAGCTCGAACTCGCGGCGGTAGGGCAGGTCGACCGGTTCCCGGTTCTCGATGACGATCCGGCCGGCCAGCCCCGCCTCGGACACGTGGCGCATCGCCCGGCCGACCGAGTCGGGCTCGTATTCGATCCCGACCAGGGACGTTTCGGGGAACCGTCGGGCGACCGCGATCAGCCAGCGACCTCCCCCGCAGGCGACATCGAGCACCCGGCCGCCGGCGGCCAGCGAGGCGGCCAGGTCGGGTAGCTCGGCCAGGGCCTCCTGGAAGAAGACCGCGATGTCCTGGGCGGTGACCGCCTCGATGGCCCGATGGAAGCGGGCCGGTCGCTCCGACAGCGTCCGACCGGTCCGGAAGAACTCGGTCAGACCCTCGTAGTCGAGGCTGCTGACCACGGTCGAGCTGAACTGCCCGCCGAGGTATTCGGGTCGGTCGTCGGCCAGCAAGATGGTCATCACATCCTCGATCGGGCGAGCGAGCGTGCCGTCGTACTCGATGAGATCGACTGCGTGGGCCAGCCGGACCCAGACCTCGACCGGGCCGGTCAGGCAACCGGTCGCCGAGGCCAGATCTGCCGGCGCGATGCCGTCCCCACCGGCTTCCCGGATCCGGGCCAGCAGACCGAGCTCCAGCCCGAGGTAGACCGTCCAGGTCTGGTAGAACCCGCCGAGGCTGGCGGCCAACTCGTCGAAGCGGTCGTCGATCGACATCGGGCCGATTGTCGCACGCTGCCCGACGCCCGCACGGTCGCGTACGATGCCTCCCGTATGCGAACTCTCGCTCGACCGATCGGCCTGGGCCTGGCCGCCCGGGGCGACATCGACGACGTCATCGGCTGGACGCGCCAGGCGCGCGACGGCGGTCTCGACTCGATCTGGATCCACGACTCGTACTACGAGCGCGACGCCATCAGCTTCGGCAGTGCCGTCGCCTCGGCCCTGGCCGCCGATGGCGAGGACGACGGGGAGGCCGGCTTCCGGGTCGCGCTCGGGGCGGTCAACCCGTTCACCCGCCATCCGGTCGTGCTGGCGATGACCGGCTCGGCCCTCGATGAGTTGCTCCCCGGACGGATCGTCATGGGCCTCGGGACGGGCCTGCCGATGCGGCTCAAGCAGATGGGCATCCCGTACGACCCCGAAGCCGCCGTGGAGCGGGTCTCGACGACCATCGACCAGCTGCGCACACTGTGGGCCGGTGAGCGGCTGCCATCGGCCACTCCAGGGCTGCCGCCCATCCAGCCGATGTTCGCGCCGACCCACCGGATCCCGTTGCTCATCGCGGCCTACCGCAAGGAGTTCGTCGAGCTTGCCGGGCAGAAGGCCGATGGCTACCTGGCCCGACCGGCCGAGTCGGTCCCGTCCTTGCGCGGGATCCTCGAGCGCCTGCGTGCTTCGGCGCTTGAGGCGGGTCGCGATCCGACCACGATCGAGACCGCCGGATACCTCCTGTCGCTGGTCGATGCGACCCGCCGGGAGGCACTCAACCGAGCCAAGCGTGAGCCGTTCGTGATCTACATGATGTCGGTCCTGTCCGACGTCTCGCTCAAGCGAGCCGGCTTCGAGGCCGAGCTGCGCGACCGGATCGCGGGCGCCTGGCGGGCCGAGGACTTCACGACCGCCGGCAACCTCATCCCCGACGAGCTGCTCGACGCGTTCATGCTGTGTGGCACTCGCGAGGACGTCGCGGCCAAGGCGATGGCCTACCACGCCGAGGCCGGACTCGACCTGCCCCTCCTCCAACCGGTCCTCCAGGAGGACCGCCAGGTCGATGAGCTGATCGCCGCGGCGGCACTCTACGCAGCCGCCCCGGCCCCGGTCGAAAGTCGAGCTATCGAGCGCCCGGCCGTGGTCGGCGCGCCGGTTGGCCTGGCCGACGACCGCCGGCTGGGCACGGGCTCACTGATCCGGCGACGCTCGGCAGCGATCTGGGAGATCCTCCGGCCGTTCGCCTACACCGCCTCGGTCATCCCGGTCATGGCCGGCGGGGCACTGGCCGCGGTGGACGGGTTGTTCGCCTGGGCGCCGTTCATCGCCGCCCTGATCGGCGGCGTCCTGATCCATTCCGGGACGAACATCGTCAACGAGATCTACGACGTCCGAAAGGGCATCGATACGATCGCCTCCCCGCGGGGCAGCCACGCCATCGTGGCCGGTCGGCTGCGCGAGCGGCAGGCCTACATCGTGGCCTTGGCCGCGTTCGGCCTGGCCATCCTCGACGGGCTGTACCTGATCGCGCTGCGCGGCCCGGCGATCGCGGTCCTGGGCCTGATCGGGCTGGCCGGCGGCTACTTCTACACGGCGCCGCCATTCCAGTACAAGTTCCACGCGCTGGGCGTGCCGCTGGTCTTCGTGCTGATGGGCCCGCTCATGGTCGTCGGCTCGTACTTCGCGGTCAGCGGCGAATGGTCGGCGACCGCCCTGATCGTGTCGATCCCGGTCGGCTGCCTGGTGGCGGCGATCCTGCACGGCAACGAATGGCGCGATATCAGCGAGGACACCCGGGCCGGGATCGTGACCCTGTCATCGCAGATCGGGCGGGACTGGGCCCACTATTCGTACGTGGGTCTGGTCCTGGCGGCCTACATCAGCCTCGGTCTGACCGTGGCCGTGGGCCTCATCCCGGCGACGACCATGATCGCCATCGCTTCCCTGCCCTACCTCGTCCGGGTCATCCGGGCGGCCGAGCTGGGAGCGAGCGGGCAGGCCCGGGCGATCGCCATGATCGACCTGCGGACCGCTCAGCTCCACCTCGCCTTCGGCGGCCTGCTGGTGGCGGGGATCCTGTTGTCCGGGGTCGGTCATGGCTGAGCCGGCCATGACGGTGTCGGATGACCGACCGGGCGCCCTGCCCCTGATCATCGGACTGGGCGCGGCCGCGGCCGCCTTCGGCGCGACCTTCAACGGGCCGCGTGACCGCTTCTGGAGCCGGATGACCGCGACCGGTCTGGGGCTCGGCGGCTGGGCGCTGCTGACCAGCGCTCCCTCGCGCCGGGTCCGGATCGGGCCGGGCCACGTCCTCCTCGGACTCCTGTCGGCGCTCGGGCTGTACCTCACGTTCAGCGTCGGCGATCGCTTCGCCCGTCGCTATGTGCCCGGCGGAGATGCCCAGATCCGCGACATCTACGCCCTCCGGACGCTGCGCCCGCGGGCCGAGATCGCGACCCGCCTGGCGTTGATCGTCGGACCGGCCGAGGAGATCTTCTGGCGCGGTCTGGTCCAGGAGGCCCTGATGCGCCGGTTCGGCCGCTGGACCGGGGCGGCCCTCGCGGCGACGGCCTACGGCGGCGTCCACGTCACGACCGGCAACTTCACCTTGTTCGGTGCCGCGGGCGTCGCCGGAGCCCACTGGTGCGCCCTGTATGCGGCACGGGTCCCGCTCGGCGCCTTGATCGTCAGTCACGTGGCCTGGGACATCTGGATCTTCCTGGTCCAGCCCACCGGCGAGACCGAGGCGATCGGCCCCAACGGCCGGGTCGTCCACCTTGGACTGCTGCCCGCGGCCTAGACCGACGACGGCCCAGACGCAACCGAACGGTCCGCGACCGTGTTATCTACTCGTGATGGACGAAGCGACCCTGCTGGCCGCGCTCAGCACCGATCTGGATGTCGGGTTCGAGGGCCTCGTGCGCGCTCGACAGGATCGGTTGTACTCGATCGCCCTGCGTATCCTGGGCGACCCGAGTGAGGCGGAGGACGCGGCCCAGGACGCCTTCGTCCGGGCATACCGGGCCCTGGCCGGTTGGGATGCCCAACGGATCGGCGCCCTCCGACTCGATGCCTGGCTGGCGACCATCGTGGTCAACGTCGCCCGGACCCGGTTCCGCCGGCGAGGTTCGGCGGCGCGGCGTGAGTCGCTGATCTTCCTTGACGAGCTCGAGCACCCGCGGACCGGCAGCGCCGAGACGCCCCACGGCCGCCTGGCCGGGCGCGAATCGGTCGAGGCCTGGGCGATCCGCCTGCTGGCCCTGCCCGAACGCTATCGAGGGCCGATCGTCCTGCGCCACGTGGATGGCCTCAGCTACGACGAGATCGCCCTCGCCCTTGACCGCCCCCAGGGAACGGTCAAGGCCCAGGTCCATCGTGGGCTGGCCCTCCTGCGAGCCGCCCTCGAGGCCGAGTCGCGCACCGATCCGAGCCTGCTCTCCCCGAACACGAACCCACATCTCGCGGAGGTCCTCAGATGATCGATCCCACCAGCCTCCCGTCCGACGAAGTCATCGGCGTCGCGCTGTCCGAGCTGAGGACGGCGGCGCCGGCCACGCTCCTGCCGCGGAGCCTGATCGAGCTTGGCCTGGCGGACGCCTATGCCCCGATCGACTCGCCCATCGGACGGCTTTTCGTGGCCTTCAACGGTCTGGGCGTGGTGGCGGTCGAGCAGGCGTCCGATCGGCCCGCCTTCGAGGGCAGCCACTACGAGCGGTTCGACCGTCCGGTCTACGCCCTGGCCGGATTGCCGTCGAAGCTTGAACGCGCCATCGCCCGCCGGCTCGCCGGGGATCGCCGGGTCACGATCGCCCTGGACCTGCGCGACCGGACCGACTTCGAGCGCGACGTCTGGACGAAGGCGCTCGAGATCCCCCGCGGCGAGGTCCGGCCGTACGGCTGGATCGCCGCCGAGATCGGTCGGCCCCGGGCGGTCCGGGCGGTCGGTACCGCGCTCGGCCATAACCCCGTCCCGCTGATCGTGCCTTGCCACCGAGTGGTCCGCAGCGACGGGCTGATCGGCAACTACTCGCTGGGCGGCCCGGCCAACAAGCGGACGATCCTGGCGGCCGAGGGGCTCGACCCCGACGAGCTTGAGACGCTCGCCCGGGCGGGGGTCCGCTACATCGGCTCCGACACCACCCGGATCTACTGCCTGCCGACGTGCCATGCCGCCCGGCGGATCACAGATCGGCATCGAGTCTCATTCCATTCGGCCGCCGACGGGCAACGGGCGGGCTATCGAGCCTGCCGGCAGTGTCGGCCCACGACCGCCACGGTCGCGGCCTGACGGCGCTATGCTACAAACTTGGACCAGTCGACTGAGCCAACGATCCCGACGACCCGGCGCAGGGCGGCCAGCCCACTCGCGATCTGGATCGGCCTGTTCACGCTCTACTTCGTGTGGGGCTCGACCTACATCGGGATCCGGGTCAGCGTGGAGAGCATCCCGCCGTTCCTGATGGCGGCGACCCGCTTCCTCATCGCCGGGATCATCCTGCTGCTCTGGGAGCTCGGTGCCGCCTGGCGCTTGCGCGGCGACCCGACCGTCCCCGAACCCGAGCGGCCGCGCCTGCCCACCCGCATCGAGCTGCGCGACTCGGCGATCGTCGGCGGGGCCCTGCTGTTCGGTGGGATGGGCCTGGTGGCCCTGGGCGAGACGACCGTGCCAGCCGGGATCGCGGCCATCTTCATCGCCACCCTACCGGTCTGGGTGGCCATCCTGGGCCGGGTCTTCTTCGGCGAGCGGCTGCCGCTGGCGGTGGTGGTCGGGATCGTCGTCGGTCTGGTCGGCGTGGTCATCCTGGTCGCACCGCTGGGCACCGCCGGCGGCCTCGCCTTCGACCCGCGGGGCATCCTCGTCCTGCTCCTGTCGCCCCTGTGCTGGGGTGCCGGCTCGGTCTATTCGTCGCACCGGGCGAGACTACCCAGCCGGCAGCTGACCGCGACCGGCATCCAGATGGTCTGCGGCGGCGGCTTGCTCCTGCTCGGGGCGATCGTCGTCGGTGAGCTGCAGACCTTCGACATGGCGACGGTCACGACCAGGTCCTGGATCGCCCTGTTCTACCTGACCACGGTCGGCAGCCTGATCGGCTTCACCACCTTCGTCTGGCTGCTCCGGGTGGCGCCGCTGCCCAAGGTCGCGACCTACGCCTACGTCAACCCGGTCGTGGCCTTCGTCCTGGCCGCGCTGCTCCTCGGCGAGGCGATCGAGCCGCGCTCGGTCCTGGCCGGGGGCGTGATCATCTTCGCGGTGGCCCTGATCGTGACCGCCCGCGGCCGGGCGGCGGCAGGCGCCCCGAAGCCCGAGATGTCCGCCCTCGCCGACCCCGTCGGCGCCGGCGCCCGGGTCGGCTACCCCGACTGAGCGACCCTCAGCCCTCGGCCAGGATCGTTCGAGCGACCCGTCGAGCCAGGGCCATCACGGTCAGCATCGGATTCACCCCGAGACCCGTCGGGAAGAGCGACGTGTCGGCGACGTACAGGCCGGCCACCAGCCTGTCTCCAGCGCCCGGGCCACGACCGCTGCCGGATCGGACCCGTCCCTGCGGATCGCAGGCGTGGGTCTTCGGATCAGCACCGAAGCGGGCGGTGCCCATCTGGTGGGCGCTGAACACGGCGCCGCGGTTCGGCCCGAAGTCGAACCGCTGGAGCTGGGCCTGGAACGCCGCGAACGCCTGCTCGTCGGTCGGTCGGTGCCACAGGCCGGGCGTCCCGGCGGCCACCATCTCGCGCGCACCGGCGGCCCGGGCGATGGCGGCCATCGTGCCCAGGCCGTGGCGGAGGGTGGTCACCCCGACCCGGTCGAGGCGATAGTCGATCCGCGCCCCGCCTGTCTTCGTCGCCCGGACCCGGCCGGTCCCACCGTCGCGAGCGATGGCGATGAACGGGGCCACGTGGCCGATCCGGGCCATCAGAGCGGCACTCGCCTCGGTCCCGTCCCAGGGCAGGGCCAGGGCGATCAAACCCGGGTGGCCGGGCGCCGACTCGATGGCGTAACCGTTGCGACCCCGAACACCGTCGATGAAGGCCAGCGAGCGAGTCGCCTGGAGCGGTCCCCGCCACATCTCGATCGGCTCATCGAAGATGCCGGCCAGGACGGACACTGGATGGAGCAGCAGATATCGACCGAGGGCCGGGTGGCCGATGCCCGAGCGCTCCAGCACGACCGGGGTGCGCAGAGCCCCAGCGGCCAGGACGACCTGTCGAGCGCGGACCACAAGCCGACGACGCGCGACCGAACGACCGCCGGCCGCCGTCACTCGCGACGACGCCGGCTCCCAGCCGACCGTCGCCTCGACCCCGACCACGCGGCCGGACTCGATCAGGACCCGCTCGACGCGAGCATCGGGGACGATCCGGGCACCCGCCCGATAGGCATCCGCGAGATGCGCCTGGAGGCCCGATCGCTTGCTGCCGGCACGGCAGCCGAACGGGCACGATCCGCACGCCTCGCAACCGATGGCGTTGCGCCGAGTCGGGCCCGCTTCCAGGCCCAGGGCCGTCGCCCCACGGACCAGCGCCGCATCCTTGGCTGGGACCGGCGCGGTCTCGGTCACCCCGAGCTCCTCGACGATCGCGGCGAAGTCGGCATCGCCCTCGGCGCCGTCGAACCCGGCGATCCCGTGGGCCCGGGCCCAGCCGGCCCGGACCGGGTCGGGCGCCGGGATCGAGGTCATCCAGTTGACCGTCGTCCCGCCACCGACCCCGCTGCCGGCCAGGATCGAGACCGACCCGTCCCACGTGGCGCTGAGACCGTGGTCCAGGTACAGCCGGTCGAAGGCATCCAGCTCCGAGCGGGGCATCTCCGGTTCGGGCAGGAACGGCCCGGCCTCGAGGACGACGACGGAGCGGCCCGCCTCGGCCAGCGCTCGCGCGACGACCCCTCCGCTGGCGCCGGAGCCCACGATGACGACGTCGGCCTCCAGCACCGTCGGGGCATCGACTCCGGGTTCCCCGGCCGGTAGGGCCAACGGTCGGATCGGCGTCGGTTCGGCGGTCAGACCAGGATCATCGGGCACATAGCCGATCGCGGCCAATCGAGGGTTGACGACCTCGGCCGTGCCCGGATCGCCGTAGGCCAGGAAGGTCAGCAGGCGTCGGTAAGCGCTGTAGGCGGAGCGGCGGAGCCCGATCCGGGAGCGTCCCCAGGCGAGCAGGTAGCGTTCGCGGGCGGCCGGGTCGAGGTCGCTGAAACGGGCGGCATGTCCCGCAAGAGCGAGGTTCGCGGCGCGCGATTCGAGCAGGCGCAGGACCAGCCGGAGCTGGCGGACCTGGCCCGGGTCGAGGGCCAGCCGGAGGGCCTCGGCCGCCATCGTCGCGCGGCGCTCGGCGTCACCCCGGACGAACGTCTCGGCCAGGGCGGCCAGGGTCGCCATCTCGGCGTCGGTCCAGCCGGCCGCGGTCACCCCGTCGGTCGCGCGACGCCGCGCTGCCAGCCCTGAGCCGGCCACGGCTCGCAGCGGAGCGGGCGGTCCTCGCGATAGCCGAGAGCGTAGTCGGCCTGGATGAGGGTATGGAGCTGGCTCGTGCCTTCGTAGATCACCGCCGCCTTCGAGTTGCGCAGGTAGCGCTCGACCGGGAACTCGTTGCTGTAGCCGTTGGCGCCGTGGATCTGGATCGCATCGAGGGCGGCCTGGACCGAATGGTCGGTGGCGTGCCACTTGGCCAGGCTGGTCTCGCGGGTGTTGCGCAGTCCCTGGTTCTTGAGCCAGCCGGCCCGCCAGGTCAGGAGCCGGCCGATCTCTGTGCCCCGGGCCATCGTGGCGATCATCTGCTTGACCAGCTGGTGGCGGCCGATCTCGTCACCGAAGGTCTGTCGCTCGTGGGCGTACTTGACACTGGCGTCGAGACAGGCCTGGGCCAACCCGACCGCGCCGGCCGCGACCGTATAGCGGCCCTGGTCGATGGCGCTCATGGCGATGAGGAAGCCCTCGCCCTCCTCGCCCAGCCGGTTCTCGACCGGGACCTCGCACTCGTCCAGGTTCACCAGCCCGGTATTGCCGGCCCGGATCCCGAGCTTGCCGTGGAGGGTCCCGGTGGACAGCCCCTTGAAGCCACGCTCGACGATGAACGCGGTCACGCCCTTGTGCCGCTTGGCCCGATCGACCGTGGCGAAGACCAGGAAGTGGTCGGCCAGGTCGGCCAGGCTGATCCAGATCTTCTGGCCGTTGAGCCGGTAGATGGCGCCGTCGCGGCGCGCAGTCGTCTGGAGGGCGCCGGCATCGGTCCCCACCCCCGGCTCGGTCAGGGCGAAGGTGGCCAGTTTCTCGCCGCGCGCCTGCGGGACGAGGTAGCGCTGACGCTGCTCCTCGGTCCCCCACTGGAGGAGGGTCAGCGAGTTGAGCCCGACATGGACGCTCTGGACCACCCGGAAGGCGGTATCGGCCCGCTCGAGCTCCTCGCACAGCAGGGCGAAGCTGATGTAGTCCATCCCGCCGCCGCCGTAGGCCTCGGGGATCGGCGCGCCCAGGAAGCCCAGCTCGCCCATCCGGGCGAAGACCTCGCGATGGACCTCGCCGTTCTCGTCCCAGTCGCGGATGTGGGGCAGGATCTCGGCCTCGGCGAAGGCGCGCACGGCCTGCTGGACGAGGCGCTGCTCGTCGGTCAGGGAGAAGTCGATCACCGGCCCATTCTGCCACTCGGCCCCGGCCTA
Organism: uncultured Chloroflexia bacterium; assembly: GCA_963778815.1. Classification (GTDB taxonomy): domain Bacteria; phylum Chloroflexota; class Limnocylindria; order Limnocylindrales; family CSP1-4; genus Chersky-267. The sequence continues at coordinate 280,958 of CAVZVS010000002.1, read as the reverse complement.
TACTCGGGCCTCGCCCCGAACCTCCCTGCGCGCGCCTCGGCCGCGCCCGACCACGCGGAAGGACCTCCGACCATGGCCGACGCCCCGTCCCACGCCTCGAACCACCTGTCGCCGGTCCTCGGTCGCTACTTCGAGCGGAGCTGGAGCCACGGCGAGGGCCACCGCCTGTACGACACGTCGGGCAAGGCCTACCTCGACTTCGCCAACGGCATCGCGGTCACCTCGCTCGGCCATCGCCATCCGGCGGTCACGGCGGCGATCCACGCCCAGGTCGACCGGCTGATCGGGCCGACCGGGGCGATCGGCTTCAGCGAACCCGTCGCTCGGCTCGCGGGGATGCTCGCCGACACCCTGCCCGACCCGATCGACACGGTCATGTTCCTCAACTCGGGCTCGGAGGCGATCGAAGCCGCCCTCAAGCTGGCCCGCCGGGTGACCGGCCGGCCCGGGTTCATCGCCTTCCGGGGCGGCTTCCACGGCCGGACGTTCGGGGCGGCCAGCGTGACCACCTCGAACATCAACTATCGGACCGGCTACGAGCCGCTCCTGCCGGGGGTCTACTTCGCGCCGTTCCCGGTGGCCTATCCGGACTTCGGCGGCGATGGCCCGGCCGCCGCGAGGGCCTGCCTGGCCATCCTGGGTTCGCTCTTCGAATCGGTCATCGCGCCATCGCAGGTCGCGGCCATCCTGATCGAGCCGGTCCAGGGCGAAGGTGGCTACAACCCCGCGCCGGCGGAGTTCCTGGTCGGACTCCGAGCGCTGTGCGACGAGCACGGCATCCTGCTCATCGCCGACGAGGTCCAGTCAGGCTACGCGCGGACCGGCCGGATGTGGGGCTTCGAGCACGCCGGGATCGTGCCCGACGTGGTCTGCATCGCCAAGGCCATCGCCAACGGCCTGCCGCTGTCGGCGATCGCGACCCGGCGCGAGCTCCAGGAGCGCTGGGGTCGGAGCGCCCACGGCTCGACCTACGGCGGCAACCCCGTGGCCTGCGCGGCGGGCATCGCCGTGCTCCAGACGATCGAGACCGAGGGACTGGTCGCCAATGCGGCCGCCCGCGGCGAGCAGCTGACGGCCGGCCTGCGCCGGTTCCAGGCCGAGGACGGCCGGATCGGCGACGTCCGTGGGCCGGGCCTGATGGTCGGGGTCGAGCTGGTCAAGGATCCCTTGACCGGCGAACCGGACGGCGCCCTGGCCGATGCCCTGGTCGCCCGTTGCGCCGACGACGGCCTGCTGGTCCTGTCCTGCGGCCGGGCTCATCAGGTCATCCGCTGGATCCCGCCGATCGATGCCTCGGCAGCCGAGATCGACGAGGGCCTGGGCATCTTCTGGGAGGCCCTGGGCAAGGTCTAGGGTCGGGGCTTTCCTCGGGCAGCGAAGAGCGCCCGTCGGCCAACGGGCGCTCGGATGAAGACGCGGGTGATGAGCTGCGCGAACGCCCCGCGGGCGTCGAGGTCCGTCTAGCGGTTGCGAGCCAGGAAGCTCATCACGTCTTCGTAGCGGAAGCGCCGATCGCCCCGCTTGCAGACGCGATAGAACGGGAGCTCGCCACGGTCGCCGAGCCGCTTCACGGTGTTGACGTGAAGGTGAAGCATGTCGGCGACCTCGCTCGCGGTGAGCATCGGACCGAGTTCATTGATGGCCATGGATGCCATTGGTCGATCAGCCTCGTCTGTGCGTCTTCCAGCCGGCTCCGTGCCCGTCCGGAGGTGACGGGTGGACTCTTGCCGACTGCTGAGGGGAGCGTAGGGGTGAGGCCACCCGACCGCCTAGCCGTACGTTGGTCCCATCCGGGGGTACCAGACCGCACTCAGCCGGCCGTCCCGGCTCAGGAATCGCCGACGCCCCCGTCGATCCGTTGGAGGACCTGACGAGGGCGTCTGTACGAGTCGCCGAGATCGGCGATTCAGACGGATTTGCCGACGTTGCTGAGCATCGAGGAAAGCGTGCCGCCGAGGAAGATCAGGGAAAGGATCGCTACGATCGCGATGAGAACGAGGATAAGTCCGTATTCCACGAGACCCTGACCCTGCTCCGTCAGCCGCCCACGTAGTCGTCCTGGGACGATACGTTCACGGACCGCGTGCATGGCGCTCTGAGCACCTCCTTTCCGCCCGACGTCCTCCCAACGGGAGACCATGTGGGCGGTGCGACCGCGGGTGTTGATTACCCGACCGAACGACCCACTGCGAGCCCACCGGTCGTGCCATCGTCGGTGCGGGTCAGGGGGGTGTCAAGGCGCCGTCCGGGCTATCCGGTGCCGCGATGCCACGTACCAGAGTCCCATAGGACTGGCGCGTCGACGCACCGGCGGGGACGGCTGCGATCAGTCGGGAAAGGCTCCGACGAGGATCGGTTCTGGGGACTGACGGGTGGTCTGGACGGTGGCGCCGCCGAAGACCGCCAGGATCTCGAGGACGAGCGTCGGCAGGGTCGGGTCGACGCGCTCGGGGTCGGTCGTGTCGCCTACGCCACCGAAGATCGAATTCGCGTGGACCTCGACCGGCCACTACTCCGGGACGATGACCTCGAGCCCGCCGAAGATGGCCCGTACCCGGAGGGTCGCGCCGGCCGGATCGAGGGTCGCCTCGCGCAGATCGAGGGTCCCGCCGCCATACCAGACCAGGATCTCGCCGCCCCGGAATGAGGTCGCCCGGCTGCGCGCCTCGAGGCCGTCGAAGATGGCCGCGATATCGAGTTCGTCGGCATCCTCGTCGAAGGCCGGCAGGCCGGCGATCTCGCGGCGCGACTTCTCCTTGAAGGCGAGGGCCGCCGGGACGACCAGACCTGCGGCTGCCAACAGACCGACGGCTCCGAGAAGGCGGTTCATGCCGACGAGGCTACCATGCGTCGATGTCTTCGACCACTCCGCGGCCGGCCGCCCCGGCGCTGACCCGGCTGGCTCCTGCGATCACGGCCGGGGTGGCCTTCCTGGTCTATCTGCGGACCCTCTTGCCGGGCCAGGCGTTCGGGGACTGGGGCGAGATGCAGACGGTCCCTCACGTGCTTGGCGTGGCTCATCCGACCGGCTACCCGACCTATCTCCTGGTGGCCTGGCTGGCCGAGCTCATCCCGCTCGGCTCGGTCGCCTTCCGCTCGAACCTCCTGTCGGCGGTCTTCGTCTCGGCGGCCCTGGCGACCCTGACCGCGATCGCCATCCGGCTCGACGTCCGGCCGGCCCTGGCCATCGCCGCGGCGCTTGGGGTCGGAGCGGTCGGGACCGTCTGGGCCGCGGCCACCGTGGCCGAGGTCAATCCGCTTCACCTGCTCCTGTGCGCGCTGCTCCTCCACCGCGCCCTGGTCTGGGAGGCGCGTCGCTCGACCGTCGACCTCGTCCTCGGCGGCCTGCTCCTGGGACTGGCCCTGGGCAACCACCTGCTGACCCTGTTCGTCGGGCCGTTCATCGTGCTGTTCGTGCTGTGGGTCGGTCGACGCGAGTTGCTGGCCCGACCGTGGATCGTCCTGCCGGCCATCGTGGCCGGGCTGATCGGCCTGTCCGTCTACGCCTACATCCCGTGGGCCGCCAGCCGCGGACCGGTCCTGCCGTACAACCACCCGACGACGCTCGACGGCGTCTGGTGGCTGGTCAGCGGGGAGCAGTTCCGGGGCCAGTTCGACTTCCTGTCGAGCAAGGGTCCGGGCACCTTCATCGCCTCCCTTGGCGCTCTTGCGCGACCTGGCCATCGATCGGGCGACGGTGGTCCTGCCGCTGCTCGGGCTGGTCGGGATCGGCGTCCTGGTCGTCCGGCGCACCGCGTTCGGGCTGGTCTGCGTCGGGATCCTGCTCAGCGGCACCTACGTCTGGGCGAACTACCTGCGCCTCGAGCACTACCTCCTGGTGCCGTGGCTGATCCTGGGGATCGGGGCGGCGGCTGCCCTCGAGGCTATTGCCAGGGCCGTGGCCCGGATCGGTCGTCCGGATGCCCCAGGCGAGGCGGGCGCTGCGGCGGAAGCGCAGGCTGCTGAGGCTGCGGCTGACCATCGGAGGGTCGCCGGGACCAGCGTCGCTCTCGTCGCGCTGGGACTGGCCGTGATCCTGGCCGGCCTGAACTGGGCCGACGCGGATCGCAGCGGCGACCGATCCGGCGACGAGTACGTCGATTCCACGCTGGCTCTCCTGCCCCAGGGCGCCGCGATCCTGTCCTACTGGGACACGTCGACGCCGCTGTGGCATGCCCTCTACGTGGACGGCCGCCGACCGGACGTCCTGGTCGTCGACGATACCAACATCGTCTACGAAGGTTGGGGGACGCGCGAGGCCCGGATCGCCTCGCTCATCTGCCAGCGACCGGTGTACATCCTGCGCCTGTCCGAACGAGATCTCGTCCCGACCCGACGCGACTACAGCCTGACCGAGGTCGGCAGCGTCCCGGTCAGCGTGGGCGGCCCGTCGGCCTCGACCGTGGCGCCGATCTACCGCGTCGAGCCGCTCGATCCGAGCACCTGCGCCACATGACCGGGGCCCGGAGGGTAGGATGCACGTCCCAGTGGACGATGCGCCTGGTCGTCGCTGGTGACGCTCGGCTCGAGTGAAGCCATCAACCCTGGAGGGATCATGTCTGACAGATCACTGGACGAGCTCGGACCCGTCGATTACCTGATCGTCGAGTTCCCGGCCGGTGCCCAGAACTTCACCGGTGAGGGTGCATCCGAGCTGCTCCGGCTTCACGACGCCGGGATCATCCGGCTCATGGACATCCTCATCCTCCAAAAGGGCGAGGACGGCGCGGTCATGGCCCAGGAACTGGGCGACCTGGCCGAGCTCGGTGAGCTCGCCCGGATCGAGACCGAGTTGGCCCAGACCCTGGCCGAATCGGACGTCGACCACCTGGCCGCCGCGATGGATCCAGGATCCGTTGCCGGTGTCCTGGTCTACGAGAACCTGTGGGCTGCCCCGTTCGCCTCGGCCATGCGCCGGGCCGGTGGCCAGCTCATCGCCAACGGGCGCATCCCCGTCCAGGCCTTCATCGCCGCCATCGAGGCCGATGAGGCGCTGCTCGCAGAAGAAGGAGTCTGATATGCCGCTCGGACCAGGTCGTCGAGGAGTCGGCGTGATCGGTGCGCCCGTGGCCAAGGTTGCGGTCGTCGGGGCAGCCATGGGTCCAGGCCCATCGCCCATCGCCAAGGCCGCCGTCGTCGGCGCCGCGGTGAGCCCGGGCCCATCGCCCGTCGCCAAGGCTGCCGTCGTCGGTGCCGCCGTCACGCCGGGCCGCCGCCGCTTCTAGCCGCTTAGCGCCCTCATCGCCGCGATCCAGCACCCGGTCGCGGGCGGTTCGCGGTTCTATCACCGTGGATCCGGCCACCTTGAGTTGTTGGCGTCCCCGGAAGGGTTCGAACCTTCGACCTACCGCTTAGAAGGCGGTTGCTCTGTCCGCTGAGCTACGGGGACGTGGATGCCGCGAGTCAGTCTACGACCAGGCCTACACGGGCCGGTGGCACTGGCCTGGTGGCGCCGGCAGGTACCTGCCCTGCGACGCGAGCGGGCCGCCACCGACGATGTGATATCGCGGATAGCGGCCCGATGAGTCCTGGTGGCCTCTTCGCCGGCGGGGGCCGGACGGTGGGGACGGGCCCTCGCGGTTCGCTCGCGCCCCGAAGGGCGGCAGGGACGCCGTCCTCCCGGACCGATCGCGGCCGCGTGGTTCCGCACACAGCCTCGGACTCGACCAAAGGGTACCCCTCCGGGGCCGATGGGACCAGTCGGATCGTCGAACGCCCGTGCTATGCTCCGCGACCCGTCGCCCGATCTGGATCGCGGCGCGGATCAGAAGGATCGGGACTGCCCTTTGCCCGCTCGTTCAAGCGCCTCCGCCGCCGCTCGACCGCCTGTGCCTGGCGAGACCACCGACGTCGTCGGGCACGACGCGACCCAGCTCGCCCTCGAGCTGCCCGGCCTCGTCCCGAGCGCTCTGCCGGGCCTGGACATCGCCCCGGAGTGGAAGGACCAGCAGCGCCTGTGGGGCCATCGCTTCCACCCGATGTGCTCCTACCTGGCGAGCTTCCCGGCGGCCCTGACCCACGCCTTCATCGCCCGCTACTCGCGACCCGGCGATGTCGTCCTCGATCCATTCAGCGGCCGCGGGACCACTCCCCTGCAGGCCTGCGCCGAGGGTCGGATCGGGGTCGGCAACGACCTCAACCCGTTCGCCCACCTGCTCACGGCATCAAAGGTCGAACCGGCTTCCGAAGCGGAGGCCCGCACCCGCCTGACCGCCCTGCGTCTGCGCTGGGCAGGCGAAGCGGAAGCGTGGCTGACCCTGGCCCTGCGGGTCATCGGCGCACCGGGCCCGGATGGCGTCCGCATCCCCACCGCGGGCAGCACGGTGCGACCCGGTTGGCCGGACGCGGACGCAGAACCCGTCCCGTTCGAGGTCGCCCTGTGCTTCGCCCCGCGAACGTTGGCCCAGCTGCTGTACGTCCGGACGTCGCTCCAACTGGACGATCACGTCGACCGCTTCCTGGCCGCCGCGATCACCGGCATCCTCCACGGCAAGAGCGCGACCTACCTGTCCGAGGTCATGCCCAACACGTTCAGCATGGCTCCCCGTTATGTCCGTGACTTCGTGGCCCGGACCGGCTTCCAGTCACCGGACCGCGACGTCTTCGCCTGTCTCGACGCCAAGCTCGGCCGGCTCTATCGAGAGGCTCCCCCATCGGTCCGTGGGATCGCCTTGTTGGGCGATGCGCGCGATGCCGGGGAGCGCTCCCAGGTCGCCCTGCGCGAGCGCGGCCTGCCCGACCGGGCCCGCCTGGTGGTGACTTCGCCGCCGTACCTGCGGGTCGTCAAGTACGGCTACTACAACTGGCTCAGGACCTGGTTCCTGGGCTTCGATGCGGCCGCCATCGACGCGGCCCTCGATGACGCCCACCACAAGACGGCCTACCTCAAGTTCCTGGCCGATGTCCTGGCGGGGCTCCGGACTGTCCTGGCCGACGACGCCGTGGTCGCCCTGGTGATCGGCGACGTGGAGGCCGATCGAGGGCGCAAGATCAGCCATGGCATCGGTCTGGCCGAAGCAGCCTGGGAGGCGGCTGCCAAGCCCGCCGGTTATCGCCTGGCCGGGATCGCCCTGGACGACGTCCAGGCCGGCCGCAAGATGACCAAGCTGTGGGGCGATGAGGCAGGTCGGGCGACGAAGCTCGACCGGATCCTGGTCCTGGGTGCCTCGGAAGCCGGCCGGCGCCGAGCCGTCAATGGCGCCTCTCTCCCGGTCGACTGGGAGTGGCCGCCCCGCCGCCTGCGCGCCGTCTAGAGCCTGCGCGCCGTCTAGAATTGCGCGCATGCAGCAGATGTACGACCCGGCCGACCTGGCGGCCATGGATCCGCTGGTCCTGATGAAGAACCTCGACCACGTGCGGATGACCAGCCGGCGGCTGAGCTACATCCTCCAGCAGCAGGTCCACCTGTACGCGCCCGAAGCCAACGAGCTGCGCGATCAGATCGACCGCTACGTCGAGGCCGAACGCCAGATCGAAGGCGAGATGGCTCGCCGCCGCATCCGCGCCTGAGCCGAGGGGCCGCCGCGCCCACTCCGCGTCGAAGACCGCGGCCGGGGACGAACGAGACCCCCGGCCTTGCGGTCGGGGGTCCCAGATGAGTCCGGTTCGTCGCCGATCTCGGCGATCAGGGTTCAGCCGGCGCCGGCGGCACTCCGGATGAGCGATGGCGAGAGGGCTGGGCGAGTGGGCGACGACTCCCGTTCGGGGACGTCCACCAGGCTCGGCAGGTCGATCGACCCATCGACCGGCTGGACCCGGATAAGGACATCGATCACGCGCTCTGCGGGGATATCCATCGGGACCGCGACCGGCAGCGCGTTCACGATGGGGATGCCGACGTCGGCCTGATCGGGCAGCGCTCGGGCTGGCGACTTGGCCCCCGTCCGGGTCCGACGATCTCCCTCCTCGAGGGCGACCTGGGCGGCGATCCGGGCCAGCTCGGGGGTCTGCTGGAGGCTGAACCCGATGCCGTGCTCCTCGAGCTCGGCGAAGTGCCAGCCGTGATACAGACCTCGTCCGGCGACGGCGCACATCTCGTCATACAGCTCCGGCCAGCCGACCCGGCGGCGCCGATAGCAGAAACGGACGAATTCGACCGCGTCCGGCGACTGGCTCGGCGCCTCGATCGGTCTACTGGATTCCATCGACTACATCTCCCTCCTCTCCACTGTCACAGGGCGCGCTCGACCGCGGAAGCGGGCGGTCCGACCGCAAGCTGAACGGGGTGACCGGCGACCCTCCTCCTCGAAGGTCCGACGCGGTCGGACCCCTATCGTACGAGCCGCGGGCAGGCCGCGGTAGAGGGTTTCTCCACTATCTCGTCCACCAACTTATCCACACGAACGGACGTTCGGCGGACAGGTGTTCGGTACGGACCTCAGACCCGTCTCTGGACGCCCAGACCGGGCCGGTCCGACAGGTTCCAGCGGCAGTCCTCACCCAGCTCGAGACCCACGAACGGGTCACTGGCCAGGAGCAGGCTGCCGTCGAGGTCGACCCAGTCGGCCAGCGACGCGACCGCAGCCGAGGCGGCGATCCCGACCGTGGTCTCCTCCATGCAGCCGAGGAAGGTCCGGAAGCCAAGCTCGCGGGCGCGGGTCAGCATCCGGGCGGCTGGGCCGACCCCACCGCACTTGGCCAGCTTGACATTGACCCCGGCGACGACGCCGACCAGTCCGTCAAGGTCGTCGATGCTGACCGCGCTCTCGTCGGCGACGATCGGCAGAGGCGAGACGGCCTGGAGCGCCGCCAGATCGTCGAGGCGCCGGGCGGGGAACGGCTGTTCGATCAGCTCGACCCCGTAGCGAACGAGGTCGGGCAGGAGCCGCTTGCCCCCTTCGAGCGTCCAGCCCGTGTTCGCGTCGACCCGGATCGGGCCGTCGTAGATGGCCCGGACCGCGGCCAGGGTCTCGAGATCCGCCGGTCCGCCCAGCTTGATCTTGAGGGCCGGGAAGTGCGCCGCTCGAGCCGCCCGCTGGGCGACGATCGCCGGCTCGTCGATGCCGATCGTGAAGTCGGTCGGCGGGATCGCCGCCGATAGGCCGAGCAGGACGTGGACGGGGATCCCGAGGACCTTCCCGGCCAGATCGTGGAGGGCGATGTCGAGGGCGCACTTGGCGGCCCCGTTGTGACCGAGGTTGGCCGCGAAGGTCGCCCCCGCGACGGCCAGGTCCCGCTCAGCGGTGGCGCGCTCGGCCAGCCCTTCGTCGATGGTCTCGACGCTCCGGAGGAGCCAGGGCAGGATCGCTCCCACGGTGTCCTCGGTCTCGCCGTAGTACGCGTCCGGGAACCCCTCGCCGTAGCCGACCAGGCCGGGATAGCGATCGGAACGGAGCTCGACGATGACCGTCGTAGCCACCCCGCTCTCGTTGGACTCGTCGGTCCGGGCGATCCGGAACGGGTCGCGGAACGGGATCCGCTGGATCTCGTGGGTGAGGCTCAGGGTCACCGGCTCAGGCCACCGGCTCGCCACCGGCTCGAGCGCCGCCCGGACCCCGGCGAACAGACGCTCCCCGCCGAAGCGGAACGGATCGTCGGTCGGCAGCCCGGTCAGCTCGGCGATCTCGGCGATGACCCGCCGGGCATCCGTCTCATCGGGATAGAGCGACGTGTTGAGGGCGACCGCCACGACTCGCGACGGGGCCACCAGCCCGGCGACCTGCTCGTGCAGCCTGATGAACTCGGGCAGCGGCTGGATCGGGAAGGAACGGTCCGGCAGGTGGGCGAAGTCGTGGGCCGCCATACCTGGCTTGTGGACCATGACCATCGCCTCGGGGGTGGTCCCGTGGATGAGCCCCAGGGTCACGCTCGAGTAGGCCGGGTGGTCGAGCGAGCCCTGGCCCTCGACGAAGATCCAGTCACCGAGCGTCTCGGCCTCCTCGATCAGCCACTCGCAGGTGCCCTGGACGAAGTCAGCCACTAGCCGATCGACCGCCACGCCCCAGCCCTCGATCATCATCCCGGTCTGACCGGTCGGAACCAGGACCCCACGCAGACCGGCATCGTTGGCCGCCTGGCGGAGCTCGAGGGCGACCGACATCTTGCCGATGGCGCAGTCGGTCCCGACCGTCAGGATGACGTGCTTGCCCGGGGCGTGACGACGCCCGACGGAAGTCTCCATCCGGTCCGGCGGTCGCCGGAAGTCGACGATCCGGGCGCCCGAGGCCAGAGCTGCGGCCGCGAACTCGGGGTCGTCGCCGATGAAGGTGTGCAGCCCGCTCAGGACATCCAGGCGGGCATCGAGCGCGGCCAGGATGGTGCTCCGCCAGTCGGCCGGCAGCTTGCCCCCGGTCGGGGCGATCCCGATGAGCAGGGCGTCGACGCCGAGGGCCAGTGCCTCGTCGAGAGTGGCCACCGCGGGGACGTCGAAGCGGGGATGCTCGCCGACGATGTCGGCCACTCGCCGGCCGACCATGCCCGAATCGAGCAGGCAGACCACGTTGTCGCGGCCGTAGCGCATCACGCCCAGGGCCGTCTTGGCATCGTGGACCTGGAACTGGCCCTCGGTCAGGATCACCAACCGACGTTCAGGCAGCGGGCGCATGGGACCTCGCACAGGAGCCCGCCCTGAAGACGGACCAGGAGGGTGGGCCGGTTGGTACCGCATACCGGATTCGAACCGGTGATCTCCGCCTTGAGAGGGCGGTGTCCTGGGCCTCTAGACGAATGCGGCGCGGGCGCTGGAGGGCCGACGCTGAACGGCGGACCGGCCGGGATGATACCAGCGGCCGGCGACTCCGGGCAAACGACTCGGGGCGTCGAGGCGGTCCCGGCGCGACAGCGACCCGGGCTACAGTCGGTGGGTCTCCAGGAAGGCCCGGATCGCTTCGGCCACCTGGACGTGGCTGGTCTCGCCGACGACCAGGCCGTAGTGCGAGTGGGCCCCGAACGGCTCATACGTCGCGCCAAGCCAGGTGGCCAATCGGTCGCTGTCGGCTTCGGGGACCAGACGATCGAGCCCGGCGCCGATGACGAGCCGGGGGACGGCCTCGAACGGACGTCGATCGACCGGAACGCCGGCCAGCATCTGGCGTCGCGCCGCACCGGCCTCGTGGGGCTTCTGGCCCAAGAGATGCTGGATGCGCAGGACATCCGCCAGGCTCAGGTCGCGGTTCTCGCGTTGGAGTTTCTCGGGCAGGGTCTCCCAGCCGATGAACGCCTTGCCGTAGGCCTCAGGGATCTCGCGCAACTCATGTGGCCGGGCGGCCGACCGGAGGTCGCGAGGTAGCTCAGCCGAGAGCAGGATCAGGCCGCCGATCTCATGGCGCTCGGCGGCCTTGAGCGCGAGCAGGCCGCCCATGCCGTGACCGACCACGACGACCGACGGTCCGAGCCGCTCGATCGCGGCGACGACGTCGTCGGTGTAGGTATCGAAGGAGAGCGTCGCCGGGTCCGCCGTCTGCGACCAGAAATGGTTGCGCAAGTTGAGCGCGTGGCCCTCCCAGCCGCGAGCGGCGAAGTAGCCCAGGTAGCGCTCCCACAACCACGATCCGGCCAGCTCGCCGTGGAGGAAGAGCAGCGGCCGGCGGCGCGATCTCCGCTCCGGCAGCCAGGACTCGATGTACAGGCCACGCTCGACGAGCTCGATCTCGTCCTTGCGGACCGGACGACCGGCAGGCGCAGGCGATGGGTTGGGTCGAGCGGAGAGGCGGAGGGGGGAATCCGCCTCTCCGCTCGAACCCGGAAGGTCGTCCGGGATCACTTCCGGCATGCTACACCTCGGCCTGGGGGGACGGCGTGACGATCGACCCGACGGCGATCGTCCTCACCATTCGTGGGGGTTGATGACCAGCCCGGTGACGGGCTTGGGGTAGAAGTAGGTCGACTTCTGGGGCATCACGTCGCCGGCTTCGGCCACGGCCGCGATGTCGGCCACCGGCGTCGGCTCGAGCAGGAACGCGGCATCCGCACCGTCCTCGGCTCGGTCGACCCAGTCGATGGCCTCGGTCGCGGACTTGGTATAGACCACCCGGCCTCCGGCCGCCGTCGTCGCCGGGTCGATCCCGCACAGCCGATCGAGGGTCACCTGGAGGAGCGCGACGTCGAGTCGTCGGAGGGCCTCGCCGGCGGCCGGCAGATGGGCCTCGAAGGCAACCCGTCGAGCGGTCAGGACCGCACCGCCGGATCGGGTCCACAGGCCGAATCGGCCGCGTCCACCGCTGTTCGCCAACGCACTCCCGAAGCCGGCCGCCAGTTCCGTCGACGACGCCACCCGCTCGACGTCGAACAGGTCGGCCAGCCCGGCCCACAGCGAGGCCACGCCGCCATCGCCCAGTCCCCGGACGACTCGATGGGTCGGCAGGACGGTCAGCGGCTCGGCGCTGGTCTCGAGAAAGAGCATCAGCAGGTAGTCGAAGGCCGGATCCTCTTCACACGACCGGCTCATCCGGCGCTCATCGCGATAGCGCAGGGCAGTCTCATAGCGGTGATGTCCGTCGGCGATGGTGATCGGCTTGGCCCCGGCGATCGCGATCAGACGCTGGACCGGCGCGTCCTCGGCCGGGTCGCCCACGGCCACCCACAGGCGGTGTCGAACGCCGTCGTCGTCGACCAGGTCGATGGTCGGTGTCGTCCCGGCGATGTCGGCCAGCAAACCAGCGGCCGCGCCGCTCGGATCGGCGTACAGGCCGACGACCGGGCTGAAGTTGGCCCCGGTCGCCCGGAGCAGCTTGTAGCGATCCTCCTTGGGACCGGACAACGTCCGCTCGTGGGGCAGCACCCCACCGCCCGGTCCGAACGGTTCGAGCCGAAGGCGTCCGAAGAAGCCACGCTGGACGCGCTCGACCTGGGTCCCGGGAACCGCATAGGTCTGCTCGTAGACATACAGGCTCGGTCGGGGATCCTTGCGGAACGAACCATCCGAGCGCCAGGCGGCGAAGGTCCGGGCCGCCCGCCGGTAGCGGTCGTCCGGTTCGTCGCCGAGCTCGTCCGCGGGCAGGTCCAGACGGACCACGTTGTGCGGATCGCGAGCCATCAAGACGCGCTGCTGGGCCGGCGAGATCACATCGTACGGAGGACTTACGACGTTCGCCAGATCGCCCACGACGTCCGGTTCGAAACGCAGACCGCGGAACGGGCGGATGTGGGGCACGGGGCTCCTCGGATCGGGGGGTCGGCGGGGCCTCAATCGTACGACAGCCGGACGGTCCCTGGCGACCCCACCGTCCGGTCGGCACGTCCGGGCGACCGATGCTAGCCTCCGTCCGTGCCTGATCGACGGATCGCCCTGGCGATCGCCAGCCTGCTCCTGTTCGGCCTCGTCCTGACCGGCTGCGGCAGTGCGTTCCGATCGCCTGCCCCCACCCCGGCCGACTTCGCCGGGATCGTCGAGCAACTGGCCAAAGTCGGGATCGGGGTCGAGAACGTGGTCTCGGGCGATGCCGGCTGCCCCGACTCGGCACTGGCCCCGACGGCGATCGCGTTCGACGCTTTGGGCCTCGACCAGACCTCGCCGACCCGGATCCGGATCTACATCTTTCGCGACCACGATGCCTGGCAGCGCCTGTCGGGGACCGTGGCCGCCTGCGCCAAGTCGTACGTGACCGACGCGGCTGGCTACGAGTCCCTCGCCCCGTCCCCCTTCGTGGTCTCGGCCCAGGGTCCCTGGCCCGCCAAGTTCGCCGCCGGGATGAAGGCAGCGTTCACCGCCGCCGCCGGGACCGGGGGCTGACCTTCGGCGACTGACACCCGGGTCCTCCGTCCCATCGCGACCGGGACCACCGGGCCAGGGGCGAGCCGGCGACGGCGGGCCACGATCGGTCCATGGATCCGATCTCCGTCCGCGGCCTCGTCCGACCGGCGCGGGCTGCTGCCCTGGCCCTGACGATCTCGCTCCTCAGCGCCGGTGCGGCCGGTCCGACCGTCGCCGTCCAAAGCGCGTCGTCGGCCGGTCAGCCGAGCGCCGTCGAGGTCGCACCTGGCCTCGTCGCCGAGTCGGCGATCGATCCGGGACTGGGCGCCGGCCTGGCCGTGCCGCCGTCGCCCGAGACCGCTGTCGACGAGACCCGGACGGCTGCACGTGTCATCGCACAGGTGCTCAAGGTCGTCGCCAAGCCCACCCCCAAACCGAGGCGCCCGGCCAAGCCCGCCGTTTCGAGCGCTGAGCATCGGGGCCGAAACCACGTCTGGAGCCCGAATCTCGGGCTCGATCGGGCGATCAGCTGGTTCTCGTGCAGTCGCTCGCAGCCGCCTGGCTACGCGGTCTATCGCTGGGGCTGTGCCGGCAGCAACAACGTCTACCTGTTCGCCCATGCAGGCGGGCCGTTCCACCGCCTCCACGACCTGTACGTCAGCGGTCGCCTGCGCAAGGGCATGGCGGTGACCTATGCCGACGCCAACGGCCACGTCCGTCGCTACACGGTCGCCTGGTGGAAGACCGTCCTGCCGACCGACGGCGAGTTCGCCTACGCCGCCCAGTCTCGGCCCTCGATGACCCTTCAGACCTGCGTCGGCACGAACGATCGTTATCGGTTGATCGTGCGTCTCTACCAGGACGACTGACCGGCCCAGTCCGACTCGACCGCCACGACGCCGAGCCGTGCGCGGTGCTAGCCTTCGAGCATGGCGGGAACCGCGCGCCCCACCGCGTCGAAGATCCATGGGTCCGACGACCCCGGCGGCGCGCTCGGCCATCATCCGGCTCCCACCCTCCGACGGGATATCCTGATCCTGCTCCGGCGCCTGGGGCCATCGTCGCCGGATCAGCTGGCCGGCCGACTCGGGGCCAGCCGGACCGGCATCCTCCAGCAGCTTCGCGCCCTCGAGGCCGCCGACCTGGTGGTCCGTCGCCCCGAGCGTCACGGGGTCGGTCGGCCGCGCCACCTGTACGACGTCACGGCCCACGCCCAGGACCTCTTTCCCTCGAATTACGATGGGCTGGCGGCCGGCCTGCTGGCGGCGATCGACGACATCGGCGGCGATGACCTCGTCGAGCAGGTCTTCGCCGCTCGGCGCCGTCATGCCGCCAGTCGGATGAAGTCACGTCTGGCCGAACGGCTGCCACCGGAAGCCAGTCTGGCCGAGCGAGTCCAGGAGCTGGCGGTCATCCAGGACGAGCAGGGCTACCTCGCCCAGGCCGAGATCACCCCGGACGGGACCATCCGCCTGGTCGAGCACAACTGCGCCATCCTCCAGGTCGCTCGGGGGACCGCTCAGGCGTGCGATGCGGAGCTCGCCCTGTTCGGCGAGGTCCTCGACGCCGAGGTCGTCCGTGACTCGCACATCGCCGCCGGTGACCGCTGTTGTACCTATCGCGTCACGGCTCGGGTCGATTAAATCGACCGGCAACGGGTCCGCTCGCCGGTGCGTCCACGCACCACTCCTTCCTGACCCGTCCTCGACAGCAGTGCTCCGCTCCGCCCACAATCGGCCAACGAGGACGGCCCTCGTGGCCGTCCTTGGATGTGGTCTGAGCGGTCGATGGCCGCCAAGCGACGGGGGCGCCTCTCGTTGATGGGTTCGGTCATGGGCTCCACCACCACGGTCGTCGGCACAGACGCCCGACCCCGATCGGTCGACGGCCCCGGCGAGACCCGCCAGCTCGACTACGACGTCGAGGGCATCCACCTGCGGGTGACGTCCGACCTGGACGATGTCCTGGCCCTGGTCGACGCGACGTACGCGGCCTTCCGGACCTTCGGTCAGGGTGATGACCCGGCCGACGCTCACGACGTCCGGCAGTTCAGCCTGATCGATCTGGGCGGGACCGGTCCCTGTCGACTGGACCTGCCCGATGGCCGATCCGCTCGTCTCGAGTCTCACAGAGCCGGTCTATTCGGGCTGCTCGAGGCGATGGTCGGGACCATCGTCGCGGAGTTCCACGATCGGGGCATCCTGGCGGCGCACGCGGGCGCGGTCGCCGGTCCGAGCGGCGCGCTCGTCATCTCCGGTCGGAGCGGCCAGGGCAAGACCACCCTTGTCCTCGGCCTGGTCCGGGCCGGCTTCGGCCTGCTGTCCGACGAGCTGGCCCTGCTCCATCCGGCTCGCGAGATCGTCCGACCGTATCGCCGGGCCGTCCACGTCCGACCGTCGACCCTCGACCTCCTGCCCGAGCTGGCACCGCTCAGGGCGCGTCCCCTCGACGAGCTCGGTGGCGGCAGCGAGTGGACGATCGGCCAGACTGAAGTGGCGGCCATGCTGGACGGACGGCTGGCCGGGGCCCTGCCGCTCGGGGCGGTGATCCTGCTCGATGGGAGACCGGACCCGGCCGCCCGGCCACGGATCGTCGACGTGCCGCCAGCCATCGCTGCGATCGAACTGATGCGGACCACCTGGGCAGCCTCGGTGGACTTCGCGGGCACGCTCGACGCGGTCGGGCGGACGCTGGCCGGCCGGCCCTGCCTGCGTCTGTCGGTCGGCCGGTTCGAGCCCACGGTCGAGGCCGTGATCACCCACCTCGGAGCGGCCCGATGACCGACCCGCCGCACGACGCCCGGGCCATCGCCCTGCTCGGGCTCTACCAGGGTTACCGGGATGACGGGACCGAAGCCTGGCTGGAGACTCGCGGCACGAGCATGCGCCCGCTGGTCGGGCCGGGCGGTCGGATGCTGGTCGCCTTCGGCGCCAAGCCGACACGGGTCGGCCAGGTCATCGTGTTCGAACGCTACGACGGCATCGTCGCTCACCGACTCGTCGGCAGCCGCCGGCACGACGGCCGCGAGCAACTCATCGTCAAGGGCGACAACGAAGCCTACTTCGACCCGCCGATCGGGCGAGATGACGTCCTCGGCGTGGTCCGCGCCATCCGGCGTGGCGAGGCGGGCCTGCTCAGTCGGCGCGGGCTCGACGGTCGCACCGCGCGACTCATCGCCATCGTGTCGCGAACGACCGGCCGTGGCGCCCGGATCGCCCGACGCCTCGCCGGATACTCTCCCGATCCCATCCGTCGGACCGCGTTGCGCGCGATCCCGACCCTCGCCCGGGTCCCGACCCGGCTGATATCGGCACCGATCACCCAGGAGAATGGTGCAGGAAGGAGGTGATGCGCATGGAGTACGAGAGCCCCGAGATCATCGCGACGTACGTGGAGGACGAGCTTGCCGCGGAAGCGGCGATCTCGACCTGCTACGGCCGCTTCAACTGGTAGAGGCAAGGGCCTAGGCCCGGTCGGCGCTCGCGCCGTCGGGCCGGCCCGAACTTGGAGGGATCCATATATGGACTACGAGAGCCCCGAGATCATCGCGACCTATGTCGAGGATGAGCTCGCCGCCGAAGCGGCGGTCTCGACCTGCTATCTGCAGACGGCGCCGGTCTGACGACCGACGCGACCTAGCGGCCGGTCCGTCAGGCGTTCGCGCTCGGCGGGCCGGCCCAACCTTGAGGGGAACTCATGGACTACGAGAGCCCCGAGATCATCGCGACCTATGTCGAGGACGAGCTCGCCGCTGAAGCGGCGGTCTCGACCTGCTACCTGACCGGGCAGGTCATCCACTAGTCCCGCTCCGAGGACCGGCCCGTCGAGCGTTCGCGCTGGGTGGGCCGGTCTTCGCATGTCCGGGAGGCGGGCCGGTGTCCCCGGACACCACCACCTAGGCCCCGCCCCTCGACATGACCAGTACTGGCGCCGACAATCGGCTGACCGAAAGTACTGGCGAGGTAGCAACGCGATGACCATCGACGATCGTCCGCCGGCAGGCCCGGTCGTTCGAGCCGATGTGACCCTCCAGCGGGTCGGCCGTGAGGCGATCCTGCACGACGGTCGCAATGGCAAGGCTCACGTCATCAACGGCTCGGCCGCCCAGCTCTGGGAGCTGTGCGACGGACGCCCGTTCGACGAGCTCGTGGCGGCCTTCGCGGCTCTCTACGGCCGTGAGCCCGAGACGGTGGCCGAGGACGTTCGCAAGACATTGACCAACTTCCAGACCATGGGCCTGCTGGCCTGAGTCGACCGGGGGGACCGACCATGGGGACTCGACTCGCCGACCGCTCGACCGGGCTGGCGACCTACGACGTCCACGGCATCAGCTTGCTGGTCCGGGCCAATGACGAGTCCGTCCTGGCCCGGGT
This sequence comes from uncultured Chloroflexia bacterium, assembly GCA_963778815.1. GTDB lineage: Bacteria > Chloroflexota > Limnocylindria > Limnocylindrales > CSP1-4 > Chersky-267. The sequence continues at coordinate 262,955 of CAVZVS010000002.1, read as the reverse complement.
CGACGATACCTATGGCTGGTTCGCCACGGATCGGCGACCGGCCGATGGAGCCGGCCGGACCGTCGAGGTCGCGCTCGTCCGGGACACCCAGGGCGGGACCACCATCGTCGGGGCCGACGGTCGGACCAGCCGCTGGCGCGACGAGGATCAACCCCTGGTCGCCCTGTTCGACGCCATCGTCGGAGGTCTGATCGCGGCCCTGTCCGAAGCGGGCATCCTGGCCATCCACGCGGGGGTGGTCGGGCGCGACGGCCAAGCCATCCTCATCGCCGGCCGGAGCGGCCGGGGCAAGACGACCCTGGTCCTGAGTCTGTTACGCCGGGGCTTCGACCTGCTGTCCGATGAGCTGGCCCTGGTCGGCCCGGACGATCGGACCATCCTGGCCTACCCGCGCGGGCTGCATGTCCGACCCCAGGCGTTGGGCCTGTTCCCAGAGCTCGGTTTCCTGGCCGATATCCCCGCGCAGGAGCTCGGTGGCGGAAGCGAATGGGCAGTCGGACCGGCGGGGCTCGAACAGGCCTTCGGGACGACCGTCGCCGCCTCGGGCCGGTTGCGGGCGATCGTCCTGCTCGATGGCGACCCGGAGCCGGACGGCGCACCGGACCTGAGCCCGGTACCCGGGGCGATCGCCACCATGGAGCTGCTGCGGGGCACGCCGGCCGCCGCCTGGGACTTCGACGGCGTCCTGGGCCGCCTGCCCCGGATCGTCACCGACGTTCCCTGCGCTCGACTTCGTTCTGCCCGGCTCGACGACACCGTCGACGCCGTCCTTGACTGGTTCGACATGTCTCGGGATCGACCCGAGTGAACACGGCACTCATGCCCTGGCTCGTCCAGGAGATTCGTGCGGAAGGGAGGTGATCCACATGGAGTACGAGAGCCCCGAGGTCATCGCGACGTATGTCGAGGATGAGCTCGTCGCCGAGGCCGTCGTCAGCACCTGCTACGGCTTCGACATCAAGCGCCCAGGCTGACCGCCGGCCCGCGAGGGCCAGCGACCAGCAGGTAGCATCATCGGGTCCATCAGGACCCACCTGAACGGATCCCGAGGGTCGGGCCGGCGGTCCCCATCGTCGACTCGACCCTCCCGGATCCACGTGCGGCACATCGGGGACCCTTCGCAGCGCCATGACCCCAGCGATCGAGACCGACAACCTGTCCAAGCGGTTCCGGCCGCTGCGTTCCTACCGCGACCTGATCCAGCCCGCTCGGAGGGTCGAACGGACCGCCGTCAGCCAGGTCAGCCTACGGATGCCACCGGGCCAGGTCTTCGGTCTGCTCGGCCAGAACGGAGCCGGCAAGACAACCTTCATCCGGATGCTCACGACTCTGCTCATCCCGACCAGTGGGACCGCCCGGGTGGCCGGTTTCGACGTCGCGCGCGATCCCCACGCGGTGCGCTCCCGGATCGGCCTGGTCAGCGGCGACGAGCGTTCGTTCTACTGGCGCCTGACCGGCCGCCAGAACCTCGAATTCTTCGCGGCACTGCAGCACCTGCCCCTGGCCCAGACCCCGGCCCGGATCGCCGAACTGGCCGAGCGGCTGGGGATCAGCGAGCACCTCGACCGGCCGTTCGGTCACCTGTCGACCGGGCAGCGTCAGAAACTGGCCATCGCGCGCGGCCTGATGACCGAGCCCGAGGTCCTGTTCATGGACGAGCCGACCCGTTCGCTCGACCCGATCTCGGCCGTGGCCATCCGCGAGTTCGTGGCCGAGCACATCATCGGCGAGCTCGGGCGGACGGTCGTCCTCGCGACCCACTCGATGCCCGAGGCGGAGGCCCTGTGCAGCCGCCTGGCGTTCATCCAGGACGGTCGGATCGTGGCCGAGGGCAGTGTCGCCGACCTGCGCCGGACGATCGGCTATGGCATCCGCTGTGAGCTTCGGTTGAGCCCCCGGATGGGCACGGCCGGGGTCGACCTGGCGGCCCTGCCCGAAGTCCTGGCCGTCCTGCCCAGCCCGCAACCGGACGAAGCCTCGCCGGCCGACGGACCGCTGCCGGTCACGGTCCGACTGACCCTCGCCCACGCCGAGGCGCTGGGCCCGGTGCTGCGGGCCCTGGTCACCGCTGGCGCCGACGTCCTCTTCTGCGAGACGAGCGAGCTGTCGCTCGAGGAGATCTACGTCCACACCCTGGCCCAGGGTGGCACGGCGACCCAGAGGCTGGTCCGCCAGGCGGCCGCCCGGTGACCGCTGCGACCGTCGACCGACGGGGTCCGCTCGACGCCCTGGCCGAGCTCGTGCGCGTGCCAGTGGCCTTCTTCAAGCGCGACCGGACCATCGAGACGAGCTATCGGGCCGGGTATGTCCTGCGCCTGGGCAGCGCCATCGTCACGGTGGCCGTGTTCTTCTTCATCAGTCACTCGTTCGGGCTGGCCAAGGTCGCCGACATCCAGACATCGGGCGCCGACTACTTCGCGTTCGTCCTGGTCGGCGTCGCCCTGTCGCAGTTCTTGAGCCAGACCGTCGGCGGCCTGGGCGGCAGCTTGCGCGAGAGCCAGACGACCGGGACCCTCGAGCTGATGGTCCTCAGTCCATCGCGCCTGTCGACCGTCCTGATGTCGACCTCGCTGTGGCTCCAGGCATCGGCCGCCATCGGGGCGGTGACCTACCTCGTCGCCGGCGCCCTGCTCGGTGCCGACTTCTCGCGGACGGACATCCCGGCGACGGCCCTGGCCCTGCTCGTGACGATGATCGGCTTCACCGGGATGGGCCTCCTGGCCGGGGGCGTGGTGATCGTCATCAAGCGGGGCAACCCGGTCGGCTGGCTGATCCAGGGTGCGTCGGTCGTGCTCAGCGGCGTCTTCTACCCGACCGCGGTCCTGCCGGCCGGTCTCCAGGCGCTCGGCCAGTTGCTGCCGATGACCCATGCCCTGGTCATCCTGCGCGGCTCGATCCTGCTGGGCACCGGGATCAGCGCCAACCTGGCCGAATTCGGTGCCCTGGTCGTCCTCAGCGGGCTGTACCTGGCGGCCGGCCTGTTCGCCTGCTCGCTGGCCATCCGCTACGGCCGGACCGACGGCAGCCTGGCCCAGTACTGAGACGATCGACGATGCGCACCCTGGCCGACCTCGACCGCGAGCAGCGGGTGCTGTGTCTGGGCGCCCGGACGCAGCAGACCCCGGCCGAGCTGGCCGATCTGCGGACACTGGTCGAGGGCGGACTCGACTGGGACCGGATGTGGGACCTGGGCAACCGCCACGATGTCCTGCCGCTGCTGGCGGTGAGCCTGCCCCTGGCCGCCGCCGACGCCGTGTCCGGCCCGTGGCTGGAACGGGCCATCCGTCGGCGTCACGTGACCCTCCTGCGCAACGGACGGATGGCCGACGCCCTGGGCCGGGTCCTCGACGGCCTGGCCGCGGCAGACGTGCCGGCGATCCCGGTCAAGGGCCTGGTCGTGGCCGAACGGCTGTATGGGACGCTGGCGGCGCGCGGAGCCGCCGACCTGGACGTGCTCGTCCACCCGACCGATCTCCCAGCCGGCCGGCAGGTCCTCCTCGACCTGGGCTACTGGCAACGCCCCGAGCCGACCTTCACCGCCCTCGTCCACGAGTTCCACGACCCGCCGTATTACGTCGGCGAGGGCAACGAGATGGTCCGACTCGAGCTCCACTGGAACCTGTGGGCGGACCGCTTCTTCCGCTCGGACATCGCCGGTCTATGGGATCGGGCGGTCCCGGGGACCCTGCTCGACCGCCCGGTCCGACTGCTGACCCTCGAGGACACCCTGCTCCACCTGGCCATCCACCGCAGCCGGTCGGCCCTTCGTTTGCGCTGGAACTGCGATATCGCCGAGCTGGTCCGAGCTCACGGAACCCAGCTCGACTGGGAGGCCGTGGCCGAGCGGGCCGGCCGGATCGGCGCCCGGACGGCGACCTGGGTCGTGCTGTCGATGGCCGAGCGCTTCCTGGGGGCCGCCCCGCCCCCGGGCACGCTTGAGCGGTTCAAGGTGCCCGCCGCCAAACGCGAGGTCCTGGAACGGACCTGCGGCGGCGAGGCCACCTTCCGGGCGGCTCCACCCGGCGACACCGACCAGACGCCCCACCTGACCCTGCGCGTGTTCGAGCAGGACGGTGCCGGGCAGATCGCCCGGGCGCTCGGCTCGACCCTGCGCCGCTCGACCCGCCGGATCCTCCACGACGCCGGCGTCCGCCGGGTCCGCCACGACGCGGCCTGATCCGGCCAGGCCCTGAGGCCTAGGCCTCCTCGCGCTCGACGGCCCCGCGCGACGCCGGTTCGAGGACCGTGGCCGGGACATCGGACACGTTCGGGACGAAGGCCGCAGCCAGCGACGTCTCGGCCGCCCGATGTTGATCCTCGAGCGACAGGATGCCCAACCGGCCGAGCGTGGCCAGCTCGTCCCGGATGTAGGTCTTGAGCATCTCCGGGCCATCGGTGTTGATCGTGAAGCGGACCCCGTTGCGTCGGAACTGGTCGAAGATCCAGCGGAACTCATCCCAGCCCGAGACGACCCGGGTGTTGAGGTTCGAGGTCGGGCAGATCTCGAGGACGATGCCCCGGTCGGCCAGCATGGCCATCGCCCGCGGGTCGTAGGCCGCCTTGACCCCGTGGCCGATGCGGTCTGGCTCGAGCAGCTCGATGACCCGGGCGACCTCGTCGATCGGACCGGACTCGCCGGTGTGGATGGTCAGCCCCAGGCCGAACTGTCGGGCGCGGCGGAAGAGCCGCTTGTAGTCGGCGACCCGGAAGGTGGCCGACTCGGGACCGGCGATGTCGATCCCGACGACGCCTCGATCGCGCCAGGTGATGGCCTTCTCGACCAGGATCTCGTTGAGGGCATAGGGGAAAGCGCGATCGAGGCAGAAGATGAGGCCCGGCCGGACGGGATACTCGAGGGTGGCCCGGTCCATCCCGCGCAGAGCCGCGGCGATGATGTGGTCGAGGTCCTGCTCGCCGCCCCGGTTGCGCTTCATCGGGTTGAAGCGCAGCTCGATGGTGGTCACGTTGTTCTTGCGATAGGCCCCGCCGACGACCTCGTAGACGGCGCGTTCGACGGCCAGCGGGCTGGACTGGATCTGCTCGGTCCAGTGGAACAGCTGGAGGTAACCGTCGAAGCTGCGTGCCCGGCGCGGCGAGACCGTGATCAGGTCGCGGAACTCCCAGTAGTCCTTGGTCGGGAGTTTGATCCCCTGGGCGTGGGCGATGCCCCACATGATGGCCGGGGTCACGGCCCCACCGAGATGGCAGTGGAGCTCGGCCAGCGGGATCTTGCGCGACAGTTGGGCCATCTAGCTGGCGATGACCCGGCCGGCGGGGTCGATGGTGGCCTGGCGGCGGAGGCTGCGCAGCTCGGCTCCAGGGACCTGGTCGCGAGCGTGGTAGCTCGAGCGGACCAGGGGCGCCGACTCGACGTGCTTGAAGCCCAGGGCCAAGGCCTCGACCTTGATCTGGGCGAACTCGTCGGGGTGGTAGTAACGCTCGAGGGGCAGATGCTGGAGCGAAGGCCGGAGGTACTGACCGACGGTCAGGATGTCGACATCGACCTCACGGAGCGCCTCGAAGGCCTCGGTCAGCTCGGGCCGGGTCTCACCCAGGCCGACCATCAACGAGCTCTTGGTGTGGGCCGGGTAGCCGATCTCGCCAGCCATCTCCTTGGCCCGCCGCAGGACGTACAGACTGCGCTCCCAGCGAGCCCGCTTGCGGACCGGCTTCTGGAGGCGTCGGACCGTCTCGAGGTTGTGGTTGAGGATGTCCGGCCGGGCGTCCATGACCGTCCTGAGCCGCTCGTCGGAGCCGTCGAAATCGGGGATGAGGACCTCGATGCCCATCCCCGGACAAGCCGCCCGCATCCGCTCGATCGTCTCGGCGAAGATGCGCGAGCCGCCGTCGGGCAGGTCGTCCCGAGCGACGCTGGTCACGACCACGTGCTCGAGGCCCAGCGCTGCGACCGCCTCCGCGACCCGGCGCGGCTCATCGTCGTCGAACCAGGTCGGTCGGCCGGTCTTGACCGCGCAGAAGCCACAGGCCCGGGTGCAGGTGTCGCCCAGGATCATGATCGTGGCGGTGCGCTGGTCCCAGCACTCCCCGATGTTCGGGCAATGGGCTTCCTCGCAGACCGTGTTGAGGTTGAGCCCGCGGAGCAGGCCCTTGAGATCGTGGTAGTCGTCGCCGGACGGGATCCGGGCCTTGATCCAGTCCGGGTGCCGACGAAGCGGGACGGGCTGGGCCAGCGGGACCCCAGCGGCCGACGGGACGGGCTGGGCCGGCGGGGCCTTAGCGGCCGGGTCGAACATCGGGAGCTCGCGGACCATGGCTCGGAGTGTACCCGCGGTCAGACCGGGTCGCTGCCGGCCGCGGCCCGCAGGAAGGTCGCCCGAAGACCGTCCTCGAGCGGGCGCGGAGCGAATCCGAGCTCGGCGCTGGCCTTGGCATGGGACGCCCAGTAGGTCACCCCGGCGGCGGCGGAGACCACCTCGCTCAGATCCGCCGGCAAGCCGAGCCGCCCGCCGAGCAGGCCGGCCAGCGGGGCCATCGCCCGCAGGACCCCGGTCGGCAGATGCAGCGCCGGCAGTCTGTGCCCGCCCAGCGTCGCCGCGAGTTCCAGCGCATCGATCAGCCGGATGGACTCCCCGTCGAGGATGTAAGACTGTCCGACCCGGCCGACGTCGAGCGCCGCGATCAGCCCGTCGGCCAGGTCGTCGACGTGGACCAGCGACAAGCCCAGGTCGGTCAGGGCCAGGTAGGGCAAGCGACCCCGGAATGCCCCGCTCAGCTGCTCCCCCACCCCGGAGTGATCGCCCGGTCCGTAGACCTGGCCGGGCATCACGATGGCGATCGGTGCCCCGCTCGCGATCCTCTCCTCGGCGAGCTGATGGGCCCGGTCCTTGGTCTGGTCGTACCAGCTCAGGTAGCCCTGGCTGGGATCGCGCCGGTAGGTCTCGTCGACGATGGCGCCGTGGGTGTCGCCGAAGACGTTGACCGTCGAGACATAGACGATCCGCGCGGCGCCGGCCGAGACCGCGGCGTCGAGGACCCGGCCGGTCGCCCCGACGTTCGAGTCCTCCATCGCCGGACGCTCGCTCGCCGAGATCCCGATCCGGTAGGAGCCCGCCCCGTGGACGACCGCCTCGGTCCCGGTCATCAGGCCGACCAGCTCGGCGCTCGACGACAGGTCGCTCCGAACGAGCCGACAGCCAAGTTGGGCCAGGCCGCGGGCTCGCTCGGGATCGCGCACGGCGGCCACGACCTCGTCGCCGCGGGCGCGCAGCTTGGCCACCACCGATCCACCGACGAAACCGGCTCCGCCGGTGACGAAGATGCGCATCGGCCTCCGGGCGGCCACGCTCGGCTCGGCGGCGATCGGCTCGACCCCGGCCGGGTCGGTCAGAAGATCGCCGTTTCGGGCCCGACCGCTTCGAGCCAGGTCTTGACCGTCCGCAGGAAGGCCGCCCCGCCCGCGCCATCGTTGGCTCGATGGTCGATGCCCAGGACCATGTTCATGACCGGCCGGACGGCGATCGAGTCCCCACCCGGCGACTCGACCACGACGGCCCGCTTGGTGATGGCCTCCATGGTCAGGATGCCGACCTCGGGCACGTTGATGATGGGCATGGTCAGGTTCGAGCCGAGCCAGCCCGTGTTGTCGATGGTGAACGTGCCCCCGCCGAAGTCGTCGAGGCGGAGCTTGTTGGCACGGGCCCGCCCGGCGACGTCGGCGATGGCCCGGTTGAGCCCGGCGATGGACAGGCTGTCGACGTCGCGGATGACCGGCACGATAAGGCCGTCGTCGACCGCCACCGCGACGCCCACGTTGATCCGACGCTTGGCCAGCAGGCCCGCCTCGGTCCAATGGGCGTTGAACGCGGGATGACGCCGGAGTGCCTCGACGCTGGCTTTGACCACGAACGGGACGTAGCTCAGCGAGAGCCCTTCGCGGGCCTGGAAGTCGCGCTTGGACGACTCGCGCAGGCGGACCAGGTTGGACGCGTCGACCTCCATCGAGACGTAGGCGTGGGGAACGCTCAGGGCCCGGGTCATCTGGGCGGCGATGCCCTTGCGCATCTGGGTCATCGGGACGAGGACCTCGTCGGCCCCATCCGGGAAGACGATGGTCGATGCCGGGGCCGCTGCCGGAGCGCGCGAAGGGCCGGGGGTGGCGACCGATGCCGGGGCGGAAGGCGTCGCGCCCTGGCTCGCGCTCTGGGCACCGACGGGCTGGCCGGTCCGGACCGCCTCGACGTGATCGATGACGTCCTCGCGGGTGATCCGACCACCGCCGCCGGTCCCGACGATCTGGCCGGCGGTCAGACCGTGCTCGCGAAGGAGGCGGCGGACGGCGGGGGTCATCCGGGCATCCGGGTCGCCCACGATCGGCGCGGACGAGGTCGCCATCGGAACGGCGGTCGGGGCCGCTGCGACGGGTTCGGCGGCTGGGACCGGGGCGGCCTCGACGGGCGGCGCGCCCGGAGACGTGACCACCGGCGCCGTGGCGCCTGGACCGGCATCAGCGCCGTCGACCGTCTCGATGATCGCGATCTCGGCGTCGTTGGGGACGGTGGCCCCTTCTTCGACCAGGATCTCGGTCAGGATGCCCTCGAACGGCGAAGGGACCTCGGCATTGACCTTGTCGGTGATGACCTCGAGGAGGGGCTCGTACTTGGCGACGTGATCGCCCGGCTGCTTGAGCCATTTCCCGATCGTCCCCTCGGCAACGCTCTCGCCGAGCTGGGGCATCGTCACCTTGGCCACGTTCGAAGTCCCTCCGGTCCTGGTCGTCTCCGGCCGATCCGCGAGTCGACCCGATGGCTCGTAGTGTCGCCCATCCGGGCAAGGACCGCCGACCGGGTCAGTACGCCGCCAGCTTGCGGATACCGGCGGCGATCTTGTCCGGGTCGACCATGAACCAGTCCTCTAGGACGTGGTTGTAGGGGAAGGCCGGGATGTCCGGACCGGCGATCCGGGTGACCGGACCGTCGAGGTACTCGAAGGCCTCCTCGGCCACGATCGCGGCGACCTCCGCCCCGTACCCCCCGAAGCGGTTGTCCTCGTAGGCGATGAGGCACTTGCCGGTCTTGCGGACCGAGGTCAGGACGGTGTCCTTGTCGAGCGGCCGGAGCGTGCGCAGGTCGACGACCTCGACGCTGATCCCCTCCTCCGCGACCCGATCGGCCGCCTCGAGCGCGTAGTGGGCCATGAGGCCGTAGGCGATGACCGTGATCTGCGACCCCGGGGTGGGTCACCCGGGCCCGACCGAGCGGAACCACGTACTCCCCATCGGGCACTTCCCCGCGGACCGATCGGTACATCTTCTTATGCTCGAAATAGAGGACCGGATCGTCGTCCCGGATGGCGCTCCGGAGCAGACCCCGGGCATCGTGCGGGGTCGACGGCACGACCACCTTGAGCCCGGGCACGTGGGTGAAGAACGCCTCGACCGACTGGGAGTGGTAGAGGGCACCATGGACCCCGCCGCCGTAGGGCGCTCGGATGGTCATGGGCACGCCGACCGTGTTGTTGGTCCGATAGCGCATCCGGGCCGCCTCGGACACGATCTGGTTGAAGGCCGGGTGGATGAAGTCTGCGAACTGGATCTCGGCGATCGGGCGCAGGCCGTTGATGGCCGCCCCGATCGAAGCCCCGACGATCATCGACTCGGTCAGCGGCGTGTCGATGACCCGGTCGTCGCCGAATTCGGTCCACAGCCCATCGGTGGCGAGGAAGACGCCACCCTTGCGTCCGACATCCTCGCCCAGCACGATGACGTCGCTGTCGCGGCGCATCTCCTGGGCCAGCGTGTCCCGGATCGACTCGATGAAGGTCATCACGGCCATCAGTCGCGACCTTCGTCGCCGAAGCCCCATGGCGGCGGCGTCTCGGCCGGCCACTCCTCGGCGTAGACCCCGCGCATCGCCGTCGATGGCTCCGGATCGGGTTCGGCCTCGGCGAACTCGGTCGCATCGTGGACCAGCGCCGTGATCTCGTCGGCCAGGGTCGCCTCGAGCGCCTCGGTCAGGATGCGGGCAGCCCGGAGCTGGTCGCGGAAGTGGGGCAGGGCGTCGCGGCCCTTCGACTCGGCCAGGTCCTCGTCGGTGCGGTATTTCGTCTGCTGGTCGTCCGACGAGTGGCCGGTCAGCCGGATGACCTTAGCCTCGATCAGGGTCGGCCCGTCACCGGCCCGGGCCCGGGCGACCGCGGACCTGGCGGCCGCGTAGCAGGCCAGGACGTCGCTGCCGTCGACGACGACCCCGGGGATGCCGTAGCCGGCCGCGCGCATGGCGACGTCCGGGACGGAGACCTGCTTGGCCGCCGGGACGCTGATGGCGTAGCCGTTGTTCTCGACCACGAACACGAACGGAAGGCGATGGATCGCCGCGAAGTTGAGCGCCTCGTGGACATCGCCCTGGTTGGACGAACCCTCGCCCATCGCGGCCATGGCGACCTGGCCGGTGTGCCGGATCTTGGCTGCCAGGGCGATCCCTACCGCGTGCAGGATCTGGGTCGCCACCGGCGAGCTGACCGACAGCAGGTTGTAGCGCCGATCGCCGTAGTGACCGGGCATCTGGCGCCCACCCGACGACGGGTCGCTGGCCTTGGCGTACTGGGCGAGCATGATGTCCCGAGGGCTCATCCCGAAGGTCATGCACATGGCGATCGAGCGGTAGAACGGGGCGATCCAGTCGTGCCCCTTCTGGAATGCCCAGGTGATCCCGACCTGGGCACCCTCGTGGCCCTGACCGCTGATGACGAACGGGATCCGACCGGCCCGGTTGAGGATCCACATCCGCTCGTCGATGGCCCGGGCCAGGGCGACCATCCGGTACATCGCCAGGAGATCATCGGCGGACAGGCCCAGGTCCGACCCGAGACGGGCGGCCGCCGCCTTGCCCGTGGCTGGGTCGGTGGCCGTCATCAGCGCCTCCGTCGGATGGACCGCTCCGGTCAGAAGTGGATGGCCCGTCCATCGACGGCCAGAGCGGCCTCGCCGAGGACCTCGGACAAGGTCGGATGGGGATGGGTCGCGCCACCGATCTCGGCCGGGGTGGCCTCGAGCTCGAAGGCGACTGACGCCTCTGCGATGAGGTCCGTGGCGTGCGGCCCGACCAGGTGGACGCCCAGGGTGTCGCCGGTCTCGGTGTTGCCGATGACCTTGGCGAAACCCTCGTACTCGCCGCCGATGATCGCCTTGGCGATGGCCTGGAACGGGACCTTGCCGACCTTGTAGGGCAGACCCTGGTCCTTGCATTGCTGCTCGGTCAAGCCGATCGAGGCGATCTCCGGGCGGCAATACGTCGCCCGGGGCTGCTGGACGTAGTCGATCTCGTGGACATCGGCGTCGCCAGCGATGGTGTGGGCCGCCACGATCCCCTCGTGGCCGGCGGTATGGGCCAGCCACAGCCCACCGACGATGTCGCCGACGGCGTAGATGTGCGGCTCGGCGGTGCGCATCCGCCCGTTGACCTTGATCACTCCCCGATCGACCTCGACCTTGGTCGTCGCGAGCCCGATGTCCTCGACATTGGCGGCTCGACCGGCGGCCACCAGCAAGACCTCGGCAGCGATCTGCTCGGTCGGGCCGCCTTCCGGACCGACCTCGAGCCGGACGCCCTTCTTGTCGACCTTGACCTTGGCCGGGTCGAAACGGGCGTTGGTGATGACCTTCACCCCGCGCTTGGTGAAGCTGCGCTCGAGGAGCTGGCTGACCTCCCGGTCCTCGAGCGGGACGATCATCGGGAGGTACTCGAGGAGGGTCACCTGGCTGCCGATGTCGCTGAAGAAGCTGGCGAACTCGACCCCGACCGCGCCGCCACCGACGATGATCAAGCTGGCCGGGGCGGTATCGCGCAGCAGGATGTCGTCCGAAGTGACGATCCGTTCCCCGTCGGGGACCAGCCCGGCCAAGCTCTTCACCCGGCTACCGGTGGCGATGATGATGTCGGTCGCCTGGAGGACCCGCTCGCCGCCGGCCCCCGGCGTCCCGTCCTCGCCCGCCTGGAGGACCCGGATCCGGCCCGGCCCGTCGATCCGGCCCCGGCCCTGGACCCAGGTCACCTTGTTCTTGTCGATCAGGCTCTTGAGCCCGGTCCACATCCGCTTGACCACCTGGTCGCGCCGTTGAGCGATCACGGCGTAGTCGACGCCAGCCTCTCCGGGCAGGACCACGCCGTAGTCCTTGAGGTGCCGAGCGCGGTTGAGCGCCTCGGCCGATTCGAGCAGGGCCTTGGTCGGGATGCAGCCGCGATGGAGGCATGTCCCGCCGATCTTGTCCTCGTCGACGAGGGCCACCCGAAGGCCGAGCTGGGCGGCCCGGAAGGCGGCCGAGTAGCCGCCCGTGCCCGCGCCGAGGACGACAAGGTCGAAGTCGTTGGATGAGCCGACGGCCATGGGTCTAGTGGGCCTCAGAGAGCGTGGTGGGCAGCGGCCGGAACCGGCGCGGGGTCACCGTTCGATGGTACGCGCCGGGTCACGAAGGGCGCAACCGACCCGATGCTATGCTCCGGACCGGTGTCCCGCGCAGCGCAGCGGCGGGCGGCGCGATGGAGGTCTTCCGGGCGGATGCAGCCACTCGGTGCGGTCATCCTGGTCGTCCTGTCGTACCTCGTCGGATCGATCCCGTTCGGGGTCCTGGTCGCGCGCTGGACCGGAGCGCCCGACCCGCGTTTGACCGGTTCCGGACGGACCGGCGGGACGAATGCGCTCCGAGCCATGGGCCGTAGTCGAGCGGCTGCGGTGGTGGCGGGCGACGTCCTGAAGGGTGCCGTCCCGGTCCTCGTGGCGCGCTGGCTGGGCGGCGGCGATCCCGCGCTCGAAGCGGCCTGCGGCGTGGCCGCCGTGATCGGCTCAGCGCGGTCGGTCTTCCTGGGCTTCCACGGCGGTCGCGGCGTCGCCACGGGTGTCGGGACCATGCTGGTCATCCAGCCGATCGCGGTCCTGCTCGCCGCACCGGTCTTCATCGGGGTGATCCTGATCACCCGCTACGTTTCGCTTGGCTCCCTGCTCGGCTCGGCCACGATGATCCCGGCGGTCGTCCTGGTCTTCCTGGTCCTCAACGGGACGGTCCCTCCGGCGTATCTGATCTACGCGGTGGTCGGCGTCGCGGTGGTCTGGATCGCCCACGCCGACAACATCGAGCGGCTCCTCCACGGCACCGAACGCAAGTTCGACCTGGGCCTGCTCAGCGGTCGAGGTGGCGGAAGCGGCGCCGGTTGATGTGCCGGCGTCGACCTGCCGGAGTCGACCGAACGACCCGGCCCGAACGGATCGAGCCGGGTCGAACGATCAAGGGAGCCCGGGGTCAGCGGGCCGTGACCGCGATGCGATCTGAATCGACCACCAGCTCCGATGGCGACCGGGGACTCGTGGTCTTGAGGTCGATGCCGTGGATCGTCTTGACCCGCTCGAGGAACCACTTCGTGAACGGGTCGGTGGCACTCACCAGCTGCCCGAACGCTCGGCCCGGATCGTCACCCTCGATGGTCACGATGACCTGATCGCCCTTGGGGTTCGGCTGGAGGAAGGTGCGCTCGTGGACGCCGACCCGTTGCCGCGACGCCGAGAACTCCTGGCGTCGGGGACCGTTGAGTTCCTCCATCCAGGTCCGCCACTCGGCGGTCTTGCCGGGAAGGATCGGGTATGCGACTGCCATCAACGACATGCGAGTCTCCTTTCGAGCTCGGCCGGGCCGAGATCCCCGTAGGCTGTCCCGGCGACCTTCTGTCGCGACTCGGGACTAGCCGACTGGGCAAGGGTCGCGGACGGGAGATGAAGGGACGATGAAGGGAAGGTTCGCGCCCGAGAATCGAACGACCCGGTCCGAACGTGTCGGGCCGGGTCGGACGCGATCGTCAGAGACGAGCGACGGGGTCAGCCGCCGCGCATGCTCCGGAAGCAATCGCTGCAATAGACGGGCTTGCCGCTGGTCGGACGGAACGGGACCTGAGCATCGCGGCCGCAGTTGCTGCAGGTCGCGGTGAACATCTCCCGGGGACCGCGGTCGCGCGAGCCGTAGCTGCTGCTTCCGCCGCCGTAGCCGCTGTCGCCGCCGGCACTGTACGAGCCACCGGCACCGTAGCCGCCGGAGCTGTAGCCACCGCCACCGCCACCGTCGGCGTTTCGAGCTGCCTTACGGCTGGCCCGACAACTCGGGCAGCGGCGCGGCTCGGTGAAATTGCGCTGAGCGTAGAAATCCTGCTCGCTGGCAGTGAATACGAACTCCTGGCCGCAATCGGCGCAGGCCAGGTTCTTGTCGTTGTACACCTAAACCAAAACTCCTCTTTGTAGCCGCGCGATCCGTCGGTTTCTCGCGTCAGCCGTGAGAGGAGTCGGTCGTCGTGCTACGAACTCTGGTCACGGCCCAGCCGTGACATTTGACCGCCGGATTGTAGGCCCTCGTCCAAACCGTGTATAGGGGTGAAAAATGCGCCCCGCGAACAGCCGGCCGTGCTCGCCCGAAAGCTGCGGCCCCTGCGGTCAGGCGTCCGGTTCGATCCAGGCGCGCGAGCGCTCGACCGCCCGATGCCAGCCGTGGACCAGTCGGTCGCGCTGCTCGGCCGCCATCGACGGCTCGAACGTCCGGTCGACCTGGCGGACGGCGGCGAAGGCGTCCGGCGAGTCCCACCAGCCGATCGCCAGCCCGGCCAGGGCGGCGGCGCCGATGGCGGTCGTCTCGACATCGAGCGGCCGCTCCACCGGGATCCCCAGGAGGTCCGCCTGGAACTGGCACAGGCGGTCGTTGCGGGCCGCGCCGCCGTCAACCCGGAGGATCCCGAGGGCGGCCCCGGCATCGGCCCGCATGGCCGCGACGACGTCGGCCACCTGGTAGGCCATGGCGTCGATGGCCGCCCGGGAGATCTCGGCCAGGCCGGTGCCCCGGGTGAGCCCGACGAGGGTGCCCCGGGCGTAGGCATCCCAATATGGCGCACCGAGCCCGACGAACGCGGGCACCAGGTAGACCCCACCGGTGTCGCTGACCGTGTCCGCCAGGGCCGCGATCTCGGCCGCGTCACGGCCCGCCCGCAGGCCGTCGCGCAACCATTGGACCGCCGCCCCGGCGACGAAGGCCGAACCCTCGAGGGCGTAGGTCATGGGGCCGTCGGTCCCCAGGCGCCAGCCGACGGTGGTCAGCAACCCATTGCCCGAGTGAACGGCCTGCGCGCCGGTGTTCATGACCAGGAACGCCCCGGTGCCATAGGTGGCCTTGGTGGCACCGGTGCTGTAGCAGGCCTGGCCGAACGTGGCCGCCTGCTGATCCCCGGCGCAGCCGGCGATGGGGATGGCCGACCCGAACAGCGCTGGATCGGTCGAGCCGAAGATCCCCGACGACGGGCGGACCTCCGGGAGCAGGGCGGGCGGGACCCCGACGATCGCGCACAGCTCCTCGTCCCAGGCCAGCCGATGGATGTCGAACAGGAGCGTGCGGCTGGCGTTGGACACATCCGTCGCATGGACCGCGCCACCGGTCAGCCGCCAGATGAGGAACGCATCGACCGTCCCGAAGGCCAGCTCGCCGCGTTCCGCCCGGGCTCGCGCGCCGGGCACGCGGTCGAGGATCTCGGCGATCTTGGGCCCACTGAAGTAGGCGTCGATGGGCAGTCCCGTCCGCTCCTCGAAGAGCTGGGCATGACCGGCGGCCCGGAGCGCATCGCAGCGTGGCGCGGTCACCCGGCTCTGCCAGACGATCGCGTTGCCGATGGGCTTGCCGGTCGCTCGCTCCCAGAGGATCGTCGTCTCGCGCTGGTTGGCGATGCCGATGGCGGCCACGGCGCCCGGTCCTGTGCCCGACTCGGCCAGGACCCGTCGGGCGCTGCCGAGCTGGCTGGTCCAGATCGCTTCGGGATCGTGCTCGACCTCGCCCGGTGCCGGGAAGATCTGGGGCAACTCCTCCGAGGCCCTCGCCCGGATCCGACCGTGGCGGTCGAGCAGGACCGCCCGCGACGACGTCGTGCCCTGATCGAGGGCCAGGATGAACGACTCGGTCGGGGTCATCGGGCTGCCTTCGGGACGTCGTATTCGCGATGAGCGGACACGAGGTACGCCTCGATCGCCGCCCGACGGTCCTCCTCGGACCAGCCCAGCTCGACTCCCATCAGCTCGGCGACCCGTGGCGCGATCGAGGCGCCGCGGTCGGCGCGTTCCTGGGCCAGGCGCGTCCGGCGGGACAGGACGTCGTCGAGGTTCAGAGCGACCTCCGAACGGGCCGCCCAGACCACCTCGACCTCGAGGTGTGCGATGTCGGGCGCCAGCGGTCGCAGCAGGTCGAGCTCGCGGCCGAGCGCCACCACCTCTCTGGCCTCGGTGCCGTGACGGTCGACCAACCGGGCGGCACGCACCAGATCGAGCCCCGTCTCGGCCGCCAGGCGTCGGGCCAGGGCATCGAGCTCCGGTCGTGGGGCGGCTCCGATCAGGGCCAGTTCGGCCGTCGCGGACGGCTGCTTGCGGGCCTCGTCGGAGGTCAGGGCGGCATCGACGGTCTGGGCCGCCATGACCCGATAGGTCGTGTACTTGCCGCCACCGATCCTGACCAGGCCATTCGGGTCCGTCCTGATCCGGTGCTCGCGCGAGGCCTTGACCGTCGAGCCGGGACGACCGCCGGGGTCGGCAGCCAACGGCCGCAGCCCGGCATACGCCCCGACCAGGTCCGAGCGGGTCAGGTCGATGTCCAGGGTGGCGTTGACGTTGGCCAGGATGTCGTCGACCTCGCCCGACGACGGGACAGGTCGATCGGGCGGGCCGTGGTCGTCCAGGTCGGTGGTCCCGATGACCCAGCGGTCCGGCCACGGGACGAGGAAGCAGACGCGACCGGGGATGCGCAGGGTCAGGCCGTGAGCGCTCGGGATCCGGTCGCGCGGCACGATCAGGTGGGTCCCTCGGCTGGGCCGGATCGGGATCCCGTCGGCGGGCACCGGGAACGGCCCGTCGATCCGGCCCGACCAGACCCCGGTGGCGTCGATGACCCGCTCGGCCTGGACCTCGAACTCGCTCCGACTGAGCTCATCGCGGACGGTCGCCCCGACGATCCGTCCGTCCCGCTCGATGGGCCCGATGGCGCTGACCTTGGTCAATGGCAGCGCGCCGGCGGCTCGCGCGGTGCGGGCCACGGCCAGGGTGTAGCGCGCGTCGTCCTCCTGGCCGTCGTGGTAGATGAACGCGCCACGCAGTCGCTCGCGACGAAGGACGGGCGTCGTATCGAGGGCCTGGTCGATCGACAGGTGGCGGTGACGTCCACCGTCGGAACCAGCGCCGAGCAGGTCGTACAGGGTCAGGCCGGCGTCGAAGAAGGGCCGGCTCAGCGGTCCGCCATAGATCGGGAAGACGAACGGCTCGATGCGGACGAGGTGCGGGGCGAGACGCAGCAGCCGACGCCGCTCGGCCAGCGCTTCCCGGACCAGGCCGATCCGGAACTGCTCGAGGTAGCGCAGGCCACCGTGGATCAGCCGCGACGACCGTCCACTGGTCCCGACGGCGTGATCGTCGCGTTCGACCAACGCCGCCCGCAGGCCCCGACTGGCGGCGTCCAGGAGGATCCCGGAGCCGGTGATCCCGCCACCGACCACCAGCAGGTCCCAACGTTCCGAGGCCAGGGTCTCCAGGTCACGCCGGCGGTCGGCCAGGACCGCCGTCATCGGTCGGGCGGACGCCGGACCAGGCGCACCAGGACGAGGACGGTGCCACCGACCAGGACGAGGATCAGCAGCGGCGTCCGGAAGACCAGCCGCTGGGCATCGACCGGCAACAGGCTGGTGGCGAAGGCGATGCCCAGGACGAGCCCGACGACGAGCGCCGCCAGCAGGAGGACTTCGCGGATGCCGACGACGCCGGTACGCTCAGCCACGATCGGCCTCGGGCGGGATCCCGATCGGAGCGACCAGGACGCGTCCGGCCAGGGCGGCCCCGCGCTTGGTCAGCAGGCCCGTCTTGGGACGATGGAAGGTGACCGTCAGGTCGGCCCGCACGGCCGGGTCCGAAGGCTCGCCGCTGGTCAGGTCCACAGCAGTCGGGGTGTCGACCGCGACGACCGGCACGCCGACCTCGCGTGCCCGCCGGATGAGCTCGACGGCGGAACGGATGGGCTCACGGAGCACGCCCCGGACGCCCGTGCCGAGGAGGGCGTCGACGACCACGCCGGCCTTCTCCACGCCCTGGGCGAGGATGGCCACTTCGCGCGGACCCGAGGCATGGATCCGCTCGACCGTCGGCTCGGCTGCCAGCCGGTCCCAGTTCCGGGCGGCCTCGGACGTGCCCGGCCGGTTATCGGTCGACACGAGGACGGCGACCACCGACAGACCGAGTCGAGCCAGGCGCCGAGCCGCTACGAAGCCGTCGCCGCCGTTGTTGCCAGGGCCGCACAGGACCAGGATCGGTCCGAGGTCGAGACGCTCCTGGTCGGCACCGACGGCACGCACGGCCGCTGCGACCGCGACCCCGGCATGCTCCATGAGCCGACCGCCGGGCACCCCCAGCGCCTGGGCTCGCCGGTCGGCTCCGGTCATCGCGGCAGCCCCGATCGGGTTGCGATCCTTGGTCGCCGACCAGCGTCGGGCCAGCTCGCGCAGATCGGCCGTCATGATCGTAGGATCGTCGGCCGGGAGCGGCTCGGCGACGGATCGCTCGGCGGTCGTCTTCACACGAGACAGGGTAGCCGAGTCCTCAGGCCGACCGCAGCGGACGCTCAAGCCAGGGGCAGGCGGGCCAGGAGCGGCAACGCGGCGTCGCTGGCCACGACCCCATCGGGCGGCGCGAGCTCGGCCAGACCTTCGGCGGTGAGGGCCTTCAGGGCGTCGGCCACGGCCCCACGGTCGTGCTCGCCGATCGCCTCGTCGAAGGTCAGCCAGCCAGCCCCATCGACGGCCCGAAGTCGGTCGACGATCCGTCCCCGGAGCCAACGATTGGAGCGCTCGAACGGTTCGGGACGTGGGCGGGTCGCGACGGACGCGGGCGGCCGCGGTGTCGGCGTGCGGGCTTCGCCAAGACTCGAACGTTCGGCCCGTTCGAGCTCGTAGCGGCAGCGCCCTGCGACCGGGCAGACGTCGCAGCGCGGATCGCGCGGACGGCAGACCGTCGACCCGAGGTCCATCAGCGCCGCCGTCCATTCCCCCGGTCGGTCGGTCTGGGCCAGGGCGTCGGCCGTGGCCTGGAGGTCACCGGCGGCCAGCCCAGCCGCGTCCCCGGACAGGATTCGTCCGAGGACCCGCCGGACGTTCGTGTCGACCGCCCCGACCGGCAGCGCGTAGGCGATCGCGGCCACCGCCCGAGCCGTGTACGGCCCGACACCGGGCAGGCGCTCGAGACCGGCGAGGTCTGTAGGGAAGTGGCCACCGAGCTCCTCGACGATGATGAGCGCCGCCCGGCGAAGGTTGATCGCCCGCCGGTTGTAGCCGAGGCCCTGCCAGGCTCGCAGGACATCGGCCGGACTCGCCTCAGCAAGCGACTCGACCGTCGGGAAGCGAGTCGTGAACGCCTGCCAGGCCGGTCCGCCTCGCGCGACCTGGGTCTGCTGCAGGATCGTCTCGGACACCAGGACCAGGTATGGGTCGGTGGTGCCCCGGAACGGGAAGCTGCGACCCTCGCGGCGATACCAGGCAAGGACCGCGTTGCGGAAGGCGCTCAGCCAGCTCGGATCGACGTCGACCGCACTGGTCGGGCGTCCCGGCGAGGCGATCACGGACGGGCGCTGGCGTCCGCCCGGCGCCACAGCTCGGCGGCGATGAGGTCCGTGACCAGGGTCTCGACCAGGGCGGACGCGGGCTGCCGGTCGGCGGCTTCGTGGCCGATCCCGAGGGCGGCGCCATCGACCGCCCGGCCGATCGCCACGAGCTGACCGCCGCGCTCGGCCACGACCCGGGCGATCTCGTTGTCGTAGTCGGTCCCGCTGAACAGGACGGCCCGGAACCCGGGCATCGCCGTCTGCCGCCCGACGTGGAGCCAATCGCCGGCATCGAAGGCGGTCGCGTTGTAGCCGGGTCCCTCGCGCAGGACGAGCGCCGACTGCTCGACCGAACCGAACCGGGCCATGTCGCCCAGGACGTGGATCTGCTCTGCCCGGTCGAGCAGGTCGGCCGCCGGCACCTGCCACAGCGAGATCCGGCTGACGAGGTCGTCGACGGCCGACAGCGCCAGTCGGACGGCCGGCGGGACCAGGCCCGAGCCGGGCAGGCCGGTGGTCGAGCGGTCGGCGAGGAGGAGCAGAGAGGCGACCGTAGCCACGTACGTCCGGCAGGCCACCCCGGCCGTCTCGGCGGCGGCCAGCAACGGGACGACGGCGTCCGCCGCGCCCGCGAGAGCGGAATCGGGTCGGTTGGTGACGGCCACGACCAGGGCCGAGTGACCGCGGTGTCGCTCCGCCGCCGCCACCACCTCGCCCGTCGCGCCCGAGCTGGAGATGACGACGACCGTCAGCCCCGGAGCCGGCGGCGTCGGATCCGAGGTGGAGGCGACCTCTACGTCGACCGACCAGCCCCGGCCGCGCAGGAACGGGGCCGCTGCAAGGGCGGCGAAGCGAGAGCTCCCCAGACCGACCAGGAGGATCCGACCGGCCCGTCCGGACGGCGCCCGTCCCGGTGCGCTGGGAAGGTCGGCCAGCGGCCCGTCGAGCCCGATCAGCGCGGCGGCGTAGGCGGCCAGCGTCGCCGAGAGACCGAGGGCGTCCAGCCGATAGGCAGCCGCCCGATCGAAGTCGGTCATCGTCCGTGCTCGCCTTCGATCAGCCGACGCATACCCGCGTGCGGCGCCCACAACCGATCCGGGTCCTGCCTGGCCACCCGGACGTACTCGGCGCAGCGCCGGGCGACCGCAAGGCCATCGACCAGTCCCTCGTCGAGACTCAGTCCCGGAGCCGACCGACGAACACCCGCCGCCCAAGCTCTCGCCAGGCGTTCGCGCGAACGGCGCCGCCAGGCCGAGATGTCGATCCCGGCGTGATCCTCGGGCGACCATCCGCCGCCAAGCGCGATCCGCTCGGCGCTCGTGGCGACATCGTCGAACGAACACAGGAGCGTGGCCAGGTCGTTCAGCGGTGAGGCCAGCGCGCGACGCTCCTCGATGGTCCGGTCCAGATCCCCGTCGAAGCCGATGAACACGAACCCGTCGGCCGATCGGAGCACGTGGTGGAGGTCGAGATCGGCGTGGATCCGGGTCAGCAACGGCGCCCTCGTCGGGTGTTCGATGGCGGCCAGCCGCTCGCGGATGATCGGCGACCAGCCGTGCAATTCGCTGCCGACCGGCCCATCGTCGCCGAGGAGGTCGAGCGCCGTGGCAAGGTCGGCCTCAGCGCGCTCCCTCCAACCGGCCAGGTCGGCCGGTCGGGCCGGATGCGGCGCGAAGTCCTCGAGTTCGGCCGTGTCGGCAAGCGTCGCGTGAAGGTCCGCCAGGGCGGTCCCAAGGGCCGCCGCATCCTCGGTCGCGAACTCGAGGGCGACGATGCCCGGGGCGGCGATCCAGCCGGCCAGGGTCGTCTCGATGGCGTCGTAGGCGTCGTCGGCTTCGGGCACCAGCTCCTGGAGGATGGCCAGGGTGGCGACGGTCCCGTCCGGCCCGATGTACTCAGCCGACCCGCCCAGCGCCGGCACGTTGCGCTTGCCTCGCTCTTCGGCGAGGTAAGCGATCATCTCGAGGTCCGGGTTGAGCCCGGGGACGATCCGGCGATAGGGCTTGAGCACGAGCCGTTCGCCCAGGACGGCCGAAGCGCTCGATCGGTCATCGCCCAAGGCCCGCTCCTCCCATCGAGCGATGTCCGGGGCGCCCTCGGGCGCGAACGCCGACAGACCGAGCCCCGGCCGACAGACCAGCGCTCCACCCGCTCCGGTTCGGACGACTCGGCCGTCGGCGACGACCACCGCGAGAGCACGCCAGACGCCGTCGCCGGCGTGGGCCTCATGGGTCGAGCCGGCTCCCGGACCGACCGCGAAGGCGACCAGGTAGCGCTCGGTGACGCCCGCATCGTCGGCTGCCTCCACGATGGCCAGCTGGGCGAGCAGGTCGTCTTCGGCGCCAGGATCGACTGGACCGAGGTCGATCGCATCGACCAGGGCGACGCGCGCGACCTTCCGTCCCTGCCCCCCGTACCAGCCCCGCCCGTCGACCAGGTCGACCGACAGCGCCGCTTCGATCGCCGGGTTCAGAGCTTGATCATGACGTGCTTGACGACCGTGTAGTCCTCGATCGCGTACATCGACTGGTCCTTGCCGTAGCCGGATTCCTTGAACCCGCCGTGGGGCATCTCCGAGACCAGCATGAAGTGGTCGTTGATCCAGACCGTCCCGAACTGGATGGCCTTCGACACCCGCATCGCCTTGCCGATATCGCCCGACCAGACCGATGCCGCGAGCCCGAAGCGGACGTCGTTGGCCCAGGCGATGGCCTGGTCCTCGTCCTTGAAGCGCTGGACGGTGACGACCGGTCCGAAGACCTCGTCCTGGACGATCTCGCTCTTCTGATCGGGACCGGCGATGACCGTCGGCTCGAAGAAGGCACCGACCCGATCCGGTCGATGCCCGCCGGCCACGATCTCGGCGCCACCGTTGCCGCGATCGGCCCGCTTGACCATGCCCTCGACCTTGTCGGTCTGGGACTTGTCGATGAGTGAGCCCATCTCGATGTCGTCGCCCTCGGCCGGGTCGCCCCACTTGATGCTCTTGACCTGGTCCGACAGCTCAGCCACGAACTTGTCGTAGATCTTGGGGCCGGCGATGACTCGACAGGCCGCCGTGCAGTCCTGGCCGCTGTTCCAGTAGCCGAACAGCTTGATGTTCTCGACGACCGCCTCGAGGTCGGCGTCGTCGAACACGATGACCGGCGCCTTGCCGCCCAGCTCGAGGTGGAGACGCTTGACCTTGTCGGCGGCGGTCCGGGCGATGCGCTTGCCCGTGTCGGTGTCACCGGTGACCGAGATCATGCCGACCTTGGGGTGGGCGACCAGGGCGTCGCCGATCGCGGCCCCGGTCCCGGTCAGCACGTTGAGCACGCCCGCCGGGAAGATGTCGGCGGCGATCTCGGCCAGGACCAACGCGGTCAGCGGGGTCCGGATCGACGGCTTGAGGACGACCGTGTTGCCGGCCATCAGGGCCGGCCCGATCTTCCAGCCGGCCATCATGATCGGGTAGTTCCAGGGCGCGATCGAGGCGACCACCCCGACCGGCTCACGCCGGATGATGCTGGTGTGCCCGGCCATGTACTCATTGGCCGCCTTGCCCTCGAGGACGCGACCTGCCCCGGCGAAGAAGCGCAGGTTGTCGACAACGACCGGGATCTCCTCGATGGCCGCCCCGACCGGCTTGCCCACGTTCTGCGACTCGAGCCGGCCCAGTTCGTCGGCGCGCGCCTCGATGGCGTCGGCCAGCTTGAGGAGCATCCCGCTGCGGTCCTGGGGAGTGGTGTGCTGCCACTCCCCGAAAGCGGCGGCGGCCGCCTCGGCCGCCCGGTCGACATCCTCGGGGCTGGAGGCCTGGACGTGGGCGATGACCTGGTCGTTGGCCGGGTTCACGACGGGCAGCGTCTCGCCGGCGGCGCTGTCGACCCAGGCCCCACCGATGAACTGCTGGTACGTCTTGACCCGGGGCAGCGTGTCGGTCATCGATCAGGCCTCCATGTTCGGTCGGAAGGTTGCGCTGGCAGGTCGGATGGAAGGCTGATTGTGCGCTCCCTGGGGAAGTGCGTCTCAGCCTGTGGACTCTTCCTGCCGGCTCGAGTAAGCGAGCGTCATCGACGCGCACTCGACCCAGCGAGGGTGCAGACTGTGCCTGCCCTCCACCGCCGAGGGCAGTCGACCACCGTCCTCGCCCAAGGGGATGCGACAAGAAGGAGTGCGATCGTGTTGCAACGGCTGATCGGGGTCACGTTGGGGGCCATCGTGACGTACCTGCTTCTGACCTTGCTGAACCTTGGCTCGAACGAGTCCAACTACGCGACCGCGGTGATCATCGGCGCGGCGGTCAGCTTCGTCTGGCCGTGGTTCATCGCCTGGTTCCTGGTCCGGCGTCACCGCAACAAGCAGCAGGACCAGATCAACGCGGAAGTCACCCGCCAGGTCAACGAGCAGACCAAGGGCTGATCCGAACGGGACGACAGCCGGGGCCGCTCGGGTGAGCGGTCGCCGGCAGGGGGTCTGGCTCGAGGTCGGCGACCGAGTCTTCAGTCGCCGCTACGAGTTCTTCGACCAGCAGATCGGGGCGATCCTGACCGCCGACGGACCGGTCGTGGTCGACACCCGCACGACCGCCCGTCAGGCGGGCGAGATCGTCGACGACCTGCGCGCGCTGACCGGTCAAGCCGTCGCGGGCGTGATCGACACCCATCACCACTTCGACCATGCCTTCGGCAACATCGTCTTCCGACCGGCTCCCATCTGGGGCCACCGTCGCTGCGCGACGCGCCTGGCCCAGGACGGCGAGGCACGGCGCCGAGGCGCGATCGAGGAGCTGCCCGAGCTGGCCGACGACCTTCGAGCCACCGAGATCGTGCCACCCGATCGGACGTTCGATGAGGCGCTGACGCTCGACATCGGGGGCCGGATCGTCGAGCTCCGCTACGAAGGGCGCGGCCACACCGACGACGACATCGTGGTGCTGGTCCCCGATGCCGGGGTCCTGTTCGCGGGCGACCTCGTCGAGAACGGGGCTCCACCGAGCTTCTCCGACGGATTTCCGCTGGACTGGCCGGCGACCCTTGCCCGGATCCGGCCACTCGTGCGCGGGGCGGTCGTGCCGGGCCACGGCGATGTGGCCGACGCGGCGTTCGTGGACCGGACGATCGGCGAGTTGGAGGCGATCGCCGGCCTTGTCCAGCGGATCGGAGCGGAGGAGCTCGGGCTCGACGCAGCGATCGCCGCGGCGCCCTACCCCGCGTCGGCGGCCCGGGAGGCGCTCGAACGGGGCCTGGCCCAGCTTCAGGGCGACCTCGATCGGGTCTCGCCGGCGCCCTAGCCGCTCAGCCGGGCGACGACGTCGTCCGCGGCCTGCTCGACCGTCCGCTGGTCGGTATCGACGATCAGATCGGCAACGCTGGCGAACCCTGGATCCCGGGCGGTCGCCTGGTCGGCCAGGAATCGGAGCGGGTCGGGCCCGTAGGCGGGTCGGTGGCCAGCTTCGGAGAAGCGCTCGGCCAGGACCCTCGGCCCGGCTCGTAACCAGACGACCAGGATGTCGTCGGCGCGCAGCGCCTGGCGGCAGGCGGGCTCGTCGATCGTGCTCGCGGCTGGGGCGATCACGCTGGGCTCCGTGGCTGCGAGCGCCTCATGCAGCTGCTGGGCCTCGGCGGTGTGGAGTGCCTCGGTGCCCATCCGCTCGCGCCACTCGCGGACCGTCTGCCCAAGCTCGCGCTCGAGCACGACGTCCGAGTCGATCAGCGGCCGACCGAGTCGCTCGGCGAGGGCCGCCCCGACGGTCGTCTTGCCCGATCCCATCAGGCCGACCAGCGCGATGTGGCGGATCCGACCCGGTTCCCCACTCACGAGACGCCTTGGGCCACCTCGCCGAGTGTCGCCGGCCCGCCCGCAGCCGGTCCGACCGACCCGAGGTGGGCCCCGATCCAGACCGCGACATCGGCCGCGACCTGTGGCCCTTCGGGCTCGTTGAGCGTCTCGTGGCGCAGTCCCGGATAGACCCGTCGCTCGACACCCGGGACCGGGCCCAGGACTTCCGACGAGGCCGTCGGGACCAACCGATCGTCGCCGCCATGGATGACCAGGGTCGGGATCCTGACCCGACCGACCTCGCGGATCGCCGGGGCCTGGGCGCTGAGCGCGACCCGCCCCAAACCGGTCGTCGAGCGATGGACGTTGAGCGGGTCGGCCAGGTAGTCCACTCCGACCGCCGGGTCGCGCGACAGGATCTCGCCGTCGACCCCGTTGGCGACGGAGGCCGTCGGGACGACCCGGCCCAGGCCCAGCACCAGGGTCCGCTTCCAGCTGGGCAAGCCGTCCGCCACGGCCGGAGCGCTCAGGACGAGGAGGTCCGGCTGGGGACGGGTCGTCTCGGCGTACGACAGGCAGACCAGGCCGCCCATCGAGTGTCCCAGCAGGATCACCGACCGGCCGGCCGCCTCGAGATGACGAGCGGCCAGGCGGTCCTGGATGTCGTCCAGCCACGTGTCGAGCGCGTCGACGTGCCCGCGACGCCCGCCAGAGCCGCCGAACCCGCGCAGGTCCAGGCCCACGACGTCCAGTCCCGTCGCGGCCAGGATCGAAGCGGTCCGTTCATACCGGCCGCTGTGCTCACCCAGACCGTGGATCAGCAGGACAAAGCCGCGCGCCTCGCCGACCGACGTCCAGCGTCGCTCCTGAAGGGCGAGGCCGTCGCGCGCGGCGACCATCGCGATGGTTGAGCTCATGCCCCGGATGATGACCGGACACGACGCGGCCTGCCGACCCGACCCGACATCCGGGCATCGGCCCTATGCTGGGCCACGGGAGGGGTTGGCCATGACGGATCGGGTGCTACGCATCGCCCAGGTCGCGCCACCGATGGAATTGGTGCCGCCGACCGGCTATGGCGGGACCGAACGGATCGTCGCCGAGCTTGTCACGGAGCTCGGCCGGCGGGGTCACGCGGTGACCCTCTTCGCGGCCGGCGATTTCGACCATCGTCACCGACCTCGAGGCGACGGTGCCCCAGGCCCTCCGGCCGCTGGGCTTCAGCGGCGACCCGACCGGCTATCTGGCCGCCACGATCGCCCGGGTCGTCCGCCGGCAGGATGAGTTCGACCTGATCCATGGCCACCTCGAGTGGGCCAATCCGATGCTCGCCCGGGCCGTCCGGACGCCGGTCGTGGCGACCTTCCATGGCCGCCTCGACCTGCCTTTTGCCGCCGATGCCCTGGCCGATCCGCTGCCGGGGATGGTCGCCATCAGCCGCGACCAGGCCGCCACTCATCCGGGCTTCGCCTGGGCCGGTATCGTCTACAACGGGCTTGACCTGCGGGCGGCTCCATTCGGCCTCGATCGGACCGATGCGCTCTGTTTCGTCGGGCGGATCGCCCCGGAGAAGGGCGTCGTCGATGCCATCGAGATCGCCCGGATCAGTGGCCGGCCGCTCCGGATCGCGGCCAAGATCGGGCCTTCCGCCCAGGAGCAGGAGTACGCCGAGACGGTCTTCCGGCCGGCCATGAAGCGGGCCGACGTCGAGTTCCTGGGAGAGATCCCGGGCACCGAGCGGGACGCCCTGATGGCCTCCAGCTACGCCCTCTTGATGCCCGGCACGTGGCCCGAGCCGTTCGGCCTGGTGGCCATCGAGGCGATGGCCTGCGGCACCCCGGTCATCGCCCGTCGGGCGGGCGGCATCCCCGAGGTCGTCCGCGACGGCGTCGACGGGTTCCTCGGCGAGGATCCGGCCCAACTCGCGGCACTGCTGGACCGGGTCGGCGAACTCGATCGAGGGACGATCCGGACGGACGTCCTCGATCGGTTCTCAGCCGCTCGGATGGTCGACGGCTACCTTGGGGTCTATCGCCGGCGGATGGCCGGCGCAGATATGCCGCCGGGTCAGGCGACCCCGCTGACCGCTTCGGACTCGGAGGCCGCTTCGATGATCGGGATCCCGATCATCTCCGACGGCTCGCCGTCGACGGCGCCCTCGAGCGTATCCTGATCGAGTCCCAACTCGGCATCCTCTTCGAGGATCGACGCGCTGCGCTCGTTGCGCATCCAGAGGGCGGCCACGAGCCCGACGATGGCGGCGGTCAGCAGGCCGACGATGGCGGCTCGGACCAGCATCGACGGGCGCGGCACGCGGCTCCGACGGACGGGCGCGGCGGCGCCGAGACCTGAGATCACCTCGACCAGGTCGGACGCGGACCGGCCGATCCCTCGACCGATGCCGTCAGAAAGCGATCCACCGATGGACTGAAGACCGGTGCGAATGGTCTGGGGGTCGGGTCGGGTCAGCATGTCGCACCACCTCGTGCTCCGGAGTCGGCCGGATCGTCCCGGTCGGACGGCAGCGCCGTCAGTGCTAAGCCTGACACGACCGGCGTCATCGCGGGCGGACGATCCAGCGGCCCCTCGCCTGACCGGCCAGGATCCCGTCCAGGGCGGCCTCCAGACCGTCAAGATCGACCTCGGTCGCGGCTTCACCCAAGCGGCGCGGACGGAGGTCGCTGGCGATCCGCGACCAGAGCGCTCGACGCTCGGCGATGGCGACCTGGGCCGAGTCGATCCCGAGGATGGCCGCACCGCGCAGGATGAACGGGAAGACGGTCGTCGCGAACGGTGCCCCACCGGTGTTGCCGCTGGCTGCCACGGCCCCACCCCAACGCAGCGTCCGCAGGATGTACGGCAGGGTGGGCGCCCCGACGCAGTCCACGGCAGCGGCCCAGCGCTCGCTCTCGAGCGGTCGTGAGCTCTCGGCGGTGACCTCTTCGCGGCTGAGGATGCCGGCTGCCCCGAGCGCGGTCAGCTCTGCGTGGGCGTCGGTCTTGGCGGTCGCCGCCCAGACTTCGTAGCCACGCTCGACCAGGATGGCCAGGGCGGTCCGGCCGACCCCGCCACTGGCCCCGGTCACGAGGACCGGGCCGTCGCGCGGTCCGAGTCCGCGTGCCTCCAGCTGGACGATCGACAGGGCGGCCGTGAAGCCGGCCGTGCCCACGATCATCGCGTCTCGCAGATCCAGGCCGGTCGGCCGGGCGACCGCCCAGGCCGCCGGGACCCGGGCGTACTCGGCGAACCCGCCGTGGCGGGCGACTCCGATGTCGTAGCCGTGGGCGATGATCTCCGATCCGATCGGGAAGTCGGCGTCCTCGCTGGCCACGACCGTCCCGGCCAGGTCGATGCCCGGCACGAGCGGGCTGATCCGGGCGACCTTGCCATCGGCCCGGGTCGCCAGTCCGTCCTTGTAGTTGACGCTGGACCAAGCCACCCGGACGGTCAACTCGCCGGCCGGCAGGTCGTCCAGGGCGAACGTCCGAACCCCGCGCTCGACCCGGTCCTCGACCTTCTCGGCGACGAATGCCCGGAACGTGGTCGGGAGGTCGCTCACCGCCAGACGATACCGCGCCGGACTCAGACCCGGATGGTCACCTCGAGCTCGCCGCTCTTGCGCAGGACCTCGGCGCTGGTCGCGCCCCGCCAGCGGTGGAAGAGGAGATCGACCGAGGCGTCGCCGAGACGCAGGTTGGTGACCGTCAGCTTGGTCAGCCAATCGGGCAGGTGCGGGCGGACCAGCTCCAGGCGGCGGGCCGATGCGTCCGCTCGCATCCCGAGCATCGTCCGGACCAGCAACAGCGGGGCCGCCGCCGACCAGGCCTGGGGCGAGCAGGCGACCGGGTACGGGACGGGCACCGGCACGTCGCTCCGGTCGAAGCCGCAGAAGAGCTCGGGCAAGCGGAAGTCCGGGAACTGTTGGGCGGCCTCGAAGATCCGACCGGCCAGCGCGCCGGCCTCGACGTCGAAGCCGTAGCGCTTGAAGCCGGCCGCGATCAGGGCGTTGTCATGCGGCCAGACCGAGCCCGTGTGGTAGCCCAGCGGGTTGTAACCGGCCTGACCGGCAGCGTAGGTCCGGACCCCCCAGCCCGAGTCCATCCCCTCCAGGGTCAGGCGATCGACCACGGATCTGGCCCGGTCGGCCGAGACGATGCCGCCCCACATCGCCTGGCCGATGTTCGAGCCCCGGGCATCGGCCATCTGGCCGCCCGCCCCGATCGCCATCGCGTAGCCGCCCAGTTCGTCGGACCAGAAGGCCGCCTCGAAGCGCGCCTTGAGCTGGTCCGCCTCGCGGCTGAGCCGGCTGGCCAGATCCGGGTCCCCACGTCGCTCGGCCAGCCGGGCCATCCGTCGTTTGGCGTCGTGGACGTAGCCCTGGACCTCGGCCAGGGCGATGGGCGGGTCGATCCGCCGCCCGGTCCGGTCCCGGATCGCGTCGACCGAGTCCTTCCAGCCCTGGTTGAAGAGACCGCGCTGAGCGCGCCGCTCGTAGCTCACGAAGCCGTCGGGTCCGGTCGCCCGGTCGATCCAGCCCAGGGCCGCCAGGACGTTCGGCCAGAGTCGGTCGACCAGGGCGTCGTCGCCGGTCCAGTCGAAGGTCTCGCCGAGAAGATTGAGCCACAGCGGGGTCGAGTCGACGCTGCCGTAGTAGGCGGCGTAGGGAAGCTCACCCGAGCGGGCCATCTCGCCGGTCCGGTACTCGTGCAGGATCTTGCCCGGCTCGGCGTCGGCGGCCGGGTCGTCGCCGGTCGCCTGGCGAGCGGCCAGGACCTCGAGCGTGTCGACGGCCAGCTTGGGCCGGAAGGCGATCGCCTCGTAGGCCGAGATGATCGAGTCGCGTCCGAACAGGGTGGCGAACCAGGGCACACCGGCGGCGAGGTACTGCTCGCCCTGGTCCGGACCGTCGTTCAGGAGCAGGCGCAGGTCGGCGACGCTGCGGCCGACCAGCTGGTCGAACAGTTCGTTATCGGTGGCGATGGTGGCCATCCCCGCGGTCCACGTCCGGTAGGCGTCGACCCCGGCCGCCTCGTCGACGGTCGGCGCCGGTCCGATCTGGATGTCCGGAGCCGTCGGAGGCTGATCGAACGGGGACTCGTCGGCCCAGACCGTCCAGGCGATCTCGGTCCGGCCACCGGCCGGGACGTCGCGCCGCCAGCGCAGGACGACCGCTGCTCCATCCACGCCTCGGGCCCACGGCAGGTCGGCGGCGGGCACGACCTCGGCGGTCGGGAAGGCGACCTGGGTCCGGCGCAGGAGTCCGTCATGGCCGAGGTGACCGAAGGCGATCCGGTCATCGGTGACCGCGACCGGCAGGGCGGAGTCCCCGGCGTAGCGAGCGTGGCCGCGGACCTCGAAGATGTCGGCCGCGTCGACGCCAAGGGTCAGCTCGATGGTCAGCGTCTCGACGTGATCGGTGAAGTTGGCCACCACGACCTGCTCGCGCAGGGCACCGCCGAGGACCCGGTGGCGGGTGATGCCAAGCGACTGGCGGGCCAGCGAGTGCTCGTCGGTGACCTTGTCGTTGGGGTCACGCCGAGCCTCGGCGTTGGTCAGCTGGATGGTGCCCCGGAAGTTCTCATCGCTATCGCCGCGCAGGAGCGCCGGCCGGGTCCCATCGACGCTCAGGACCGAGCAGGACAGGACCCGGGTGTCGCCCGAGTACAGCCCGAGGCCGCGCGAATCGGGGTGGATGTCCCCGAACGAATCGCTCAGCAGGAACAGATCGCCGTGCTTGAGGACACCGACCCCGCCGAGGTCGGTGGCGTGGACCACCACGCGGTCCGGTGGAGCGACGAGACGGATCTCGCGCGTTCGCCGCGGCATCCGTCGAGTCTAGCCGCTGCTCCCCGATCCAAGGTTGCGTTCCGGTACGACGCTTGACGGCGAGTGCCTGACTGGGCATCATCGGCCGGCGATGAAGCAGACCTCCCTCTCCTGGGCGATGTGTATGCGCTGGCGGCCCCGCCGTGCGGAGGATGGGGTCTGAGGTCACGCGCAACCTAGACAGGAAGCAGCGGACCGAAGACCGGTCCCGGGGCCGCGGATCCACCAGGTGGACCGCGGTTTTTGTTTCTCCGACACATCGCGACGGGTAGCCGCCGAACCCACAGGGCCCCTCCCGGGGCCGGGCTTCGAAGCCATCCACCCCGATCCTCCGGAGAACTCCCTGATGTCCGACAACGACGAAGTCAAGCTCCAGCCTGAGACGCTCGCCCTCCACGCGGGCCAGAAGCCCGATCCGACGACCAATGCCCGGGCCGTCCCGATCTACGCGACGACCTCCTACGTGTTCAACGACGCGGCCCACGCCGGTCGGCTGTTCGCGCTCCAGGAGTTCGGCAACATCTACACCCGGATCATGAATCCGACGACCGGTGTGTTCGAGGAGCGCATCGCCGCGCTCGAAGGTGGCGTCGGCGCTCTGGGACTGGCCAGCGGCCAGGCCGCCGAGACCCTGACCATCCTCAACCTGGCCCGTGCCGGCGATAACATCGTCAGCAGCTCGAGCCTGTACGGCGGGACGTACAACCTGTTCAAGTACACCCTGCCCAAGGTCGGCATCACGACCCGCTTCGTCGATGGGACCCGGCCCGAGACCTTCGGCCCGGCGATCGACGCCAACACCAAGGCGGTCTACCTCGAGACGATCGGCAACCCCCGCCTGGACGTCCACGACCTGGCTTCGATCGCCGACATCGCCCACGCCCACGGTGTGCCGCTGGTGGTCGACAACACCTTCGCTCCCCTGCTGTCCAAGCCGATCGAGCACGGCGCCGACATCGTCATCCACTCGGCGACGAAGTGGATCGGCGGTCATGGCACCGCCATCGGCGGCGTCGTCGTCGACGGCGGGACGTTCGACTGGGCCGCGTCGGAGCGGTTCCGGGCGGACTTCGTCGAGCCCGACCCGAGCTATCACGGGGTCAGCTACACCGGTGCCTTCGGTCCGGCCGCGTTCATCATCAAGCTCCGGGTCCAGGGTCTGCGCGATATCGGGCCGGCCCTCAGCCCGTTCAACTCGTTCCTGTTCCTGCAGGGCCTCGAGACGCTGCCGCTCAGGATCCAGCGCCACAGCGAGAACGCCCTGGCCATCTCGCGCTGGCTGGAGAAGCAGCCCGGGGTGACCTGGGTCAGCTACCCGGGCCTGGAGTCGCATCCGGCCCACCGCCAGGCGGTCCGCTATCTGAAGGGCGGCTTCGGCGGGATCGTGACCTTCGGGGTCAAGGGCGGCGTCGAAGCCGGCCAGAAGCTGATCGACTCGGTCAAGTTGTTCAGCCTGCTGGCCAACGTCGGCGACGCCAAGTCACTGATCATCCACCCCGCCTCGACCACCCATCAGCAGCTGACCGGCGAGGATCAGCTGGCGACCGGGGTGACCGACGATCTGGTCCGGCTGTCGGTCGGGCTGGAGCATGTCGACGACCTCATCGCCGATCTTGATCAGGCGATCCGCACCGCCACGGCGACGCGGACCGAGGACGCGGTCCCGGCGTGACGATCACGGGGGAGGCGGCAACGGGAACGCCGGCCTCCCGCTCGGCCCCAGGCGGACTCCCGCTCGGGACCGGACGGCTCGAAGCTGCCGGCCTCGGGGCATTCAGCCTCGAGTCCGGTGTCGAGCTGGCGGACCTGACCGTCACCTACCGACACGACGGCCCCGGACCGGGCGAAGCGCCCCAGGTCCTGGTCATCCACGCACTGACCGGGTCGGCCGATGCGGCCGGCGACTGGTGGGCGCCCCTCATCGGACCCGGCCTGGCGCTCGACACGCGCCGGGTCGGGGTGCTCTCGGCGAACCTGCTCGGCGGTCGCTATGGCTCGTCGGGTCCGCTCTCCCTGGATCCGGCGACCGGTGCCCCGTATGGCCCGGACTTCCCGGCGATCACCACCCGCGACCAGGCCCGCGCCCAGTGGGCCCTCCTCGACGCCGTCGGGATCGCCCGGCTGGCGTTGGTGACCGGCGGTTCGCTGGGTGGGATGGTCGGTCTCGAGGTCGCCCTTGCCCATCCCGACCAGGTCGCCTCGGTCCTGCCGATCGCCGCGCCGGCCGCGACCGGCGCGCTGGCCCTGGCCTGGGATCGGATCCAGATCGAACTCATCGACCGGCTGGGCGAGGACGGCCTGGCCCTGGCCCGACAGCTGGCGATGACGACCTATCGCAGCGAGCTCGACTTCGACGAGCGCTTCGGTCGCCAGGTCGGCCCCGACGGTCGACCGACGATCGTCAGCTACCTTGACCACCAGGGTGGCAAGCTCGTCGAGCGCTTCGATCCGGACACCTACCGGACCCTCGTCTCGGCGATGGACTCGCACGACATCGGCCGGGGGCGGGGCGGCATCGATGGCGCCCTCCGTGGCCTGGCCGAGGGCGGGACGCGCCTGACCGGGCTGGGCATCGCCGGGGACATCCTGTACGGCCCGACCCAGGTCCAGGCTCTGGTCAGGGCGGCTGCACGGGTCGGCGTCCCGTCGAGCTACCGCGAGCTCCACTCGACCAAGGGCCATGATGCGTTCCTGGTCGAGTGGCCCCAGCTCAGCGCGGTCCTCAAGGATGAGCTGCGCGCGGCCGGCGTCGCGGAGGCGCTGGCCTAGGTCTTGCGGTACGGGCTCTTGGCGCTGAGGTGACCAGCCGCATCGATGGCCCGGACGTAGTAGCGCGCGCCGCGATGACGCTTGATCGTGACCGACCTCGATGAGACCGACTTCACCACCTTGCTGGAGCCCACCCGGTAGACCTTGTAGCCGGTCACCCCGAAGTCGTCACGGGCGGCGGTCCAGTACAGCTTGACGGTCGTCGTGCCGAGCTTGGCCTTGAGCGACTTGACGGCGGACGGCGGGGTCACGTCGGGACCTGCCGGCGGCGTGCTGACGTTGACCGCGGTCGGAGCGCCCTGGTTGCCCGATCCGTCGACGGCGATGACCTGGTAGCTGTACGCCGTCTTCTGGGTCAGCCCGCCGTCGGCGAAGGTCAGCCCGGTCGGCGTGCCGACCTCGACCCCACCGCGGAGGACCTGGTAGTGCTGGACCCCGACGTTATCGGTGGCCGCGGTCCAGCCCAGCGAAACGGTGGTCGCGGTGGACGAGGTGACCGCCAGGTTGGTGACCTTGCCCGGGGCGATCGGATCGACGATCTGGACGGTCGCCGACCCGGCGGCAGCGGTCAGGGTCGTGATCCGAAGTCCGGAGACCGGGTCGACCAGGGTCTGGCCCGGGGCCAGCGGGGCGTCCGAGTAGCTGGCCGTGGCCGGTGTCGTGTCGACCAGCTGGGTCTGCTTGACGTTGTAAGACGGGCTCGGCGCGTCGGGCGAGATCCGGACGGTCACGCCATTGACGGCCGGGGCACCGCCGGCGAAGTCGTCGAAGTACGGTCCGTGGACCGAGCGCAGGTCGAGGTAGAACCAGGTCCCGTTATGGCGATCGATCCGGAGCAGACGCTTGCTCCCGGCCGGACCGTCGAGGACCGAACCGAGCTCATACGGCCCCCCCGGGCCGACCGTTTGGATCTCGCTCGCGGGTAGCCAGCCGAACTGGCCCAGGTGGGTGGCATGGTCGTGCTCGGAGTTGCCGCTGCCCATCACCGTGAATGGGTCGCCGTACTCGGACGAGGTACAGGTCGTCGAGATCGAGACACGGACGCCGCCCGAGGTGCAGTCGAGGCTGCTGGCGTGGTGGACCCCGAAGTTGTGACCAAGCTCGTGGGCCACGACCCGCAGCACGAAGGCACCGTTGTTCCAGCTGCGCGATCCGGGCATCTCGCCGAGACCGGCCCAGCCACAGGCGGACACCCGGGGGAAGGCGTAGACGATGTTGGTGAATGTCGACAGGTCCGCCCCTGCCGCGGTCGCGGCATCCTCTGCCTGGGTCGCCCAGCCGAACGGGTCGCAGGTCGCATGGCTTGCCGCGATGGCGTACCAGCCCAGGATCTGACCGGTCACGGTCACCGCGCCGCGCGACTCCTCCTCGAAGTAGCTGGCGGCGGCGTTGCCATTGCTGAAGGCGATCATGCCGGCCGTGGCCGGGGTGTAGGGCTGACTGGTGTCGTCGCTGAAGTCGAACAGGATGACGCCGACGTTCTTGGTGCTCGCGGCGAGCGGCGTTCCCGACGCCAGATGGACGCCCTGGCCGTCGGCGTCGACGGCGGCCACGATATGGCGCTTCGGGACGAGGCCGATCCGGACGAGACTGGTCCGGTCGGCTGCGGCCGGCACCCGGACGATGGACCCCACCCAGTTGCCGCTGACCCGCACCCGAGCGCCGTTCCAGGACTCGGGCTGAGGACCCTTGATGTCGAGCGGGACGGTCCGTTCCGGTGTCTCGATGGCATAGGCGTCGTGCCCGACCCCATCCGCGAAGTCGTCGACGTGGTAGAGCCGGAGGGTGCCCGTGTACGTCACGGCCGGACCGACGACGGTCGTGGTCGGGTCGGTCAGGGTCCCGACCGCCGAGGGGTCGTGGGCGGCCGCCGGGGCCGCCAGCGCCAGCGAGCAGGTCAGCGCGACGACCAGCGCGATCCAGCGACGCATCGATCCCCTTCCCTGTTCCGTTCCCTGGTGCCGTGGCCGACTCGTTCGGGTTCGAGGGCAGTGTCCGGCCGGGCCCTCGGATCCGGAACGGGCCGTTGGGGGTATCGACGCGACCGCGATGGTCCGGTTCGGTGCATCCGGGCACCGGCCGCTCAGGCCCGGCGGCCCCGCCTCGGCGCCTGGAGGGCGGCCCAGATGAGGGGCAGCTGCAGCGGCAGTCGGACGATCGTCGCGGCGACCAGGAGTCGTGACGCCCCGGGATCGGCGGCGGCATCGATCGCCATCGTGACGTTGCCCGGGAAGACCGCGACGAGGAGCACTGCGCTGGCCGGTCCCGCCCAGCTCGCCCGCCCGAACAGCCCGGCCGCGCAAACGAGTTCGGCCAGACCGCTGACGACGACGATCGCGTCGCGCTGGGGCAGCGCGGTCGGGACGAGCGCCGCGAACAGGCCCGGCCGAAGGAGGTGGAGCGTTCCGGTCACGGAGAACAGGACGGCCAGGCCGGTCGGTGCCCAGCGGCGGAGTCGGGTGGAGGGATCCGTGACCATCTGCCGCCGACTCTAGCGGGTGCGCCTGGTCCTGGCCGAGATCAGGGTCCGACCGCTGCCTCGGTCGGGGTCGGCTCGGTCGTCGGCGTGGGTTCGGGGGTCGGTGTCGGCTCCGGGGTCGGCGTGGCGACCGGACTCGGCGTGGGCTCGGGGTCGGCGTAGGCGTCGGCGTCGGGGTCGGCGGTTCGGTCTGGACCTGCCAGAGGACCTGGCGGAGCGTCTTGCCGCTGTCGTGGACACGCTTGGCCATCGCCGTGCCGACGTAGCGGAAGTGCCATGGCTCGTAGCGGTAGCAGGTGACCGACTTCTTGCCCGACGGATAGCTCATGACGAAGCCGTAGCGCCAGGCGTTCTTGCGCAGCCAGGCGCCCTCGCGGGTCGTGCCCCAGGAGGCGCTCCACGGGGTCGGCCCGCCGACGGTCTTGAAGTCGATGGTCGTCCCGAGCTGGTGTTCCGAGTGGCCCGGCCGGGCGCTGCTCTCGAGGGCCGCCGAGACGCCACCGACCCGGACCCAATGGGCGAACGTCCAGACCTGGGTCGAGTAGCTGCGATAGGTCGACTCGGCCGCCAATCGAACCCCGGCCTTACGGCTGGCCCGGACCATCGCCCGGAGATCCTTGAGAACGATCCGACGGACCGAACCGCCGCCGGGCAGACCGGCGGTGCGGACGCTGACCATGCCCACCGGACGGTAGGTCTTGGGCAGTCGATAGGTCGTGTCGAGCAGGCTCCGACTCCAGTCGGCCCGGGCCGCGAACTTGGTGATCTTGTCGGCGACCCGGCAGCTCGGCAGCGCCGCCGCATCGACCGGCGCGACGGCGGCACCCATCCCGACCACGACCAGGGCCAGTGACGAGACCAGGGCTACGGCACGGCGCCGGGTCGCGTGTCCGACCCGGCGGTCGGCTTGAAGGGACTCCACGAGGTGCATGATGCCCGGTCCCACGAGGGAACGCCCGTCACCCGAAGGTACTCCGGACCGCACCGGACCCCTCGTCCAGGCGTGGCTCGACGGGTCGCGCCCCGGGCCGTGGTCCCTCGTTGCGGTATCATCCCGACCGGTTCCACTGGCGAGTGGCCAAGCGGTAAGGCGCCTGACTCTGAATCAGGAGATCGAAGGTTCGAATCCTTCCTCGCCAGCCAACTTCTGGGCACGAAATGACCACGGTTCGAGACCGAGCCCCGTAAGGTCAGCGTCCGACCCGTTGCCAGTCGGTGAATCCTCCGCCACCGCTTGGGATGGCGATGCGCTCGGGCGGTGTCGAGCCGTCGACGCTGACCACAAGGAGCGTTGTCCCCAGGACATCGAACCCGTAGATACGCTGGCCGTCGGGCGACCAAGCCGGCGGCCGACACAGGTAGCGGCCGGCGAGTGACGGCGTGTCCCCGCAATGGGGCCCCTCGCCGGAAGCCGCTGATGGAGATACGAACGCCGATCTGGTCTGCCCGAGACGGTAGTCGGGTCCCACCTCGGCGACCCGGATCGCGTCGTGCTCACCGTCGTTGCCGAACCACGCGACCCGCGTGCCGTCCGGTGACCATGTGGGCCAGAACTCGTTGGGCGGATCGGCCGTCACCACCGTCTCGCGCCTCCTCGAAAGGTCGAAGACAGCGATGTCACCGAGGCCGTCCGAGCCGGAGGTGTACAGCAGCGCTGGTCGGCTGGGGTCTGGGGACCAGCTCGAAGAATCCCTCGCCCTCGATCGCTTTCGGCAGTCCGGAGGTGGCCAGGCGCTCGAGTCCAGCGCCGTCGGGATGCACGATATAGATCCCCGTCTTGAGGCTACCTTCCGCCCTGCTCGCGAAGGCGATCCACTGGCCGTCCGGTGACCACTTCGGATCGACCGGCTCGAGCATCTGCGTGGGAACCGGCGTGACGTTGCCACGTACGAGATCGACGGTGTACATCCGCGAGGTGATCCCACTCTTCCTCGCAGCGAACACCAGGGCATCGCCGCCGGGGGACCAATCCGGTGGAAGCCCACTGTCCGGGACAGCGCCACCGGGAATCGGGATCTCGACGACGTTCGACCCATCGCTCGCCGTCACGACGACGCGGAAGCCCGCTGTTCCATGGTCGGCCCAGAACGCCAATCGCCGGCCATCTCGTGACCAGGTCGGCGCGGAGTTGCGCGCCCCCGCCGACGGCGCGCGCTGGGTCACGCTCCCGGCTTGGTCAACGACGTAGATCGCACCTGCTGAATCGAACGCCATGAGGCCATTGCCGGCAACGCCGAAGGGGGGTGGGAGCCTGCGCTGCGAACCGACGACCAGCGCGATCGCGACGAGGCATAGGACGAACATCGCAACGAGCGCCAGAACGAGAGCGCCACGGGCGGCGACCCACAGGGCAGTCGTTGCCCGACGCGGGGCCCTGATCCGAAGTGCGGCGAGCCAACGGGGTCGTTGCCGTGAGCGCCGCACTCGCTCGAGCGCAGCCGGGTGGAGATCCTCGGGTGCCGACGCCGGCGCGGAGGTGGTGAGCCAATCGGCAATGAGACGGTCGAACCCGTCGGTCCCGGTCATCGGGCGACTCCCTGAGCGAGGTCAGGCGAGCGGTCATCGGCCTCGAGCGCGGCGCGCATCCTTTGGGTCGCCCGGCTGATGCGCGATTGGACCGTGCCAAGCGGAACGCCGACGATCTCGGCCGTTTCCGAGAGGGACAGGCCGAGGTAGTGGTGGAGCACGAGGACGGCCCGCTGGTCGGTCGAAAGGCGCGCGAACCCGCGCTCAAGCTGGTCGTGTAGCGCCGTCGAACGTTGGACATCTGTGACGTCCGGTCCGCCTTCAAGTGACAGCTGGATCTCGACGACGTCGCGGGTTCGTTGGCGTTTCGCAGCACGGTAGCAGGCGCGGACCAACAGACGATGGAGCCAGGCCTCGAATCGTTCCGCGTCGCGCAGCCCACGGAGATCCAGCCAGGCCTGGAGCAGTGCGTCCTGGACCGCATCGGCCGCTTGTTCATCGCTCCGGAGAATGAGCCGAGCGGTCCGATACAGATGCGCCGTGAGTCCGGCCGTCAACGCGGAGAAGGCGTCGATGTCACCTGTCTGCGCCCGGATCACGAGGTCGCGCTGCATCACCGATCACGATACCCGTGCAGGCGAGTGGTCAGGCATCAGGCTGCCGCGAGGTCGCTCAGGGTCCTTGGCGGTCGAATGGCTTGGCGATCCACGGGGCGGGACTGATCGCGCCCGGCTTGGTCGACATCTTGAGGGTCAGCCGATCACCCGATACGGACCAAGCGAAGTCGAACGCGTCGCCGTTGGCGCGAAAGATCGTCACCTCGGCATCGGCGATCCGATACGAGCCCGGTTGACCGGTCGAAGCCGACGCGCCGCTCTCGAGGAACGCCCCATGACGGAACGTCAGGGTCGTGCAGCCGGCGTTGTCGCGCGCTTCACCTGCCTCGCCACCCGCCGCCAGGATGTCCTTCTCGGTCGGACACGCCTGCCACACTCCATCGAGATCGGTCTGCGGGGACGGGGCAACGGACTGGCTCGGTGCCGGCCCACAACCGAACGGTTGGTCGCTGGTTGCAACCCCGGAGGGCGCAGCCGCGGGAGCATCCGTGAAGGCGAGACCAGCGAGGAGGTCGTCCATCTGCGGTTGGGCGAGCGCGGTCGCCGGGGTACACACGTGAACCGTGAGCCGGAAGCCGAGTCCTTGGTGGATGGACTGGGCGGCGAGGTTGAAGTCCCGGAGGCAGGCGTAGCTCCATTCGAGACCGGACTCCCCGCCCATGCTGATCGAGCGATCGTCGGTCGGCCGACTCGCGCACTGCGGGAATTCGAGACGCCCGAGGTTCACGCGATCCTTGACGGTCTGGCCGGGGAGCGGTTGCCCGGTGCCCATCGTCACCCACGTCGCGCGATCGGGCGCCACGAACACGTCCTCGTCGCTGCCAGGCTGCTGACTGGATGCCAGGACGGTCCACCCAACGGGGAGGTCGAGGCGGTACGGGACCCGGAACGACGCGAACTGGGTGGCGTTGGTTGGTGTGGCCGATCCCGACGATGCGATCGTCGGCGCCTGAGACCCGGCGGTCGTTCCTGGCGCGCCCGCGCATGCCGCAAGGAGCACCGAGATGCCGAGCGTTGCGGCCGCGCGCCTCGCGCTGTCGATCGCCATGGTGCGATGGACGCGCCCCCGACCAGAGGCTGGATCGCGCCCTTGTCCATCCGAAACGATGGCTCCGCCCATGACCTACCGTCTTCCTAGGACGATCGGCTATCGCCGACCTCGTTGCCGTCCTACTGGTCATGGGGCAGCCGACCAGGAGCTTTGTTCCATCTTGACGGGATGCAGCGAATGCGGCTAGCGCCAGCCGAGCTCCGGTGCGACGAACCTGAGGATGCTCTCGATGGCGTGGGCGTTGTACTCGACGCCGAGCTGGTTCGGGACGGTCAGCAGGAGCGTGTCGGCCGCCTGGATCGCCGTGTCCTTGGCCAGCTCCCGGACGAGGACGTCGGGCTCCGCGGCGTATGACCGCCCGAAGATCGCCTTGGTCTGGGCATCGAGATAGCCGACCTTGTCCGCGTCATCGTTGGCGCGTCCGAAATACGCCCGGTCGCGGTCATCGACCAGCGCGAAGATGCTCCGACTGACGGACACCCGCGGCTCGCGCTGATGGCCGGCAGCCGCCCAGGCCTCACGGAAGAGGCGGATCTGCTCCGCCTGTAGTTCGTGGAACGGAACGCCGGCGTCCTCGGTCAGCAGCGTCGACGACTGCATGTTCATGCCCTGCTTCGCGGTCCACTCCGCGGTCGCCCGTGACCCGGCGCCCCACCAGATCCGGTCGCGCAGGCCGGGCGAGTGCGGCTCGGGGCGGAGGAGCCCGGGCGGGTTCGCGAACATCGGCGAAGGGTTGGGTTGGGCGAAGCCGGCGCCAGATAGCGCCTGGAGGAACACCTCGGCGTGCTGGCGGGCCATGTCGGCGTCCGTCTGACCCTCGGGCGGGGCGTAGCCGAAGTAGCGGAAGCCGTCGATGACCTGCTCGGGGGATCCGCGGCTGATCCCGAGCTGGAGGCGACCGCCGGCGATGAGGTCGGCGGCGCCGGCATCTTCGACCATGTACAGGGGGTTCTCGTAGCGCATGTCGATGACAGCCGTGCCGATCTCGATCCGCTTGGTTCGCGCCCCGATCGCCGCGAGGAGCGGGAACGGCGATGCGAGCTGCTGGGCGAAGTGATGGACCCGGAAGTAGGCCCCGTCGGCACCCAGATCCTCGACCGCCTCGGCCAGCTCGATCGACTGGATGAGCGCGTCGGAGCCCGAGCGGACCTGCGAGTGGGGCGACGCCGACCAGTGCCCGAACGAGAGGAACCCGATCTTCTTCATCGATGGATTCTACGGCTCATCGGGGTCGGGGCCGTGCCGGTTAGACTCCGCACGTGACGAGCCGGACGCTCACCCTCGGCGGCAGCAGCTATCCGCTGGTCCTGCCCAACACCCGCGACCCGCGGTTGCACGTGGCGGCGGTGATCATCACCATCCACATCCTGGGCCAGGTGGCGCTGCGTTTCCAGGTCAGCATCCCCCAGATCCTGGCGGCGATCCTGACCTGCGCGGTGATCGAGGTGGTCCTGACCTTCCGCCAGTCCCGCTCGTTCGTGTGGCCGGCAAGCGCGATGCTCACGGGCAGTGGCGTCGCCCTGATCCTGCGGGTCGTGGGCACGCCCCCGGGCGACCACTGGACGACCTTCGGCTGGTACATCTTCGCGGGCGTGGCCGGTCTGTCCCTGCTGACCAAGTACGTCATCCATTACCGCGGCAGCCACGTCTTCAACCCGTCGAACATCGGGCTGGTGGTCGCCTTCATCGTGCTCGGCAGCTCGGTCGTCGAGCCGCTCGACTTCTGGTGGGCGCCGCTCGACTTCTGGATGCTGGCGGCCTACTCGGTGATCATCACCGGTGGCCTGCTGATCACCCGTCGGCTGCACCTGCTGGCGATGGCCGCCACATTCTGGGTGGCCCTGACCATCGGGGTCGGGATCCTGGCCGCGTCGGGCCACTGCATGACCGCGCGCTGGTCGTTCACGCCGGTCTGCGGCCCCGACTTCTGGCGCGTGATCGTCACCTCACCCGAGGTCCTCATCTTCCTGTTCTTCATGATCACCGACCCCAAGACGACCCCGGGCGGGCGGGTCGGACGGGTCGTGTTCGGGCTCCTCGTGGCCACCGCGAGCACGCTCATGATGGCGCCCCAGACCAACGAGTTCGGGACCAAGGTCGGTCTCCTGGCCGGCCTGGTCGTGATCTGCGCGGCGCGTCCCCTGCTCGACCGGGTCCTGCCCGAGCCGCGCTCGGAGGCCGACCAGTTCGGCCGGTTCGCCGATCGCCTGACGACCGGTGGTCGAGCGGGTGCGGGTGTCGCCCGGGGCGCCGCGCGGGTAGCCCTGATCGGTGTCGCGGTGCTCGTCGTCGGGGTCGGCATCGTCGCCGCCGGGACGCCGGCCCGCGGGGCGATCGTGCCCGACACGGCCGAGATCCTCGACCGGGTGCCGCACAACGTGGACCCGGCGACCTTCCCCACGATCTCGGTGGCCCAGGACGTTACCGATTGGAACCACACCATCGTCGGGGCCGGCGCCCAGGAGCTGGTTCTGACCCTGGCCGAGAACCTGGAGCTCGAGAACCAGGCCTTGCTGCGCGCGGACGGGACCATCCTGACCGCGGTCGATCATGGCGACCGACTGATCGAGATGCAGGGCCGGCTCAAGGACGCGGTCGCCAGCGGGACCACCGTCATCGACCGCTACAAGATCGACGACATCAAAGTCTCCCTGGTCGTCCCCTTCGGTCGCCAGGACGGCCTGAGCCTGGGCCTCGACAGCCGGGGCACTCAGACCGAGGAGACCTACGACGCGGCCGGGACGCTCAAGTCGCGGACGACCTCGCCGTTCACCAAGCGCTTCGTGATGCGCCGGGCCACCGGCGGACGCTGGCTCAACGTGGCCGTCCTGCCCTACGGCGCCGACAGCTGACCGAGGCGCTCGACCCCCCGAGGGCGCTAGACCCCGAGTCGTGCTGAGGCCAGGGCCGTCCCGTCGATCCGGGCCTGGACCTTGGCGAAGGCCGTGTCGCGAGACATCACGGTGTCGTCGCCGAACGGCGAGAAGCCACAATCGTCGGTCGTGCCCAGATGGCTGGGATCGATGAACCGGGCCGCCTCGAGGATCCGGTCGCGGACCTCCTCGGCGGTCTCGATCCGTTGGTCGATCGGGTCGACGACCCCGACGAAGATCCGCCGGGCGCCGGTGGCGTACACGGCCAGGGCGCGCAGCACGTTCTCGCGATCGGCCTCGCTGGCGAGCTGGACGTAGAACCGGTCGACGTTCAGCCGGAACAGGCCGGGCAGGAGCGCCTCGTAGGCGATGTCGGCGCTGTGGGTCGAGTTCTGGTCGCCGCCCGGGCAGGAATGGACGCCCACCCGCGCTCGCTCCGCGTCGGTGAGCTTGTCCAGGACGAGGTTGTTGAGGTCGACGAACGCGGCGAGCAAACCGCCTGACGGATCGAGCTTGAGCGACAGGCGCGCCTCGGTGAAGTCGATCTGGACATCCGCCCCACGTTCGATGCAGCCCCGGATCTCGGACGCCGACTCGGCGACCAGGTCGTCGATGAACGCCTCGCGGGGGTAGCCAGGGATGCCCTCGGATGGATAGATGAGACCCACGGCCGACGCTGAGATCACCGCCTGCTTGAGCGGGACGGCGGTCTTGCCTCGGGCCGCATCGAGGTACTCGTAGGCCTTGGTGGCGTAACGGAACGGGCCGCCGGTCAGGAGCGGCAGCTGCCGGCTATGACCGTCCTCGAAAGGGATCGTCACACCGCCCGGCGCCAGGTTGGTCAGACCGGCCAAGGGGTAGGCCACGAAGCTCGGCTTGCGCTGTTCGCCGTCGGTGATGACCGGCGACCCGGTGGCCTCGAAGCGTCGGAGGGTATCGCTCACGGCGTCGTCGAACAGGGCATCGAGTCGCGCCGCCGAGATCTGGCCAGTGGCGGCCGCCTGCACGCCGTCGATGAGGGCCTGCGGTCGAGGGATGCTGCCGATGGGTTCAGTCAGGAGTGTCATGGGCGGATGGTAATGGACCGGCGCGCCCCGGGACCATTCGATCTTGGGTCCGTTTTTCGCGGACCGGGACCGGGTCCTGGGGCATACTTGGCCCGACGATGAGGTCCGGATATGGGAGATGGTTCGTATGGCACGCGACGATGAGCGCCTGATCCGCGCAGCGGAAGAGCCGATCGTCGGCGGATTGCCCGACGTCCCCGGGATCCTCGCCGCGATCCGCTTGACGCCCGGGCTGGGCGTCCACCTGC
The DNA here is from genome assembly GCA_963778815.1 of uncultured Chloroflexia bacterium. Taxonomy (GTDB): domain Bacteria; phylum Chloroflexota; class Limnocylindria; order Limnocylindrales; family CSP1-4; genus Chersky-267. The sequence goes on along the minus strand of CAVZVS010000002.1, from coordinate 218,199 downwards.
GCGGCCTGGCCGACGAGCTCCTGGTCAACGACTTCCCCGGCGCCACCATCGAACGCTCCGACCGAGAGATGATCGCGACGGCTGTCTCGGCCGCCAACGATTGCTTCTACTGCATGGACTCGCACGGCGCGTTCGCCAACGCGCTGCTCGAACGAAACGGCGACACCGAGGCCGTGCCGCTCATCGACGTCATCAAGGTCGGATCGTCCGACGGGCTCGACCCCAAGATGGAAGCCCTGCTCCATATCGCTCGAACGGTCCGACGTGCGCCGCGTGAATTGACGGCGGCAGAGGTCGCGACTGCCAAGGATGTCGGCGCATCCGATGCCGACGTCCAGCTGGCCGTGCTCATCGCCTCCGCCTTCTCGATGTACAACCGGATGGTCGAAGGCTTCCGTGCGCGGACCCTGCCGAGTGCCGACGCCTACCGGGCTCGGGCAGGCGAGATCGCCGAGCACGGCTACAGCGACCAGCGGGTCACGGCTGTCCCCAGCTGAGGGCAGATGTCGGGCGCCGCCGCCCCGTCAGCCGGGCCGGATGTCCAAACGACGGAGGCGCAGCGAGTTGGTCACCACGCTGACCGATGACAGGGCCATCGCGGCCGCGGCGAAGGCCGGGCTGAGCAGGATCCCGAAAGCCGGGTAGAGCACACCCATCGCCACCGGGATCAGGACGATGTTGTAGCCGAACGCCCAGAACAGGTTCTGGCGGATCACCGCGGTTGTCCGCCGGGAAAGGGTCAGGGCCGAACCCACCAGGCGCGGGTCGCCGCCGATCAGGGTCAGGTCGGACGCCTCGATGGCCACGTCCGAGCCGGTCCCGATGGCGACGCCGAGATCGGCCTGGGCCAGGGCCGGGGCATCGTTGATCCCGTCGCCGACCATCGCCACCAGCCGACCCCCGGCCTGGATCGCCGCCACGACCCGGACCTTGTCGGCCGGAAGCATCTCTGACCGGACACGGTCGGTCGGGATGCCGACCGCGGCGGCCACCACGTTCACGGCGGATGCACTGTCGCCCGACACCAGCCAGACCGCGACGCCCCTGGCCTGCAGATCGCGGACCGCCTGGCCAGCCGTGGGTCGGATCGGGTCCGCGACCAGGAAGGTGGCCGCAGCCCGTCTGTCGATCGCGACGTGGACCCGGGTCCGACCGTCGGCGGGATCCGGGCCGGTGTCCAGTGACACGCCGCGCTCAGCGATCAGGTCGGCATTGCCGACGAGGACCTCACGGCCGTCCACCGTCGCGCTGACGCCTCGCCCCGGAACCGAGCTGAACGCCTGGATCGGCTGGAAGCCGAGCTCGCTCAGGTTGGCGTAGGTGACGATCGCCCCGGCCAGCGGGTGCTCGCTGCCGCGTTCCACGGAGGCCGCCAGATCGACCACCAGTCGCTCGTCGAAGTCCGGCTCGACGACGACCCGCTCGACGGTCGGTCGGCCCTGGGTCAGGGTCCCGGTCTTGTCGAAGATGACCGCCTCGACCTTGCCCGCCCGCTCGAGCGCGGCCGCGTTCCGGAGGAGGATCCCCGTCTCGGCCGCTCGCCCGGTGCCGACCATGACCGCGGTCGGTGTGGCCAGTCCCATGGCACACGGACAGGCGATAACGACCACAGCGATGAACGCGGTCAGGGCCAGGGTCAGCCGCGGCTCAGGACCGACCAACGACCAGACGACGAAGGTGAACGTCGCCACCACGAGCACGAACGGGACGAAGACCTCGCTGACCCGGTCGGCCAGGTGCTGGATGGGCGCCTTCGAACCCTGGGCACGCTCGACCAAGTCGACGATGGACGCCAGCACGGTGTCCCGCCCGACCCTGGTCGCCCGGATCACCACGCTACCCGAGGCATTGACCGTCGCGCCGATGACCTCGTCGCCCGGTCCCCGGTCTACTGGCAGCGCCTCGCCGGTGATCATCGATTGGTCGATCGCGCTGCGGCCATCGATCACGACCCCGTCGACCGGCACCTTCTCACCGGGACGGACCCGGAGCAGATCGCCGACCCGGACGGCAGCCAGCTCGACGTCGACCTCGCGCCCGTCCTCGAGCCGCCGGGCGGTCCGAGGCTGGAGCCCGATCAGGCGACGGATCGCACCGCGAGTCTGATCCTTCGCCCGGGACTCGAGCCAGCGCCCGAGCAGGACCAGACCGATGATCACGGTCGAGCTGTCGAAGTAGGTCTCGGGCTGGAGCCCGGCGTCGCGGATAACGCTCGGGAAAAGAGTCACGAAGACGCTGTAGCCCCAGGCCGCGCTGGTACCGACCGCGACGAGCGTGTCCATGTTGGTCGTCCCGTGACGAGCGGCCCGGATGGCGGCCACGTAGAACCGCCGCCCGGCCCAGAACTGGATGACGGTCGCCGGGATGAGGGCGATCAAGTTGAGGGTTGCCATCGGGACGGCCGTCTGGGGCCAGAACATCATGGCCATGAGCACGGCGGCGACCGAGATCGAGACCGTCGCCTGGACCAGCAGCTCGCGCCGGTCCCGCTCTCGGCCGGGTTCGTCAGGGTCCACCTCGAGGGTCGCCGGCAGGGCGGTCTCGGGACGGACGTCGTAGCCCGCGGCCTCGATGGCGGCGACCATCTCCGACCGCCCGGCCACGGCCGGATCGACCCTGACCGTGGCACGTTCGGTGGCCAGGTTGACGTTGGCTTCGACGACCCCGTCAGTCTTCGAAAGGAAGCGCTCGATCCGGTTGACGCACGAGGCGCAGGTCATCCCCTCGATGGGCAGGACGATCTCGATCGGTGGCCGAGGGACCGGCGGGGATTGCGTGTTCATACTCCCCATGAGTATGCCACACGATACCCCCAGGTAGTATCAGGAACCGGGTCCGGCAGTCCCGCTGTTCGGATCGGTCTTGGCTGCGATCTGGCCGCTCGAGACGGAATCGACCAGGGCGGCGTGGTCGAGCTCGGCCTGATCGGCGTAGCGTCCGGCGAAATCGGCGATGGCCTCCTCGAAGATCGGGCCTTTGCCCAGGTAGGCCGATATGGCGACCGCATCGCCCGTCCGGGCATGGGCCCGGGCCAGGGCCCAGGCACACAGCGCCCCGTAGTGGGTCAGGCCGACCGGATCCATCAGCTCCGGGTCGCCCGAACCCTTGGTGTCCCACAGCTGGCGGACGTAGTACGGGCGACCCGAACTCGGTCCCTCGGACCAGCCCAGGAAACCGTCGCTGGCCGACTGGGTGAGGCGTTGCCCGGCCACGACCCGCAGACCGTGGTGGGGCAGCGCCGAGGCGCCCATGTACGGCTCGAGGACCGACGGGCCGGCCTCCTTGATCTGGAGCACGATCCAGTCCCCCGCTGGGTGCTCGGGCCCCTCGAACAGGGCCACCCAGCAGCGGGTGCCCACGCTCCCGACCCCGACCGCCTTGCGCGCGACGTCGACCATCTCGAAGCGATCGAGGACATACCGCCGATCGTCCGAGAGCGACGCACGATACCCCTCGAGGAGGCCCCGCGCGTCCTCCACGTTGAACTCCGTGTGGTCGAAACGGAGGATCAGCGGCGGGTTCGAGACGAACTGGCGATGTCCGTCGATCACCTCGGTCAACTTGGCCACGGCCCGGTCGTGGGTCTTGCGTCGGGCCCGATCGAGGTGCCGCTCCACCCGCGGCCGGTAGGCCTTTGGGAAGTGGGCCAGGACGTCGTCGATGCTGATCGTGGCGTGCCACAGGTCCATCGTCGAGAGCTCGGCGAACGAACGCATCCGCTCTCGGTATTCGCGGACGATCAGGGCGACCATCTCGCGCCGCGTGGCCGGATCGGAGACCTGAGCGCGGGCGACCAGGTCGAGGCTGGCGGCCAGTCGCTTGATGTCCCACTCCCAGGCACCCGGCAGGGTCTCGTCGAAGTCGTTGATGTCGAAGACGATCCGTCGCTCGGGTGTCGCGAACTCGCCGAAGTTGCTGATGTGCGCGTCACCGCTGGCCTGGACCCGTAGCCCGGTGGTCGGGGTATGGGCAAGGTCGGCCGCCATGATCGCGGCCGAACCGCGATAGAACGCGAATGGCGAGGCGACCATCCGACCGATCCGGTACGGGATCAACTCGGGGACCCGCTCCTCGTTGCTCGTGGCCAGGATGGCCATCGGGTCCACTCCAGCGGCGCGTGACCAATCGGCGTGGGACGAGCGGGGCGCGCTGGTCCGGAGTGCCACTCCCCCCTCGACCCGGTCGGCGCGCGTCGTCGTCATCGGCCGAACGATACCCAAGACGTCGGCTGACCGCTCGGACGACGGCCAGCGTTAGAGCCCCCGGGGGCACCCAGGACGAAGGATCAGACGTGGTGGGCGAGTTCGGCCAGGTCAGCCTCGGCCTTCGTTCGCTGCAGCGTCCCGTCGGCATGCTCCGGCGGCGAATAGACGGTGTACAGGCGGAGCGGCTCCGACGACGAGGTGTTGATGACGTTGTGCTCGGTGCCCGACGGGATGATGACCGCGCTCCCGCTGGTCAGGACATGCCGCTCTCCATCGAGGACGGCTTCACCCCGGCCGGCTTCGACCCGGATGAACTGATCGCGACCGACATGGCGCTCCAGCCCGATCTCGCCACCCGGCTCGATCGTCATCACCACCAACTGGCTGTGTGGCGCCGTGTACAAGACCTTCCGAAAGTTCGGGTTGGTCAGGGTCGCCTCTTCGATGTCGATGCTGAAGCCGGCCATCGCCTCATCTCCTTCACGGTCCGCCTGATGTCGACCGTACGATGGGCGCGACCCTCGACATCCGACAGGGCCATAGGTCCCTCGTCGACCGGGACCTGAACTGTCGATCGATGACAGCGCACACCTCGGCCCGCCGAGCGGTCCCGGGACTCCGTGACAGGTGGCCCTCGGGGCACCGGCAGATGGCCCTGTCGCAACGCGTGGCGGATGCGCTTGACTGGGAAGACGACCCGGAGACCGGATCCGCCCCGAAGGAGTCCCTCATGAAGATCCTGATCAGTGCCGCATCGAAGCACGGCGCGACCGACGAGATCGCCCGGGCGATCGGCGGTGTCCTCGCCGCGGCCGGCATCGACGCCGACGTCCGTCGGCCCGAGGACGTCTCGAGCGTCGCGCCATACGACGGCTTCGTCCTCGGCAGCGCGGTCTACGCGGGCCATTGGCTGGGCTCGGTCAAGGGGCTCATCGAACGGGAGTCGGCCACCCTGGCGACCAAACCGGTCTGGCTCTTCTCGAGCGGACCCATCGGCCACCCAGCCAAGCCACTGGGCGATCCGGCCGACGTGGCCCGGCTTCGGGAGCTCACCCATGCCCTCGATCATCGGATCTTCGCCGGCAAGGTCGACCCAGACGACCTGGGCTTCGCCGAGAAGGCCATCTTCACCGTCCTGCGCTCTCCGACCGGCGACTTTCGTTCGTGGCCGGAGGTGACCGCCTGGGCAACCACCATCGCCGAGGCACTCAGGGTCCCGATCGGCTCCTGAGGGTCGTTCCTTGACAGTCCGGCGACCCGCCCCAACCATCGCCTGATGCGCATCGTCCCCGCCGCCGAGGCCGTCGCCGGTATCGACAGCGGCCAACAGGTCTATGTCCAGTGCGCGGCGGCCACCCCGTCCGTGCTGCTGGACGCCCTGGTCGCCCGGGCGCCGGAGCTCCGCGACGTCGGGATGATCCACCTCCACACCGAGGGTCCGGGGCCGCATCTCGCGCCGGAGATGGCCGGCCACTTCCGGCATCGGGCGCTATTCATCGGGCCGAACGCCCGGGCGGCGGTCAACGATGGCCGGGCCGACTACGTCCCGGTCTTCCTGTCGGACGTCCCCCAGCTGTTCGACCGGGGGGTCCTGCCGCTCGACGCCGTCCTGCTCAACGTGACCCCGCCCGATGCCCACGGCTTCTGCTCGCTGAGCGTATCGGTCGAGGCGGTCCACGCCGCCGTCCGGGCGGCCCGCACGGTCATCGTCCAGCTCAACCGGGCGATGCCGCGGACCCTCGGTGAGAGCTTCATCCATGTCGACGAGATCGACCTCGCGGTCGAGGTCGACATCCCGCCGTACCAGCACGCCATCGGGCCTATCGGTGCCATCGAGCGACGGATCGGCGAGTACGTCGCTGAACTGGTCGTCGACGGAGCGACCGTCCAGCTCGGCATCGGCGCGATCCCGGCGGCGACCGCCCTGGCCCTCCGCGACAAGCGCGACCTGGGCATCCACACCGAGATGTTCACCGACTCGGTGGTGGACCTGGTCGAGGCCGGCGTGGTCACCGGCGCCCGTAAGGAGCGCAACCGGGGCAAGATCGTGACCGCCTTCCTGATGGGCACCGAGCGCCTGTACCGGTTCGTCGACGACAACCCGATGGTCGAGATGCGCTCGGTCGACTTCACCAACGACACCCACGTCATCCGCTCGTTCAGCAAGATGACCGCGATCAACTCGGCCATCGAGGTCGACCTGACCGGTCAGGTCGTGGCCGATTCGATCGGTTCGCGGCTGTACAGCGGGGTCGGCGGCCAGATGGACTTCGTCCGCGGTGCGGCCCTCGCTCCCGAGGGTCGAGCGATCATCGCCCTGCCATCCACGGCCGCCGGCGGCAGCCTGTCGAGGATCGTCCCGACCCTCGCTCCCGGAGCCGGGGTCGTGACCACTCGGGCCCATGTCCGGACCGTGGTGACCGAGTGGGGCGTGGCCGAGCTGTTCGGGCGCAGCCTGCGCGAACGGGCGACCGCCTTGATCGCGATCGCTCATCCCGACCATCGCGACCGCCTGGCGTCCGAGGCCCACCGCCTGGGCATCGTCTAGCCGAAGGCCCTCGGCAGCGGCCCGCGTCGAGATGCCATGTGGCCCGAGCGGATCGGGCCGGGCAGCACTGATCGACCACGGGCCGTCGGGTCGATAGTCGGGTCATGAACGAGCCTCTGAACCTGATCCTGTTCTCCGGTACCGACGACAAGCTCCAGGCCGCGGCGGTCCTGACCGCAGGGGCCGCGGCGCTGGGCAAGCCGGTCAACGTGTTCCTCCAGTACTGGGCTCTTGACGCGTTCCGGGTCGACCGGACCCAGAACGACCACGGCCTGGCCCCAGAGGCGGGTGTCGCCGGCCGTCAGGCCGTCGCTGCACTTCGGGCGGCTGGGCAGGCGAGTTGGGCGGAGACCCTCCGCCAGGCCAAGGAGCTCGGCGGGGTCGATATCCAGGCCTGCTCGCTGTCGATGGACCTGCTTCGGATCGGCCCGGGCGACCTCGACCCGTTGGTCGACGGCGTCGAAGGCGTGACCGCCTTCTACCTGAACGCGGGCGACGGCCAGTTCGTCTTCATCTAACACCAGGCCCGCCAAGGGAGGCAGTTCCGATGACACTTGAGATCCCCACCCAGGTGGACGCTCGCGGCCTGTCCTGCCCGATGCCGATCGTGAAGACGGCCCAGGCGATCAGGGCGATCGCTTCGGGCGGTCTGGTCGAGGTCCTGGCCACGGACGCCGGGTCCGTCAAGGACTTCGCGGCGTGGTCCCGATCGACCGGCAACGAACTCGTCGAGCAGTCCGTGGACGGCGGGGTCTACCGCTTCGTCCTGCGGCGAAAGTAGAGGCACGAGCCATGACAACCAGCACGCCCGACCGCCCAGTGACCCTGCCGCTCGACCCGCTCGCCGGAGCGATCGCCGATGTCGAAGGCCTGCCCGAGCCCGACCCCGGAGCGGCTGACGAGCAGCCCGCCAAGACCAAGGAGCTCGTCATCGTCAACTGGTCGGGCGAGCTCGATAAGGTCTGGCCGGTCCTGATCCTTTCGTCGACGGCCGCAGCCAGCGGCGTCCACTGCAAGGTGTTCGTGACCTTCTGGGGTCTCCTGCCATTCGTGAAGGACCAGAAGCGGATCGTCGGCGACAACTGGATGCAGAAGATGCTGACCCTGATGCAGCGGCCGGGCATCGACCACCTGAAGCTGAGCAAGATGAACTTCCTGGGGATGGGGCCCTGGATGATGGGCTCCTTGCGGAAGCAGTACGGGGTCGCCAGCCCACGCGAGCTGCTCGAGGCAGCCAACGCCCTGGGCGTCGAGTTCATCCCCTGTCAGATGACCATGGACATGTTCGGCCTCAAGCGCGAGGACCTCATCGACGAGATGGGCGAGCCTGCCGGAGCGGCTACCGCGATCGAGATGATGACCGAGGCGAACGCCTCGCTGTTCATCTAGGAAGGACGTCCCGCCATGACCGACAGCCTCGCCACCCCGGGTCTGACCCGGATCGTGGATGCCCGCGGCAGTTACTGCCCAGGTCCCCTGATGGAGCTCATCAGGGCGATCCGCGAGAGCGCTCCGGGCCAGCTCATCGCGGTTTACAGCTCCGACACCGGAAGCAAGACCGACATCCCGAAGTGGATCGACAAAGCCGGTCACCGGCTTATCGAGATCGCGCCCCGCGACGGCTACGACGAGATCCTCGTCGAGAAGACCCACTGAGGCCAACGATGAAGCGGATCCTCATCCTCGGCGGGGGCGTGGGTGGGACCCTCACTGCCAATCTGCTGGCCCGCAGGCTGCGCCGGCGGATCAAGGCCGGAAAGCTGACCATCACGGTCGTCGATCAGACCGGCAGGCACACCTATCAACCGGGTTTCATGTATATCGCGATGGGCAGCGAACGGGCCGACAGGCTCGAGCGTCCCGAGCGTGGACTGCTCGACCGGCGAGTCGACCTGATCGTCGGCGAGGTCGAATCAGTCGACGAATTGTCGAGGACCGTCCACCTGACCGACGGGCTGCCACTCGCCTACGACTACCTGGTCCTGGCGACGGGCTCGCGCATCGTGCCCGAGGCGATCGAGCACTTTGGCGCGGAGGCCGAGCACTTCTACTCGGCCGAGGCCGCTCTCGAACTCCGTCACGCGCTCGACGCGTTCAACGGCGGTCGGATCATCATCGGCATCGCCGGGATGCCCTACAAGTGTCCACCGGCGCCGCTCGAGGTCGCCTTCCTGATCGAGGCCGAGCTCCGTCAGCGAGGGCTGCGCGACGGGAGCGAGGTGCACTTCTGTTCGCCGATCGGGCGCGCCTTCACGATCGAAAGCGTGTCCGAGATGGTCACCCCGATCCTGGAACAGAAGGGGATCGAGCTCCACACGTTCTTCAACGTCGAGACGATCGTCCCGGAGCGTCACGTGGTCCAGAGCCTCGAGGGCGAGGAGCTGGCGTACGACCTGCTCATCCTGGTGCCGCCGCACAAAGGTCAGCAGTACCTGATGGACTCGGGACTGGCCCAGGCGCCGGGAGGGTGGCTGCCGACGGACCGCACCACGCTCCAGGTCGGCGGTCGACCGGATGTGTTCGCGCTTGGCGATGCAACCGACCTGCCGCTCTCGAAGGCGGGCTCGACCGCGCACTTCGAGGCTCCGGTCGTGACCGAGCGGATCGTCGCGGCGATCGAGGGCCGGACGGTCGAACACGCCCGAGGCGACTACCTCGGCAAGGTCATGTGCTTCTTCGAGATCGGCGATGGCAAGGGGACCCTCCTCCAGTTCGACTACAGCCATCCCCCGCGGCCACCGAAGCCCAACAAGCTCTGGCATCTGGGCAAGATCGTCTTCAACAAGACGTACTGGCACACCGTTCCGAAGGGTCGCGTCTAAGCCCGCCCGATCGCCATAGCCCGCCCGCGGGCCGGGCGGCAGGGTCGGGATGGGCCGACCGGCCCCACCTGGATGACTGGCGGCACATCCCTGGCCCCGAGCCGGGGCGGACGATGGTGCCGAGCCCGACGACCGGATCCAGACGACCGGCGCACCGGACACAAGCGGAAGGAACGGATCATGGAAAAGGCGAAAGGCCTCGCAGCCCTGCGGATCGTGCTCGGAGTCGGCTTCCTGTATGCCGGCCTCGAGAAGGTCTTCGACTTCGCCGGCTCGGGCAAGTCGTTCACGTCGGCAGGCTTCCTCAAGTTCGGTACCGGCGGTCTCCTCCCCGGCTCCGACCCGAAGGTCATCGTCAACCCGACCCACGACCTGTGGGTCGCCGTCGCCGGCAACCCAGGGCTGCTGAGCGTCGTCGACACGCTCGTCGTCTTCGGTGAACTGGCCATCGGGATCGCGCTGATCCTCGGCTTCGCCACCCGGCTGGCCGGCGTCCTGGGCTTCGTGCTGATGGCCTTCATCAGCGTGGCCGCCTGGAGCTTCGCCTTCGGTCCGGTCAACGAGACGATCCTGTACGCGGCCGTGGCCCTGTACCTGGCCTACGCCGAAGCCGGTCTGGTCTACGGGCTCGACGCGACCATCGAGAAGTCCGAGATCGTGACCCATCGACCGGCCCTGCACTACCTGCTCGGATAGCGACCGGCAGCCTTCCCGCCGGGCGCGACCCGGACAGCCCCAGGACCGACGGATCCCGATGGATCCGCCGGTCCTCTCATGTACAGTGCCCGGAGGAGGTACTCCGTGCTCACGATGGCGGTCGGTCACAGTGATGACGTCGACCCCGGCGACGCGATCGCCGCGGCCATCGAGCAATGCCAGGCCTCGCTGGGAGGTCGCCTCCCGCAGGCCGGCATCCTGTTCTCGGCGTTCGACAGCTTCGACCCGTCGATCGTGACCGCGGTCGGCTCGGCCTTTCCCGGGATCGCCCTGATGGGCTCGACCTCGGCCGCTGAGATCTCGTCGGTCGGCGGTTTCCATGAGGATTCGATCAGCCTGGCGGTGTTCGCCTCGGACACGGTCGAGATCAGCGTCGGGCTCGGGTCCGGCCTTGGCCAGGATGTCGATGCGGCCTGCCGCTCGGCGGTCGAGCAGGCGACCGCGGGGACCAGCCAGGCAGCGGCGGTCTGCATCGTCCTGACCGAAGGCTTCGTGGTCGATCCCCAGCTCACCCTCGACGCGGTCGCCAGGGCCCTGCCGGCCGGCGTCCTGATCGTCGGCGGGACGTCGGCTCGGCGCGACTTCGTGACCGTGACCCCGACGTTCCAGTTCGCGGCAGAGCGGGTCGTCGAGGATGGCCTCGCGATCCTGCTCTTCTCGGGGCCGATCGCCCATGCGGTGGCGGTCGGGACCGGTTGGCGGACGATCGGGGTCAGCGGCACGGTCACCCGCTCGGGCTACGGCGCGGTCCACGAGATCGACGGTCGTCCGGCCACCGAGTTCCTGGCCCGTTATCTCGATGTGACCGGGCCGGCCTCGTACGGCAACCCCCTCGCGGTCGTCGAGGTCGGAGCCGAGGAGCCGTACCTGCGGGCCATCCAGGGATCCGATCCGACGACCGGCGCGGTCATCCTGGCCGGCTCGATCCCGGTCGGGGCCGCGGTCCAGCTGACGACCGCCGACATCGACGACATCCTGGCCGGCACGAAGTCCGCCCTGGTCCGGGCAGGCGAGGCGTTCCCGACCGGCTCGAAACCCGAAGCGGCCCTCATCTTCTCGTGTGCGGTCCGCAAGTTCGTGCTTGGCTCGCGGACCCGGGTCGAGGCCGAGCTGGCCCGCTCCGTCTACGGCGGTTCGATGCCGATCGCCGGGATGTATTGCTACGGGGAGATCGGGCCCGTCCGCGGAGCGCCGACAAGTCGCTTTCTCAACGAGACCTTCGTGACCGTCCTCCTCGGGACGTGAGCGACGATCGGCGGACCGACATCGGTCCCGAGCCCGAGCGACTACGCAAGGACAACGCGCGGATGACCCGCCGGGTCAGTCAGCTCGAAGCGACCCTCAGCCAAGTCGAGCAGATCCGCGACACCAACGCCCGGCTTCTCGACCGGCTGATGGGCGAGCTCGAGGTCGAACGAGCCCGATCGCACGAACTGCTGCTCAACGTCCTGCCCCAGGCGATCATCGACCGGCTCAACGCCGGCGAGCGCCTCATCGCCGACCGCTATGACGATGTGGCCGTCGTCTTCAGCGACTTCGTGGGCTTCACCGAGATCTCGGCTCGGTTGCCCGTGGCGACCGTGGTGACCGACCTCAATGCCCTGTTCTCCGCGTTCGACGCCGCCTGCCAGACGCTGGGGGTCGAGAAGATCAAGACGATCGGCGACGCCTACATGGCAGCGGCGGGCCTGCCCGGTTCGGCTGCCCGACACGTCCAGGCCGCGGCCGACCTGACCCTGGCCATGCGCTCGGCCGTCGCGGCGGCGGGCGCCCCCTGGCAGATCCGGATCGGTCTCCACCGCGGGCCGGTCGTCGCCGGCGTCATCGGCACGACCAAGTTCGCATACGACTTATGGGGCGATGCGGTCAACGTCGCCAGTCGCCTCGAGACGACGGCGCCGGTCGGTCGGATCCAGGTCTCGGTCGAGGTCGCCCGCGCCCTCGAGACTGACTTCGAGCTCGAGCCGCGGGGCAACGTCGAGCTCAAGGGCAAGGGCACGACCGAAGCCTACCTGCTGGTCGGCCGGAAGGCACCCACCAAGGATCGCGCCTGATCGACGATCGCCTGATCGAGCTCAGGCGTGGCCGACCTCCTCGAGCCGACGTCGATCCGCGGTCTCGATCTGGAACGTGCTGTGGTCGATGTCGAAGAAGTCGGCCAGGCACTCGCACAAGTGATCGAGCACGGCCGCCGGCTCGGCGTCAGGAGCGACGATGACGTGGGCGGACACGACGTTCATCCCCGAGGTGATCGTCCAGGCGTGCAGGTCGTGGCACTCGATCACGCCCGGCGCCTCGAGGATGTGGGATCGGACCAGGGCCATGTCCAGTCCCTTGGGGGTCCCCTCGAGGAGGACATCGACCGCATCGCGGAGCAACCGCCACGTCCGCGGGAAGATGAGCAGCCCGATCACGATCGAGGCGATGGCATCGGCTGTGGCCACCCCGGTCACGGCGATCACCAGACCGGCCGCGACGACCGCGGCCGAGCCGGCGAAATCGCTCAGGACCTCGAGGAAGGCGCTTCGCCCGGTCAGGCTCCGCTGCTGGGCGTCGCGCAGGATCCACAGTGACAGCCCGTTGCCGGCCAAGGCGACCAGGGCGACCGCGATCATCAGGCCCGAGGCGACCTCGGGCGGGGAGGCCAGCCGCCGGATCGCTTCGATCAGGATGAACGCCCCGACCCCGAACAAGAGCAGCGCATTGACGACCGCCGCCAGGATCTCCAGCCGCTGGTAGCCGAAGGTCCGCTCAGGGTGCGGCGGGCGGCCGCCGATCCAGATGGCCAGGAGGGCCAGCCCGATCCCGGCGACGTCGGTCAGCATGTGCCCGGCATCGGCCAGCAGGGCCAGGCTGTTGGCCGCGATCCCCCCGATGGCCTCGACGGCCAGGATCGCTACGGTCAGGCCGAAGACGGCCAGGAGTCGACGCTGGTCGGCAGCCGCGGCACTGACCGGATGGGGCATCGGCTGGTCTGCCGGTCAGCCGGGACGCGACGGCGGCGCTGGGATGGCCACGGCGCTGCCTGAGACGCGGACACCATCCTCGCCGGGCAGGACCGACACACGCAAGAGGCCCGGCCGGCCCATCTCGACGCCCTGGACGATCTCGAAGGTCGCCGGCGGGACGATCTCACCGCGGGCTCGCAGGTACGCCCCCAGCGCGGCGGCCGCCGCACCGGTGGCGGGGTCCTCCACCACGCCGCCGACCGGGAACGGATCGCGGGCGCGGAACCGGTCGGGGGCCTCGCGCCAGACCAGCTGGATCGTCGTCAGGTCCGCCTCGAACATCGACCGGCGAAGGTCCTCGAACGGGTACTCGAGGACGGCCAGCCGAGCGAGCCTGCGGGCTGCCAGGACGAGGTGTCGGGCACCCGCAAAGGCGACCGCCGGAGGCAGGCCCGGATCGAGGTCGGCCGGGACCCAGCCGAGGAGCCTGAGCACATCTGCCACCAACCTGGGCTCGGCCTCGCGGACCCAGGTCGCGATCGAGGTCAGAGTCGCTTCAGCGCTGCCGTCGGCGGCCCGCCGGAACTCGACCGGGACGGGACCACCGTTGGTGGTCAGGAGGAGCCGGGCCGGCCCACTGTCGCGCTCGGCCGCGGCCAGCAGACCGCGCTCGCCCAGGGCGACCCCGCTGGCGATCGTGGCATGCCCACAGAACGGGACTTCGGCGACCGGACTGAAGTAGCGCACCCGAAAGCGTCCAGGGAGATCCGAGCCGTCGGGCGCCAGGAAGGCCGTCTCCGAGTAGCCGACCTCGGTCGCGATCCGCTGCATCTCCGGGTCGGGCGGGAGCGCATCCCCGAACCAGACCCCGGCCGGGTTGCCCCCGGCGGGATCGGTGGTGAACGCCGCGAGGCGGAGCAGCGTGCCGGGGGTCGGCTCGGTCATCGTTCCAAGTATCGCAGTCGATGGCGAGCCTCGCCCCCAGCTGGACTGCGCCGGCGGTGGACGGCGGGCTACACTCGCCGAACAGGCAAGCGACGGTGTGGTCGGGTGGAACAGGAGGATCCTGACGTGGGCGGCGACTTCTTCGGCGATGTAGCGGGGCCGATCCCGTTCGGCGGACTCGGATCGACCGATCCACTCACGTACAAGGTCTATCAACCCGACCGGCTGATCCTGGGCAAGCGGATGGAAGACCACCTCCGGATCGCGGTCTGCCTGTGGCACTCGTTCGCCTGGCCGGGCTCGGACGTCTTCGGCATCGGGACCTTCGATCGACCCTGGCTCCTCCCCGGCGTGGAGCCGATGGCCGCCGCCCGGGCGAAGCTCGAGGCCGCCTTCGAGTTCGTCCACAAGCTAGGCGCTCCGTTCTACACCTTCCACGACCGGGACATCGCCCCAGAGGGCGCCACCTTCGCCGAGACGAGTGCCAACCTCCAGGCGATGATCGACCAGGCCGAGGCCCATCAGACCAGGACCGGCGTGCGCCTCCTGTGGGGCACGGCCAACCTGTTCTCGCATCCGCGCTACGCGGCAGGGGCAGCGACCAACCCGGACCCGGAGGTGTTCGCCTACGCCGCGGCCCAGGTCAAGGTGATGCTCGAGGCGACCCAGCGTCTGGGTGGCGCGAACTACGTCCTGTGGGGCGGACGCGAAGGCTACGAGACCCTGCTCAACACCGATCTGGCCCGCGAGGGCGACCAGCTCGCTCGGTTCCTGACCCTGGTCGCCGAGCACAAGCACAAGATCGGGTTCAAGGGCCTGCTCCTGCTCGAGCCGAAGCCCCAGGAGCCGACGAAGCACCAGTACGACTACGACGGAGCGACCGTCCACGGCTTCCTCGTCCGCCACGGCCTCGAGGACGAGTACCGGACCAACCTCGAGGTCAACCACGCCACCCTGGCCGGCCACAGCTTCCAGCACGAGGTCGCCTATGCGATCTCGCATGGCATGTTCGGCAGTGTCGACGCCAATCGGGGCGACAGCCAGAACGGTTGGGACACGGACCAGTTCCCCAACTCCGTCGATGAACTGTCGCTGGCCGTCTACGACATCGTCCGGTCCGGTGGGTTCACCAGCGGCGGCTTCAACTTCGACACCAAGCTGCGCCGCCAGAGCATGGATCGGACCGACCTGTTCCACGCCCACATCGGCGGGATCGACACGCTGGCTCGGTCGCTCATGGTGGCGGCCGGGATGATCGAGAGCCAGGCCCTCGAGCTGCGTCGCGAAGGGCGCTATAGCGGCTGGGCCGGCGATCTGGGCCAGGGCATCCTGTCGGGCCGGACCTCGCTCGAGGCCCTCGAACGACAGGTCAGCGCCGGCGGCATCGATCCCCGACCCGTCTCCGGGCGGCAGGAGCTCCTCGAGAACCTGGTCAACCAGCACGTCTGGGCAGCCGATGCAGCCCCGGTGGAGCCGGGCGCCAAGGGCTGACCCGGCGATGGGCTACGTCCTTGGGATCGACGCCTCGACGACGGCGACCAAGGCCGTCCTCATCGACGGGTCCGGCGAGGTCGTCGGGAGCGCCGCGTCGGAATACGGGTTCGAGGTGCCCCATCCGCTGTGGAGCGAGCAGGACCCGGACCTGTGGTGGCATGGCACCCAGGCGGCCATCAGGTCGGTCCTGCGCTCGACCGGCACGGACGGGAGCGAGGTCGAGGCGATCGGCCTGACCGGCCAGATGCACGGGCTGGTGCTGCTCGACGCGGCCGGCGCGGTCCTCCGTCCGGCGATCCTCTGGAACGACCAGCGGACCGGACCCGAGTGCGAGGTCATCCGCGCGGCGGTCGGCCCGGCGAGACTGATCGAGATCACCGGCAACGACGCCCTGACCGGGTTCACCGCGCCCAAGCTGGTCTGGGTCCGCGACCACGAGCCCGAAGTCTGGGAGCGGGTCCGTCACGTGCTCCTGCCCAAGGACTACGTCCGCCTTCGACTGACCGGCGAGTACGCCCTGGACAAGGCCGACGGTGCCGGGACGATCCTGTTCGACCTGGCCGCCCGGGACTGGTCGCCGGAGGTCCTCGACGCCCTGCGCATCGACCCCGCCTGGATGCCCCGAACGTACGAAGGCCCCGAGATCACCGGCGTGGTGACCGTCGAGGCCGCGGCTGGGACCGGCCTTCGGGCAGGTACGCCGGTCGTCGCCGGGGGTGGCGACCAGGCCGCCAACGCGGTCGGTGTCGGCGCAGTCAGGCCCGGCGTCGTGGCCCTCTCGCTGGGAACGTCTGGCGTCGTCTTCGCGACCACCGACCGCCCGCTGTACGAGGCCGCCGGGGTCGTCCACGCCTTCTGCCACGCCGTCCCCGGTCGCTGGCACATGATGTCGGTCATGTTGTCCGCGGCGGGCAGCCTGCGCTGGTTCCGCGACGCGCTCGCGCCCGGGGTGGATTTCGGGGACCTCGTCGGAGTCGCCGCCGAGGTCCCTGCGGGAAGCGACGGCCTGCTCTTCCTGCCCTACCTGACCGGCGAGCGGAGCCCCCACCCGGATCCGCTGGCGCGCGGCGCGTTCGTGGGCCTGACCATCGCCCATGACCGACGCCATCTCACCCGGGCGGTCCTCGAGGGAGTCGCCTTCGGTCTGCGCGACGGGCTCGAGTTGATGCTGGGGGCAGGCATGCCGATGCCCGAGCAGATCCGGGCATCGGGCGGCGGGACGGCCAGCCCGCTCTGGCGCCAGATCCTGGCCGACGTGCTGGGAGCCGAGATCGCCACGGTCGACACGACCGAGGGGGCGGCCTACGGAGCCGGTCTCCTGGCCGCCGTCGGCGTCGGCTGGTTCCCGACGGTCGAGGCGGCGGCCGACGCACTGGTCAGCGCGACGCCGGTCGCCGGCCCCGGGCCGGACAGGGCGACCTACGGCCGGGTCCACGCCATCTATCGCGAGCTCTACCCGGCGCTGGCTCCCACCTTCCGGGCGATCTGATACCGGCCCGGCGAGCCGGCCGGTCCATCGTCAGGCGCGCAGCTCCAGCTCGAGCAGCTCGTGCTGGGTGACGTCACCGGGCTTCTTGCCCAGGATGATCATGCCCAGGATGTCGTCGGTGGTGACCTTGGCCTTGTCGACCGTATCGACGATCTTGCCGTGATACATGACGCTGACCCGATCGGCCAGGTCGTACACGTCGTGGATGTCATGGCTGATCAGGAAGATCCCGATGCCCTCGGTCTTGAGCTGACGGATGAGATTGCGGACCTGGGCGGTCTCGGCCGGCCCGAGCGCCGCCGTGGGCTCGTCCATGATCAGGATGCGGGCGTTGAAGTGGACCGCCCGGGCGATGGCGACCGCTTGGCGCTGGCCACCGGAGAGCGACTTGACCGGCATGTTGAAACGCTGGAAGTTGGGGTTCAGCCGGCCCATGACCTTGCGCGTCGCGTCTTCCATCGCCCCGTCGTCGAGGCTGCCCCAGCGGTTGGTCAGCTCGCGACCCAGGAACAGGTTGGCCGGGGCGTCGAGGTTGTCGGCCAGGGCCAGGGTCTGGTAGATGGTCTCGATGCCGTAGGCCTTGGCATCGCGTGGGTTGGCGATGACCTTGGCCTCACCATCGATGAGGATCTCGCCGGAATCCGACCGCCGGGCGCCCGACAGGACGCGCATGAGGGTCGACTTCCCGGCACCGTTGCCGCCGACCAGCCCGACCACCTCGCCCGGATGCAGGTCGATGGTCACGTCGTCGACGGCATGGACGCCACCGAACGCCACGCGGATGTTGCGCATCTCCACCAACGGAGCCGTTCCGACCACGTCCTGTACCTCCGCCGCGCTCATGCCGCCCGCCGTCGATTGATCGTGTCGACGCCGACAGCCGTGACCAGCACGATCCCGGCGACGATGTTCTGGATCGGGGAAGCGAGGCCCATGAAGCTCAGGCCGTAGGCCAATGACTGCATGACCAGCGCCCCAAGGATCGCCCCGGGGATGGTCCCGATCCCGCCGGCGAACGAGGTCCCGCCGATGACCGCCGCGGCGATCACATACAGCTCGTAGCCCTGGCCCAGGTCAAGGGTCGCGCCGTTGAGGCGAGCCGAGGCGATGGCCCCACTGATCGCGCACAGAACGCCCATCAGGATGAACGTCTTCATGATGATCCAGCGGGTGTTGACACCGGCCAGTTCGGCGGCGTCGGGGTTACCGCCGTAGGCGTAGATATAGCGGCCGAACTTCCGGCGGGTCGCCACGAAGGTCATCACGATGGCTACGGCGATGACGATGACGAGCGGCCACGGGATGCCCGCTTCGATCTGGAGCCCGCCGGGCGGCTCGGTGATGCCGTGCGCCTGGGCGTACTGGCTGGCCAGTCCGGCCGGCCAGTGGTAGCTATTGGCGACCCACACCGCCCCGAGCACGAACAGACAGCCGATGGTCGCCAGCAGGATCTCGGCCCACATCGGCCGAAGGGCGAAACCGAACTTGCGCCGCTGCCGACGCGAATAGGCCAACAGATAGACCACGGCGATACATATCACGACGCCGACGATCCAGCTCATGGTCCCGCCGAGCGAACCCTGGGGGCCGCCTCCGATCAGGACGAAGATGGCGTCGACCGGGGCCACGGTCGTTCCCCCGCTGAAGATCCAGACCACGCCCCGGAAGGCCAGCAACCCGCCCAGCGTGACGATGAACGAGGGCACTCCGATGTAGGCGATGATGAAGCCCTGGAAGCCGCCGACGAAGGCGCCCACGCCGATCCCCGCGGCGAGCGCGATGATCCAGCCCAGCGGGTGATCGACGCCGATGGTCTTGGGGAAGACGTCGGCCATCAGGACGGCGTAGACCATCCCGGTCACGCCGACCAGCGAACCGACCGACAGGTCGATGTTGCGCGAGACGATGACCAGGACCATGCCGGTCGCGATGATCGCGACCGAGGCGCCCTGGACGGACAGCACCAGGAGGTTGACCGGCTCGAGGAATCGCCCGCCGGTGGCCAGACCGAAGCCGATCAGGATGAGGGCCAGGGCGGCGACCATCCCGAACAAACGCAAGTCGATCTCGGTCGACCGCAGCAAGTCGCGGACCCCGCTCGGTTTGCGCTCGACCGTCTCCGGTGCGGACCCGACCATGTCAGTCATGAGGTCAACTCCTGGCCCGTCAGAATTGAAGCGACCTGCCCCACGGTGTTCGTGGGAGCAGGTCGCTTTCGATCAACGAGGGTGAAGGGTCAGCCGCAGACGGCTGGGACCGAGCCGGCCGGCACCTTGGCGCAGACCTGGTCCTTGGTCACCCAACCGGCGTCGATGACGTCCTTGAGGTTGTCCTTGGTGATCGCCGTCGGGGTGAGGGTGATCGAGTTGACGGTGTTGCCAGCCGGGGTCTTGAACGGCGCGGCATTGAGGGAGGCCGGAGCCGCGGCGGCCGGCAGATCGGACGGAGCCTTGACGTCGGCCATCTTGGTCCCGGCGCAGAGCTGGGCCGCAACGCTACCGGCGGTCTCGCCGAGCGCGAAGGCGTTCTTCCAGACGGAGATCGCCTGGGTCCCCAGAGCGATCCGGTTCAGCGCGGCGACATCGCCGTCCTGGCCGGATACCGGGACCTTGAGGCCGACCGCGTCGAGCGCCGCGACCACACCGGTAGCCATGCTGTCGTTCTCAGACAGGACGGCCTGGATGTTGTTGGCCGGGGTGGTCGAGTTGAGGGCGGCTTCCATGTTGTTCTTGGCGTTGGTGGTGTCCCAGTTGTCGGTGTTCTGCTCGAACACGACCTTGATCGGGCCTGACGTATCGCCCTTGGCCGGGATCCCGGCGTCGGTCATGCCCGAACGCAGGAAGGCGGAGTTCGCGTCCGTCTTGGCCCCGAGGATGACCGCGTAATTGCCCGACGGGACGAGCTTCTTGAGGGTCTCGGCCATCAGCGTCCCGACCTTCTTGTTGTCGAAGGTGATGTAGAACGTGTTGGGGTCCTCGATGAGGCGGTCGTATGCGATGACCGGGATGCCCGCCGCGGTGGCCTTGGCGATAGCCGGCTTGATCGCGTCCGCATCCTTGGCCAGGACGATCAGCGCCTTGGCACCCTGATTGATCAGGCTGTCGATGTCGGTCAGCTGCTGCTCAGCCTTGTCGTTGGCGTCGGTCCGGATGTAGGTGCCGCCGGCGGCCGCGATGGCCTTCTGCATGGCAGGCTCATCGGCCTTCTTCCAGCGCTCCTGCGAGTAGTTGTTCCACGAAACGCCGACCTTGCAGCCGGTGCCTGCCGCGGCGGACCCGCCGGCGCCTGCGCTTGCCGCCGGGCTGCTGCCCGAACCGCTACAAGCGGCGAAGAGGATGGCCGCTGCCCCTACCAGGGCGGCCACTCGTCGATTGATCATTCTCTGCTCTCCTCCTGAAACCTGATCGATACGGATATCTCCCTTGGTTCCGCGCTAGGCTACCACCCTCCTCAACCCCGCGACATCGCGCGACGCGTCAGCGACGCGTGGGCGCATCCACATGGCCGGATCGGCCAGAAGCGGCTCAAAGCCAAGTTCGGCTGCGCCGCGCAACGGCGCCTCGGCCCCGAGCGCGCCGGGCACCACCCGGACCAGCCGGCGAGGCGCCGGGAGTGCCCGTCGGTCCAGTTCGCGATCGATCGTAGCTGCCACGAACGGATGGATCCGTCCGAACAGCCCGCCGAATACGACCAGGCTTGGGTTGAGCAGGTTCACCAGCCCGGCCAGGCCGATGCCCAGCCAGCGCCCGGTCTCTTCGAGCGCGGCGAGCGCGCTCGGCGACCCGCTCTCGGCTTCGCGCAGGACCGCCTCGACCTCGGCCCGCCCGCCGGTCGGCGGATGCCCGGCCCGGCGGAGCAAGCTGACCGCCCCGACCTCGGTCTCCCAGCAGCCGACCGAGCCGCAGCGACAGGTCTGACCTCCCGGGTTGATCGGCATGTGACCGATCTCCCCGCCATATCCGGCGACTCCGCTGAATGGCTCGCCTTCGACGATGAGGCCGCCGCCGACCCCGACCTCGCCCGAGATGAACAGGACATGATGGGCGCCGATAGCGGCCCCCCGGCGGACTTCGGCCAGCGCGCCCAGGTCGGCTTCGTTGGCGACGATGATGGGCAGGTCGTCGCCGAGGACCTCGACCAGGCGTTCGCCGAGCGGGACGTCCGCCCAGCCCAGGTTGGGGGCCATCGAGACGAGGCCGTCGGCGCGGCGCACGACCCCGACCACGGCGACGCAGATGCCGATCTCGGGTCGGGCTCCGGGGCGATCGGCTCGGACCACGCCGACGAGCCCGGCCAGGTCCTGGGCGATCTGATCCACCGACGAGTGGCCGCGCGGTCGGTCGACCCGGATGTGATGGAGGACCTGCCCACCCAGGCCGACCACGGCGGCCGCCAGCGAGTCCACCTCGATGTCGAGGGCCAGGACGGTCGCCCCTTCGGGGTTCGGACAGACCAGCGGAGACGGTCGACCCGGGCTGCCGAGCGAGGCGGCCGGTCCTTCCCGGACCAGATCGGCTGCGAGGAGCTCGCCGGTCAGGCCGCGGATCGCGCTGCGGGTCAGCCCTGTGCGATTGACCAGCTCGGACCGAGAGGCCGGGCCATGGGCGTGGAGGTCGCGGACGATCGCGCTCAGGTTCGCTCGGCGGACCGTCTCACTGCGCTGGCCGACCTCGTCCCGAAGCATCGTCACGCGGTTTGTGTTCCTCTTGCTCAAATCTCGGTTGCAGACTGGTACATTGCCCCAGCGGTGTCAAGCAATCGGAGAACCTGATCGACCATGGATGACACACCCATCGCCACCCCGCTGCGGTGGGGCGTCCTCGGGCCCGGACGGATCGCGTCACGGATCGTCCGGGCGGTCGGCGCCAGCCGACGATCGGAGCTGGTCGCCGTGGCCAGCCGCGAGCTCGATCGGGCGATGACCTTTGCCGCGCGCCACGGCATCCCCAGGGCATTCGGCTCCTACGATGAGCTGTTGGCGTCGGCCGACGTCGATGTGGTCTACATCGCCCTGCCCAATCACCTCCATGCCCAGTGGACGATCCGGGCGCTCGAGGCGGGCAAGCATGTCCTGTGCGAGAAGCCACTGGCCCTGGCCGTCGACGAGGTCGACGCGATCATCGCCGCCAGCACCCGGACCGGCAGGCTGGCTGTCGAGGGGTTCATGGTCCTCCATCACCCCCAGATCCTCATGGCGGTCGAGCTGGCCCAGAGCGGCGCGCTCGGCCGCCTCGAGCTGGTCAACGGCTCGTTCTCGTTCCTGCTCACCTACCCCGGCGACCCGCGGGCCGAACCGACGATGGGTGGCGGATCGATCTGGGATGTGGGCTGCTATCCGGTCACGATCGCCCGCCGGATCGCAGCCGAGGAGCCCGATCGAGTGGCCGCCTTCGCCCGCTTCGACGAGCGTGGCATCGATCGGACGTTCATCGGTCAGCTCCACTTCCCGGGCGGCCTGCTGGCCCAGTTCGACAGCGGCTTCGCGGCGCCCGATCGCGAGCGGATCGAGATCGTCGGGACCGACGCGACGCTCGTCCTCGACAGCCCCTTCCTGCCCGAACCGGAGGGTCCCCCGGCGAGCCTGTCCTTGTGGCGCGGTCGGGTCTCCGAGCGGATCAGCGTGCCGTCGGTCGACCAGTACGCGCTCGAGGTCGACGACCTCGGTGGAGCGATCCTGGATGGCCGGCCGCCGTGGGTCGACCTGAGCTTCAGCCGGGGCAATATCGCGACGCTGGTCGACCTCGACCGAGCGGCCAGGAGCAACGCCGGACGATGACCCGGGCCAGGGCGATCGTCATCGGGGCCACGGTCATCGGCGTCGTCCTGGTCGTGACCGTCGCCGGACTCGCCACCGGCCAGCTCAGGGTGGGTGGGTCGGGCGCCCTCGGACCGCCCCACTTCGTGACCGAGCCGGCGTTGGCCAGTGGCGTCGACCACACCTACGACGGCGATTTCAAGTACGCCGTCGGCGGCGGCGTGGCGACGTTCGACTGCAATGACGACGGCAAGCCCGAGCTATACCTAGCCGGCGGGGCGAACCCGGCCGCGCTGTACCGCAACGACAGCCCGGTCGGAGGTGCCCTCCGGTTCACCGCCCTGCCCGACCCGAGCACCGACCTGACCGGCGTCAACGGCGCCTACCCCATCGACATCGACGGTGACGGGCACATCGACCTGGCGGTCCTGCGGATCGGTGAGAGCGTCCTCCTGCGCGGGCTCGGAGATTGCCGCTTCGAGCGTGCCAACGAAGCCTGGTCGTTCGTCGGCGGACCGGCCTGGGCATCCGCGTTCAGTGCCACCTGGGAGGGCGCCGCGACCTTGCCGACCCTGGCCCTGGGCCACTACCGCGCCCTCGATGCGACGGGCGAACCGACCCTCGACTGTGCCGACAGCTCGCTCCTCCGACCGACCGACGGCGGCGCCGGATACGCACCGCCGATCGCCCTCAGCCCGGGCTACTGCACTCTCTCGATGCTGTTCAGCGACTGGGATCGGTCGGGGCGGGCCGACCTGCGGGTCAGCAACGACCGCCACTACTACGACGCGACCGTGGGCGAGGAGCAGCTTTGGCGAGTGGCACCGGGCGAGGCGCCTCGGGCCTATACCGCCGCCGACGGCTGGATGCCCATGCGCATCTGGGGGATGGGCATCGCCAGCTACGATCTCGACGGGGACGGCTACCCCGAGGTATTCCTGACCAACCAGGGCGAGAACAAGTTGCAGACCTTGGCCGCGGGCCCGACCCGGCCGACCTACGGCGACATCGGGTTGAAGCGCGACGCCAATGCGGCCGAGCCGTTCAGCGGCGGTGACAACCTGCCCTCGACCGCCTGGCACGCCGAATTCCAGGACGTCAACAACGACGGCCTGGTCGACCTGTACGTGGCCAAGGGCAACGTGGGCGATCTGCCCGACTTCGCCCAGAAGGATCCCAGCAACCTCATGCTGGGACAGCCCGACGGGACCTTCGTCGAGGGCGCTATGGGCGCCGGCATCGTCGACTTCGCCCGCGACCGGGGTGGTGCCCTGGTCGATCTCAACCTCGACGGCCTGCTCGACCTGGTCGAGCTGCCGTATGGCAGCCCGGTCGAGCTGTGGCGCAACGTCGGTTCGGGCGACGCGAACAAGCCCGCCCAGATGGGCCACTGGCTCGCCCTGCGGGTGTCCCAACCGCCGCCGAACCGGCACGCCATCGGGGCCTGGGTCGAGGTCAAGGTCGGCGAAGTCACCCAGCGCCGCGAACTGACCATCGGGGGCGGTCATCTCGGTGGGCAGCTGGGCTGGACCCACTTCGGCCTCGGCCCGGCCGAGACGGCCCAGGTCCGGGTCCAATGGCCTGACGGCGAATGGGGTCCGTGGCTCGGCGTCAAGGCCGACGGGTTCTATGACATCGTCCGCGGTTCGACGGAGGCACAGCCATGGCGACCCCGCTGAGACCCCACCTGGCGCAGGTCAGGCTGCCCGAGTTCGGGCTGCCGGAGACGACCCCGGCCATCCCGGCTACGAGTTATGGAACCCGGCTAGAGGCTCTGCGCGAGCGGGCCGATGCCCACGGCTACGACCGCCTGGTGATCTATGCCGACCGCGAGCACAGCGCCAACATGTCCTTCCTGACCGGCTTCGATCCACGCTTCGAGGAGGCGATCCTGATCGTGGGGCCGAGTGGGCAGCCGCTCATCCTGGTCGGCAACGAGTGCTTCGGGATGGCCGGTGCGGCGCCGCTGGCGATGCGCCGGGAGCTGTTCCAGGACCTCAGCCTGCCCAGCCAGCCGCGCGACCGGTCCCGGTCCCTGGCCGCGATCCTGGCCGACGAGGGGGTCACGACCGGCAGCCGGGTCGGCGTCATCGGTTGGAAGACCTACGCCAGCCCGGCGACCATCGAGCTGCCTGCCTATCTCGTCGACGAGCTGCGTGGCCTGGTCGGGCCGACCGGCACGGTGACAAACGCCGGGGATCTCCTGATCCACCCGGCCGACGGTCTGCGCATCCTCAACGACGTCGACCAGCTGGCCGTCTTCGAGCACGCCTCGTGCCAGACCTCGCACGGGGTCGGGCGGGTCCTGAACGGCCTGCGGCCGGGGATGAGCGAATACGAGGCGGTCCGCCTGCTCGAGTGGAATGGGGCTCCGCTGTCCTGCCACCTGATGCTCAGTGCAGGCCCGCGGGCGACGCTGGGTCTGCTCAGCCCGAGCGATCGGCGGATCGAGCGAGGCGATCGGTTCACGACCGCGTTCGGGATCTGGGGTGCCTTGACCTGTCGGGCCGGCTTCGTCGTCGAGGAGGCGGGCCAGCTGCCGCCCGGGATCGAGGACTACGTCGAGCGCCTGGTCGGACCGTACTTCGCGGCCGTCGCCGAGTGGTACGGCGCGCTCCGGATCGGCCAGACCGGCGGGGCCCTGCAGGCGATCGTGGATCGCCACCTGGGCGACCCGTTCTTCGGCATCTTCCTCAACCCCGGCCATCAGCTCCATCTCGACGAGTGGGTCAACTCGCCCATCGGTCCCGGATCCACCATCGAGCTTCGCTCGGGGATGGTCTTCCAGGTCGACATCATCCCGGCGACCGGGACCGCCTACTTCACGACCAATATCGAGGACGGCGTGGCCCTGGCCGACCAGAGTCTCCGGACCGCCTTCGCCACCGCCTACCCGGCGGCCTGGGAGCGGATCCAGGCCCGACGCCGATTTATGGCCGATGAGCTGGGCATCGAGCTCCACCCCGACGTCCTGCCGTTCTCCAACATCCCGGCCTACCTGCCGCCGTTCCTGCTCCGGCCCGACCGGGTGATGACGGTCAGCTGAGCGCGCCAGGCGGGCGTACGCGGGTTTCGGCCGTCATCCGATCGTCACGCTCCGCGGCCACGCTCCGGGTTCTTCGACCAACGGAACCGTCACCTTCGAGGACTTCTCGATCGGCAGCAACGCTCTCACCGACGTGATCTTCGTTACGAACAAGGACGTCACCAAGACGGCCGACATCGACAAGACCGCCTTCGTGGACCTTGGCGCCACCCTGAAGGGCACGACCGGGGTGCAGGACTTCGCGGTGCCCGCCTCAGCCGACGCGATGAGATACCACACGATCGTCCTATGGGGCACCGAGATGCAGCACGCCATCGCGGCGGCACCGCTCCGGTAAGGGCGGTCCCGGCGCTACCATCCGGAGCGATGGCGAACGATCGAGGGGCCCGGACGATCCTGGCTGTCGATGACGACCCCAAGATCGTCCGGCTGGTGCGAGCCTATCTCGAGCGCGAGGGCTACTCGGTCGTCGAGGCGTTCGACGGCCGCTCGGCCCTCGTCGCGATCGACGAGCATCGACCGGCCCTGGTCATCCTCGATCTGATGCTGCCCGAGATCGATGGGCTGGCCGTCGTGCGCGCGGTCCGCGAGCGATCCGACACCCCGATCATCATCCTTTCTGCGCGAGGTACCACAGCCGACCGGATCGCCGGCCTCGGGCTGGGTGCCGACGACTATCTGCCCAAGCCGTTCTCACCGGCCGAGCTCGTGCTTCGGGTCGGGCGCGTCCTGGCTCGGTCGGACGGCGCCCCGTCCATGGTCGCCCGACCCCTCCTCGAACACGCTGGGTTGCGGGTCGATCGCGATCGTCACAGCGTCGAGGTCGACGGTCGGCCGGTGGCGATCACGACGGTCGAGTTCCGGCTGCTGGTCGCGCTACTCGAGGCAGATGGTCGGGTCCTCACCCGGGACCAGCTCCTCGATGCGGCTTACGGCACCGACGCCGACGAAGTCCTCGACCGGACGATCGATGTCCACATCGGACGGTTGCGCGACAAGCTGACCGACCCACCGGGCGCTCCCCGGTTCATCGCCACGGTCCGGGGCGTCGGTTACCGAGCCGCGCCGACGCCTCGAGGCTCGGATGGCTAGCCCTGCCAGCTCCCGAGGGCCGGCCTGGAGTCGGGGCATCGGGGCCCGGGTCGCCATCGCCGCGATCGGCACGGCGGCCCTGGCGGTCGGGATCGTGACCCTCGGGGTGATCGTCGTCGGCGCCGACACCTTCGCCCAGCTGATGATCGAGCACGGCTCGAGCGCCGAGTCCGCCCACGCCATGTTCGATCAGTCGATCACCCTGGTCCTGGCCGTGGCCGCGCTGTCGGCGATCGTGGTGGCGATCGCCCTGGCGATGGCCCTCGGCCGGAGGCTGGCCAGACCGATCGAAGAGATCGGGGCCGCGGCCCGATCGATCGCCGGCGGCGACTATGGGGCGCGGGTCCCACGCTCCGGCCCCGAGGAGCTGGCCGGCCTGGCCGATTCGTTCAACCAGATGGCGGCCAGTCTCGAGCGAGGCGAGCTCGTCCGGCGTGAGTTCATCGCCAATGCCGCTCACGAGCTGCGAACTCCACTGACCAATCTCAAGGGCTATCTCGAAGGGCTGCGCGACGGGGTCATCCCCGGCGACGAGGCGACGTACCGATCCCTGTCCGAGGAAGTCGAACGACTGGTCCGATTGGCGGCTTCGCTCGACATGCTGGCGGAGGGCGACGCCCGAACGAAGCCGATCAGGATCGTCACGGTCGACCTCGCCGCCGCGGTGCGGACCGCCGCCGATCTGGCCGCGCCCGGGCTCGATCGGGCCGGGATCGCGTTGAGCCTCACCTCGCCGACCGAGCTGTCGGCTCGGGCCGACCCCGACGGTCTGGCCCAGATCCTGGGAAATCTGCTCCAGAATGCCGAGCGCTACACCCATGCCGGCGGACAGGTGACGATCGCCGTCGAACCGCTTGGCCGCGAAGCCCTGGTCAGCGTCAGCAATACCGGGGAGATCCCGAGCGAGGACCTGCCCCACGTCTTCGAGCGCTTCTACCGGGTCGACAAATCCCGCGATCGTGCCCACGGCGGCGCGGGGATCGGGCTGGCCATCGTCCAGCAGTTGGTCGAAGCTGCCGGCGGCAGGGTCGGCGTCGAATCCACCGGCGGGATGACCCGCTTCTGGTTCAGCCTACCGGCCTGACAGTAGGCCCCCCGGCAGGCCCGTCATCCGCCCGTCATCGAGCGGAGCCAGGCTGGACCGATGATCATCGTCGTCGCATTCGCCTTCGTGGGCGGGATGCTCACGATCCTCGCGCCGTGCACCCTGCCGGTCGTGCCCCTGGTCCTTGGAGCTGCCTCGACCGGCGGCCGTCGGCGGACGCTCGGGATCCTGCTTGGCTTCGGCCTCACCTTCGTGACCGTGACCGTGCTCCTCGCCTCGGTCCTGGCGGTGGCCGGCCTGACGACCGACCGCCTGCGGATCGCCAGCGGAGTGCTGCTCGGGGCGGTCGGGCTGACCCTCGTGGTGCCGTCGATCGGGGGCTTGGTCGAGCGGCGGCTCACTCCGTTGAGCGACGCCGGCAGCAGACTGGTCGGGACCCGAGCGCGCGACGGGCTCATCGGTGGGGTCATCCTGGGTGGGGCGATCGGCCTCATCTGGGCGCCATGCGTCGGGCCGATCATGGCCGGGGTGATCGGGGCGGCTGCGGTCCATGGACCAAGCGTCGAGGCCGTGGCGATCGCCCTGGCGTACGTCGCCGGTGCAGCCGTTCCGCTGGCGGTCATCGCAGGGTGGGGTCAGGCCGCCGGCCGGCGGATGGGCGGGGTCGCTCGACGCGGCCGATTCCAGCGGGTCCTTGGCGTGGCGATGATCGCTTCGGCCGTTCTAGTCACGACCGGGCTCGACCTTCCGGTCCAGAACGCGGTCGCGACGGTGCTCCCACCGGGCTGGGGCAGTGCGCTTGCGGCTATCGAACAACAACCGCCCATCCAGAAGGAGCTCGATATGATCCGGACCGTCCACTCGACGGCTGGCCACGACGACGCCGTCAGCCCATCAGTCGACCCCACCCGATCCGGTCCGGCGCTGCCCCCGCCGCTCGCTCCGAGCCTACCCACCGCCGTCGATCTCGAGGATCGCGGCCAGGCCCCCGAACTGACCGGCATCCAGGCCTGGATCAACGGGCAGCCCCTTACGATGGCGTCACTCCGGGGCAAGGTCGTCCTGGTCGAGTTCTGGACCTTCGGTTGCATCAACTGCATCCACGTGCAACCGTACGTCAAGGCCTGGTACGAGCGCTACGCGGCGTCCGGTCTGGTGGTCATCGGGGTCCACACGCCTGAACTGTCATTCGAACGCGACCTCGGCAACGTCCGCCAGGCCGTGGCCAAGGCGGACCTTCGCTACCCGATCGCGTTCGATCCCGAGTTCGCGACCTGGAACGCCTATCGCAACTCCTACTGGCCTGCCTTCTACTTCATCGACCGGCAGGGCCGCATCCGGCACGTCCATTTCGGCGAGGGCGACTACGACGGCTCGGAGCAGGTCATCCGGGAGCTGCTGGCGAGCCCTGGCTGAGGGTCGAGTGGCCGGGCTCCTCGACCAGGATCACGTCAAGGATCCGCGGTCCGTGGACCCCTTCGACGCGTTCGAGCTCGATGTCGCTCGTGGCCGATGGACCGCTGACCCACGTCTGCGGACGGCGGGGATCGAGCCGGGCGAGCGCCTCGGGCACGGTCCCCACGACCTGCCTGGCGGCGATCACGCAGACCAGCCGGTCCGGCAACAGGCTCAGCACCCGCCGACCCTGGCCGGATCCACCGTCGAGGATGAACGTGCCCGTCTCGGCGATCGCGACGGCACAGCTCGTGATCGTCCCATCGAGCCCGTCGAGCTCCTCGACGGACAGCGATGGCAGGTCGCCGATCCGCTCGACGCCGGCGGCTTCGGCCAACCAAGCGTCCGGGATGCCCGCCGGGACGACCAATCGACCGATGCCGCGTTCTGCCAGCACGCTGGCGACGGTCGCGGCAAGGGTCGCCTCGCTCGTGCGATAGACCGACGCGCGATAGTCGGCGACCCGTTCCGCGAAAAGGGCCAGTCGATCCACCGCGTCGGGCAGGCTGCGCTGGTAGTCGCGCGGGATCGGGATGCTGGCCGGTCGGTCGGCCAGGGCGGCGGCGATCCGGGCCAGGACGTCGGCCCGGGCGTCGGGGCCGTCTCGGCCCGTCGCAGTCATCGCCCGTCGTCCCGGCCGTCGGTCCGTCGCCACCAGGCCCGGAACGACTCGCGGGCCGGTGCCCGGAGGTCCCGCCTCCGGAGCCAGGCACCCATCGGCCCCGGTCCAGGCAGACGGCCGATCGTCCCGCGACGACCGACGACCCGACCACCCAGCGCCGCGACGCGTTCGGTCAGTCCGAGCCGCCTCGGGGTGCGCAGGAGCCAGCTCGCGGCCGCCATCGAGGCCGCTTCCGGACCGGGTACGCGATGCGCCGCTGCATCGTGCTCGACGACCCGCGCCCGCAGGTGGACGAGCACCTCGGGGATGTCGATCCGGACCGGACAGGCATCGAAGCACGCCCCGCACAGCGATGAGGCGAACGGGAGGGACGCGGTCTGCTTGTCGACCGGATGGTGGACGATCCCGCGCAGCTGTGGGGTCAGGATGGCGCCGATCGGTCCTGGATAGGGCGAGCCGTAAGCTCGGCCGCCGGTCCGCTCGTAGACCGGGCAGACGTTGAGGCAGGCCGAGCAGCGGATGCAGCGGAGGGCCTGCCGTCCGACCTGGTCGGTCAGAACGTCGGTCCGCCCGTTGTCGAGCAGGATCAGGTGGAACTCCTGCGGTCCGTCGCCGGGGGTGACCCCGGTCCACATCGACGTGTACGGGTTCATCCGTTCGGCGGTGGCCGAGCGAGGCAGGAGCTGGAGGAAGACCTCGAGGTCCTGCCAGGTCGGCAGCAGCTTCTCGATCCCGAGGACCGTGATCAGGACGTCCGGCAGGGTCAGGCACATCCGGCCGTTGCCCTCCGACTCGACCACTGCGATCGTGCCCGTCTCGGCGACCGCGAAGTTGCCGCCGGATACGGCGACCCGGGCGCGCAGGAACTTCTCGCGGAGATGGCGCCGGGCGGCCTCGGCCAGCTGCTGAGGGTCGTCGCTGAGGTCGACCGGGGCGGGTCGGCCGACCTCGCCCATCCGATCGAGGAAGATGTCCCGGATCTCGGTCCGATTGCGGTGGATGGCCGGGACCAGGATGTGCGACGGCAGGTCGTCGCCGAGCTGGACGATGAGCTCGGCCAGGTCCGTCTCCCAGACGTCGATGCCGGCCACGGACAGGGCCTCGTTGAGCTCGATCTCCTGGGTCGTCATCGACTTGACCTTGACCACCTCCCGGGCGTCGTGAGCCCGGGCGACCTCGATCACGATGGCGTTGGCGTCGGCCGCGTCGCGCGCCCAGTGGACGACCCCGCCGGCCGCCTGCGACCGCCCGTTCCAGACGATCGAGCATGGCCGGCAGGTCGCGCAGGACCTCGTCCTTGATGGCCGCCCCCGCCAGCCGGAGCGCCTCCCAATCGTCGCGCTCGGCGACCGCCCGGGCCCGCTTGTCCCGGATGGTCGTCGTCGCCCGGCGCAGGTTGGCCCGGAGCTGCGGATCAGCGAGGGCGGTCCGGGCAGCCTCGGGGAACGGCGGCGTGCCGTCGAAGGTCGGCAGCGGTCGACGGGTCGGAGCGGTCACCCGGCGGCGCCCGTGGTCGCCAGGATCTCAGCCAGGTGCATGACCCGGACCTTCGAGCCGCGGCGCGAGAGCAGCCCGCCGATGTGCATCAGGCAGGAGGTGTCGGCCGCGGTCAGGACTTCGGCGTCGGTGCCCAGGATGTCGGCGACCTTGTCGTCGCCCATGGCGATCGAGGTCTCGGCGTTCTTGACCGCGAACGTCCCGCCGAACCCGCAGCACTGGTCGGCCCGTGGGATCTCGGCCAGGGTCAGCCCCTCGACCCCGGCCAGGAGACGCTGGGGGCGGTCGCCGATCCCGAGCAGGCGCACGGAGTGGCAGGTCGGGTGGAACGCGACGCGATGCGGGAACCGGGCCCCGACGTCGGTGACGGCCAGGACGTCGACCAGGAACTCGGTCAGCTCGTAGACCCGCGGCGAGACCGCGTCCACCCGCTCGGCCAGATCCGGCTGCCGGGCCACGGCCGCGGGCGAGGCGGCGACCGTCGAATGATGGTGGCGGACCATCGAGGCGCACGACGGCGACGGAGTCACGACAGCGTCGTACCCGGCGAAGGCCGCCGTGAAGCCATCGACCAGCGGGATGCACGCGTCGCGATAGCCCGAGTTGAAGTGCATCTGACCGCAACAGGTCTGGGCGGCCGGGAACTCGACCTCGTGGCCCAGCCGTCGGAGCAGTCTGACCACGGCCTGGCCGACCTCCGGGAAGAGGGCGTCGTTGAAGCAGGTGATGAACAGGGCGATGCGCATCCCGCTCAGTCTGCCCCGCCGGCGGTCCGCACGCGCGGCTCGAACCGGCGCAGCTCCTGGGTCGACCGGACGAGCGCCCGCAGGCTCTCCAGGTCGCCGCGCCAAAAGGCCCCGGGCGCGGGCCTGGATCAGGACATTGCCCAGGGCCGTCGCCTCGACCGGACCGGCGACCACCGGCAACCCGCAGGCATCCGCGGTCAGCTGGCAGAGCAGCGCGTTCCGGGCGCCGCCGCCGACGAGGTGGACGACCTCGACCGCCTGACCCGACAACCTGACCGCATCTCGCAGAGCCCGCCCGTAGGCGGCGGCCAGACTATCGAGGACGCAGCGGACGATGGCTACCCGCGATCCGGGGACGGGCTGATCGGTCGCTCGGCAGGCTGCCGCGATGCGCCCGGGCATGTCGCCCGGTGGCAGGAAGGCTGGGTCGTCCGGGTCGATCAGCGGTCCTCCGGCGGGCAGCTCGGCGGCTCCCACGAGCAGGTCCGGAAGTCGCTCCGGACTTCCCTCGAGATCCCACGACCGGAGCGATTCCTGGAGCAGCCACAGACCCATCACGTTGCGCAGGTAGCGGATCCGGTCGTCGACCCCGCCCTCGTTAGTGAAGTTGGCCAGGCGACTCGCTTCGTTCAGGATGGGACCCTCGAGCTCGACCCCGACCAGCGACCACGTCCCGCAGGCGATGTAGGCGAAGGGTCGATCGTCGGCCGGGACCGCCACGACGGCCGAGGCGGTGTCGTGTGAGCCGACCAGGGTCAGGACGGTCTCCGAGGGCATGCCGGTCTCCGCCCGGATCTCGCGGCGGAGGGGTCCCAGGACCTCGCCAGGCGAGGCCAGGCCGCCGAACAGCTCGTCGGGCAGGTCGAGCCGGGCGATCAGCTCCCGGTCCCACTCACGGCGATGGACGTCGAGCAGCCCGGTCGTCGAGGCGTTGCTGACCTCCGTGATTTGGACCCCGGATAACCAGTAGCCGAGCAGGTCGGGGATCAGGAGCAGCCGGGCGGCAGCGGCCAGGGCCGACGAACCGCGGGCCGCCGCGAGCTGATAGATCGTGTTGAAGGGCAGGTACTGGAGGCCGGTCCGGGCGTACAGCTCGGGCGGCGGGACGAGGGCGTGGACGGCGGGTACGGCGGCTGAGCTGCGCTCGTCGCGGTAGTGATAGGGCTCGCCGAGCAGGACCCCGGCCCGGTCGAGCAGGCCGTAGTCGATGGCCCAGGAATCCAGCCCGATGCTGACCAGGCCCTCGGCCGCCCGCGCCGCGCCGCGGAGCCCGATGAGGATCTCGTGGTGGAGGCGCAGGACATCCCAATGGAGACCGTCGGGCAGGCGGACCGGGTCATTGGCGAAGCGGTGGATCTCGGTCAGCTCCAGCTCCGCGGGGCCGACCCGACCGACCATCACCCGACCGCTCGAGGCGCCAAGGTCGACGGCCGCGACGAGCCGGCCGGTCACCGCAGGAAGGCCGCTGCCACGCCAGCGTCGACGGGGATGTGCAGACCGGTGGTCTGGCTCAGCTCGCCGCCGGTCAGGGCGAACACGGCGTTGGCCACGTGCTCCGGCAGGACCTCCTGCTTGAGCAGGGTCCGCTGGGCGTAGAACTCGCCCAGCTTGTCCTCGGGGATGCCGTAGGTCCGCGCTCGGTCGGCGCCCCAGCCCTTGGCGAAGATGCCCGAGCCCCGAACGACCCCGTCCGGGTTCACCCCGTTGACCCGGATCCCGTAGGCGCCCAGCTCGGCGGCCAGCAGTCGGACCTGGTGGGCCTGATCCGCCTTGGATGCCCCGTACGCGAGGTTGTTGGGGCCGGCAAAGAGGGCATTCTTGCTGACGATGTAGACGAGGTCCCCACCGAGACTCTGCTCGATCATGATCCGGGCGGACTCGCGCGAGACGAGGAACGAGCCGCGGGCCATGACGTCGTGCTGGAGGTCCCAGTCGGCCAGGCTCGTCTCGAGGAGCGGCTTGGAGATCGACAGGCCGGCGTTGTTGACGACCAGGTCGACTCCGCCGAAGGCCAGCACGGTCGCCCGGAGACCGGCTACGACCATCGCCTCGTCGGTCACGTCGACCGTCATCGGGACGGCCGCATCGGCCCCGCCGATCTCGGCAGCCACGGCCGCCGCACTGGTCGGATCGATGTCGGCCACGACGACGCAGGCGCCCTCGGCCGCCAGGCGCAGGGCGATGGCCCGACCGATGCCCGAGCCCGCCCCGGTCACGAAGGCGACCCGCCCGGCGAGCGCCTTGGGTGCGGGCAGCCGAGCCAGCTTGGCCTCCTCGAGCGCCCAGTATTCGATCCGGAACTTCTCGGCCTCGGCGATCGGCGCGTAGGTCGAGATCGCCTCGGCTCCGCGCATGACGTTGATGGCGTTGACGTAGAACTCACCGGCCACCCGGGCCGTCTGCTTGGTCGCTCCGAAGCTGAACATGCCCACGCCCGGGATCAAGACGATGGCCGGGTCGGCGCCCCGCATCGGCGGGCTGCTCGAGTCGGCGTGGCGGGCGTAGTAGGCGGCGTACTCCTCGCGGTACGCCTGGTGGAGCTCCTTGAGTCGCTCGATCGCCGCGTCGAGCGGCGCCTCCGGGGGCAGGTCGAGCAGAAGCGGGCGGACCTTGGTCCGCAGGAAGTGATCGGGACAGGACGTCCCGAGCTCGACCAGCCGGGGGTGCCCGGCTCGGGCCAGGAAGTCGAGGACCACCTCGTCGTCGGTGTAGTGGCCGATCATCGGGCGGTCGGTCGAGGCCAACCCTCGGACGACCGGCAGGAGGGCGGCCGCACGGGCCTGCCGCTCGGCAACGGGCAGCGCTGCCCGATCGGCCAGGGGCGGACCGAACGGATCGGGCCGACCGCGTTCGGCGATGAACCGCTCGGCGGTCCGGATGATCTCGAGCGAGCGCGCCTCGCAGACCTCGGACGTGTCGCCCCACGCCGTGATCCCGTGGCCGCCCAGGATGGCCCCGATCGCTGTCGGGTTGCGGGCCTGCACGGCGGCCATGTCCAGGCCGAGCTGGAACCCGGGACGACGCCACGGCAGCCAGGCCACCCGGTCGCCGAAGCACTCCCTGGTCAGGGCCTCGCCGTCGACCGCCGTGGCCAGGGCGATGCCCGAGTCGGGGTGAAGATGATCGACATGGGCAGCGGCGACAAGCCCATGCATGGCGGTGTCGATCGACGGCGCCGCCCCACCGCGGCCGTGGAGGCAGTAGTCGAACGCGGCGACCATCTCGTCCTCGCGCTCCACGCCCGGGTAGACGTCGACCAGGTCGCGCAGGCGGTCGAGCCGGAGGACGGCCAGACCGGCCTCGGTCAGGGTCCCCAGATCCCCGCCCGAGCCCTTGACCCAGAGCAGCTCGACCGGTCGACCCGTGACCGGGTCGATCGCCTGGCCCTTGGCCGAGGTGTTGCCGCCGGCGAAGTTCGTGTTGCGCGGGTCCGCTCCGAGCCGGCGCGACCGTTCGATCAGCTCGTCGACGGGTCTGTCCGTGGCCCTGGTCATGCCGGCGTCAGGCTCCCCAGCCGGCCTGGTTGCCACCGACCCGTTCGGCCACGATCCGCTCGCGATAGCCGGATCGGGCATACGCCGCGATCGGATCCGGATCGAGTCCCTGGGCGCTCCGGATCCCGGCCAGGAGCGGCCGGACATCGGTGTTGTAGGCATCCATCAGGACTGCGTTGGCGCCCAGGACGTCGCCCTCTCGCTGGGCGGCGGCCAGGGCGGCGGCGTCGACCGTGAGGGCCTTGGCGGTCGCTTCCTGGACATTCATCACCGATCGGATCTGACCTGGGATCTTGGGTTCGATGTTGTGGCACTGGTCGAGCATGAAGGCGACGCCGCGTTCCGGTCCGAGGGCATCGGCCCGGACGACCTCATGCATGATCCGGAACAGCTGGAACGGATCGGCCGAACCGACCATCAGGTCGTCGTCGGCGTAGAAGCGCGAGTTGAAGTCGAACGCCCCGAGCTTGTCGGCCCGCAGCAGGACGGCGACGATGAACTCGATGTTGGTGCCCGGTGCGTGATGGCCCGTGTCGACCACGACCTTGGCCTTCTCGCCGAGGGCCAGGCAGTGGGCGTAGGAGGTCCCCCAGTCGGGCACGTCCATGGTGTAGAACGACGGTTCGAAGAGTTTGTACTCGAGGACCATCCGCTGATCCGGACCGAGCCGGGCGTAGACGGCTGCCAGCGCCTCGGCGAGGCGGTCCTGCCGATCTCGGATGTCGTCCTGTCCCGGGTAGTTGGTCCCGTCGGCGAACCACAGCTTGAGGTCGCGCGAACCGGTCGCATCCATGATCTCGATGCACTCGAGGAGATGATCGAGCGCCTTGCGCCGAACGCGTGGGTCTGGATGGCAGACGCTGCCCAGCATGTAGTCGTCGTCCTGGAAGACGTTCGAGTTGATCGTGCCCAGGGCGACCCCGGCAGCAGCAGCGTGGCTGGCCAGGTCGGCGTAGTCGTCGACCTTGTCCCAGGGGATGTGCAGGGCGACCGTCGGAGCCGCTCCGGTGAACCGATGGACCTGGGCGGCGTCGTCGACCTTCTCGTAGGGAGTCCGGGGCACGCCCCGCTGGGCGAACACCTTGAAGCGCGTCCCCGAGTTGCCGAACGCCCACGACGGCAGCTCGATCTTGAGGGACTCGATGCCGGCAACGATGGCCTCGTCCTGGCTCACCTGGTTCGTCCTCCGTCGCGCTGAGCGTCCGATCGTCCGCCTGAACACCGATCCGACCGACGGCGACATCGCCGCTGCCCGGAGGAGGTGGGCAACGATGATGCGCCGTCAGCCGGTCGGTCGGCGCGACGGATCCGAAGGCGCCGTCGGGACACCGTCGAAAGGTTGCGCCCTGCTCACGATCGCAGATTGCCACAACTTTCGTTTGGTTTCAATGTTCTTCTTGACATTGCGCAAAGCGCCCGACTAGTGTTCCGCAATCGAAACCCATCTGCCCGCACTCCGATGCATGGAGTCCCCTCACCGTGGTCAGTGACGGCACCGCCGGCGATGTCTTCGCGAGCGAACGACAGGACCACATCGCACGCATCGTGGAGGAGCACGGCCGCGCCCGGGTGACCGCACTGTCGGCCCGCTTCGGGGTCTCCTCGGTGACCATCCGCAAGGACCTCCTGACCCTCGAGGCGAGTGGCCGCGTCGTTCGGACCCATGGCGGGGCGATCGCCCCCGCGGGCGACGGTCCCGAGCTGGCCTTCGACATCCGGGAGCGCCTCCAGCAACCCGAGAAGGCACGGATCGGAGCTGCCGCCGCGAGCCTGGTCCGGGACGGCGAGAGCATCGTCCTCGACGCGAGCACGACCGCCCTGTATCTCGCCCGGGATCTCCGCCAGCGGCGGACCTGGACCAACCTGACCGTGATCACCAACGGCCTGCGCATCGCGTCCGAGCTGGCCGGCCACCCGGGCATCGGCGTCCTGATGCTCGGCGGCCGCGTCCGTTGGGAAGCCTTGTCGGTCGTCGGTCAGCTGGGTGACGGACTGTTCTCGCGGATCAACGTCCAGAAGGCCTTCGTCGGGTCGGCCGGGTTCACCATCGAGACCGGCCTGAGCGACGCGACCGATGAGGAAGCCCAGATCAAGCGCTCGATGGTGGCCGCCGCGCGCGAGGTCATCGCCATCGTCGACCACACCAAGTGGCAGCGGTCCGCCTTCGCCACGTTCTGCCGGACCGATGAGATCAGCGCTGTCCTGACCGACGACGCGGCTCCAGCCGAGATGGTCGACGAACTCCGACGACGCGCCATCGACGTGCGCCTGGTGGGGATCCAGGACGAGACCATCGCCGATCGTCCGATCGGAGGCGGGGCGTGATCGAGCCGGCCGAGGTCGGGCTCGCCGGACCGACCGTCCGGGCCGCGATGCAGGGCATCTCAAAGAGCTTCGGGGCGACCCAGGCCCTCGACGACGTGTCGCTCGACCTGCGGGCCGGTGAGATCCACGCGCTGGTCGGCGAGAACGGGGCCGGCAAGAGCACCCTGGTCAAGATCCTGGCCGGGGTCCATCGACCCGACGCCGGGACGATCAGCCTCGACGGCGAGCCCGTCCAGCTACGCGGCCCGGCCCACGCCCGGTCGGTCGGGATCGCCGTGGTCCACCAGGAGCCGCGCCTGTTCCCAGACCTGAGCGTGGCCGAGAACGTCTACCTGGGCCACGCGCCGGCGGGCCGCTTCGGCACGATCGGTTGGGCCACGATGCGCCGCGACGCCGCCCGGCTGTTCGCCGAGCTCGACGTCCGACTCGACGTGGCGGCCCCCGTCCGTGGACTGTCGATGGCCGATCAGCAGCTCATCGAGATCGCCAAGGCGCTGTCGTTCGAGGCCCGGGTGCTCATCCTCGACGAGCCGACGGCCTCGCTCTCGGCCCACGAGGTCGAGCGGATGTCGACGATCGTCCGGCAACTGCGCGACCGCGGCGTTGCCGTCCTCTTCGTCAGCCACCGCCTCGACGAGGTGTTCGACCTGTGTGAGCGGGCGACCGTACTGCGCGATGGTCGGCATGTGATCACGGCGCCGACCGCCGAACTGACCACAGCCGATCTCGTCCGGCACATGGTCGGCCGGACGGTGTCGCTCTTCCCCAAGGTCGAGACCGAGATCGGCGACGTCGTGATCGAGACGATCGGACTGACCCGGAGCGTCGCCTTTCGCGATGTCAGCTTCAACGTCCGGGCCGGCGAGATCGTCGGGTTGGCCGGCCTGGTCGGAGCCGGCCGGACGGAGATCGCCCGGGTCCTGTTCGGGATCGATCGGCCCGAAGCCGGCGAGATCAGGCTGCGCGGCGAGACGGTCCGCTTCGACAGTCCCGCGGCGGCGATGCAGGCCGGCATCGCCTATGTCCCGGAGGACCGCCACCAGGAGGGCCTGATCCTCGATTTCCCGATCGCCTCGAACATCACCTTGCCCATCCTGGGCCGACTCTTCCCGCGCTACTTCACCCGGGGGTCGGTGGAGCGCTCGCTGGCCGGGAGCTACGCCGAGCAGCTCCGGATCCGGATGACCGGCGTCGACCAGGAAGCCTCGGCGCTGTCGGGCGGCAACCAGCAGAAGGTCGTCGTCGCCAAATGGCTGGCGACCAAGCCGACCGTGCTCATCCTCGACGAGCCGACCCGGGGCATCGACATCGGGGCCAAGGTCGAAGTGCACCGGATCATCTCCGAGCTGGCCGGCTCGGGTCTGGCCATCGTGCTCATCTCGAGCGACCTGCCCGAAGTCCTGGCCATGTCCGATCGGATCCTGGTCCTCCACGAGGGTCGGATCACGGCCGAGATCGATCGAGCCGAGGCGACCGAGGAACGGGTGATGTTCGCGGCGACCGGCCAGTCCGCCGACGGCGACCCATCGACCGAGGCAGCGGCCACGAGCGACGCCCATGGCTGACGCCCGATCGGTCGAAGGTCAGGACATGCTCGGTCCGTTGGGCCGGGCCTTCGGGACGCTCGCCCGGCAGCGTGAGCTGAGCCTCGTCGCGATCATGCTCCTCGGGGGGATCGTGGTCGCCCTCCGGGCGCCCCAGTTCCTGTCCCAATCGAACCTGACCCAGGTCACCGTCCTGGCCGCGGTCATCGCCATCGCTGCGATCGGCGAGGCCATGGTCGTGATCACCCGCAACGTCGACCTGTCGGTCGAGGCGATGATGGGCGTGGTCGCCTTCGCGGTCGCCGACCTGTTGCGCCGGCACACCCTGTCGCCGGTCGAGGCGGTCGCCTTCGGGGTGGGCTTCGGGCTCGTCCTCGGGATGATCAACGGCTTCCTGGTCGCCGGCCTCCGCGTCCCGGCGATCGTGGCGACCCTGGGCACCCTGAGCATCTACCGCGGCGTGGCCTTCCTGCTCGCGGGCGGCAAGCAGGTGACCTTCACCGACCTCCCCGACGGATACACGGATCCGGCCCAGGCCGACATCCTGGGCATCCCGCTGTTCGTGGTCATCGCGATCGTCCTCGTCGTGGTCTTCAGCGTCGTTATGCGTCAGACCCGCTTCGGACGGCAGGTCTATGCCGTCGGCAGCAACCCCGAGGCGGCTCGCATCCTGGGCATCCGGGCCGGCGCGGTCGTATTCGTGGTGTTCGCCCTGTGTGGGCTGCTGTCAGGCATCGCCGGCGTCCTGTGGGGCATGGAGTTCGGGACGATCAACGCCTCGGCAGCGAGCGGGGTGACCCTGCAGGTCATCGCCGCGGTGGTCGTCGGCGGGGTCGCCATCTTCGGCGGATCCGGGACCGTCGCAGGCGCCGCGCTGGGCGCCCTCTTCCTGGCCTTCATCTCGAATGGCCTGATCCTGCTCGACTTCTCGCAGTTCTGGCTCCAGGCGATCTACGGCGTGGTCATCCTGGTCGCCGTCGGCCTCGATGCCGTCATCCTGCGCAGCGCTCGGCGCAGCACGGTCCGGCGATGAGCAGCCTGCGCCGCCTGGTCCGCTGGGAGCTCCTCCTGGCGATCGTCCTGATCGGCCTCATCGCCATCGGTGCCACCGTCAGTCCGGTCTTCCTGACCTCGCGCAACTTCTCGAACCTACTCTCGGCGGTCATCGAGGTCGCGATCATGGCCCCAGCGATGACTCTGATCATCATCGCCGGCGAGATCGACCTGTCAGTCGAGTCGATGGTCGGCCTGTCGGCCTCGATCCTCGGACTCCTGTGGGCCTCGGGGGTCCCTCTGGTCATCGGGATCCCGGTCGTGCTCGTGGTCGGCCTCTTGGGCGGTCTGCTTAACGGCCTGCTCGTGGCGCGCGGCGGTCTGCCCTCGCTGGTCGTGACCCTGGGCACCCTGGCCCTGTTCCGTGGCCTGGCCCTGATCGTGCTGGGGCCTCGCGGCGTCAGCCAGTTCCCGCCGGCCTTCACCGAGTTCGGCTTCGGGACGATCCCGGGGACGCCCATCCCATGGACGATGCTCGTGTTCGTCGCGGTCGCCCTGATCCTGGGCCTGGTCCTCCATTCGACCACGGTCGGGCGTCAGATCTTCGCCATCGGCAAGAATGCCGGCGCCTCGCGCTACTCCGGTGTCCGGGTCGCCCGGATGCGCTATGGACTGTTCATGATGTCGGGCCTCGTGGCGGCCCTCGCCGGCGTCGTCCTGACCGCCCGGTTCGCCAGCGCCCGGGCCGACGTCGGCCAGGGTATGACCCTGACCGTCGTCACCATCGTCCTGCTCGGCGGGGTCAACATCTTCGGCGGCCGGGGGACGATCCCCGGGGTCGTCCTGGCCGTCTTCACCTTGGCCGTGCTGGGCAATGTCCTGCGCCTGGCCAACGTCTCAGCCGAGATCCAGAGCATCGTCATCGGACTGCTCCTGATCGTCTCGGTCGTCCTTCCCAATCTTGCTCATCAGGTTAGATCGGCGTTCGATCGGGCTCGAGGAGGACGACATACGTCGTCCGGCCCGATCCGCCCTGGTGAGGCGGCCAGTCCATGAAACGAGGAGGTAGCACATGAACCTGCAACGGAACGGGCGGATCGCCGCTCTGGTCACGGGGGCGGCGCTGTTCGCCGCTGCCTGTGGCAGTGGAGCCGCGACGACCGCGCCGAGTACGGCGCCGACCACGGCACCGACGACGGCGCCTTCGGCAGCTGCGCCCAGCGCAAGCACCGCCGCCGGTGGCGATCTGAACGTGGTCTTCATCCCGAAGGCCATCAACAACCCCTACTTCGACGCCGCGTCGAAGGGGGCCCAGACCGAAGCCGACGCCCTCGGTGGCAAGTTCACCCAGATCGGTGCGACGACGTCCGACGCCGCCGCCCAGATCCCGTTCATCCAGGACGCCACGGCCAAGGGCTACAAGGCCATCGTGATCTCGGCGACCGACCCTGACGCGATCGCTCCGGCGCTCAAGGCCGCAAAGGACGCGGGGATCAAGGTCGTCGGCTACGACTCGAGCCCCGCCGAGGGCGCCTATGACGTCTTCGTCAACCAGACCGACTTCAGCCTGATCGGCAGCTCGATGGCCCAGTGGGCCTGCGATCTCGCCCCGGGCTGCGCGGGCGAGGTCGCCATCCTGTCGGCGACGGCCACTGCCCCCAACCAGAACTCCTGGATCAAGGACTTCAATACGGCCCTCGCCGACCCGAAGTACGCCAAGCTCAAGCTGGTCGACACCGTGTACGGCGACGACAAGCCTGACGTGAGCACGACCCAGGCCCAGACGCTCCTGCAGAAGCACCCGAACCTCAAGGTCATCGTCGCCCCGACCACGGTCGGGATCGCGGCGGCCGCCAAGGTCGTCCAGGATGCCAAGCTGAGCGACAAGGTCAAGGTCACCGGCCTGGGCCTGCCCAACGACATGAAGGCCTTCGTGGCCGACGGCACCACGCCCGAGTTCGGGCTGTGGAGCGTCCCGGACCTGGGCTCGCTGGCCTACGCGGTCGCAGCCAAGCTCATCAGTGGCGAGATCAAGGGGACCGAAGGCGAGACCTTCACGGTCAAGGGGCTCAACGGCGACAAGCCGTTCACCATCGGCCCCAAGGGCGTGGTCATCCTCGGCCCGCCCTACGTCTTCAACAAGGACAACGTCAACAACTTCAACTTCTAGTCGAGGCGATCAGCCGAGGGCTCCGGGAGGGACACTCCCGGAGCCCTCGACGATTCCGGAGGACGACCATGGAACGGATCGGCTTCACGATGCGGATCCTGCCCGGCCAGGAGGCCGAGTACATCCATCGCCACGCCGCGGTCTGGCCGGACCTGCTGGCCGATCTCAAGACTGCCGGTTGCGCCGACTATTCGATCTACCGTCTGGGTCTGACCCTGTTCGGCTACATGGAGGTCGACGATCTGGAACGGTTCCAGACGACGATGGCCGCCAGCCCGGTCAACGCTCGCTGGCAGGCCGAGATGGCCAGCCTGATCGATCCGCTGACCGACCCGGCGACCGGCTTCCACCAGCGTCTCGACGAGGTCTTCCACCTCGACTGACCGACATCGCGATGAGCGCCGCGATCAGCCCTTGGTGAAGAAGATCTGGAGCTCCATCGACCCGCTGTCGGCGATCGACAGGACCTTGAACGAGTTGGGCTTGTCGATGCCGTAGTCGGCCAGGACGATCGGCAGCGAGCCGGTCAGCACGATCGTGCTCCCCGACAAGGTCGCCTTCAACGGGATCTCGACGTCCTTGGTCTGGCCGTGAAGGGTGAACTGACCCTTGGCCGTGACATCGATGGACGTCCCGTCGGCGGGCACCGAGCCGAGCTCGATCGGCGTCGTGAGCTTGAACGTGGCCGTCGGGAACTGGCTGGTCTGGATGCCCTGGTTGGCCAGCTGCCGATCGCGGTTGCTGTCGTCGGTCGTCAGACCGGTCAGGTCGGCCTCGATCGTGGCATCGCTGACCTGCGTGCCGGCCACCGTCATCGAGCCGCTGACCTTGGGCGTCCGGCCGACGACCTCGTTGCCGCCGATCCCAGCCAGCTCCTCCTGGATCCGGTAGCCCACGAACGAGTCGCTGAAGTCGGAGAACGAGCCGATCGAGGTGTCGACGTTCCAGGTCCCATCGATGCCCCCGGTCAGCGGCGCCGATGACGAGCCGACTGCCACCGATGGCAGTGGGGCGGCGGTCGAGCCGACTGCAGCCGGTCCGGCCGGCCGGAAGAACAGGTACCACAAGCCGAACAACCCGCCCACCACGAGGATCACGGCGATGGCGGCGGCGGCCAAGGTCCACGGACGTTTGGTCGTCTGGCTGGTCATTCGGAGTCCTCCTGAACACATGGTAGGGCCGTCGATCGGTCCATCGGTGGGGGCGCCGGTCGCCCGGTCGCGCGATCGCGTCAGCGTCCGGGCCCGACGGTGAGGCACGGAGTCTTTCATCCGGGTTACGACCAGGGGCCGAACCCGGATGCCGGTCCTGGGCTGGCGTCGGCGCCACCATCGGACGCAGCAGTCGCTGGACTGGGCCAGCGGACGAGGACGACCAGCCAGGCGACGAGGAGACCGACGAATGCGGCCGTCTGACCGATGACCACGGCGGCGACCACCGGTTCGCTCCGGGCTAGATCTGCCAGCGGCAGCTGGATCGACCGGAACCCGCCGCCGAAGCCGGCTCCTCCCCCGCCGCCGAAGCCGCCGCCGGGGTTGCGACCGCCTCCGCCGCCTCCGCCTCCCCCGCCGCCGATCCGCAACGAGCCGGCCAGGACGGCGTGAAGGTTGATCGCGTTGAGCACGCCCACGACCAGGTAGGCGCCGCTGGTGATCGCGGCTCCGGCCGCCAGGATCGCTCCGGTCGTAAAGAACGGGA
Organism: uncultured Chloroflexia bacterium; assembly: GCA_963778815.1. Classification (GTDB taxonomy): domain Bacteria; phylum Chloroflexota; class Limnocylindria; order Limnocylindrales; family CSP1-4; genus Chersky-267. Next base: position 173,549 of record CAVZVS010000002.1, on the reverse strand, counting down.
ACAGATAGCGCTCGTGGACGCGGGTGGGCAGGGCGTAGAAGGCGAAGGCCAGCAGGCTGAACCCGAGCAGGATCGGCAGCCGACCGTCGCGGAAGGTCAGTCCCCCGGCGACCAGCAGACCGACGGCCCCGAGCAGGACCGTTCCGATCGTGACCGCCGGGATCCCACCAGCGACCACCAACGAGTCCGCGGTCCAGGATCCGTTGCCCGCCCCGATGATCGCTGCCAGCGGGTCCGGACCGACCAACGCCCAACCGTTGTAGGCATTGGCCGTGAGCACGCTGAACTGTCCCCCAACGGACACGAACAGGCCGACCAGGCCAGCCAGGTGACCGACGATCGGGACATCGGCCAGGGCGGCCGGAGCGAAGATCGCGATGTCGAACGGTAGGAGGACCACGATCGCGACCAGGCCCGCCGCGAAGACCGAGCTGGCCAGGCGGATCGGACCCTGCTGATCGAGCAACCCACCGAGCCGGCGATCCAGACCCTGGAGCCGTAGCCCCAGCTCCGGCCGAGGGCCTGAGCCGACCCGTAGGAGGTGACGCCCGACCAGGACCGGCAGGACCACGGCCAGGCAGATCGCGTCCTGCGGCTTGACCAGGACGCCGACCACGGCCAGGACGAGGGCCGGCTCGCTCCACCCTTCGATCAGGAGGACCAGTGCGGCGAGCATGACGAACGCGCCGACGGCGTCGACCTGGCCCCACAGGGCGGAGTCGTACCAGGTCACCGGGACGAACAGGTACAGCGCTGCGGCCAGCAGACCGGAGCGGCCGCCGAACCATCGATCGGCCACTCGGAAGGCGAGCAGGGCGATGCCGATATCGGCCGCGATCGCCGGTAGCTTGAGCAGCGAGCCTGTCGCGTCGCCGCCGATGCTGCCGATCGCCCACAACAGGTAGAGATAGCCGGGCGGATAGTTGGCCGAGCTGGCACTGGCATAGAAGGCACCGGGACCGACCCGAGCGAGCGTCGTCGCCCAGTCCCCGAAGAGTCCGAGGTCGCCGGAGTAGCCCTGCCCCGGGAAGATGACGTAGGCAGCCAGCAGGCGCACGCCCAACCCCAGGCCGATCAGCACGAGCAGGGCCAGATGACGGCTGGGTCCGGACGTCCGGCTCGGGGCGTCGAGCTGCATGCGGTCCTTCCTGCGAGCCCTGATGATGGCGCGTTCTCGGCCAGGGTCAGGGTCGTCGGCGCGACCTGTCGCTCCGGTTACGAGGTCCGGAGCGGGACGACCGGACCGGGTGGGTTGACCCGATCGGGCCCTGGCCACGGGGCCATCCGCGGCGCACACTGGACTCGATGCGTCTGCCCGAGCGCGCCCTGGCGCGCCTGTCCGTCACCCTCGCCGTCGTCGTCCTGGTCGGCCTTGGCAGTGCCTCGCCCGCCGCTGCGACTGAGTTTCCCAAGGGCTGGGAGGGCTACCACAGCTACACCGAGTTGACGTCCGAGATCGCCCAGGTCGCGGCTGCCCATCCCGACATCGTGTCGCTGTTCTCGATCGGTCAGAGCTACAAGGGCCGCCAGCTGTGGGCGGTCAAGGTTTCCGACAACGTGGCCGTGGACGAGAACGAACCCGAGGTGCTCTTCGACGGGACCCATCACTCGGATGAGCACATGGGCGTCGAGATGACCCTTCACATCTTCCATTGGCTGGTCGACGGCTACGGCAGCGACCCGCGGATCACGAACATCGTCGACAGCCGCGAGATCTACATCGTCTTCCTGGTCAACCCCGACGGCGCCGAGTACGACATCCACGGCGGCAAGTACTGGTTCTGGCGCAAGAACCGCCAGCCGACCCCGGGCAGCAGTTCGATCGGCACGGACCTCAACCGCAACTACGGCTATCGCTGGGGCCTGGGCGGTCGGACCAGCGCCAACCCCCAGGCGATCACCTACCACGGACCGCGCCCGTTCTCGGCGCCGGAGACCCGGGCGATGCGCGACTTCGTGGCGAGCCGGGTCGTCGGCGGCCGGCAACAGATCCGGATGGCCATCTCCTTCCACGAGCTCGGCCGCCTGGTCATGTGGCCGTACGGCTATACCAAGGTCGACGTCCCCACAGACATGACCACCCAGGATCACGCGGCGCTGGCCCGGATCGGCCGGCATATGGCCGCCACCAATGGCTATCGGCCCGAGCAGGCGAGCGACCTGTACGTCACTCGGGGCACGACCAAGGACTACCTCTACGGCACGTACCGGGTCTTCGCCTACACCTTCGAGATGTCGGTCAAGGACTACCCCGACGACTCCAGGATCGCTTCCGAGACCGGCCGCAACAAGGAGGCGGTGCTGTACCTGATGGAACGTGCCGCCTGCCCGTATTCGGTCCTCGGGGTCGCGGCCCGGATCGCTCGCTGCGGTGCCTTCGACGACGACCTGGAAGTCGGACGAGGCTGGACGGTCAACCCCGACGGAACCGACACGGCTCCGCTCGCCGGACGCTTCACCAGGGCCGATCCGGCCGCCACGAACCGTCTCGGCCCGAAGCAGCTGGGGACTGCGACGTCCGGTCGGGATGTCCTGGTCACCGGGTCGGCGGCCGGTGCGAGGCCGACCTCCGCCGACCTCGATGGCAGCTCCACCGTGCGGACCCCGGCGATCGCCCTGCCCAGCGCGCTCGGACAACATCTGACCTTCCGCTACGTCTTCGCCCACGACAAGGCATCGACCATCGCCGACACCTTCACGGTCGAGGTCGAGACGGCCGACGGCAGCCGAACCAAGGTCTTCGGACTGGCCGGCGCGCGGGTCGATGTCGACGGGTCGTGGCGCTCCGCCTCGATCTCGATGGACCCGTGGGCGGGTCAGACGGTCCACCTCCGGTTCGCGGCGGTGGATGGTGGCCCGGGCAACCTGGTCGAGGTCGAGATCGACGACGTCCGGGTGACCCAGCCGAGCTGACCTGCCCAGGTACTGGAGCCGCGCCCAGACCGTCGGCGAGACCCGACGCTCGATTACACTTGGAGGCCTATCCGATCGGTCAGCAAATGGAGTGGAACACCATGCACGTCGGTTCGTTGGTCCGGTCCGGGAACCTGCATCTCCGCGTGGCGGGACTGCTCGGAGCCCTGGCCCTCATCGTCTCGGGTTGTTACTCCAACAACTCCATCGGCAACGCCACCTTCGGTGACGTCCTCTGGTCGATGGTCGCCTTCTTCTTCTGGTTCATGCTCATCTGGATGTTCATCATGGTCTTCGCCGACATCTTCCGGCGGAACGACCTGAGCGGCGGATGGAAGGCCATCTGGATCCTGGTCATCTTCGTCATCCCGCTGCTGGGCATCCTGATCTACCTGATCGTCCGGCCCAAGATGACCGCGCAGGACCAGGAGATCATGGCCCAGATGGAGCAGCAGCAGCGACGCTCGGCCGGCTACAGCTCGGCTGACGAGATCGCCAAACTGAACCAGCTCAAGGCCTCCGGTGCGATCACCGACGCCGAGTACGCCGACCTCAAAGCCAAGGCGATGTAGCCCTCACGGGCAGCAAGCCGCCGCGATCCGGGCGATCTGGCCCGGGCGCGGCGGCTTCTTCGTGTCGGCGGGGACTACGATGGTGGCCATGGACCAGAGCACGTCGCTCATCGAAGCGATCCGGGCCGGCGTCATCGGCGACGACGCAGCGGTCGTGGGACCGTTCGGTCTGCGCCGGGTGACCTACGCTGACTACACCGCCTCGGGGCGCTCCCTCGCGTTCATCGAGGACTTCATCCGCGACGCGGTCCTGCCGCTCTACGGCAACACCCACACGGAGTCGTCCGGGACCGGGCTCCAGACGACCCGCTTCCGCGAGGACGCCCGGCGGATCATCCGCGAATCGGTCGGCGGCAACGCGGCCGACCACGTCGTCCTGTTCGCCGGGTCCGGCTCGACCGGCGCCATCGATCGGCTCATCGACTGCCTCGAGATCCGCCTGCCGGCCGACCTCGACGACCGCTACGACCTGACCGCCCAGGTCCCGGCGCTCGAGCGACCGGTCGTCTTCATCGGACCCTACGAGCACCACAGCAACGAGCTGCCCTGGCGCGAATCGCTGGCCGACGTGGTGGTCATCCCCGAGGATCACGACGGTCGGATCGACCTGGCCGAGCTGGAGGCACAGCTCGCCGCCCACGCCGATCGGCCGCTCAAGATCGGCTCGTTCTCGGCCGCCTCGAACGTCACCGGCGTGCTCAGCGACGTCCGGGCGATCTCGATCTTGCTCCACCGCGAGGGCGCCTTGTCGTTGTGGGACTTCGCTGCCGCGGCGCCCTACGTCTCGATCGAGATGGGGCCGTACGCCCTCGGCGAAACGGATCCACTCGCCTACAAGGACGCGATCTTCATCTCGCCCCACAAGTTCATCGGCGGACCGGGCACGCCCGGCGTGCTGGTCGCCCGCCGGGAGCTGTTCAAGAACCGCGTGCCGTCGGTCCCCGGCGGAGGCACGGTCGCCTACGTCAACCCGACCGAACATCGCTACCTCGCCGACATCGAGCACCGCGAGGAGGGTGGCACGCCTGCGATCGTCGAGTCGATCCGGGCCGGGCTCGTCTTCGGGCTCAAGGAAGCGGTCGGGACCGAGTCGATCCGAGCCCGCGAGGAGTCGTTCATCCAGCGGGCCATCGAGCGCTGGTCGAGCCATCCCAACATCGACATCCTGGGCAGCCCGACCCTCGACCGCCTGTCCATCGTGTCGTTCGTCGTGCGCTATCCGGGACCAGATGGCGTGCCCCGCTACCTCCACCACAACTTCGTGGTGGCCCTGCTCAACGACCTGTTCGGGATCCAGTCCCGGGGCGGTTGTTCATGCGCCGGTCCCTATGGCCACCGGTTGCTGGGCATCGATCTCGCCCGCTCCCATGAATTCGAGCGGGAGATCGCCCGGGGCTCGGAGGGCATCAAGCCCGGCTGGGTCCGGGTCAACTTCAACTACTTCATCAGCGAAGCCGTGTTCGAGTTCATCCTCGGTGCCGTGGAGCAGGTCGCCAGCGACGGTTGGCGGCTCCTCCCCCACTACCGGTTCGAGGCGGACTCAGGGCTGTGGCAGCATGCCGGCGGGACCGCCGAGCCGCCGATGAGCCTGACCGACATCGACTACGTCGACGGAGCGATGACCTTCCCGCTCCACCAGCGGTCCGAGCCCGAGTCGGCCCTGGCCGGCTACCTCGAGGCAGCCCGACTGATCCTGGCCGACCCACCGCCGCCGACGACGGCCCCCGGCCACATCGAGGTCGACGCCGATTTCGAGACCCTGCGCTGGTTCCCGCTCCCGGACGACGTGCTCGCCGGCTGACCGGGCCGGCGCCTGCCTAGCCCAGCTGGGGGCGGCCCATCCGCGTACGCCACTGCTCGTTGAACCAGAACAGGAAGCGGTCCTGGCGGGGGTAGACGCCGCGGGTGAACGCCCGCGAGGAGACGCCCGTCTGGGCTCGCTGGCAGACGTCCCAGTCCTGCTTGCTGATCAGGTCCCACAGCTCGACGACCGCCGACGGATCGAACGCCGGGTCGGCGATCGTCTCGGGCCGGAACAGGTATTCCGAGACGACCGTGGTGTGGTCGGGGCCCTTGGGATAGAGGATGTAGTACATCGCGCTGTCCGGGTGAAGGTTGAGCAGCAGGTTGGGGAACTGGAAGGTCCCGTAGTACATGTGGTAGTCGTCCGGGGCAAGACCGGGGAACTGAGGCAGGTTCGAGCTGCCCGAGCGGGTGAAGCTGGTCGCCCCTTCGACCATCCGGTTGCCGTCGTCGTTCGTCTCCTGGTCCCAGACCTCGCCGAAGCGATACAGCGGGACGAGCTCGACCAGTTCGGGGTGGATGGTCGGGCAGTGCAGGCACTCGTTGTAGTTCTCGACGATGATCTTCCAGTTGGCTGCCACCTCGTACGACATCCGGACACCGATCCGCAGCTCGTCCATCCGGAAGCGCTCGAAGTGGGTGATGGTCTCGGCGCCGTCGGTCAGCGAGTCGACCAGCGCCCGGGGCTCGCCCTGGGTCAGGTTGATGAACAGGAAGCCGGCGTACTCCTCGGCGGCGATGTCGTAGAGCGGGTAGCACTCCCGGTCGAACTGCTCATCCTCGTGGACGTTGGGCGTGCCGATGAGCCGGCCGTCGAGATCGAACGACCACGCGTGGTAGGGGCACTTGAACGCCTTGCGGACGCGACCGCTGCCCTTCGGCTCGTCGAGGAAACGCGTCCCCCGGTGACTGCACACGTTGTAGAACGCGCGGAGCTGGCCCTCGAGGTTGCGGGTCACGAAGATCGACTCGCCGGCGATGTCGCGAACGACGTACTGGCCGGGTTCGCCGACCTCCTCGGATCGGCCGACGCAGATCCAGTCGCCGAACCAGATCCGCTCGCGCTCGTCGGCCAGGACGGTCGGGCTGGCGTAGTCGGCGCTGCCGAGCGTCGCCCGTGGGACCCACGTGGCATCGCCCCGGGTATCGACCTTGGTAGCCTGGCTCATCGCTGGTGGACCTCTTCGGTGGCCATCGGTGGGCCAAGGATAGGGCCGAACGGCCCTCGGCTGCCCGCGCTGTCCCCGTGGGCGAGACCCGCGGATGATGCCCGCTGGTGTACCGTTCGGCACGGTGCGTACGACGACCGGAACGAAGCTCGGCGGACAACGGTGAGCCGTCGGACCGTCGGCCGTTGAAGCTCCTCCACTTCGCGGACCTCCATCTCGACGCGCAGTTCGGCTGGGCCTCTCCGGCCGCCGCCCGGACCCGTCGCGAGAACCTGCGGACCAGCCTCCTCCGGATCGTCGAGCTGGCCCGCGCCGAGGACGTCGATGCCGTCCTGAGTGGGGGCGATCTCTACGAGCACGAACGGATCACTCCCGACACCGCCGAGTTCCTGCGCTCCGCCTTCGCTCGACTCGATCCGATCCCGGTCTACCTGGCGCCTGGTAACCACGATTGGTTCGGGCCGGCCAGCGTCTACGAGCGGATCGATTGGACGCCCAACGTCCACGTCTTCACGACCGACCGGTTGACGCCGATCCAGCTGACCGATGCGATCAGCCTGTGGGGCGCCGCCCATCGCGCCCCGGCTAACACGGACGACTTCCTGGCCGGCTTCCGGGCCGACCGAGTGGGCATCAACCTGGGTCTGTTCCACGCCGCCGAGAAGGGTGGGTTGGCGTTCCAGGAGTCGGGCAAGGCCCCCCATGCGGCATTCGAGGCCTGGGAGGTCGAGGCGAGCGGGCTCGATCACGCCTTCCTGGGACACTTCCACTCGCCCCGCGATGCGCCCCACCACACCTACCCCGGCAACCCCGACCCGCTGACCTTCGGCGAGGACGGCGAGCGCGGGGCGGTCATCGCGACGATCGGGCCGGATGGCTCGATCGAACGCCACCACGTGAACGTGGCCACGAGTCAGGTCCACGATCTGGCGGTCGACGTGGCCGGAGCAGCCAGCCGCCAGGAGATCAAGGACGCGGTCGGTCTGGCCCTCGTCGGCGTCGAAGGCACGGTCCGGCTGACCCTGTCGGGCGACATCGGCTCGGATGTCGAGCTTTCGCCGGCCGACCTGGAGCCGTTGCTGGCGGGGCTGGACGGGTCGGTCGTCCGGCTGGCTGGGGTCAGACCGGCCTACGACCTCGAGACGCTCGGAGCTGAACCGACCGTTCGAGGCCAGTTCATCCGCGATGTCCGGGCTGCCGAGCTCGATCCCGATGTGGCCCGCCGGGTCCTGGTGACCGGCCTGCGCGCCCTCGACGGCCGCGACGACCTCGAGGTCGGCTGACCGTGCGGATCGAACAGGTCACCGCCTACGCCTTCGGGCCACTGACCGACAAGACGCTGACCTTCGCGCCCGGGATGACCGTCGTCTACGGGCAGAACGAGGCCGGCAAATCGAGCTGGCACGCGGCGCTCTATGCCGGGTTGTGCGGTGTCCGCCGGGGCAAGGGCCAGCCGCTTCTCGAGGATCGTCTGTTCCGCGACCTGCACAAGCCGTGGGACGCCGAGCGCTGGGAGGTCGAGGCACGGGTCCGGCTCGAGGACGGCCGACGGATCGAGCTCCGCCAGGACCTCGCCGGCCGGGTCGCCTGTCGGGCGACCGACCTCGGCTTGGGCGTCGACGTCTCGAGCGAGATCATGTTCGACGGCAGTCCCGACGCCTCCGTCTGGCTGGGCCTGGACCGCCGGGCGTTCCGGGCGACGGCCTGCATCGAGCAGGCCGAGCTGCTGGCCATCGCCGACGACCCCGACCGCCTCCAGGAGTACATCCAGCGGGCGGCGGCGACCCGTGGGACCGACGCGACTGCGACCGCGGCCATCGATCGCCTAGCCGAGTTCCGGCGGGCCCAGGTCGGCGAGGATCGGGCCAACAGCACCAAGCCGCTCCGGCGGGCCCGGGTCGGCCAGGAGACCGCCAGCGCGGAGCTGGCCTCGGTCCGCGCCCGCCATGCCGACTATCTCGATCTGGTGGCTGCCGCCGACGGAGCTCGTCACCGCGCCGACCGAGCCGAGGCGGCCGTCCGGCCGCTGATCGCCGCCGTCGCCGCTCGGCGGGCGGAAGCGGCGCGACGGGACGCCGATCGAGCGGCCGAGCTGAGCGTCGCCCACCCATCGGGGCCGCCGTCCGGCATCGTCGCTCGCGATGAGCTCAGCGACCGGGTCGCCGGCGCCCTCGACGCCTGGGATCGGCGGCCGTCCCCGGTGGCGCTCGACGGCGAGAGCGCCGACGCCCTGACCGACAAGCTCGCCCGCCTGCCCGCCCTGCCGACCGGCGACCTGTCGCTGGCCGACGAGGTCGTCCGGGCCAGGACACTCTATGACCGCCGCCTCGAGGCGCTTCAGCTCGTCGGCGATCGCCCGACGGTCCCGAGTGGCGGTCCTCCCGAGCCCCTCGCCTCGGGCGGCGGCCAGCCTCGCGCCGGCCGGGTGCGCACTCCGCTCTGGGTCGCGTCAGCCGGTTTCGCCCTGCTCGGGGTCGTCCTAGCCGTTGCCGGGGCGACACCGGCCGGGTTCGCTCTGCTCGTCCTGGCGGCCGCCGCGGCTGTCGGCGCGCTCCTCCGACCGTCCGGCCGGGCTGCCGACGGTGTCGATCCGAAACCGAAGACCGTGGCCGGCCCGACCGGACCGACGCCGGAGCAGCTCACCGAGTGGGAGCGCCTCGACGCCGAGCGTCGGGCTGCCCTGACCGAGGCCGAGGCAAGCCTCAGGGCACTGCTCGAAGCGCATGGGACCGCGGTCGTGGCCGCCGACACGATCGACGACGCCTACGACCGATATCGCGCGGACTGCCAGACCCGGGCCACCCTGGCCGGCGAGGCGAGCGGCGGCGCGACCCTTCAGGCCGCCGTCGCCGCGCGGCGCGACCTCGAGCGCAGTTCGGTCGAGGTGGATCGACGCCTGGCCGCGATCGATGCCGACCTGCGCCGGGTCGCGATCGAGACGGGTGCTGATCCGGGACCCGAGGGTGCGCCGAGCGGCGGATCCGCCTCGCTGGCCGAAGACCTGCGGGCCTGGCAGGCCCGTCGATCGGCGGCCCACGCAGCCGACGAAGCCGCGATGCGCGAGTGGCAGGAGCTCGAGACGCTTCTCGGCGGGCGCACCCTGGACGACCTGCGGGCTGAAGCGGACCGGCTGGCCGAACGAGCACGAACGGCCGCCGCCGGGCTCGAGCTGGACGCGGTCGCGCAGGTCGACCCGGGTCACGATCCGGAGGCCACGATCGCCCGCCTCGAGGCCGAGGCCGGCGCGGCCCGGGTCGAGGCCGAGAGGATCGCCGGCCGATCGGCCGAGGTCGAGCGCGGACTGCCGAGCGTGGCCGAGGCCGAAGAGCGGTTGGCCGCGGCGGAGACGGAGCTGTACCGGGTCGTCGGTCTCGACCGGGTCCTCCAGGCGACCCTCGGTCTGCTGCGCCAGGCGGAGGCGCGCATCCATCGCGACCTCGCCCCGGTCCTCGGAGCTGCCATCACCGCCGAGCTCGCCCGGGTCAGCAACGGTCGCTACATCGAGGCGACGGTCAATCCGGCCGACCTGGCCGTCCGGGTGAAGGCGGCCGACGGTGGACGCTGGCGAGAGGCACGCCACCTGTCGCACGGCACCCGCGAGCAGATCTACCTGCTCCTGCGCCTGGCGATGACCGACCAACTGGTGACGCCCGCGGAGATCGCCCCGCTGCTGTGCGACGAGGTGACGGTCCAGTCCGACCAGGTCCGTGCCTTCGAGCTGCTCGACCTTCTCCACGAGTCCAGCCGGAGCCGGCAGGTCGTCCTGTTCAGCCACGACGAACGAGCCCTCGCCTGGGCCGAGACCCACCTGACCGGCGAGGCGGATCGACTCATCCGCCTGGCATCGGCGGGCGCGCCCGCCTGAACGCTGCCCGATCCGGCGGTAGTGCGAACGGCCTACCCGGACCGGACTCACGGGTGGTGGCCCGAGGCACCGGCTGAGCCGAGGATCGGTCCATGTCGACGCCGGTGGCCGGCCGCGCAGCGCGCGCGCCGACCCAGGACCCCGCCCGGCGCTTGCGACGCTTCAGCCGACGGGCCGCCGACGACCCGCACGTCCTGCTGGCGGTCGGCCTGTGTCTGCCGACCATCCTGGTCCATCTCAGCGCAGCCCAGGTCGGGTCGACCGGGGTCATCGCCCTGGCCGTGCTCTACTTCGCCGTCCAGCTCCTCCTCTCGGCCCTGCCCGTTCACGACCGCCACCTCGGCTGGCTGGCCCGGCCGGTGCCCCGCCTGACCCTGGCCCTGGTCTTCGTGACCGCGGTCGCCAACCAGACCGGGGATGCCGGCTTCCGGCCGCTGGCTGCGCTGGTCATCCCCGTGGTCACGATGGCCGCGGCGTACGGCGGGCGCGAGGCGGTCATCCTCGCCACCATGGCCGCCGTGGCCTATCTCGGGCCTGCCCTGCTGACCGGCGAGGAGTTCGACATCGCCATCCAGCGCGGCCTCGTGCTGGCCTCGGTGACGACCATCCTGGTGATCGGCACCCGACGCACGGTGTCGTCGCTGGAGCAGGCCCTCCAGCGACTGCGCCAGACCCTGGCCGACGGCCGCCGGCGCAATCGCCAGGTGGCGGCTGTCGAGGCCGCCGGTCGGGCGCTGGCTGCCCGCGGACCGGAAAAGGAGGCGCTCGAGCAGATCATCGACCTGCTCCATCGCGATCTGGGCTATCCCCACGTGTCGATCTACCTGACCGACGGCGACACGCTCCGACTCGGAGCCCAGCGTGGCTACGAAGATCCGATCGAGACCTTCGATGGGACCTCGGGCGTCATCGGCCGGGTCATCCGCAACCGTCGGGCCGAACTCGTCAGCGACGTCTCACGCGATCCGGACTTCATCGAGGTCGCCCTGGGGGTGGTCGGCGAGATCTGCGCGCCGCTGCTGGTCGACGACGAGCTCCTCGGGATCGTCAACGTCGAGGTCGAGCGGGGGCTGCTCGACGACGCCGATCTCGGTTCGGTGATGCTCGTCGCCGACCGGCTGGCAGCGGCCCTGGCCCTCGCCCGTGAACGGCGATCGCTGGCCGAGCGGGCGGACTTGTTCCAGCGCCTGACGGCCTTCGGCAACTCGGTCACCGGGAGCCTCGTCAGCGACACCGTCTATCCGACCATCGTCGCCGGCGTCCGGCGGGTCGTCGATGGCGACAGCGTCGTCCTGGTCGTGCTCGACCGATCGACCGGGCAGTACTTCATCCGGGCGATGAGCGGCGGCGAGACGGCCTCGATCGGGACCGAGATCCGGCTCGGTGAGGGAGTCTCGGGCCGGGCCATCCGTGAACGGACCGTGGTCGTCGACGATGTCCTGGTCGCGATCGCCCAGCCGCTCATCCGGGACGGCGTGGTCGTTGGCGCATTGAGCCTGAACCGGGGCCCGGCCGAGCATCCCTTCAGCCGGATCGAGCGCGAGGTCCTCGAGGTCCTCGCCACGCAGGTCGCCCTGGCCATCACCAACACCTTCCTCCACACCGACGTGACCGAGGCGTCCATCCGCGATCCCCTGACCGGCTTGTTCAATCGACGCCACCTGGACGCCTCGCTCGACCGGTTCCTGGCGGCCCGCCGCCGGCGCGAGCCGGGGGAACGCTCGCCGGCCGCCGTCATCCTGTTCGATCTTGACCGGTTCGGCGCATTCAACAAGCGCCATGGCCATCGGGTCGGGGACATGGTCCTGCGCGGCTTCGGGGAGCTCCTCGACGAACGCTTCCGGGCGAGTGACCTCGTCGCCCGCTACGGCGGCGAGGAGTTCGTGGCCGTGCTCGACGGGGCTAGCCTCGACGACGCCGTGCGCATCGCCAACGAGGTCCGCCTGGCCTGGGCGGCGCGGACCTTCAGTGGAGCCGACGGCGCCCCGCTCCGCGCCACCGTCTCAGCCGGCTGTGCCCGGGTCGAGGACACGGCCATCAGCGTGGAGGACCTGTTCACCGCCGCGGATGTCGGTCTGGCCATGGCCAAGGCCGCCGGGCGGGATCTCGTCGTCGCCGCCTGAAGGTCAGGCCGGACCGGCCGCTGGCAGGCGAACGATAAAGCGTGAGCCACCGCCCGGTCGTTCGGTCGCCGCGATCGTGCCGTCGTGCTGCTCGACGATCCAGGCACCGATGGCCAGGCCCAGGCCGGTCCCGCCGGGACGCGCGTCGGGTGCCCGCCAGAACCGATCGAAGACGCGTTCCCGGTCGGCGATGGGGATGCCCGGACCTTCGTCGTCGACCGTCAGCATCGCTTCCCGAAGCTCGCTCCGGATGGTCACCGCGACCGTGCCCCCGACGGGTCCGTGACGGATCGCATTGTCGACCAGGATGGTCACCAGCTGGCGCAGCCGGACAGGGTCCCCGATGACCGCCGTAGGCGCCGGATCCAGGCTGATCCGGACCTGCGAGGCGGCTGCCAGCGGGACCAGCGATTCGCTGGCGTCGGTCGCGACGTCGGCCAGGTCGAGCGGCTCGCGGGCGAGTTCGACCGCACCGGAGTCGCTCCGGGCAAGGAGGAGCAGATCCTCGACCAGGGCGGTCAGGTGATCGACCTCGGCGGTGATGTCGTCGACCGCCGAACCGACCTCGCGGACCGGCCGATCGAGGTTGCGCCGAAGGTGCTCGGCACTCGCCCGGACGACCGCCAACGGGGTCCGCAGCTCGTGGCTCGCATCGGCCGCGAACTCGCGCTGGCGTCGGAGCGCGTCGCGGATCGGGACGAGGGCCCGGCGGGCGTTCATGCCGCCGGCGACCAGGGCGGCCATGATCGCCCCGAGACCGCCCACGGCGAGGACCGTGATCAGGGTCGTCATCGTCTTGCGCTCGGCGCTGATGTCCTGGCCCACCTGGAGGACGTAGTCGACCCCGTTGCGCTCGACCAGCTGGCTGAGGATCCGGACCGGTGTCCCGTCGACATCGACGGTCCGGATGTCGGCCGACTGGTTCGCCCGTGCCGCGACGACCGCCTCGGCGTCGGGCAGCCCGGCCGGCAGATCGAGACCGGCCGGGGCGATGACCGCGCCGCTCTGGGGGACGACGAAGGCGAAGGTCCCCGAGGACGGACCGCCGAAGGCGAACCCGACCGGCGGGCGACCGCGACCGGGTCCTCCGTCCGAGCCGTCGCCGATGATCCGGGCCAGGGTGTTCGCCCGCTCCTCGAGCTGGGCGGTCCCGGTCGCCTCGAGCGAGCGGGCGACCGCGACGGTCAGGACGATCCCGAGGGCCACCAGGACGACCAGGACGATCGCCCCGCTCCAGGCCATCAGCTGCCAGCGGACGCGATTGAGCAGGCGGGCATCGCCGGTCTGGCTTGAGCTCACCCGTGGTCCTCGAGCCGATAGCCGATCCCACGCAGAGTCCTGATCCGGTCGCCGGACGGTCCCAGCTTGTCGCGCAGGTAGTGGACGTAGGCGTCGACGGCGTTGGGCGTGACGGCGACCCCAGACGGCCAGACGTGGTCCAGCAGGCGATCGCGGGTGAGCGCCTCGCCGGGATGTCTCAGGAAGTACTCCAACAGAGAGAACTCGCGCGGGCTCAGCTCGACCCGCCGGCCGTCCGCGGTGACCTCCCGGCGTGCCTCGTCGAGGGCGATCGAGCCGACCTCGAGGCGCAGACCGGCCCGCAGAGCATCGTGTCCGCCGGCCCGTCGGGCCAGGGCCCGCAGTCGGGCGGCCAGCTCCTCGAACGCGAACGGCTTGACCAGGTAGTCGTCGGCACCGGCATCCAGGCCGGTGACCCGATCGCCGACCGTGTCGCGGGCGGTCAGGATCAGGATCGGGACGGTCGAACCGCTCGCTCGAAGACGTCGCGCGACATCCAGACCGGATCCGTCGGGCAGACCCAGATCGAGGACGATGACCTCGAGCCCACCGACCTCCTCGGCAAGCTCGAGGGCCGAGCGGACGTCGGTCGCCAGCTCGACGACGTGGCGCTCCTCCTCGAGCAAACGGCGGAGAAGACGACCCAATCGGGGGTCGTCCTCCACCACGAGCACATGCATGCGACGAACGCTACTCGGACCGGCTGGGGCCCGCTCGGCCGGCCCCAGCCGGCCGAGCGGATGACCCGGTCACTTCGGGACGACCGTCACGCTCGAGGCGTCGCCCAGGCTGGGCGTCCCACCGTTGCCGGCCCCGCCACCGGCGCCGCCGTTGACGCCACCGGCCCGACTGACCTGGATCTGGACCGTGCTCCCGTTGGTGACGGCGGCGGCGGTCGCCGGCGTCTGGGTGTTGTAGGTGGTCGCCGCGCCGAGGCCGACCTGGATCGACTGGCCGGATGCCAGCTTGAGGGTGAGGTGATCGGCCGAGATGTCGGTCACCTGACCGGTCAGGGTCAGCCCGAGGCCGCGCCCGCCAAAGCCGCCGCCGTTGCCACCCTGGCCGCCGCCGTTCGGGAACTCGCCGCCGTTGGGGAATTGGCCGCCGTTGCCGCCGAACTGGCCGCCGTTGCCGCCGAACTGTCCGCCGTTGCCGCCGAACTGTCCGCCGTTGCCGCCGAACTGGCCGGTGCCGTTGCCGCGATTCGCGGCCTGGGCGACCGCTGTCGGAGCGGTGGCTCGACCGAGGGCGAACCCGACGCCGCCGACTGCGAAGATCGCGGCGACCACCAGGATGACATCGACGATGCCGCGCTTGCGCGCCGCCGGTCGGCCGGCAGCGACCGGTGGGACCGGCGCGACCGGCGCCGGCTGGAAGGTCGGGGGGACCGGCTGGGCGGGCTGGAAGGTGGGCATGGCTGACGTCGGGTCGGGTGGCTGGGGAGCCTGGAAGGTCGGCAGGGCCGGGTCCGTGGGGGGCAGGTTGTCGGTCATCGAAGTCGTTCTCCTATTCGTAACGAAGCGCGGTGATAGGGTCGAGGCGAGCGGCCTGGCGAGCGGGCCACACACCGAAGATCACGCCGACGGCGAGGCTGAACACCACCGCCACGACCAGGGTCGCCGGACTGAACACGAAGCCCCAGCCGGCGATGGCCCCGATGGCCGCGGTCGCGCCGAGGCCGACGAGGATCCCGATGAACCCGCCGACCAGCGACAGGACCAGGGCCTCGATCAGGAATTGCAGGAGGATGTCTCGGCTCTTGGCGCCGATCGCCTTGCGGATGCCGATCTCGCGGGTCCGTTCGCGGACCGAGACCAGCATGATGTTCATGATCCCGATGCCGCCGACCACCAGCGAGATCGAGGCGATCCCGGCGAGCAGCACCGTCAGCAGCCCGGTGATCGAATTGACCGTGGTCAGCAGCTGGGCCTGGTCGAAGACGTTGAAGTCGGCAGTGTCGGTCGCGCTCAGTCCGTGGCGGGTCCGCAGCTCGGCGGTGATCTCGGCCTTGACCGTGTCCATCTGATCGGCCTGGGCCACGCTGACCCCGATCGAGCGGACGTTGTCACCCGACACGAAATGGCTCTTCACCGCAGCAAGCGGCACGATGATCATGTCGTCCTGGTTGAGCGGCCCCGAACCGCCCTTGGACTGGAGGATCCCGACCACCCGGAACGGGATACCGCCGATCGAGATGTCGGTCCCGACGGCGTCCGCCCCGAGTCCCAGGTCGGTCGCGGTCGTCGCCCCGAGGACCGCCACCCGAAGACCCAGGTCGGCGGCCGGCTGGGTCAGGAACGAGCCCTGCCAGATGGTCTGGTTGTGGACCGTCCCGTACTGGGCGGACGTGCCCACGATCGACGTCGTCGTGTTCTCCGTACCGGCCACGACCAGCTGCTGGGTGGTCAGCTCGGGAGCGACCGCGGCCACCCCGTCGATCTTGGCCAGGGCGGCCGCGTCGTCGATGGTGAGGGTCGTCGCGGAGCCAGCGGCGCCACGGGTCCCGAAGCTGGTCGAGCTGCCCGGGTTGACGGTCAGCAGGTTGGTCCCGAGCCCCTCGAGCTGGTTGGTGATGCCCCGGGTCGCTCCCTGACCGACGGCCACCAGGGCCACGACCGAGGCGACGCCGATGATCACTCCGAGCATGGTCAGGGCGGCCCGCATCCGGCTGGAACGGAGACGGGCCAGGGCCAGGCGGACGAGGTCGAGCAGGCTCATGCCACGAGCCGTCCATCGCGGACGTGGACCTGTCGGTCAGCTCGGTCGGCGACGTCCGCGTCGTGGGTGATCAGGACGATGGTCCGGCCGCTGGCGTGGAGCTCACGCAGGATGCCCATGACCTCGTCGCCGCTGGCGGTGTCCAGGTTGCCCGTCGGCTCGTCGGCCAGGAGCAGGGCCGGCTCAGTGACCAGGGCCCGAGCGATGGCCACCCGCTGCTGCTGGCCGCCCGAGAGTTCGGTCGGCTCATGATCCATCCGGTCGCCCAGACCGAGTCGTTCGAGCGAAGCGCTGGCCCGGGCCATCCGCTCCTTGCGCCCGACGCCCTGGTATGCCAGCGCCGTGGCCACGTTGTCGAGGGCGCTCGTCCGGGGCAGCAGGTTATACGACTGGAAGACGAAGCCGATCGACCTGCTCCTGACGTCGGCCAGACCGTTGTCGTCGAGCTCCTCGACCGCCGTGCCGTCGAGGACGTAGCGACCGGCGGTCGGTCGATCGAGACAGCCCACGATGTTCATCAGGGTCGACTTGCCCGACCCGGACGGCCCGACGATGGCCAGGAACTCGCCGCGCTCCACGATCAGATCGAGGCCATCCAGCGCGCGGACCTCGAACCGGCCGGTCTGGTAGACACGGCTCACCCGATCGAGGGTGATCAGGGGATCGGTCATGGCCGCGCTCCCCCGCCGCCGTTGTTGCCGCCGCCATTGCCGCCACCGGCGCCGCGCTGGAACCCGCCGCCACCGGGCAAGCCGAACCCGCCGCTGGTCGTGGTCGACTGATTGAGCGCCGCGGTGGTCCCGATGACGACCGCCTCGCCGGCCTGGAGCCCGCTCTGGATCTCGGCCTGACTCGAGGTCACCAACCCGACGGTCACCGGACGCGATTCGGTCGAGCCGTCGGCGCCGACGACGAGGACGGTGTACGACGGGGCGGAACCGTTGAGGGCGACGGCCGGCACCGCGATGACCCCGGCGGCCTCAGCGGTGGTCACCGCAGCCTTTGCACTCATCCCGGGCCGCGCGGCGGCTGGCGGCTCGTTCAGCTCGATCGTCACGGAGTAGGTGACCACGCTGCCCGACGAGCTGGCCGCCGATGGGGCGATGGCGACGACCTTGCCCGGGACGTCGGCCCCGATGGCGTCGATGCTGACCATCGCCGACTGGTCGAGCTTGAGCGACGGCAGGTCTGTCTCGGTGAAGTCGGCGCTGACCTGAAGGGGACCGCTGGCGAGGGTGATCGCCGGTCCGCTGGCGAGGTCGGTGCCGGCGACGGCAGTGATCGCGGTGACGGTCCCGTCGACCGGCGCGACGATCGTGGCCCGGGCGATCTGCTCGACGAGGTCGGCCACCTTGCCCTGGGCCTGGACGTACTGGGAGTCGGCGTTCTCGAAGCCGATCCGCGCCTGGCGTCGGGCATCGGTGCCGGTGGCGTCGTCGTACTGGTTCTTGGCGATCGTGCGCTGGCTCTTGGCAGCCTGGAGGCTCGACTGGGCGGCCTTGAGATCGCGCCCGAGCGACGAGGTATCCGCCTTGGCCAGGATCGCGCCCTTCTTGACGGCGTCCCCGACGGCGACCTTGACCTCCTTGACCGACCAGGTCCCGGAGCCACTCCCGCCGGTGCTGGATCCCGAGATGGCCGCCGGAGCCACCCCGAAGTCGAGAGCGTAAGTGAAGGCGCGACTGAGGCTTCCGGTCGCGTCGACCGTCTGGGCGACGTCAGCCTGGGCAGCGTTCGCGGTGAGGTACTGCGGTCCGGCCGCCCGACTGCCGCCCGGGCCGCCGGTGATCGCGAAAACGACCGCACCTGCACCCACCGCCAGGAGCAGGATCGCCACCGGCATCTTCCATCTCATCCGAGTCGCCTCGCGCTAGGGTTGGGTCGAGGGTCCGCCTGCGCGGCACCGTTGAACTCAGTAGACCGTCCGGCCCTGAGACCGTCATGAGAGCGGCCTGTGGTGAAGATGAAGAAACCTTCACCCATCCTTGGCACCCAAACGGGCCGCCTTTCAGGTCGCTCTCAGACTCCGGCCCCATCCTGCTGGGATGACACAGTCTCGAGCCGGATCCGCGATGCCCGGCGGCCGCCGCCAGATCGCCCGACCGCGAACGTGGTCGTTGCGCGCATCCGACGTCGTCGCCTTGCTCGTCGGCAACGGCGTTCTGATCGCGGCGATGTGGCTGCGCCACGGCGGAGCGGGCGAGCTCGATTCGGCGGCCGGGATCCTGACCGCCGCCGGCCAGCTGACGGCCTTGTACGGCACCTACCTGGTCCTCATCGAGCTCGTCTTGATGTCGCGCAGCCCATGGCTGGAGTCGTCGTTCGGGATGGACCGCCTGGCTGCGGCTCATCGCTGGGTCGGCTTCGCTTGTGTCTGGTTGCTCGTCGCGCACGGCCTGCTGACGACGACCGGGTACGCGCTGGGTGACGGCCAGACTGTCTTCGGTGAGGCCTGGGTCCTGCTGACGACCTACCCGTTCGTGCTCTGGGCGACCGCCGGGATGGCCCTCTTCGTGGCCGTGGCCGTCAGCTCGATGCGGGCCGCCCGACGTCGCCTGTCGTACGAGACGTGGCACGGCATCCACCTGTACGCCTACCTGGCGGTGGCCCTGACCTTCGCCCACCAGCTGGTGGTCGGGGCGGACTTCGCCGCCGATCCGATGGCCCGCCTGTACTGGATCGGCCTGTATGTGCTGACCGCGGCGACCATCCTCGTCTTCCGCTTCGGGCAGCCCATCCGAACGTCCCTGCGCCACCGGCTGCGCGTCGCGAATGTCGTCCAAGAGGGTCCCGGGGTGGCCTCGATCTACCTGACCGGTCGTGACCTCGACCAGCTGGCGATCCGTTCCGGGCAGTACCTCGTGTGCCGCTTCCTGGCTCGGGACGGCTGGTGGCGGGCCCACCCGTTCTCGATCTCCGCTGCGCCCAACGGTGAGTGGCTGCGCCTGACGGTCAAGGACCTGGGCGACGACTCGGCCCGACTCCTGGGGGTCGCCCTCGGCACACCGGTCTACATCGAGGGGCCGTACGGCGCCCTGACCGGGGCTCGGCGGACCAAGCCGCGCGTCCTGCTGGTCGCCGGCGGGATCGGGATCACTCCGCTCCGAGCCCTGCTCGAGGAGCTGCCAGGGCGAGCGGGCGATCTGACCCTGATCTACCGTGCCCGCCACGAGGCCGATGTCGTCTTCCGCTCGGAGATCGACGCGATCGCCCGGTTGCGCGGGGCGACGGTCCATTACCTGGTCGGCGCGCGCGGCAGCTGGGATCTTCCGAACGAGCCGCTCGGCGCCGCTTCGCTCTCGACCCTCGTGCCCGATGTCACCGAGCGTGACGTCTACCTGTGCGGACCGGGTCCGATGATGGACGCCGTCCGGCGCTCCCTCCAGGTCTTGGGCGTCGCAGCCGACCAGATCCACGCCGAACGCTTCGTGTACTGATCCGAGGAAACTGACCATGCCAAGACGCGCCGTCATCGCCATCGCGGGCACCGCCCTCGCCCTCGTCCTGTTGTTCAGCTTCAAGACACCCGACGACCCGGCCGGCAACGCCGTCGGGACCGCCGGCGAACGGGTCGGCGTGGTCGCCGGGGCGAGCCTCGGCCCGACCCGAACGGAAGCGCCGGCGGCCAGCGCCGCTCCTGGCGCGACCAGGCGACCGGCGGCGACGGCCGCCCCGGCGGCGACGGCCGCTCCGGCCAGCGGGACCCTCAAGGACGGGACCGTGACCGGGCCGGTCGTGACCACCCGCTTCGGCCCGGTCCAGGTCCAGGTCACCATCGCCGGGGGCAAGGTCACCGACATCTCGGCGGTCGAGCTCCCCTCCGATCACCCGCGCTCGCAGGCGATCAGCCAGTACGCCGAGCCGATCCTGCAGAGCGAGGCGGTCCGGGCCCAGAGCGCTCAGATCGACCTTGTCTCTGGGGCGACCTACACCAGCATCGCCTACGAACGATCCCTCCAGGCCGCCCTCGACCAGGCTCATGGCTGAACCGGCGCTCGAGCTGCACAGCGTGGACCGACCCTCGGTCACGGTGCTCGAGCAGACCCAGCGCCCCGCCCGGGAGCGGATCCACCGGGTCGAGCGGATCATGGGCACCGTCTTCGTCATCGACGTCCGCGGTGAGGGCGTCGCCCCATCGGCGGTCGACGAGGCGATCGCGTTCCTCCACGACATCGACGCCCGCTACAGCACGTACCGGCCCGACAGCGAGATCAGTCGGCTCATCCGGGGCGACATCGACGAGTCCGCCCTGAGCCCGGACGTCCGGGCTGTCCTCGGCCTGTCCGAGGACCTGCGCCGGACCAGCGACGGCGTCTTCGACATCCGCCGACACCGGCCGGATGGCCGACCCGACCCGACCGGCCTGGTCAAAGGCTGGGCGACCGAGGAGGCGGCAGTCATCCTCGAGACGGCCGGCGCGACCGACTTCGCGATCAACGCCGGCGGCGACATCGTCGCCCGGGGTGAGCCTGAGCTGGGTCGCGCCTGGCGGGTCGGGATCCGCCATCCGCGGGTCGCCGACCGGTTGGCCGCGGTCCTCGCGGTCCGCGACCTGGCCGTCGCCACCTCGGGTGCCTACGAGCGCGGCGAGCACATCACCGATCCGCGGACCGGCCGGCCCGCCCACGACTTGTCGAGCGTGACCGTGGTGGGACCGAGTCCGACCTACGCCGATGCCTACGCGACGATCGCTTTCGTGATGGGTCTGGCCGGTCCGGCCTGGGTCGCCGGCCATCCCGGCTACGACGCCTACGTCATCACCACCGACGAGCGGGCCATCTGGACGTCGGGCATCGAGCCGCTGCTCGCCTGACGAGCGCCGAGCCCGCCCGCCGCCTCAGCGCTCTGGCAGGACCTTGCCGGGGTTCAGGATGCCGAGCGGGTCGAGGGCGTCCTTGATCGCCCGCATCATGGCCACCGCGCCGGGTCCGCGCTGCCGGACCAGGAAGTCCCGGCGGGACAGCCCGATCCCGTGTTCCGCGGTGACCGTGCCGCCGAGGGCGATCGCCTCGAGGTACAACGCGTCAGTGGCGCGCTTGAGCCTGGCCTCACCTTGGGGATCGTCGCGGTCCAGGATGATGTTCGGATGGAGGTTGCCATCGCCGACGTGACCGAAGGTCGCGATGATCAGGCCCTGCTCCTGGGCGATGCGCTCGATCGCGGCCAGCATGTCCAGGATCCGGCCCCGGGGCACCCCGACGTCTTCCATCCGGGCGACACCCAACTGCTCCATCGCGTTGAATGCCATCCGCCGGCCCTGGCGCAACCAATCGGCCTCTTGCGGATCGCTCGCCAGGAGGGTCGCGCTGGCACCTGACGCAGTGCACGCCGCTGCCGCCGTCTCAAGCGCGGTCGCCGCGGCCGAACCGGGCAGATCGGACTCGATCATGAGCATCGCGGCCGCCTCGCGATCGAGCCCCAGGTGGTGGATGTCGTCGACCGCCCGGATGGTCGTGCCGTCCATGAGCTCCAGGGTGCACGGCTCGACGCCGGCTTCGGTCATCGCCGCGACCGCCCGACCCGAGGCCTCGAGGCTCGGGAAGAAGGCGATCAAGGTCGCCTTGGGCGGTGGTGCCGGCCGGAGGCGGAGGGTCGCCTCGGTCACGATGGCCAGGGTCCCCTGGCTGCCCACGATGAGCGGGATCAGGCCATAGCCGGCGACGTCCTTGACCACTCGTCCGCCGAGTCGGACGATCGACCCATCGGCGGTCACGATCTCCAGCCCGACCACCGAATCCCGGGTCACTCCGTACTTGACGCAGCACAAGCCGCCTGCGTTGGTGCCCAGGTTGCCGCCGATGGTGCACATCTCGTAGCTGGCCGGATCGGGGGCGTAGAACAAGCCCTCGGCCGCCACCGCCTTCTTGAGATCGGCGTTGATGACCCCGGGCTGGGTGACCACCACCAGGTTCTCCCGGTCGATCTCGAGGACCCGATCCATCCGGGTCAGGGCGATGGTCAGGCCGCCGACCACGGCAGCCGCGCCGCCGCTCAGACCGGTCCCGGCGCCACGCGGCACGACCGGCACCCGGTGAGCGGCGGCCAGGCGAACGAGCTCGGCGACCTCGGCGGTGACCGTCGGCAAGGCGACCGCGATCGGCAGTGGCGGCTCCAGGTAGGCCGTCTCGTCGCGCCGATACGACTCGCGCTCAAGCGTGTCGGTGAGTAGGCGCAGATCGGGCAGGGCTGTCCGAACGGCCTCCAGGAAGGCGAGCTGCTGATCGATCGATGGGCCGACCGGGGCGGATGCATCGATGGCAGACATCTCGGTCAGGATACTGGCACCATCAGCCGATGGGAACGCGACCGGGAGGGATCGAGCGATGACCGACCAGACGAGGCGCCAGGTGCGCACGCTGTCGACCGGGCTGCTGGTCTACGGCATGGTCGGGATCGTCATGGCCATCGTGATGCTGGCCGCGGTCGGGGCCATCGGCGGCCGCCTCGACGACCTGGCCCAGCGGACCAGCGGGCGCCTGGCCACGATCTCGACGACCCTCGACCGGACGGCCACGGCGCTCGAGCACGCCGGCGCCACATCGGGCAGCTTCGCATCGACCCTCGACCAGGCAGCCCCGACCTTGGGCCAGGTCGACAAGTCGCTGACCGACGTGGTCGGCACGCTCAAGGAGCTCGAGACCACGACGTCCGCTTTGACCTTCCTCGGGCAGCAGCCGCTGGCCTCGCTGTCGAGCCGGTTCGGCCAGATCGGGACCCAGCTCGGTCTGCTCCAGACCCAGGTCGCCCTGCTCGGGGCGAACCTGACCGACAACAAGACCAACCTCTCGGCGCTGGGCACCAGCCTGACCGATCTGGCCGCCCAACTGCGCGATGTGAACGCGGTGGTCGGATCGGGCGAGATCGAATTGAGCCTGGCCGAGATCCTGAGCATCGTCCGCCTTGCCCTGGGCCTGCTGGCGGTCTGGTTCGCGGTCCCGGCCGTCGCCGCCCTCGGTTTCGGGATCTGGCTCCGCCGACTTGCGCTGCGTCAGCTGCCCGGATAGGCTCGGGCGGGATCGCCGGCTCGATCGAGCTGGCTGGACTCCGGACTGGAGGGTGGCCGCGGACCCGCGGCCATGGCAGGCGTGACTGGTGTCGCGGACCAGATCGCTCGACTCGACGAGGCCATCGCGGCCCAGGACGGCTTGCGCCCCGGGCTGGGCGATGACGTCGTCGACACGGTCATCAGTGCACTCCGTGCCCGGCGCGACGCCCTCCTTGCCGATCAGCTCGGCACGAGCCCGGACCTGGCAGCTCGGGCGCCCGCCAGGTCCGCCCTCGAACAACTCCGAGCCCGGATCCCGGCTGCCCTCGCCGACAAGGCCGAGATCATCGACACCGCCGCTCGGCGCGGGGCGGAGCGACGCAATGTCACCGTCCTGTTCGCCGACCTATCCGGCTTCACCGACCTCAGCGAACGGTTCGATCCGGAGATCATCCGGGCCTTCCAGGGCGACCTGTTCGACGAGCTCTCGAACGTGGTCTACGAGTACGAAGGCTTCGTCGAGAAGTTCGTCGGGGATGCCATCCTGGCGGTCTTCGGAGCACCGCTCAGCCACGAAGACGACCCGGAGCGCGCCCTGCGCGCCGCCCTGGCCATCCGCGAGCGGATGGATGACGTCAATCGGCGCTGGCAGGAGCGGCTCGGGGAGTCCCTGACCCTCCACATCGGGATCAACACCGGGACCGTCATCGCGGGCCAGATCGGCTCCGACCCGGCCGGCGCCTACGCCGTCACCGGTGACACGATCACGACCGCCTCGCGGCTCCAGACCGCGGCTGCGCCGGGCCAGATCCTGGTCAGCCACAACACCCAGCGCCTGGCCCACGAGGCGTTCGCCTTCGGGCGCCTGGAGCCGCTTCGGGTCAAAGGCAAGCGCGAGCCCCTGACCATCTTCGAACTGCTCCGGGCGCGCCTCCATCCGGGCAAGTCGCGCGGTCTCCAGGGCCTCTCATCGGCGATGGTCGGCCGGGACGCCGAGCTCGCTCATCTGAGCTCAGTGAGCGACCGGCTCGTCGCCGGGACTGGGGCCATCGTGCTCCTGGTCGGCGAGGCGGGCATGGGCAAGTCGCGCCTCCTGGCCGAGTGGCAGGCGGCGGCCCAGGACGGACCTATCCGCTGGCTCGAGGGTCGCTCGTTCGCAGGCGCCTCGGCGGTGCCGTACGGGCCGTTCCTCGACATGTGCCGGCGCTACGCCGGGATCACCGACGAGGAGTCGGAGGCGCTGGCGGGCGCTCGCCTGCGCCAGACCCTGGAGGGTGTCCTGCCGGGGGATACCGAGGCGATCGCGATCGTGGTTGGGATGCTGGGCATGCGTCTCGACCCGACCGAGGCCGATGTCCTGCGCGTCCTGACCCCGGAGGTCCTGGCCCAGCACCTGTTCGCGTTCATCGAGCGCCTGTTCAGCCGGCTCGCCGTCGAGCGACCGACGATCCTGGTGATGGAGGATCTGCACTGGGCCGACACGAGCTCGATCGAGCTCCTCGAGCACCTCCTGCCGCTGACCCGACGACTGCCCCTGGCGATCGTCGGGGTGACTCGACCGTCGCCCGGCGGGTCGGTCCTGAGGCCGCACATCCTGACCGAGTACGCCGACCTGCTGACGACGACCGAGCTTGCCCCACTGGCCGACGCGGCGACGGTCGATCTGATCCGTCGCCTCTTGTCATCGTCCGCGTTCCCGGTCGCCGCCCGCAAGGTGGTCCTGGCCAAGGCGGAGGGCAACCCGTTCTACGTCGAGGAAGTCATCCGGACGCTCATCGAGCGGGGCGGTCTGGTCCGTGCCGAGGATGGTCAGCGCTGGGTCGCGACCGCACTGATCGACGACATCAGCGTCCCGGACACCCTCCATGGCGTGCTCATGGCCCGACTCGATCGATTGCCCGACGGGGCCAGACGGGTCGCCCAGCAGGCCGCCGTCATCGGCCGGATCTTCCCCTACCGCGTCCTCCAGGGTCTGGCCCCGAGCGACGCGCTCGAGGCCGACCTGGTCCTGCTCGAACGACAGGAGCTCATCCTCGAGTTGCGCCGCGACCCCGAGGTCGAGTACATCTTCAAGCACGCCCTCACCCACGAGGTCGCCTACGAGAGCCTGCTGGCGCCCGACCGACGCGAGCTGCATGCCCGAGCCGGTGAGACGATCGAGCGCGAGTTCGCCGATCGGCTGGGCGAGTCGACCGGATTGCTGGGTGGACACTTCCTGCGCGGCGAGCGCTGGGAGAAGGCCTTCCGCTACCTGCGCAAGGCCGGCGACGCGGCCAGCCGGCTGCACGCCCATCCCGAGGCTCGCCAGCACTACGACGGTGCCCTGCAGGCCCTGGCCGAGATGCCGGTCGACGACCACACCCGGCGCAACCAGATCAACATGACGATCAAGCGGGTGACGGTGTCGTGGGGGGCCGAGGATCCCGAGCGCAACCTGACCCGGCTGGCCCACGCGGTGACCCTGGCCGAGGCGATGCACGGTGCCTCGCAGACGCGGGCGGCCGACCGTGCCCGCCTGGCCCGCGTTCGCTACTGGATGGGCGTCCTGCACTATCTGCGCGACGAACCGCTCGAAGCCATCGCCTACTTCCAGCAGGTCCTGACCGTCGGCCAGGAGCTGGGCGACGACGAGCTTCTGGCGATGCCGTCCGCCCTGATCGGACGGGCGCTGGTCATGCAGGGCCAGTTCGAACGGGCGGAAGCCCTGTTGACCCGAGCGCTCGACCCGTTGGCCAGGGCAGCCGACTGGCTCGAGTGGTCCTACACCCTCGCGTTCCTGGGTGCGACCCTGGCCGTCGAGGGCCAGGTCGAGCTCGGCCGGGCGGAGACGGAGCGCGCCCTGGCCCGCTCCCTCGAGACCGGCAATCAGACGGCGATCGCGGGCTGCCTCCTCGCCATGTCATTCCACCCGTTCCTCGCCCGGGACGCCGATGGGCTGCGCGAGGCAGGCCGGGTCGCGGCCGCGGCCGGGGAGCAGGCCGGCAGTCCCCTCCTCGTCCACATCGCCATCTGCTTCGAGGCCTGGGGCCTGAGCATGCTCGGCCGACACGAGGCGGCCCGGGAGCGGATGGCCGACGCCCAGGCGGTCGCGGAAGCCCTCGGAGGCCGATTGTTCATGGCCGACTGGGTCGCGGCGGCCAATGCCGAGTTGGCCCTTAACGCAGGGCGGCCGCTCGAAGCCGTCGAGCGAGCCCAGGTCGCGGTCGAGATGGCCCAGGCCGTCGAAGGTGTCTTCGGCGAGGGTCTGGCCCAGCGGGCCTGGGGCATCGGCCTGGCCCGGTCCGGCGCGGCGGCGATCGATGCGTCCGAAGGGCACCTTGGCCGGAGCCTTGAATTGTTCGAGGCGGGCGGTAGCCGGGTCGAAGTGGCCCACACGGAGATGGCCTGGGGTCAGGTCTGCCGCGAGCGCGCTGACGAGATCGCGGCGGCCGACCACTTCCGGCGGGCCGCCGCGGGGTTCGAGGTCGCCGGACTTGCCGTCCTGGCGGATCGGGCGCGGCGCTCGCTCAAGGCAAGCGCCGTGAGGGAGGACGATGAGCCAGGAGCATGAGGCCCAGCCGGCTCCGGTCCGACGCCGGCGGGCTGCGCCGGCGGTCTTCAGCCCTGAGCAGCAGATCTACCAGGCGTTCTCGCCGGAGGAGGACAAGGACCGGACCAACGTCCACTACGAGCTGCCTGTCGAGTTCTTCACGACCCTCACGGGCGGTGAATGGAACGTCTACTCGGGCAACAGCTGGAACCGGGCGACGACCGTCACCGAGAGCCAGGAGGAGAAGCTCGACCTCCTCGGCGAGCTGATGGACCTGCGGCCCGGGATGCGCATCCTCGATGTCGGCTGCGGCTGGGGTGGACCGCTGGTCTATCTGAGTCGGAAGTTCGGCGTCGAGGGCGTCGGGTTGACCCTGTCGCCGCTCCAGAAGCGGGCGGCCGACGAGCGGGTGGCCGCCTACCGGGCGAACGTCTCGATCGTCGAGAGCCACTGGAAGGACTACTCCGACGAGCGGCCGTTCGATGCCGTCTACACCGATGAGGTCATCGTCCATTTCAACGATCTGGGTGCCTACTTCACGAAGGTGAGCAACCTGCTCCGACCGGGCGGGATCATGCTCAACAAGGAGCTCCATTTCGCCCACCGGCGCTATGCCCAGCTGACCCGGGCGATGGTCTTCATCAACGAGCTGTATGGCTCGACCGGCAACTACCGGACGCTGGCCGAGGAGCTGAGCCTGGTCGGTGAGGCAGGGTTCGATCTGCGCCGGGTCCAGCCGATGTCCCTGCGCCAGTACGTCCGCACGATCGACGACTGGTCGGCCAACATCAAGCGCGACAAGGCCCACCTGGCCGAGCTCATCGGGCCCGAGACCTTCCGCCGCTTCCAGGTCTATCTCGAGCTGTGCCACCACATCCTGAGCGGGACCCGGATGACCCTGGAGATCGTGGTCGCCCAGAAGCCGATCCCCGTCGCCGGACCCGTCCTGGTCGCTCGACCGGCGACCGCCGACGACGACGGCCCGGGTCCCATTGGCCAACCCGGTCGACCGGTCGAGCGGACCAGCCCCCGGGCCGGAGGAACGCCGGCCTGACGGGTCCTGCGATCAAGGCGAGTCCTGCTCGACCGGATCGTCGGCAGACGACGGACGCCGGCTGCGCCGGAGGCCGACCCCGAGCCAGCCCAGCAGGGCCGCCGCGATCGTCCCGCCCAGCCCGATGCCGGCGAGCGCCGGCGGCGCGACGACGGCACTCGGGGCCGGCGAGGGGCCACGTCCATCGACCGAGCGCAGGTAGTTGACCAGGTTCCAGCGATCCGTCTCGGACAGCTGGCTCGACCAGGCCGGCATGCCCCCGGTCAGGCCGTCCGAGATCCAGGTGTAGACGTCGGCATCCGAGTGTGCGTTGAGGTGACCGCTGCGCAGGTTGGACGGCGGGATCTGGGTGGTCCCGGCATCGACGCCACCGCCGCGTGCATCGACCCCATGGCAGCGCGCGCAGTTCGCCTCGTAAAGCGTCTGTCCCGCATCGACCGAGGTCACCGTCAGCGGGACCGGGTTGACCAGCGCCGTCGGGCCAGGGGCGCTCGGACCGAGGACGGCCGCCAGGAGCAGGACGCCGCCGGCCAGCCCGGTCAGGACCGCCCCGATCCGGCCGGCGCTCGACCAGCCGGGTCGCCGGCCGCGGACGTACCAGGCGAAGCCGCCGAGGAGCGCCGCGGCGATGACCAGTTGGATCCCGACGACAAGGCCCACCGTCACCCCGCCGCCGCCTGGCGCGACCGGCGAGGCGGACAGCAGGAGGCCGTGCAGCGTCATCTGGGAGTCCCCAGGAAGAGTCCGAGCGCGCCCAGGACCACCCCGACGAGGCTCGCACCGAGAAGCGCCGGCCGGCTGGCATCGGGCAGGGTCCGGGGCAGGACACCGCCGGCGACGGCGAACCCGAGGCCCAGGACGCCGACGACGAGCAGGAGCATCGCCACCAGCAGACCCGGGTCGATCGGTGGCACCTGGCGACCCTCGGACAGTCCGGTCTGATCGAAGGCGAACACGAAGCGCTGGCGAGCGATGTCCTGGCCGGATGGATCGGTGGCGACCACGGTCGCGTCCCACCGAGTCCCGGTCGGAAAGGTCGTGTCGGTCACGAAGCGCGGCGTCGGACCGGCGAAGTCCGGGCGCATCGTCAGTCGGCTCGTGCCCTGGTCGACGTCGAGCCGCTGGAGGACCAGGGTGACCACGGTCCCTGCGACCGGCGGACTGATCAGGCCGGCCCCGATCCGGTTCGGACCCGGTCGGGCGGGTAGCAGGTCGAGCGACACCGGCTCGGCCGAGACCACCGAACTCGCGGCCGGCGCGATCGCCACGGGGCGATCCTGGCCGGGCGGCGATCCGCTGGTCAGGTTGGCCGTGATGGCCAGGATGGCAACGCCGAGGATGAGTTCGACCAGCAGTCGGCGCGACAGGCCGATCCGGCCGCCGATCTCGCGCCCGCCGTCGAGGTAATTGACCAGACCCACCCCGAGCGCAGCGACGAAGACCAGGATCTTGGCCAGCAGGTTGATCTCATAGGCGCTGTCGAAGGCGAGCAGGTCGCCGGTCTGGACCCAGTCGGCGTAGATCCCGGTCAGGGCGATGAGCACGACCGAAACGAGTGCGAGCGCCGAGAACCGAGGGATGACGAGCCCGAGCGCGCCCGGTGCCAGCCGGCTCCTGCCACCGAAGTCGGTCAGTGCCGCGAGCATCACCAGGCCACCGAGCCAGACACTGGCTGCGGCCATGTGGACGACATCCATCACCGTGGGGACCGGCGAGACATAGGCCGCGGCATGACCGCCGATGGCGGTCAGGCCGAGCCCGATCAGTCCGGCGGCCCCGGCCACGATCAATGCCGCCGCCACCCGCCGGTGTCCGCCGAAGCGGGCGATCCCCAGCACGGTCAGTCCACCGATCAGGCCGACCGTGAGCCGCGCCAACAGCAGCTGGCCGATCCGGCTGGTGGTCGCGAAGCCAGCGATATCGGGTTGGCCAGGTACGCTCGATCCGGCCGCGGCCGGGGCGGAGCCCGCCCCGATGACCAGGAGCAGGAGACAGCCGGCCGCGCCGGCCAGCAGGGCGATCCCCGTCCCGTAGGCCGTTCCCCGAGGGATCGTGCCGAGGGCCGGTCGGAGGACGAGCCAGGCCAGGATGGCCAGTCCGAAGGCCAGCATCGAGCCGCCGTAGGCCAGGACCTTGCCCTGGATCTCGGCCGCCGCGGTGCCGTTGTCGTGGCCCGCGTGGAGGTCGCCGCTGGTCGCGCCACTCCCCGTCTGGTCGGCCGGTCGGGTCGTCACGTTCCCGACCCCGAAGGTGAGGAACCCCTGGGTGGTGTGCCCGTCGGCCGCCGACAGGGCGCGCCAATCGACCGTGAAGATCTGGTCGGGGGCCAGGGTCAGGCCGGCCGGGATCGGGGCGACGAGCGTCCGAGGGTCGGCCGGGTCGGGTGCGCCGACCGCGGTCAGCAACGTCCGGCCCGTGCCGTCGAGCAGGTCGAGCGAGGTATAGCGCGGGTCGATCGGCTCACTGAACACCAACCGGATCTCGGTCGGGGCGGTGGCCACGGTGTCACCCGACCCGGGCGAGCTCGAAACGAGCTGGGAATGGCCGAGGGCGAGATCGCCCGTCCCGGGGACGAGCTCCGAGACCGGCAGGAACGGTCGAGCCAGGACGACGACCGCGGCCGCACCCAGCGCAAGGAGCACTCGGTGAACGGCCGCGGGACGTCGCATCGGGATCGAGCCTACGCCGTCGCTCGGCGTCGCCCGGCCAGGGCGACACCCAGGGCGACCAGACCGACCACCAGGCCGATCCCGCCCAGGGCCAGGGCGACCGTGACCTGACTGGCCGCATCGGCGCCCTTCTGGGCCTGGGCGGACAACTCGGCCGCCGTCGGCAAGGTCACCGGGAACTGCCCGGAGCTCGCCTCCTGGACCTCATTGAAGCCGGTCGGGCTCGAGGTGAACGACTCGTCGAGGGCCGTCCCCTCGATCGTGCCCGTCAGGTGGAAGGTGTACTTGCCGGCCGCCGTCGGGATGAACACGGACTCGTACCAGCCCGGGTCCTCCTCCCGCTCGACGAGGGGCAGATCGCGTGTCGCCTGCTCGTAGACGACCTGGGCCTTGATCGTCGTCTCCAGGCCGGATACCGGCTTGTCGTCCTTGGTCACGTGGAACTCGAGCCCGCTCCGCTCACCGACGAAGACCGGTTCGGAGATCAGCCCGACCTCCAGCGCGTAGCCGGAGACTTCGCGCTCCTCGTGCCCGAGTGCCTGGCCCGCGAAGGTCGCGAGGAGCAGGCCGGCCAGACCGACACTGCCGACCCGACGGATGGTCGTCCGACGACGACCGATGGTTCGATCCATGGCGATATCACTCCTGATGGTCCGGCGCTGTTCGGCGCCGGTGGTCGCGTGACACCACCCGGGACGGGATAGGTCCGTTCCGAGCGCGCTCGCGAGTTGCCGTCAGGCCGGCTGCGGCGGGGCGCGTCCGGCGTCGAGCCGGACCAGGAACCAGGCGTGCGCACGCAGCGCCGCGATATCCGCCCAGCGAGCGGCCGCCCGACGGGCGATCGGCCGGCGCGGCGGCTCGACCGAGTGGCGTCCGGCGCGACGGGCGGTCAGGACCTCGATCCGCCATCGGACCAGGGCGCCGAGCGTCGCAGCGATGAGGCTGACCAGGCCGATGACCGGCAAGGCCAGCGGGTACTCGGGCCCGCTCAATGCCCCGAGCCCGATCAGGTGGCCATGTCCGACCAGGTGCTCGATGTTCTCCTGGACGGTGAACACCATCGTGACCGCGACGAACAGGGCCGACCACAGACCGACCAGCTCGCGCACGTAGCCCCGCTCCGAGCCGGCCGAGGACGGGGCCGGGCCGGCGTGCCCGAGATCGTCCGTCCGGCGGGGACGGCCGAGGCGGACCGCCGCCCGCAGGCCGAGGACCGTGGCCGCGATCACCACGAGCGTTGAGAAGATGGGCCAGTAGCCGTCGTGTCCGCCGGCCTGCATCGCCCGGGCGAACGTCCCGCCGAACCCGTATTGGGCCGCGAAGATCGCGTCGTGGGCGACCCCGAGGGAGACCAGCCCGAGCAGCGCGAAGCGGATCGCCCGGAGCAGTCGCGCCGTCGCGCCCGACGTCTCGATCGTCATCACCTCGATGATACGGCCGATCCTCGGGCGTCGGCCCCGCAGACGGCCCGGCGGGTCCGACCGTGCGCCGTCATGGGCTCCCGGCCGGGCGCGGTCCCCACAACCCGGTCGACGCGGCCCGGGCCGTCCGCTGCGCGTCGAGCAACCGGTCGGCGTACTTGACATCGGGCGGATCGGTCTCGACCTGGGCAAAGCCACGTCGGACGAGCTCGAGGTCGACCAGGGTCCAGCGGTCCCCATCGGCCAGCCAGACATAACGCAAAAGCCGTCCGAACCGATCGGTCTCGGACACGTCCTTCTCGAGGATGACGGTCCGACCCTCGACCAGGGCGGCGTTGGCGGCGCTCGCCTCCGGACCCATCCACTGGACCGGGGTGTCCGGCTTCTTCGTCTCGGGCGTATCCATCCCGATGTAGCGCAGGCGTCGATCCTGGCCGCCCAGGCGGACGATGATCGTGTCCCCGTCGACGACCCGGACGACCTTGGCCGACTCGGTCGGCCCGGTCGGCCGGAACGACGTCGTCTGGGCGGATGTCGTCGGCTGGAGCCCGCCGGCCGACGGTCTCGTCGTCGGACCCGTGTCGGCCGACGACCCGCAGCCGACCAGCCCGACCGCCGTCACGACGGCCAGCGCCGCGACCACGACGGATCGGACGGATCGAGCTGCCATCGGCCGACAGTACTCCCGCTCGTCCTCGACGGCCGGCCGTATCATGACCGTCCCGTGACCACCGTCCTGCTCGTTCGCCATGGCCTGACCGCGCTGACCAGCTCGACCCTGGTCGGCTGGACGCCGGGCGTGCCGCTCGACGAGCAGGGCCGGGCCCAGGCCGCCGCGGTCGCCGAGCGGCTCCGCCCGGTCCCGCTGGCGACCATCGTCAGCTCGCCCCTCGAACGCTGTCGGGAGACCGCCGATGCCGTCGCGGCCGGGCGCACGCCGGCCCCGCCGTTCGAGCTGGACGAGCGCCTCGGCGACGTCCGCTATGGCGACTGGACCGGGCGCATGTTCAAGGACCTCCAGCGAGAACGGGCCTGGAAGACGCTCCACGTCGACCCCGCGTCGTTCCGCTTCCCGAACGGCGAGGCACTTCATGAGATGGGCGCGCGGGCGGTCGCAGCGGTCCGCGACTGGAACGAACGCCTGGGACCCGAGGCGACCTACGCCATCGTCAGCCACGCCGACCCGATCCGGGCCATCCTGGCCGACGCCCTGGGCCTTGGCTTCGACGGCTTCGGACGCCTGTCGGTCGGTCCCGCCTCGCTCAGCGTGATCAACTATGGACCGGGCGGCTCGACCGTCCTCCGGGTCAACGACACGGGCAGCGATCCAAGCGACCTCATCCCGACGAACAAGAAGGCGAGGACGCCGCGCAGCCGACCGACCGACGGTCGGGACGGTCGTCCCGCCAAGATGTCGTAGAGTCCCCTCATGTCCCGTCGCGTCTATACCTTCGATGGTCCCGACCGCTTCGTCGCCGGCACGATCGGCGAACCCGGCGGGCGGACGTTCTTCCTCCAGGCCCGCAAGGGCGGTGACGTCGTCAGCGTCGCCCTCGAGAAGACCCAGGTGGCCGTCCTCGCGCAGCAGCTCGACGCCCTGCTCGATATCCTGGCCGACCGCGGGATCGAGGGCGTCCCCAGCGAGGTGGACCCGGAGCAGGTCGACAGCGCGCCGCTGGGCGAACCGCTGGTCGAGGCGTTCCGGGTCGGCGCGATGACCCTGGCCTGGGACGGTGAGCACGATCGGGTGGTGATCGAGGCCGCCGCGGTCCCCGAGGACGGTGAGACCTCGCCCGACGATACCGACGACGACCCCAACGGACCCGACCTGGTCCGGATCCGGATCGATGGGCCGACGGCCCGGGCCTTCGTCGATCGGGCGACCCGGCTGGTCGCCGCCGGCCGGCCGCTCTGCCCGCGCTGCGGCGAGCCGCTCGATCCGCAGGGCCACATCTGCGCCCGACCGAACGCCTACTTGAACTGAGCATGGACGCGCTCCGGCTCCT
Organism: uncultured Chloroflexia bacterium; assembly: GCA_963778815.1. Taxonomy (GTDB): domain Bacteria; phylum Chloroflexota; class Limnocylindria; order Limnocylindrales; family CSP1-4; genus Chersky-267. The sequence continues at coordinate 139,423 of CAVZVS010000002.1, read as the reverse complement.
CCGCGCCGGGGAGCTCGAGATCCGTGGGCGGTTGACGGTGTCGTCCAATGCCGCGCTCGTCGGTATCGTCAGCCTGCCCCGGGAGCCGGGCGACCCGCCGACAGCACCCTCGCCCGGCAGTCTTCTGGCCCAGCTGCTCGGCGACGAGCCGCCGGATCCGGAGCTGGCTATGACCGCCGTCGTCTACAAGCCGGTGGCCTTCGAACGGCCGTTATGGGACTTCCCCGACGAGACCCTGGCCAACCGTGAGGTGGCCGCCTACCTCGTGTCCGAGGCGAGCGGCTGGGCGATCGTCCCACCGACCGTCCTGCGCGACGGTCAGGCCGGCTCGGGCATGGTCCAGCTGTGGCTCGATGAGGAGCCCACGATCGACGCCTGGGAGCTGGTCGAGACGGCCGACCCCCGGCTCCGCCCGATGGCCCTCTTCGACGCGGTCGTCAACAACACCGATCGCAAGGGCGGCCACATCCTGCCGGTCAGAGACCGCAACGACGCAGTCCGGCTGTACGGAGTCGACCACGGCGTGTGCTTCTCGGTCGACCCGAAGCTGCGCACGGTCCTGTGGGCCTGGCACGGCTCGGCCATCGACCCGGATGAGCTGGAAGTCCTCGTCCGGTTGCGGGCTCGCCTCGACGACGACCTCGGGGCCGCCCTTGGCGAGCTGCTCGACCCGGTCGAGATCGGGGCGACCCGCCGCCGACTCGATGATCTCCTCGCCTCGGGCATGTTCCCGGAGCCATCGGCCGATTGGCCGGCGGTCCCCTGGCCGCCGTACTGACGGGTACCAACGGCTCGACCGGGTGGTACGGCGGGGGTCTGTTCGTCGTCCTCCATCCGTGGGACCGTGAGCTCCACACCGGGGAGTTTCAGAACGTGCCGATCCGGTTCGAGGCCTATACCTCCGAAGGCGTCCGTCGTGGGATCGCGACGGGTCACAGCCGTCTGGGCGACCTGCTCGAGCTCCAGCGCGAGATCGAGGTGACCCAGGGCCACCTCGCCCCGCTCGACGGCTCAGCGGCCAGCGCCGACCCACCCGGCGGCGTATCGCTGGCCACCGACGACCTGTTCGTGGTCGTCGCCCCGGCCGATACCCCGGTCATCGTCCACCCGGCCTGGCATGACGTCCGCCTGCTGTGCGGCCCATACCTGGTCTCCGGTCGGATGCCCACGATGCCCGGCTTCGACCCGGCCCGAGCGCTGGCCCGCCCGACCGGCTCGTTCGTCCTGCTCGACAAGGTCGTCCTGTCGCTGGCCGAACGGCCCGGCAGCGGGACGATCGAACACGGTCTGGCCTGGGTCAACCGCTACGTCGTCGAGCGGGTCGAGAGCGATCTCGAGCTCGGCTTCTTCTTCCCGGGGGCCGAGTCGCACATCGTCCAGGAGACGTACGTGCCGGGCGGCGATCCGGGTCAGGCGTCGGGCCCCGCGGCGTAGACCCGACGGGTCAGACCGGCGGCGGGTAGCCGGTGATCCGGCGGATCGCCCCATACAGCGGCTTGAGCGCCGGGTACATCCGCCGATAGACATCGCGGTACAGCGCGTCGTAGGTCGCGTGCGCGACTGGATCCGGGTCGCGCACCTCGACCAGCCGGGTCATCGCCGCGACGGCCGCCTCGAACGACGGGTGGATGCCGAGACCTACAGCGGCATCGATCGCCGCGCCCAGCCCGGACGTCTCGAAGGTGTGCGGCCGGCCGGTCGGCAACCCGAACACATCCGCCGTGAGCTGGACGGCTGCCGGGCTCTGTGAGCCGCCACCGGACACGCGCAGCTCGGTCATCTTGACCTTGGTCCGCGCCTCGATCCTTTCGGCGCCTTCGCGCAGGGCGTAGGCCAGTCCCTCGAGGATGGCCCGATACAGGTGCGCCCGGGTGTGGACATCGCCCCAGCCGATGATCGCGCCCTTCGCCTCCGGTCCCGGGATGCGGACCCCCGGCGACCAGTAGGGCTGGAGGGTCAGCCCGAGCGAGCCCGGGGCGACCGACCGGACGAGCTCGTCGAACAGGACCTCGGGCTCGATGCCCGCCTCGACCGCCAGGGCCACCTCGCGGTCGCCGAACTCACGCTTGAACCACTCGACCATCCAGTAGCCGCGCATGACCTGGATCTCGAGGCTGTACGCCCCGGGGACCGCTGCCGGGTAGGGCGGGATGAGCGGGATGGCCTCGACGTAGCGTCGCTGGGTCGTGTTGAGGGTGGCCGTCGTGCCGTAGGAAAGGGCCCCGATATGGGGCTCCAGGGCTCCGGCGCCGAGGACCTCGCAGGCCTTGTCGGCGGCCGCGGCGATCAGCGGCAACCCGGCCGGGATCCCGGTCGCTGCGGCAGCGGCTGCCGTGATCTGCCCCAGCTGGCCGCCCGGGACGACGAGCTCCGGCAACATCGAAGGGTCGATCGGGGCGACCTGCCACTTCCAGTCGCCCGGTGGACTCCAGCGCAGGCCCTTGTAGTCGAACGGCAGGTAGCCGACCTGGGCCCCGATCGAGTCGACCGACCGACCGACCAGTCGCCGGGTGAGGAACCCGGACACGAGCAGGTAGCCCTTCGTCCGGGCCCACACCTCGGGCTCGTGACGACGGATCCAGTTGACCTCGGCGTCGGCCTGGAAGGCGGCGACGGTGTCGCGGACGCGCAGGGCCCGAAAGGCCACCCCGGTGATGCCACCGACCGGAGGCAGACCCTCGGTCCGGCGCTGATCGAGCCACATGATGGCCGGCCGGAGCGGGTCGCCGGCCGCGTCGACGACGACGATCGAGCCGCGCTGGGTGGTCAGGGTCACCCCCGCCAGTGACCCCGGGATGACCGCGGGGTCGGCCAGGACCTGCCGACAGGCATCCGTAAGCGCCTGCCACCAGACCTCGGCGTCCTGCTCGGCCCAGCCTGGTCGCGCCGAGACGTACGGCTCGAACGGCACCCTTGCCCGAGCCACGATCTCGCCGCGCGGGTCGATGACCAGGGCGCGCAGGCTCTGGGTCCCGCAGTCGATGGCCAGGATCAGGTCGCCGGCCACGGTCAGTCCGCGCTCCGGTCCAGCAGGACGTCGGGGTCCATCAGGCCGGCCGGATCGAACCGGGCCGCGACATCACGCAAGGCGGCCATGCCGAGCTCGCCCTTCTCGACGCCGAGGTAGGCCGCATGGTCGCGCCCCACACCGTGCTGGTGGCTGATCGTGCCGCCGTGTTCGACGATGGTCCGGCTGGCCGCGGTCTTGAGGGTCTGCCAGCGGCGATGGGTCCCCTCGGGCCGGGGCGACTGGCGGAACAGGTAGGTCACGTAGATGCTCGTGCCCGACGAGTACAGGTGGGACAGGTGGGCGACGGCATGGACCCGCTCATTCTCGCCCTCCAGGCCGGCGTTCAGGGTCTGGACCAGAGCAGCGGCCAGCCCCGGCGCCCGCGTCCAATCGGTCGCCGTCTCGAGCGTGTCGACGGCGTAACCGGCCGCCCACAGTGCATTGCGCAGGTACGGTCCGTGGAAGCGGCCCGCCTCCCAGCCCCGTCCGAACGTGCCGGGCGCAGGCACGCCGCCGTGATGGCGGACGATCTTGGACGCGACGCCGGCGGTCGCCTCGGCGATCCGGGTCTGGCCGGCCAGACCGAGCAGGAGCAGGCACGGGTCGTCGCCGGCGCCGCGCAGCCCGACCCAGCGCATCGCCAGCCCCGCTCGACGCCGGCGGCCGGCCAGGGCCAACGTCGTGCGCGTCTCGGCCGGGGTCGACAGGCGGACCATGGCCAGTGGAAGACGCGCCCCGGCCAGTTCCAGGACCGCCGCCATGGCGTGCTCCCAGTCCTCGAGAAAGAGGCCGATCGTCCGCTGGTACTCGGGGATCGGGACGGTCCGAACGACCGCCTCGGTGACGATCCCCAAACGACCCTCCGAGCCGAGCACGAGCTGGCGCAGGTCCGGTCCGGCCGCCGACGCTGGGAAGGTCGGCAGATCGAGCGTCCCAGCCGGTGCCTCGAGCCGTCCCCCGGCGAACAAGGCCTCGATCCGACCGAAGCCGAGCGAGCGCTGGCCGGACGAGCGAGTGGCGACCCAGCCGCCGACCGTGGAGTACTCCCACGACTGCGGTTCGTGGCCGAGCATCCGACCGTCAGCCTTGAGTGCCGTCTCGAGGGCCGGTCCGGTCGTCCCGCCACCGAACGTGGCCAGACCGCTGGCCGGATCGAACGCGCGCCGACCGGCCAGACGCTCCAGGTCGACGACCAGGACGGGTGGCTCGCCGCCGTGCGGAGGCCCGAGGTCGGAGGGCGAGATGCCGCCGACCACGGTCGTCCCGCCGCCGTAGGGGACGACCCGGGCCCCGACTTCGCCGGCGTAGCGGAGCAGGTCGCGGACCTCGTCCGAGTTCGATGGACGGCCGACCCCATCCGGCACTTGCCCCAGGAGCCCGCTGCGCAGGGCGATCCAGTCGCCCAGGCTCTGCCCGCGAGCATGACGGACCCGGTCCTCAGGGTCGCCAGAGATCAGTGGATGGCTCGGCAGCCGTCCGACGGGCATCGCCGCGACGACATCGGCGAGGCTGGCGTCCGGGCTCGGCCGCGGAGCGCCGATGAGGGTCTCGAGGTGGCCGGCCGCACCACTCGGGACCTTGCTCGCGACGCCATCGTCGCCCCAGCCATTCCAGCGTCTGGTCACCCGGCCATGGTGCCCCATCGGCGCTCGGCCGGGGAGGCCCACGCGGCGAGGCGTAGACTGCGGCCGATGTCGAGCTGCGACTGCTCCGGGCACCAGAACGTCTTCTCGGAGCGGATGGCCGAGCGCGATCTGCGCCGCTACCTGGCGAACGGACCGGACCGCTCGACCTCCGTGCTCCTCGATGCGATCCGGGACCGCGGCGTGGTCGGGGCGACATTGCTCGATATCGGCGGTGGGGTCGGCGTCGTCCCGTTCGAGTTGCTGGCGGCCGGTCTGGCTTCGGTCGAGTCGGTCGATGGCTCGCAAGCATTCATCGCGGTCGCCCGACGCGAGGCCGACCGTCGTGGCATCGGCGACCGGATCGTCCAGCACACGGGCGACTTCGTGGCCCTCGCGCCGGACGTTCCCGACGCGGACGTGGTAACCCTCGTTCGGGTGGTCTGTTGCTACGACCGGATGCCCGAGCTCGTCGGTCGATCGGCCGACCACGCCGGCAGGATGATCGGGCTGGTCTATCCGCGCGACGCCTGGTGGACTCGTCTTGGGGCCAGGACCATGAACCTCGCATTCCACGTCGCGCGCGACCCGTTTCGGATCCATGTCCACCGTGAGCGGGAGATGGATCGGCTGATCCGGGACGCCGGTTTCGAGCGCCAGGTCCTCAAGCGCGGTCCACTCTGGCAGATGGCCCTCTATGTCCGTGCCTCGGCAGCGGCCCAGACCTGACCCTAGCCGGGACGAACAGCCGGGTCTGGCTACGCCGAACGGGTGATGTCGGGTCGCGGCCGACCCCGCTACGGTCCGGATCGTGACCCTCCTGTCGATCCCATCCTGTCGCCAATGCGGTCGGTCGCCGTCGCGGCCAGGAGCGACCGTCTGCGCCCGCTGCGGCATCCCGTTCGGCGGGGCTCCGCGCGAGGACGTCGCCCTGCCGACCTGCCCCGTCTGCTATACGACCGTGAACGACCAAGGACTGCTGCCCTCGCTGGCCGGAACGGGCCGGGCACTGCCGATCGCCGACCACGTGGTCGAGCACGATCGCTATCCGGTCGGGGACGACGACTGGCTCGAATCGCTGCGGATGGGCGACCGGATCCGGGTCGGCCGCTGGGAGGCGCCCTTCGACATCGTCCGGCGCTACCTGGTGACCGGTGTGTTCGACGCCGGACGACGCCGGGCCATCCAGCACGACGCGGTCGTGACCGCGATGAGCCAGCTGACGCGCTGGGGCGCGGGCGCCTCAGCCCTGGTCGGCGATCAGGCCGACTGGCGTGAGGCGCGCGAGGCGATCAGTGCCCTGATGGAGCGCTTCCACCGGCGCTGAAGCCGGGCGGATGCGTCAGCGCTGACCAGCGTCCGGGCGACGTCCGGGGTTGCCCTCGTTGCGCGGTCCCTGGGCTCGCGACAGTCGCTCCCCGGGCATCGCCGTAAACGGGCGTGGAGCGCCCGGCTGGGGGTTGGTCCCGTGCTGCGGTCGCGGTCCGTTCGGCCGTGTCGGACGCCCGCTCGGTCGGCCCGTCGGCTGGTAGGCGCCGATCGATTGGCCGGGTCGACGACCCTGGCCCTGCGCCTGGCGTCCGGCCGGAACGCCGTGACGCGGGGCCGCGCTGACCTCGCGCGGTCCGGCCGAGGCCGAGTGGGCCGGTCGGTGGGCGGCCGCGTACCCGGAGCGGTTGACCGGTGCCGGGCGGCCTGAGCGACCCGATCCACCGGCCGAACGGCCGACGGCGGAGCGCAGCACGATCGGCTGGGGCCGGATGGTCCGGTCCGGCTCGAAGCCCTCGACGACCTGGACCTCGATCTTGGTCCGCAGCAGACTCTCGATCTGCCACAGCAGCTTCTGCTCGTCGACGCAGACCAGCGAGACCGCGTCGCCCTCCATGCCGGCTCGGGCGGTCCGGCCGATCCGGTGGACGTAATCTTCGGGCGCCATCGGCATCTCGAAGTTGACGACGTGGGGCAGGGCGTCGATGTCGATCCCCCGGGCGGCGATATCGGTCGCCACCAGGATCGCGGCGCGACCGGCCTTGAAGTCGGCCAGCGCCCGGTTGCGTTGGGGCTGGCTCTTGTTGCCGTGGATCGCCGCGGCCCGGATGCCGTCGCGTTCGAGCTGTTCGGCCAGCCGGTTGGCGCCGTGCTTGGTCCGGGTGAAGACGAGCGCCTGGTCGATCCGGCCGGATCGGATGAGATGGCTCAGCAGCTCGCGCTTGCGTTCTCGATCGACCGGATGGACGACCTGGCGGACGAGCTCCGTGGTGGTGTTCCGGGGTGTCACCTGGACGTGGGCCGGACGATCCAGGATGCCATCGGCGAGGCGCCGGATCTCATCCGAGAAGGTCGCGCTGAAGAGCAGGTTCTGGCGACGGGCGGGCAGCAGGGCGATGATCTTGCGGATGTCCCGGATGAAGCCCATGTCGAGCATCCGGTCGGCCTCGTCGAGGACGAGGATCTCGACCCGCGACAGGTCGATCGTGCCCTGGCCGACGTGATCGAGCAGCCGACCGGGGGTGGCCACCACGATCTGCGGTCCGGCCCGCAGGGCGCGGACCTGGGCGTCGAAGCCGACCCCGCCGTAGATGACCGCGCTGCGGACCGGCCGCCGGGCGCCGTAGGTCCGGACGCTCTCCTCGATCTGGATGGCCAGCTCGCGGGTCGGGGTCAGGATCAGGCTCCGGATCGGCGGGCGCTGACCGCCCGTCGGTCGGCCGTTGAGGATCTGGAGGATGGGCAGTACGAAGGCCGCCGTCTTACCCGTCCCGGTCTGGGCACCGGCGAGGACGTCGCGGCCCTCGAGGACCAGCGGGATGGCTTCGGTCTGGACCGGTGTGGGCTGGGTGTAGCCCTGGTCCGCGACCGCGCGGAGCAACTCGGGCTCCAGCCCGAGTGGTGAGAAGGACACGATGAGACTCCTGGAACGGGCCCTCCCGCATGCTGCGGGGCCCGGTCAGGGCATCGGATGATCGGGATCGAACGGTGGAAGACCGGGGCGCAGACCGGAGGCGCCCGACGAACACGAGGACGCCAGCATAGCCCAGCGCAGCCGGATGCGCTCCGAAGAGGGACCGATGAGCCGACGCCGCTAGGATTGGTCGGTGCTCGAGCTTGCCGCCGACCTGCTGTCCGACCTCGATCCAGCTCAGCGCGAGGCGGTCCTCGCGACCAGCGGTCCGCTGTGCATCCTGGCCGGCGCCGGGACCGGCAAGACCCGGGCGATCTCGCGTCGGGTGGCCTATGCCCTGGAGACCGGGGCGGTCGCCCCGGCCCATGTCCTGGTCGTGACGTTCACCGACAAGGCCGCCCGCGAGATGCGCGAACGGCTGACCGCGCTGGGTCGGCCGGGGGTGGCCGCGTCGACCTTCCATGCCGCGGCGCTGCGGCAGCTGCGCCACTTCTGGCCACGGGTCTCGGACGACGAGCTGCCGACCATCCTCGAGTCGAAGCTGGCCCTCCTGGTCGACCTCGCCCGGACCCTGCCGGGCGGCTATCGCTACGTGGCCGTGCGCGACCTCGCCGCCGAGATCGAGTGGGCCAAGGCGCGCCGGGTCGGCCCCGAGCGCTACGAGGAGACGATCGAAGTCGACGGCCATGAAGGTCCCCTGCCCGGCCGCCTGTTCGCGCCGTTGTATCGACGCTACGAGGCCGCCAAAACGCGGGCCGGGCGGATCGACTTCGAGGACATGCTCGAGATGACCGTTCGTCTGATCGAGGACGACCCCGCGGTGGCCGCGGAGGTCCGGGCGCGCTATCGCTGGTTCAGCGTGGACGAATACCAGGACACGAATACCCTCCAGCAGGCCCTCCTCGATGCCTGGCTCGGCGGTCGCGAGGACCTGGCCGTGGTCGGCGACGAGGACCAGACCATCTACACCTTCACCGGAGCGTCGTCCGAGTGGCTGACCGGGTTCAGCGGCCGCTACCCGACCGCCCGGGTCGTTCGCCTCGAGACGAACTACCGCTCGTCGCCCCAGGTCCTCGAGCTGGCCAATCGGCTCCTCGCTCGGGCCCCGCGGTCCGTCGGCGCGCCGGTCAAGCGGCTGCTGGCCACCCGTCCGGACGGACCGACGCCGGCGATCCGGTTGTTGGCCAGCGGCGTCGAGGAAGAGCAGGCGGTGGCGACCGAGGCCAGGCGGCTCATCAACGAGGGGCTGCCGGCCGAACAGATCGCCGTGCTCGTCCGGACCAACGCCCAGCTCCTCGGCTTCGAGTCTGCGTTCCGCTCCGCCGGTGTCCCGTTCCAGCTCCGCGGCGAGCGATTCTTCGGGCGACCTGAGATCCGCCGCGCGGTGACCGCCGTCCGCTCCACGCGCCGTGCATCAGCTTCGGACGAAATGGCACGCGGCGCTGCTGCCCTCGGTCTGACTGAACGGCTGGCTGCGCTCTGGCTGGCCACGCTCGACTTCCGGCCGGAGGTCGTCCCGCCCGGCGAGGAGGCCCGCCAGCGCCACGCCGCCCTGGCCACCCTGCTCGACATCGGACGGCGTCTGGGGGCGGCCGATCCGAGTGCCGGCCTCGACGACTTCCTGGTCGAGGTCGAACGACGGACGGCCGACGAAGCCGGCGGAGCGGCCGGGGTCGGGGTCGAGCTGCTGACCTACCACCGGGCCAAGGGACTCGAGTGGGATGCCGTCTTCCTGCCATCGCTCGAAGAGGGCATCCTGCCCATCCGTCAGGCCAGCGAGCCGGCCGAGATCGAGGAGGAGCGCCGACTCCTGTACGTGGGCATCACCCGCGCCCGGGTCCATCTGTGGCTGTCGTCGGCCCGGCTGCGCGACGGCAAGTCGAGCCAGCGCCGTCGGTCGCGCTTCCTGCTTGAGATCATGCCCTCGCCGGGGCGTGGGTCGGTCGGCGTCGTCCAAGCGCCCGCCGCGCGCTCGGTCGGGCGCCCGGCGCCCGCCGGCGCCGTGTCCGCGGCCGCCGGATCGCCGCTCTTCGAGGCACTTCGGGGGTGGCGACTGGAGCGCGCCCGGATGGACGCCGTGCCGCCTTATGTGATCTTCCACGACGCAACGCTGGCGGCCATCGCCGAGCGGCGGCCGCTGTCACTGGCCGACCTGGCCGGCATCTCCGGGATCGGCCCGACCAAGCTCGAGCGCTACGGTGAGGAGCTGATCTCGATCGTCGTTCGCTCAGCCTGAGCGCTCCTGGAACGGCCGACCCTGGGCGGGCCGGCGGACGAGCGGGTCAGCAACCAGACCGCGATGGCGGTGGTGATCGGGACGGTCAGGACGATCCCGACGCTGCCGATCAGGGTCCGCACGACCTCGACCGCGATGATCTCCTCGTTGAGTGGGAAACCGAGGCCGCGGACTTGGATCGAGAACAGGACCAGGAGCGGCAGGGCTGTCCCGAGATAGGCGAACACCAGGGTGTTGACGGTCGCGGCCAGGTGCGACACGCCGACGTTCATCGTCCGCCGGTAGATCGTCCGTCGTCCGAGGGTCGGATCGACCGAGCGGAGCTCCTCGACCGTGGCCGCCTGGCTGATGGCCACGTCGTTGAGCACGCCCAATCCACCGAAGACGACCCCGGCCAGGAGCAACCCGGACAGGTCGATGGTCTTGCCGGCCAGCTGGCCGATGGCCAGGATCTGGTCCGATCCCTGGGCTGGGGTGAACCGGGCCAGGACCGTCACGACCGCCGCCAGAAGCCCGGTGATGGCCAGGCCGGCCATCGTCCCGAAGATCGCCGAGGCGGTCGTCCGGGTCAGGCCCTGGGTCAGCACGAACGAGACGATCGTGACCGTGGCGCCGAGGGCGATGGCCAGGACCAGCGGGTTCCAGCCCCCGAGCAGGAGCGGGATCAGGACCCGGATGGCCAGCACCAGCGAGAGGGCCAGGGCGACCAGCGAGCGGACCCCGCGCCAGCCGGCCACGGCGATGGTGACCACGGCGAACAGCAGGACCAGTCCACCGATGAGCGGCAGCCGCCAGCGATCGATGACCGAGAAGGTCGTGGTCCCGTCGGGCTGGCGGTCGATCGCCGCGACGATCTCGTCGCCGACCGCATAGTCGGGCAACTGCAGCTGGCCGGACGGTCCCTCGAGCTGGGCGGTCTCGCGTTCTCCCCGGCGCGAGCCCTCGAGGAACTCGACCACGGCCGTCGGGGCGTTCTGATCGGCCGGCGGCGGAAGCTCCACGATCCGAGCGTGGATCCGCTCCGATACCAGGCCCTGGGCAGCCGTCGGAGTCAGGTCCGGGAGCAGGACGAGAAGTGCTGCGACCGCCAGCAGGCCCAGGGCGAACAGGACGATCTCGCGGTCCGTCCGACGTCGTCGATCGCTGGCGCCGATGGGACGGCCGGTCGGTTGGCCGGGGGCTCCGGTCGGCACGGCGTCGGTCGCCGGCTCCTCGTTCGTCGGCTCGTCGTTCATCGGCGGGAGACTACCACCGACCCGGTCCGAGGTCGGACCGGCCGGGACCCACCCGGACCTACCCGGACCTTCGGGCGTTTGACAGGAACGGCCCCGGCGGCCATGATTCCCCCATCAACGCCAGCGCGGCGTCGCAGGTCAGAGCATCTCAACCTCCGCTCCCGCGACGCGCCAGGCACCGACAGACAGCACCGCTCCGGTTTCGCGCATCTCGCGCGCCGAGCGGACCATTCGGGCAGGCGCCGGACGAACGGTCGTTCGTGCGACTCCCGGGAATCACAGGAAACCATGCTCTCGCGATCGATGACCACCTCGAACTCGGCACGTGCCGGGTCCATCCGCCGGATGCGCCGGCGGACCAACGCGACCTCGGCGATGCCGGGTCGCCTGTTCTGCTCCACCAACGGCTGCCCCAGCTTCCTCGAGGTCGACCTCGACAGCGGCACCGCCACCTGCCAGATCTGCGGCTTCACCCGGCGCATCAGTTAGGCGCCGTCCCAGCCCGCGACCCGAACTGAAGCGAGGCCGCATCCGGGCGCAAGATGCTCCCGACGTTCGTCGCGATGCCATCGAGCAACGAACCAGGAGGCCCTCGCGTGCCCACGACCCCGACCCTCGACCGGGCCCGCCTCGGGCGCCTCATGGCCCGCGAGCTGGCGACGTTCGAGGCGGACAACCCACGTTCCCTGGCACTTCACCAGCGGGCCAAGGGCTCGCTCCTGGACGGCGTCCCGATGAACTGGATGATCCGCTGGGCGGGCGGCTTCCCGCTCTTCGTCGAGACGGCCGGCGGGGCCCATTTCCAGGATGTCGACGGCCACGACTACATCGACTTCTGCCTGGGCGACACCGGGGCGATGGCCGGCCACTCCCCGGCCGCTACGGTCGCCGCGGTCGAACGCCAGCTCGGCCGGGGGATCACCCTGATGCTGCCGATCGAGGACGCCATCGCGGCCGGCGACGAGCTCCGCCGCCGGTTCGGTCTGCGCTACTGGCAGTTCAGCCTGACCGCCACCGACGCCAACCGCTTCTCGCTGCGCCTGGCCCGCCATATCAGCGGGCGTTCCAAGGTGGTCGTCCACGACCACAACTACCACGGCTCGGTCGATGAGACGTTCGCCGCCCTGAACGGGGATGGCAGCGTCGGACCGAGCTACGGCAACATCGGCCCGTCGGTCGACCCGGTCCACACGACCCGGGTCGTGCCGTTCAACGACATCGACGCGCTCGAGCGCGCCCTGGCCGATGGGGATGTGGCCGCGGTCCTGATCGAGCCGGCCCTGACCAACATCGGCATCGTCCTGCCCGAGCCGGGGTATCACGATGCGGTCCGGCGGCTGACCCGCGAGACCGGCACGATCCTGATCATCGACGAGACCCACACCATCTGCGCCGGTCCCGGTGGCGCCACCGGCGCCTGGGGACTCGACCCGGACATGCTGGTCATCGGCAAGACCATCGGTGGCGGGATCCCCGTCGGGACCTACGGCTTCACTGAGGCGATCGCCGAACGGATCGGGGCCACCATCGAACCCGACGTGTCCGATATCGGCGGGATCGGCGGGACGCTGGCTGGCTATGCCCTTTCGATGAGCGCCGTCCGGGCGACCTTGACCGAGGTCCTGACCGATGAAGCCTTCGCCCGGATGATCGCCCTGGGTGAACGCTGGACCGTCGGGGTCGCGGAGGTCATCTCCTCAGGCGGCGTGCCCTGGCATGTCACCCGGCTGGGCTGCCGGGGCGAGTACCACTTCATGCCCGAGCCACCGCGCGACGGAGCCGAGCAGTACGCGGCTGGCGATCGCGAGCTGGATCGGTTCCTGCACCTCTACGCGATGAACCGGCGGATCCTGATGACCCCGTTCCACAACATGGCCTTGATGTGCCCGGCCACGACGACCGCCGACGTCGACCGTCACACCGAGGTCTTCGCCGAGGCGGTCGATGAGCTGTTCGGCTAGGCGATCCGGACGAGCCGGACGACCGGGATGACCCGGTCGGTCTTGTTGGGGTAGTCCAGGAAGCCGGCTTCGACCTTGGCGTGCTGGGCGTACAGCCGATCGCGCTCGGGACCGCCGTCGATCGCGGTCGCGCGGGCCTGGAAGGTCTCGCCGCCGACCTCGACGGTCACGATCGGGTTCGCCCGGATGTTGAGGTACCAGCCTGGATGGGCCGGCGCCCCGCCCTTGGAGGCGACCACGACGTGGTCGTCACCTTCACGCGAATAGACCAACGGGCTCACCCGTGGCTGGCCGGTCTTGGCTCCGGTCGTGGTCAGGAGGAGGATCTGGCGGCCGGCGAGGGCGCCCTCCGTCGGCGCGCCATCGTGGGCGCGGAAGTCGTCGATCAGCGATGCCGTGAAGGCCCTATAGGCGGCGGCGGGATCTTCCGTGGCGGTCTCGGTCATGGGTTCGGCTCCGGTCGGCTGGCTGCAGATGATTGACTCCGCAACTATAGCAGCGTGCCCGAAGCTCGGCTGGCGATCAGCGGCGGCGCCGTACGAGGACGCCGACACCCACGGCCCCGACCGCCAGGAGGCCCAGCAGGATCGACTGCGTCCCCCCGCCGACGTTGCTGGAGGAGCTCGTCGGCGATCCGGGGTCGCTCGCCGTCCGGGCCGGCGTCGGGAGGACGGCAGCCAGGGCGAAGGTCGCGGTGGCGGACGGGTCGGTCGGCGGGAGACCACCTTCGGTGGTGGCGCTTGGGGTCGGGCCGATGGTCGCCGTCGGCTTCGGCGTCGGCGTCGGCTTCGGCGTCGGCGTCGGCTTTGGCGTCGGCTTCGGGGTGGGCTTCGGGGTGGGCTTCGGGCCGCTGACCACGACCGTGCCGCTGAACCCGTGAAGGGTGCAGGTGTAGTGGAACGTGCCCGGCTGCTGGAACGTGTGACCGTAGCGGACGCCCGGGTCCATGTAGGTCGGGCTGCCGAACGAGGCGAAGGTCACGTTGTGCTGGGTGCCACTGGCGTTGGTCCAAGTGATCCGGTCGCCCACCCGGACGCTGATCGAGCGTGGGCTGAATGCGGAGGCGTAGCCACCGGTGTCGACGATCCTGACGGCGTGACCCGCGGCCATGGACGAGTCTGCCAGCGGACCGAGCAGGACGACTCCGACCAACCCGAACGCGGCCAGCCCGAGCGACAGGCGGGGATGTCGCCGGCGGGCCGCGACCACGAGCGTCCGGATCCGATCCATGACCGCGATACGACGGGACGCCATCGACGGATCTTGGCCCGATCCGCGGATCCGCGCTGAGGCTCCTGCTCGGGCGCGAAGCGCTACCGTAACCAGCCGATGCCGTTGCCGCCCCAGAGGAGATGCCCGATGCCCAAGATCGTCCCGGTGCTGGCGGGGATCCAGCCGTCGAAGTCGTCCTACAGCCAGGTCGTCGAAGCGAACGGGTTGGTCTTCGTCGCCGGACAGGTCGGCGACGACCACCCGACCGGTGAGGTCGTGCCCGGTGGTATCGAAGCCGAGACCCGGGCGATGTTCGCCAACGTGGAGCGCTGCCTGAGGGCGGTCGGGCTGGGCCTCGGCGACGTCGTGAAGTCGACCGTCTTCCTGGTCGACATGGACGACTGGGCGGCCTACAACGCGGTGTTCCGCGAGGTCTTTCCGACCGACCCGCCGACCCGGGCGACCGTCGCCGTGACCGGCCTCGTGCCGCCCTTCAGGATCGAGGTCGAGGTCATCGCCGCGCGCTGAGCGGTACGCGGGTCGGTCCGCCCGCCCATCTGCGCGGCCGTGCCACCCGAGCTGACACGACCGCCCGCTAGGCTTGGGGCCTACGCCGCCCAGGAGGGTCGATGCAGAAGCACGCCGACGGTACCGTCGTCGTCAGCGCCACCGATCTCGTCGGATACCTCGCCTGCGACCATCTGGCCACCCTCGAACTCGAGCGGATCGCCGGTCTGCGCAAGAAGCCGGAACGTCACGACCCGGAGCTGGAGCTGCTCCAGGAACGGGGCGACCGGCACGAACGCGAGCATCTCGAGCGGCTTCGCGCGGCCGGGCGGTCGATCGTCGAGATCCCGGAGCATCTCCGTTCGGCTCGGAACCCGGAGGAGCTGCGGGCGGCAGCGGCGGCGACCGAGGCGGCCATGGCGTCCGGGGCGGACGTCGTCTTCCAGGCGACCTTCTTCGACGGACGCTGGCGGGGACACGCGGACTTCCTGATCCGGGCCGAGCGACCGAGCCGGCTCGGGTCGTGGAGCTACGACGTCGCGGACACCAAGCTCGCCCGCCACGTGAAGGCCAGCGCGCTCATCCAGATGTGCGTCTACGCCGACCTGCTCGAGCGCGTCCAGGGCGTCCCGCCGGAGACGCTCACGGTGGTGACCGGCGACCGTGCCAGCCACGACCATCCCTACGCGGACTTCGCCGCGTTCCATCGGCGGGTCAAGGGTCGCTTCGAGGGACGCGTCTTCGGATCCGCGGTCACCGACCCGACCTACCCGGATCCGGTCGACCATTGCCGGGTCTGCGGTTGGTGGCTGACCTGCGTCGAGCGCCGCGAGGCGGACGATCATCTGTCGCTGGTCGCCGGGATGAGTCGGACGGCCACCGAACGCTTCGTCGAAGCCGGCGTGGCCACCCTCGAACGGCTTGGCGCCGCGCCCCCGGACACGATCGTCCCGGACATGGCCCCGGCCACCTTTGCCAGGCTCCACGGCCAGGCGGCGATCCAGCTCGATGGCCGCCGAAGCGGCCAGCTCGAATACGAGCTCCTCCTGCCCGATCCTGAGCGAGCGCCGTTCGGGCTGGCCGCCTTGCCAGAGCCTTCGCCGCTCGACGTCTTCTTCGACATCGAAGCCGATCCCTGGATCGACGAGGCGGGTCTGGAGTACCTCCTGGGCTGGTCCGAGACGGTCGACGGTGAGGACCGCTATCACACGATCTGGGCCCACGATCGGATCCAGGAGAAGGCGGCCTTCGAGACGTTCATCGACGAGATCGTCGGCCGTCTCGAGCGCGATCCCGGGATGCACGTCTACCACTACGCGGCCTACGAGAAGACCGCCCTGCGCCGCTTGGTCAACCGCTACTCGACCCGCGAGGACGAACTGGATCGGCTCCTTCGGGCGGGCGTCCTGGTGGATCTCTACCAGGTCGTCCGACAGGGTCTGCGCGCGTCGGTCAGCTCGTATTCGCTCAAGCAGATCGAGCACTTCTACCTCGGCCAGCGCGAAGGTCCGATCACCCGGGCCGGCTTCAGCGTCGTCGAGTACGAGCGCTGGCTGGGTGACGGTGACGACCGACACCTGCGCGACCTGGCCGACTACAACCGCGACGACTGCATCTCGACGCGCGGCCTCCGGGACTGGCTCGAGACCCTCCGGATCGAGGCCCAGGTCCAGTTCGGACAGCGGTTCGAGCGCCCGGCGCTGGGCACCGGGCTACCCAGCGAGGCCCAGGTCGAGGTGGCCGAGGACACCCGTCGCCGGATCGTCGCCCTGACCGGCGGCCTGACGGTCGATCCGGCGGAACGGACCGAGGAGGAGGCCGGTCGCTGGCTGCTCGCTGCCTTGCTCGACTGGCATCGTCGCGACGCCCGGCAGGGATGGTGGGACTACTTCCGATTGCACGAGCTTCCGCTCGACGATCTCATCGGCGAGAGCGAGCCACTCGCCGGGCTCGTCTACCAGGGCGTCGTCGGCGAGGAGAAGCAGTCCCTCGTTCACCGGTTCTCGTTCCCGCCCCAGGACCACAAGGTCATCCGCGGTGGCGACGGCTGGGAGGACGAGCAGGGTCGCGGCGTGACCATCCACGACATCGACGACGAGCACGGCATCCTCGAGATCCGCCGGGCCAGGAACAGCGAGCATCCCCTGCCCCGAGCGCTGCTCAAGGGCCAGCCGATCGACGCCAAGGCCCTCCGAGCGGCCCTCGGCCGGGTCGCCGACAGCGTGATCGTCGACGGGATCGACGCCGACGGTCCTTACCGGGCCATCCGCGACCTGCTCCTGCGCCGGCCGACGACCGTCGGCCCCGGCGGTAGCCGACCGCTGGCCGATCCGGATCTGCCCATCGTGGAAAGTGCCCGACGGCTGGCCCTCGAACTTCCCGCCGCGCGGACCGTCCTGGCCATCCAGGGACCGCCCGGGACCGGCAAGACCTGGACCGGCGCCCGGATGATCGTGGAACTCGTTCGGGCCGGATACCGAGTCGGGATCTCCGCCCAGGCCCACAAGGCGATCACCAACCTGCTCCTCGAGACCGTCCGCGCGGGCCGCCTGGAGGGTGTCCCGATCCGGGCGATCCAGCGCATCGACGCCGGAGAAGGCGCCGGCGAGCTGGACGAGGTGATCGAGGGCAGCAACGCCGCCGTCGCCGAAGGAATCGCCGCCCGCACGGTCGACGTCGTGGCGGGGACCGCCTGGTTGTTCGCCCGGGCGGAGCTCGATGGCAGCCTCGACGTCCTGTTCGTCGACGAAGCCGGCCAGCAGTCGCTGGCCAACGCCGTCGCCGCCGGGACCGCCGCCCGCTCGATCGTCCTGCTCGGGGATCCCAACCAGCTGCCGCAGGTCAGCCAGGGAACGCACCCGGATGGTGCCGGCGCATCAGCCCTCGAGCACATCCTGGGTGATGCCCGGACCCTCGCCCCCGACCGGGGCCTGTTCCTGCCGGTCACCTACCGGATGCATCCCCGGGTGAACGGCCTCGTGTCCGAGCTGTTCTACGACGGTCGGCTCAGGGCCGATCCCGATAACAGTCAGCAGGCCATCGCTGGGATCGGCACCGGCATCGACTACGTCCCGGTGGCGCATCCCGGCGACGGGTCGCGATCGAGCGCCGAAGCCGAGGCCGTCGCCGAGCTCGTGGCCGGACTGGTCGGCCGTTCGTGGACCGATCGGGACGGGGTCAGTCGACCGCTCGTCCTCGAGGACATCGTGGTGGTCGCGCCGTACAACGCCCACGTCGCTGAGGTCCATGCCGCGATCGAGCGACAGCTTGGGCCGGGAGCACGGGTCGGCACGGTCGACAAGTTCCAGGGCCAGGAAGCACCGGTCGCGATCTTCTCGACGGCGACCTCCAGTCCCGACGAGCTGCCCCGCGACATGGAGTTCCTGTACTCCGGGAACCGGCTCAATGTCGCCCTGTCTCGGGCACGCGGCCTGGCCATCCTGGTCTCGAGCCCGGAGCTGCTCAGGGTCGCCTGCCGGACCGCCGAGCAGATGAAGATGGTCAACGCGTTCTGCCGCCTGGTCGAGGTGGCCGCCGAGCAGTCGGCCGTCGACCCCATCACGGCGGCCGTCAGCCCGGGCTGAATTCCTCGGCCAGGAGGTCCATCAACAGGCCGTCCTGCCAGCTCCCGTCGGCCTCGAGCTGGTACTGGCGCAGGACCCCGACCCGTCGGAAGCCGACCTTCTCGTAGGCCCGGATGGCCCGTTCGTTGGCCAGCGCCGGGTCGATCGTGATCCGATGGTGGCCGCGTGCGTCGACCAGCCAGCGGATCGCCGTCCGGATCGCCGCCGGGCCGTAGCCCTGACCCTGGTACGCGGTCCCGAGGTACAGGTCGAGACCGGCTGAACGGAACTCCGGGTCGGCGTTCTCCCAGGCCTGGATGTAGCCGATGACCTGCCGACCCGCCAGGGTCAGGACAGCGAACCCGAGCGCCTCGGGGTCCGGCTCGATGAGGCGCTTCTGGACCCAGTCCGGCGGATCGCTCCACCAGCGGGTCACCGAGGGCTCGGCGATCATCGCCGCGAGCGGCGCGATGTGCTCCGGACGGAGCCGGACGAGGACGACGCGATCGCCGACCAGGTCGGGCGGCTCGACCAGGCCGATCTGGGGTTCAGTCGAGCTCATCGACGATCCAGCCCGCCAGGACCCGGGCGCACGTCTCGACCTCGGCCAACGGGACCCGTTCGTCGGCGCTATGTGCGATGCGCACGTCGCCGGGACCGAAGATCACGGTCGGGGTCGCGCCATGATCGACCAGCAGACGCATGTCGGCGCCGTAGGGTTCGCCCAGCAGGACCGGTCGACGCCCGCTGACGGCCTCGACCGCGGCGGCCAGGCCGACCGGGAGCGGATGGTCGGATGGGACGCGGGCGGAGCCGAACCGGCCGCCGACGATCTCGACCGTCGCCGGATGCTCGCGCAGGAAGTCGTCGGCCTCGCAGGCCGCCGCGATGCAGGCGCGCAGCTCGGTCTCCGCCTCGTCCGGGGTCTGGCCCAGGCGGACGCCGTAGCGACCGTCGGCCACGATCCGGTCGATGACGCTCGACGCCCACGCCCCGCCGTGGACGATCCCGATGATCGTCGGATAGGGCAGTCCGATCGCGGTCATCAGGGGATCCGTCTCGGCCCCGTTGCGCCGGGTCTCATCAGCCTCGAGGGCGCCGGTCAGGACCGCCAGCTTGTCGAGGGCCGAGACACCCTCGCGCCGCTGCGAGGCGTGGGCCGCCCGACCGGGCACCGTCAGGCGGAAGGTGATGGCTCCGGCGTGGGCGACCACGACGTCCAGGTTGGACGGCTCGGTGATGACCGCGACGTCGCCGGTGACCCCGGCCCGGATGGCCGCCAGCATGCCCTGACCGCCGTCCTCCTCCGACGGCACGAAGGCGACCAGGATCTGCCCGCTAAGCGACCCGACCGCCCCGCAGTCGGCCACGGCCCGGACGGCACCGATGATCGCGGCCACGCCGCCCTTCATGTCGCACGCACCGCGACCGTAAAGGTGGCCATCGCGGATCTCGGCGGCCCACGGGTCGACCGTCCAGGTGTCCAGCTCGCCCGGCGGGACGACGTCGGTATGGCCGACCAGGACCAGTCGTCGACCGCCCGCCTGACCGAGTCTGCCGATGACGATGGGCAGGTTCGCCCGGGGCATCTCCTCGCCCGGCCAATCGGGATCCTGGCGGACCAGGTCCGGGTCCGGCGCCAGCCGTTCGACGACCATCCCGGAGATCTCGCCGAGCAGCGCCGCAAGCCGGTCCGAGATCGCTTCCTCGGAGCCCGTGACACTCGGCACCCGAACGAGGTCGCCGAGGTCCCGGCTGAGTCGGTCCGGGTCGACCGCGGCTGCCGCCCGGGTCGCGGTCGCCGAGAACGCCGGGAACCCGGTCGGGTCGCTCATCCGACCGTGTCGCGCAGGATCGGCCGGGTCAGGCAGGTCGGCCCACCGGAGCCGTTCAGGCCGATCTCGCTCGCGGCGTAGGTGTGGACCTCGCAGCCGGCCGCGACCAGCGCCGCGGCGGTCCGCGGGTTGCCTTCGGCCAGGATGACCACCCCGGGCTCGACCGCCAGGACGTTGCAGCCGAGCGTCGCGAACTCCTCGTCGGGCACGGCGATGGTGGCGATCCCGAGCTCCGCCAGGAGCTGCCACAACCCGACCGGGAGGAGGGGCAGGTAGACCACCGCCAGGTCGTCGGCCACCGGCGAGATGACCGACAAGAGGTGGATCAGCTCGGCCGACCCCCGCCAGTACGGGACGTCGAAGACGCGCACGTCGCCGTCGACGATCGCTCCAAGTTGACGGGCACCCTCGCCGTTGGTCCGGAGCGTCCGGCCGATGCACAGCAGATCCGGTCGAAGCCAGAACGTGTCACCCCCTTCGATCGTCCCCGGCGCCTCGATCCGGGCGACCGTCGGGATTCCCCGCTCGGCCAGCCACGCCTCGATCAGCACCTCCTCGCCGACTCGGTTGGGCTTGCCCGGACGGAGCGGGATCGCGCCCCGATCCGAGACCAGCAGCGGGTCGAACAGGTAGACGAGGTCCGCTGAGTCGCTCTCCATGTCGAGCTCGTGGACGACCGGCCCGAGACCGGCCAGCAGCTCGCTGAAGGCGTCGTGCTCACGCTGGGCGACAGCCAGGTCGACCGGGTGATGGAAGCCGTGAGCGGGATCGTCGAAGGCCCGCCCGAAGGCGGGACCGGGTCGCTTGACCAGGACCTCGAGGAGTGGGGCGGTCATGCTCTGGGCGCCGAAGGTGCGGGTGGTGATCTCCATCCCGGCAGGATAGCCCGACGGGTCAGCCCCGAACGACGCCGCGGGCGTCCGGCGACCCGAACCTGGCCGCATCCAGCTCGGGCCCGATGGGGACCGCCTCGCCCAGGATCTCGGAGCAGACGAGCCGGGCCGACGCCGGGCCGGTCGAGATCCCCCAGGGGCCGTGACCGGCGGCCAGGAAGACCCCGGGCATCCCCGGGACCGAGCCGAGGAGCGGACGCTCATCGAGCGCCAACGGACGGGCACACACTCGGATGGGTCCGGTCCGCGCGGTGCCGATCGCCGGCACGAATCGGCGGCCGCGGGCGACCAGGCGGGGCAGCCACGCCTCGGCTTCCGGCTCCGCTTCGAGGAAGGTCGAACCGAGACCGCTCCGGCCGGCCGCCGTGACCAAGCTGAAGTCAGGACGGTCGCCGTGGTCGTCCGGCCCGTCGTCGAGTCCGGGGTCGGGTCCGTCGTCGGACCTGTCGTCGGTCTGGGCGACGCCACCAAGCGCTTCGTCCATCCCGGCCTCCTCGAGGACATGACGGGGAGGATCGGCCAGGGCCACCTCGGCGATCACGCCCCACTGGGGCCGGATCGGCCGCCAGCCACCGGTCGGGTCGAGCAGCAGCGGGGACCACGGTCCGGCCGCGACGAGGATGGCTCCGGCCGCGACGAGCGAGCCATCGGCCAGCCGGACGCCGGTCGCCCGGCCGTCGGTCCCCCGAACCAGCCCGGCCACGGCGGTGCTCGTCTCGATCCGCGCACCACGCCTTGTGGCGACGGCCGCGAGCGCCCGGGTGGCTGAGGCGGGCGGCACTGGGAAGCCGATGCGCACCCGGCAGGCGGCGACATCCGGTGCCAGCCCCGGTTCGAGGCGGCGCAACTCGTCGCCCTCGATGAACGACGGATCGAGCTCCGGCCACCGTTCGCCCAGGACGATCGACAACCGCCTCGGGCAGCTCGGCTCGAGGCCGACCAGGAGCAGACCGGCCGGTTCGGGCCCGAGCGCGAACGCAGCGTCGATCTCGTCGGCCAGGTCGCGGTACATCGCGACCGTCTCGCGGTACAGATCGCGCAGGGCCGGATCGAACGGGTGCTGGACGACCCCGGAGTTGCGTCCCGAGGCACCGGCGGCGACATCGGCCTGCTCGAACAGCGTGACCCGGGCGCCGGCTCCGGCCAGGAACGCCGCAGCCGAGCAGCCGACGATCCCGGCGCCGACGATGACGACGTCGGGCGCGCCGCTGGTCCGTCGAGCTGAGCCGGCCATCGGACCTACGATCGACCCTCGAGGATCGGGCCCATGAAGGCGGCCGCTTCCCGGACGCCTTCTTCCGCCGGCTGCCACTCGTCCTCGTTCTCGATCGATACGACATCGTCGTAGCCGACCTCGCCGAGCGCCGCGATCAGCGAGGTCCAGAAGGGCGCTCCGTGGCCGCGGCCGATCGTCCGAAAGCCCCAGGCCCGCTCGGCCGGATCCTCGAATGGGTGCTGATCGAGGACGCCGGCCAGGGCGACCTTGTCGGGCACCAGCTCGGTGTCCTTGAGGTGGACATGGTGGACGGCCGGGCCCAGGGCCCGGATGACGGCCAGCGGATCCATCTGCTGCCAGAACATGTGCGATGGATCGACGTTGGCCCCGATGACCGGACCGATCGCGTCGCGGATCCGCTCCAGCGTCGGCACGTTGTAGACGAGGTAGAGCGGGTGGAGCTCGAAGGCGATCCGGCGGACTCCGTGGTCCCCGGCGAAGGCGGCCAGCTCGCGCCAGAACGGGATCGCCGCGTCCCACTGGCGCTCGAGCAGAGCCATCGCGTCGGCCGGCCACGGGTACCAGATCCAGTTCACGGTCGTCGCGCCGGGCCCGTCGCCGGGACAGCCCGACATGGTCACGATCTTGTCGACCCCGAGCAGCTCGGCCAGGCGGATGGTGTCCTCGATGCTCCGCCGCTGCTGATCGCCGATGATCGGGTGGAGCGGGAACCCGGAGCAATTGAGCGCCGCGATCCGGAGACCTCGGCTGGCGAATGCATCGCTGAAGCGTGCCCGAGCAGCCGGGTCGGCCAGCAAGGTCGGCGTGTCCGCGTGGGTCATCTCGGACACGCCGCCGACGGCGATCTCGATGGCGCTCGCCCCGACGTCCACCGCCAAGTCGAGGGCTGCCTCGAACGACAGCCGCGGCACCGAATCGGTGAACAATCCCAGGTCCATCGCGCCCTCGACTCCTTCGTTCAGCCCTGCAGCGCGCCGACCACCGTGGCCTTGATCAGGTAGCGCCGGACCAGCAGGTACAGGATGATCGTGGGCACCATGTACACGACCGAGATCGCCGTCAGCAACCCCCAGTCGACCGTGTTGCGGTAGGTGAACGCCTGGAACAGCCCGATCGAGATCGGGGTCTTGTCCGACGAGGTGATCAGGATCAGCGGGGTCAGGAAGTCGCCCCACGATTCGATGAACGCGAACAGGGCGACCGCCCCGACCCCCGGCGCCGCCAGTGGCAGGACGATCCGGATGGCGCTGGTCAGGCGCGATGCGCCGTCGACCCAGGCCGCCTCCTCGAGTTCGCCCGGGACCGTGTCGAAGAAGCCCTTCATCAGCCAGATCGCGAGGGGCAGTTGCTGCGCCGCAAGGACCAGGATCATGCCCTGGTAGGTGTCGATCAGCTTGAGCCACTGGACGATCAGGTAGAGCGGGGCGATCGTGGCCGAGACCGGGATGATCCGGGTCAGCAGGATCCCGAACATCAGGACCCGACGACCGCGGAAGGCGAAGCGCGACAGGGCATACCCGGCCAGGGCACTGGTGAAGATGACCAGGATGGTCGATCCGCCGGCCATGATCAAGCTGTTGAGAACGAACCGGCTGAACATCGGGTCGGTCAGGAACCGAGAGTACGCCGCGAGGTCGATCGAGGCGGGGATCTGCAGATGGACCCCGGCGTGCGGGTCGACCGAGGCCAGCACGATCCACAGGAAGGGCACGACGCAGAAGATGGCCAGCCCGGCCAGGAACAGGTAGACCAGCGGCAGGGCCCGGCTGCGCTGGCGGCGGTGCCGGTCGGCCCGGTGGACCCGGCTGGTGGTCACGCTGGCGGTCGGAGCAGTCATCTCAGACCTGCGCCCGCAGCAGGCGGACATAGATCAAGCCGACCCCGAGGACCAGCCCGAGCATGATCACCGAGGCGGCGCTGCCCAACCCGATCTCGAAGAACTTGAACGCCCGTTCGTAGATGAAGATGGCCAGGGTGGTCGTATCGCCACCCGGGCCGCCCCGGGTCAGGAAGTAGATCAGACCGAACACGGTCACCGTACCGATCGTGGTCAGCAGCATGTACAGGACGATGGCCGGCTTGATCAGCGGCAGGGTGATCTTTGTCAGGAGCTGCCGCGGCGACGCTCCGTCGACAGTGGCCGCCTCGTTGACCTCCTGGGGCACGCCTTCGAGGGCGGCCGAGAAGAGGATCATCGCGAAGGCGATGCCGCGCCAGGTATTGACCACGATGATGGCCAACATGGCGTTGTCCTGGAGCCAGGCCACCGGGGACACTCCGGCCAGGCCGATCACCCGGTTGACCGTCCCCTGGTCACTCGACTCGAGCATGCTCGCCCAGGCGAAGGCGGCGACCGTCTCGGGCACGACCAGGGGCATCAGGATGGCCGCCCCCCATAACCCCTTGAGCCGGACGTCCTTGCGATGGAGGGCCAGGGCGGAGGCCATCCCGAAGAAGAACTGGCCGATGATGGCCGAGAAGATGACGAAGACGCCCGTCCGCAGGAACGAGTCGCGGAAGTCGTCGCTGCCGAGCAGGCGGGCGTAGTTGGTCAGACCGACGAACTTTGGATGGAGGGCCCCGGGGCCCGTCAGCCGCCAGTCGGTCGTGCTCAGGCCGACCGCCCAGACGACGGGAGCGACGACGAAGATCCCGAGCAGGATGAGGGCCGGCGCCAGGAACCCGGCGACGACCAGGTACTGACGGAACCCGTGCGGCTGACGAGCGATCATCGAGCGGCGGCCCAGGTCATCGGGTCACGGGACTCCCGCACTGGATGCGTCGGCGCCACCGACCCCGTGCCGTCGAAGGTGACGGTGGGATCGATGGCGCATGCGCGCTGGGTCGAGATTACTGGGTCGTGACCGCGTCGGCGCCCAGCAACTCGGTGGCTTGCTTGGTGAAGTACTCGGCGGCCTGGTCGCCGTTCATCTTGCCCAGCAGGATCTGCTCGGTGGCGGCGCCGACGGCCTGCTGGATCTTGTCGATCCCGACCTGGGCCTTGAAGGTCCGGCCGGTCTTCAGGAGCGATTCCATCTTGAGCAGGTAGGGCTTGTCCTTGTACGGAGCGACATCCTGGATGTCGTCGCGGGGAGCGAGGTTCCCGACCGCGGCAACGTCCATGGCAAGCGGTGCGCCCGAGTTGAGGCACTTGAGCAGCGCGAAGGCCTCATCGGGATGCTTGGACTTCTTGGAGATCGTCCACATCCAGTCCTCGGCCGCCCACACGAAGTTGTCGTTGGCTGCCTTGCTCGGGAAGGCCCAGGTGTCGACCTTGCCGTCGTAGATGCCCGGGATCGGTCGAGCGCCGGTCGGGGCAGGACCCCAGTCGTAGACCCAGCCCCACGACCCCTGGGTCGTGATCGGCGGGGCGACCGGGACGGCCTTGCCGTCCGCGGTGGTGCCAGTGAAGCCGTCGTACTTGGTCGGCTCCCACGGGTTCGGGTCGAGCAGGGCCTTGGTCGGCAGGAGCCCGCCCTTCTGGAGGGTGGCGTAGTAGTTGAACGCGTCGGTCAGGCCCTGGCTCTTGACGATCCACTTGCCGGTCGTGGTGTCGTAGAGCTTGTCGCCGGTCCCGTTGAACAAGTGGATGAAGCCCTCGTCGAACGAACCGCCACCCCAGGTCTTACCGCCGGGGATGGTGATCGCCGGGAGGTTGGTCTTGGCGTGCAGGGCGGTCAGCCGATCGAGCAGCTCCTGCCACGAGTTGGGCTGGTCGGTCGAGATGCCATTGGCCTCCAGGACGTCCTTGCGGATGAACAGCTCGATGACCGTGCCGTGGCGCGGCATCGAGTAGCTCTTGCCGTCGGCCTGGACCGCTCGATCGCGCAGGACCGGGTAGAAGTGGGCCGCCCAGTCCGGCCAGGCAGCGAGCTTGTCGGTGATGTCGAGGAGGTAGTCGGCGGTCGCGAAGTCGGGCACCCAGGCACCCGGGTACGAGGTGATGTCGGGCGGATTGTCACCCTGGTAGAGGATCGTGACGTTCTGGCGGAACTGCTCATCGGCGACCACTTCGCCGGTCAGGTTGACCTTGACGTTCATGCCCTGCTTGGCCAGGTCGGCCTCGCACATCGGCAGGATCTGGGCCAGGACGTCGAGGCGCGGCTTCTGGTGTTCGAGCACGGTCAGCTCGATGGCCTCGGCGGCGGTCGACGGAGCCGCGACGGATGGGGCCGCGACGGATGGGGCCGGCGTGGTCACACCGGTGGATGCCGCCGGACTGGCGGCTGACGACGAACAGGCCTGGGCGATGAGCGCCAGGCCGAAGACGGCCACGATGGCCTTGGATCTGCGCACGAGACTCCTCCTAGGACGGCCCGGCTAGCGAGCCGCGACCGCTCTCAACGTCCCCGGGTCCGACCGGTGCCACCAGACGCCCGCGTTTCGCACCGTGGAGCGACTGTGCCCGCAAAGGAAACCCGGCGGCGAATCTACGCCGGGGCCGCAAGCGGTGTCAATGCGAATTCGCACCGCGAAAACGGCAGGCACGATGGGGTAGGATTGACGCCGGTTCGACGCTCTCGTACCCTGCTTGGACATTCGACAGGAGGCACCGTGGTTGCGCCCAATGGTCGCACGGTTCGCCAGCGCCAGGCGGAGCGCTACTCCATCGGGGCCGTGGAGCACGCCCTGACCCTGCTCGGCGCGATCGCCGAGCGGGACGTCCTCGGGCTGGGCGAGGCGGCCGAGATCGCCGGGGTCAGCAAGAGCACGGCCTATCGCCTCCTGGCGACCCTCGAGGTGGCCGGCCTGGCCGAGCGTCTGCCCGAATCCGGCTATCGGGCCGGGGTCGAGGCCATCCGCTGGGCCTCGCGCCTGCTGGCTGGTCTGGATGTCCGGACCGTCGCCCTGCCCAATCTGCGCCGTCTGCGCGACGAGACCGGCGAGACGGTCAACCTGGCCCTGCTCCGTGACTCGGGCCTGGTCTATGTCGAGATCCTGGAGAGTCCGGCCGCCTTCCGGATGGCCGACGTACCCGGTTCGGTGGTGCCCATCCACGCGACCGCCCTGGGCAAGGCCGTGGCCGTCCATCTCGAGCCGCAGCAGCTGGCGACCATCCTCGGGCCCGAGCCCTACGAGCGCTACACGACGAGGACGCCGACCACCTGGCAGGCGTTCAACGCCGCCCTGGGCCCGACTCGGGCGACCGGCTACGGGGTCGACATGGAAGAGGTCTCGCTGGGCGTCGCCTGCGTCGGCGCAGCGGTCCTCGACGGCGGCCGCGTTGTCGGCGCGATGAGCGTCTCGGCGCCGCGCGCCCGGATGACCGACGCCCGGATCGCCGAGGTCGGCCAACGCCTGGTGACCGTGGCCGGTGAGATCTCCCAACGGCTGGCGCCTCATCCCGACGAGACCTCGAGATCGGCCACCAGCCCCAGGTGATCGCTCGGATAGAGGCCCGGGTCGTCGAACGCCGGCTGGTCGAAGGCGAGCCCGGCTGAGAGCACCCTGACCGGCCCGCGGACCAACAGGTAGTCGATGCAGAAGGCCGGTCCGCGGTAGATGGTCGGGGCGACCAGCCCGCTGGGGAACGTGCCCGGATCGCCCAGCCCGGCCTCCCTGGTCGCCGAGCGGAAGTCGGCCTGGAACAGGCTCCCCAGCGACGGTTCGTCGGGCGTCCCGTTGAGATCCCCGCCGAGGACCGTCGCATCGGTCGGGGGCAGACCCTCGAGGAAGGCCAGGATCGTCCGGGCCTGGCGCAATCGGGCGACATGGCCCGGCGGCCCGTCGGGATGATGCAGGTGGGTGTTGGCCACGGTCAGGGTCGTCCCGTCCGGCCGGCGCAGTCCGAGCGCCTGGACCACCCGCAGGTGGGTCAGCCGCCGGATCTCGTGGAAGAGGACCTCGCCGGCGGCCCGTCGGACGAGCAGAACGACCCCGTCCCAGTGGCGCGGATATCGATCCCGGATGGTGTCAGAGGCCCGGAACACGCGGTAGTCAAACTCCGGACCGGCCGACGCGGCCAGGTCGCGATCCTGGTCGATCGAGCGGTTGACCTCCTGGAGCCCGATGACATCCGGAGCCAAGGCTCGCAAGCGGGCCTCGACCAGCGGTCGTCGCTCCTTCCAACGATCGCCCTGCGGGTAGTACAGCAGGTTGATCGTCGCCAACCGGATCGGAGCGGACGTCACCGTCGGAGCTCGACCATCAGAAGATCGGCAGGGCCGGGACCCAGCCCGGCCGGTACGGGTCGTAGAACTCGTTGACCTCGACGTTGTCGAGGAAGTAGCGGTGGTAGAAGTCGAGCTTGTCGCGATCGAGCTCGACGCCCAACCCGGGTCCGGTCGGCAGCTCGAACCGACCGTCGCGGTAGACCCACGGCTGGGTGATGATGTCGTCGGCCTGATCGTGATAGTGGCTGTCGATGGCGTAGGTCAGGCCGGGGATGGAGCAGGCCAGGTGGACCATCGCCGCGGTCGAGATCCCCAGCTCGCGGTCGCTGTGCATGCCGATCCCGAGGTTGAACGCCTCGACCACGGCGGCCATCTTCTGGTTGGCTCGGAAGCCGCCCCAGAAGTGGACGTCGGCCAGGATGACGTCGACGCTGCGCAGGCGGATGCCCGGCGCGAGCTGCTCCGGCCCGATCAGGCACATGTTGGTCGCGAACGGGATGCCGGTCGCCGCGCGGGCCTGACTCATGCCCTCCAGCCAGTTGCACGGATCCTCGAGCCATTGGAGCTCGAACGCGTCGGCGGTCAGTCGCCGGCCGACCCGGATGGTCGTCTCGACCGACCAGGCCGCGTTGGGATCCCAGACCAGCGGGTCGTCCGGGAACCGGTCGCGCAGGAGCTTGAGCGCGCGGTACTCCTCGGTCGGGCTGAGCACGCCGCCCTTGAGCTTGTGGACCCGGTGGCCGTTGCGCTCGACCAGCTCGTTGGCTCGATCGAGGATCGCCTCGGCGCTGTCGACGGCCGGCAGCTTACCGTCCTCGGAGGCGTATCGATAGAACAGGTAGCTGGCCACCTCCACGCCATCGCGGACGGCCCCCCCGAGGAGCGAAGCGACCGACCGACCGAGTGCCTTGCCGGCGGCGTCCAGGCAGGCCATCTCGATGCCCGCCCGGACCAGCGGCGGGACGCTCATCTCGTAGCCGATGCAGAACACGCTGAGGCGGTGCTGGATGAGCCCGGTCTCGAGGGGATCGAGCCCGATGATGAACGGCCTGGCGATCTCCAACGCCTCGACCGTGCGCGCCCCGCCGTACGTCTCGCCCAGTCCGACGATGCCCTCGTCGGTGATCAGCTCGATGACCGTTCGGGTCGTGCCCGTCTCGATGCCCATGCTCCAGCGCCAGGGCGCCTCGGCCGGGACGGTCACCGGCGTCGCTCGCAGATCGACGATCTTCACGGTCAGTCCTCGTACAGGTCGTACAGCCGGCTCAGGATCCCGCCGTCGACCAGGACGTGGGTCCCGTTCATCGCCGCGGCGTCGTCGCTGGCCAGGAACACCGCGATCCGGGCGATGTCGGCCGGCTGGGCGATCCGTCGGTCGGGGTATTCGCGTTCGATCCGAGCCCGGAACGCGACCGGGTCGGGCTGGCTCTCGAAGTAGGTCTGGTTGAGATCCGTGTCGACGTCGCCGGGACAGATGGCCACGCAGCGGATGCCCTGGGCGGCGTAGGCGATGGCGGTCGACTTGGTCAGGCCCAGGATGCCGTGCTTGGTCGCCGAGTAGACCGGCAGCATCGCGTCGCCGACCAGGCCCAGGACCGACGAGATGTTGACGATCACCCCGGCGCCCTGGTCGAGCATCGCCGGCAGGACCGCCCGGCTGCACAGGAACGTGCCCAGCAGGTTGGTGTTGACGATGGCGTGGAAGTCGTCGACGGTCTGATCGAGCAACCTGGCTTCGACCTGGACCGCGGCGTTGTTGACCAGGACGTCGATCCGGCCGGCCCCGGCCAGGACCTCGGCCACGATCTCGGCCACCCGGGCCTCGTCACCGACGTCCCCGGCGAACCAGGCGACCGGGCCGGCGGGACCCTCGATCGATCCCGCGCTGGCCGCCGTGCGAGCTGGGTCGCGGCCGATGATCGAGACCCGGGCGCCCTCGCGCGCGTAGGCCTCGGCGATGGCCCGGCCGATCCCTCGACCGCCACCGGTCACGATGGCCACCCGACCATCCAGTCTGCCCATGGTCGCGCTCCTCGTCCTAGCCGTCGCCGTGGACCGTGCCGTCGAGGCCGACCTCGGCGACCGAGCCGATGCCGTCGAAGGCGATGAACTTCAGCTCGGTGGCCAGGCTCTCGCCCGGCGCCAGGATCCGCTCTCGCCCGGCGGCGATGACCTCGTCGAGTCGCGGCGGGTGGGCGGTCCAGGCTTCCAAAGCCACCGTATACAGGCCCCGCCAGCCGCCGTACACACCCCACAGCCAGGCCACCGGGAAGACCGTCCGATCGAACGACATGGCGAAGCCCGAGCGGCTGGCCGGATCGGTCACGGCCAGCCAGCCCGCGCTCAGGTCGTCGATGAAGGCGAGCTCCCACGACGGTGGATCCGGTGGCCGAGCGACGGACAGGTCGATCGACCCACCGACGGCAGGCAGATGCGGCCAGGCGAAGCGGGTCCCGGCAGCCAGGCCCAGGTCGGGATGACCCTCATGGAAGGTGCCGCTCGCCCCGGGCACCTGGATCCGCGCTCCCGGGCGCACGGCGATCCCCGGGTGGATGCCCCACATGAACGGCAGCGGCTGGTAGCCCACATTGGTCAGGCGATGGCTCGAGCGGACGAACGATTTGCCGGTCCGGAGCTCCATCCGACGGTCGATCCGGAGCGGGCTGATGATCCCGCCGCAACTCAGCTCGACGGCCACGGCCGTCGGTCCTTCCTCGACGATCCGGGCCGTCCAGGCCTGCGACCAGAACTCGCCCAGGAACGGGAGCTGCTCCCCGCCGACCATGGCCGGGTGGCCGGTCGGGGCCACCTCGTCGATGCCGCCGGTCCACCAGTCGTCGACGTTGGCCGCGAAGACCGGCAGCCGGACATCGAAGCGGGGGTGGTGAAAGAGCAGATCGCGATCGACCGACTTGGCGATGAGCTCGACGACCTTGGCCCCGTGCCCCGGCAGGACGGTCATCCGGACGCGCTCGTTCTCGAGGACGATGGCCGGGAAGCCCCGGTAGGTCCAGGCGTCGGAGATCCAGGCTCCTCTGCCGAATGCCGGCCGGCTCAACCGAGCGTCTCCCTGGCAGCCGCAGCGGCTGCCTCCGCAGTCGCGTCGATGTCGGCGTCGCGATGGGCCGTCGACACGTACCACAACCCGCGCGGCGTGGCGTGGATGCCCCGAACCAGCAGCGCCTCGATGAAGCGAGCGTGATCGGCCGGGGTTCCCGTCCGCTGGCGGATGGTCCGGACGTCAGCCGGCTCATCGACCGCGCTGTGGACGATGGGGCCGACCTGGCGGATGGTCAGTCGAGGCGAGGCGGCGGCCAGACCGGCGGCCAGCCGAGCGCCTAGCCGGTCGAGCTCGGGGTAGATCCGGTCGCGTCCACGACTGAGGTGACGGAGCGAAGCGACCCCGCTGGCCAGGGCGATCGGATTGCCGTTGAACGTGCCGTTGTGGACCAGCCGGCCGTCGGCGATCGGCTCCATGACCGCCCTCGTCCCGGTCACGGCGCTGAGGGCGATGCCACCGGCGATGGCCTTGGCGAAGATGGCCAGGTCGGCCGTCACCCCGAGGCGTTCCTGGGCGCCGCCGAGGGCCAGGCGGAACCCGGTGATGACCTCGTCGAAGACCAGCAGCGCACCATGCTCGTCGGCCAGCCGCCGGAGCGCCGCCAGGAAGCCCGGCACCGGGGCGATCAGCCCGCCGTTGACCGCGATCGGCTCGCACAGGATCGCGGCGACCTGTCCGCGGTGCTCGGCCAGGACCGCCTCGATCGAGCCGAGGTCGTTCCACTGGGCAACGACGGTGTCGGCCAGGGCGGAGTCGGGGATCCCGATGGTCGCTGCGACCGTGGTCGGTCGACCCACCGGTCCGGACCGCTCGAGGTCCCAGCCGGTGCTCGCAAAGACCCCGTCGAGCCAGCCGTGGTAGTGGCCCTCGAACTTGACGATGAGATCGCGACCGGTGACCGCCCGAGCCAGGCGCACGGCAGCGGCGACCGCCTCGCTGCCGGTCGTCGCGAAGATGGCCTGTTCGGCACCGGGGACCGTGGCGACCAGCAGCTCGGCCAGCTCGGGCTCCAGGCGATGCTGCGATCCGAAGGTGAGATCGCGGCCGAGCTGGGCCGAGATCGCGTCACGGACGACGACCGGGGCGTGGCCCAGGATCAGCGGGCCGTATCCCAGCGCGTAGTCGATATAGCGGTTGCCGTCGACATCCCACAGGTGGGGGCCCTCGCCGCGCTCGAAGTAGAGCGGATGGGGACGGGCCCCGGCCCGGATGCTCGAGGTGACCCCACCCGGGATGACCTTGCGGGCTGCCTCGAAGAGGGCCTCGGAACGCGAGAACGAGGGCACGGACACGGGTCTTCCCACTTTCGGGCTTCGAAACCCCGGTTGTAGAGGCAAACCTCGGCCGGAACCTAGCATCGGCCAGAGGGGCATGTCAAGGCGACGACGCCGAGTTGACTGGCGGGGCTCCGCTTTCTATCCTCGCAAGCGAGTGTTCGCGCTCGTGAACCCTTCGCCCCTCCCCTGGACTCGAAAGGCATCGACCGATGCGCCTGACGACCTATCGCGCGACCGGCATCGAGGCCGCCGGCGTCCTCGTCGACGACGGTATCGCGGATGTCGGCGCCGCGCTCGGCGCTGGCGTCACGTCGATGCGTCAGCTCGTCGCCGGCGGACCGGAGCTGCTCGATCGTCTGCGGGCCGCCGTGGCAGCCGGTCGGACCGTGGCTCTCGGCGGGGACGACGCCGTCGCCATCGCCCCGCTGCCCGACCCCGGCAAGATCGTGGCCGTCGGCCTGAACTATATCGACCACGCCGCCGAAGCCGCCATGACCCTGCCCGCCGAGCCGCTCGTATTCGCCAAGTTCCCCTCTTCGATCATCGGTCCGGGCGAGGCCATCGCCTTCGATCGCGGGCTGACCGACGGGGTCGACTTCGAGGCGGAGCTGGGCGTCGTCATCGGACGGCGCGCCCGCAACGTCCGGACCGAGGACGCCCTCGACCACGTCTTCGGCTACACCTGTCTGGACGACGTGACCGCCCGCGACATGCAGTTCGGCGACGGCCAGTGGGTCCGCGGCAAGAGCCTCGACACCTTCTGTCCGATCGGCCCCTGGATCGTGACCGCCGACGAGATCCCCGATCCACAGGCCCTGGCCATCTCCTGCACCTTGTCCGGCGAAGTCTTCCAGTCCGCCACGACCGCCGACATGATCTTCGGCGTGGCCGAGCTCATCGCCCGTTTGTCGCGTTCGTTCAGCCTGGAGCCGGGCGACCTCATCGCCACCGGCACGCCGCCCGGGGTCGGCTGGTTCCGGACCCCCCGCCGGGTCCTCCGCGACGGGGACGAGGTGGTCGTCGCCATCGAAGGCATCGGTGAGCTGCGCAACCCCGTCCGGACCAGCGGGTCGCCGACCGACCCGGGCGCGGGCGCGGCCGATCGCGCCGGGAGCGGACGATGAGCGCCGGCAGCGGACGATGAGCGCGGCGAGCGGCCAACCGCTCCGGGTCGGGCTCATCGGCTGCGGCAACGTCGCCCTGAGCGACCACGTCCCCGCCTACCTGGCGTTGCCTGACCGTTACCAGCTCGTCGCGATCGCCGATCCGACCCCGGCCCGGCTTGAGCTCGGACGCGAACTGAGCGGACTGGATCCGGTCGACTGTCACGCCGATTCGGCGGCCCTGCTGGCCCGCGACGATCTCGACCTGGTCGACGTCTGCACCCCCCAGCACCTCCACCGGGACCTGGTCATCGCGGCCGCATCGAGCGGGCGGCATGTCCTGTCGGAGAAGCCACTTGCCACCACCCCGCGCGATGCCTGGGCCATGGTCGCGGCGGCCGAGGCCGCTGGCACGAACCTGGCGATCATGCACAACTACCTGTTCTTCACCGAGATCGCCCGGACCCTCGAGTTGATCGGCGCCGACGAGATCGGGCCGGTCGAGGTGGCCATCCTCAACTGGCTTGCCGTCCTCGACAACCCCGGCAACGCGGCCTACCGACCCACCTGGCGCCACGACAGCCGACTGGCCGGCGGCGGTGTCCTGATGGACATGCTCCACATCGTCTACGTCGCCGAGGCCTTCCTGGGCGCCCCGATCGAGCGGGTCAACGCCTGGGTCACGGCGCGCACCGACGACGCCCCGGTCGAAGACATCAACCTGGCCCGCTTCGAGACATCGACCAATGCCGCCCTGGTCAACGTCGGCTGGGGCCTGGGCATGGGCGGCTTCGGCGTATCCGGTCCGGCCGGCCGGATCGAGGTGACCTACGAGGATGGCGGCAACGGGGCGTTCTCGCCCATCGACCGCCTCGTCGTCCACGGTCGGAGCGGCCGCTCGGAGGAGACCGGGATGCCCTTCGAGGACGGCGTCCGACCGCTCATCGCCGAGCTGGCCGATGCCATCCAGGCGGGTCGGTCGCCCATCGCCAGCGGTGCCCAGGGTGCCCATATCCTTGAAGCGACCCTGGCGGTCTACGCCAGCGCCGCCACCGGACGCACCTGGGAGCTGCCGCTCACTCCCGGTGAACCGGTCTACGAACGCGGGGTCGCCGGGCTGGCCGAGCTCGACCTGGCCCCGTCAAGCCCGATCCGGCGCAAACGGATCTTCGGCATCAGCTGATCACAGGAGCCTGCCCGGATGGATCTCTGTCTGTACACCGATTCGGTCGACCAACTCTCGTTCGAAGAGGCCCTTGACCTGGCCGTCGAGACCGGCTGTGCCGCGATCGAGATCGCCGCGGGCGGTCAGTCGTCGGCGCCGCACATGCGCATCGATGAGCTGCTCGACGATGCCGGCAAGCGACGCGCCTTCGCCGACGCGTTCAGCACTCGTGGTCTCCGGATCGGCGCGCTCAACTGTTCCGCCTGGCCGCTCCATCCGGTCAAGGGCGCGGCCCATGCCGAGCTCATCCGCAAAGTCATCCGGCTGGCCGCCGAGCTGGGCGTGGACAAGATCGTGACGATGTCCGGCAACCCGGGTGACGGCCCGGGCTCGACCACCATCAACTGGGTCTGGTATCCCTGGCCGGCCGACGCGATGGCCCTGCTCGAGCGCCAGTGGGCCGAGGCGATCCCCTTCTGGCAGGAGATGGGCCGCTTCGCCGGCGAACACGGGGTGACCCGGATCGCCTTCGAGCTCCATCCCCTCCACCTGGCCTACAACGTCCCGACCCTCCTCCGGATGCGCGACGCGGTCGGTCCGGTCATCGGGGCCAACGTCGACCCATCCCACATGTTCTGGCAGCAGATGGATCCGATCGCGGTCATCCGGGCGCTCGGTCCGGCGGTCCATCATGTCCATCTCAAGGACACCCAGATCGTGCCCGAGCAGGTCGCCATCGCCGGCGTCCTCGATCAGCGCCCGTTCGAGAACGCGGCCGAACGGGCCTGGATCTTCCGGACCGTCGGGCGCTCGCACGACGCGTCGTTCTGGGCGCCCTTCGTGGGTGAGCTCCGGGCGGTCGGCTACGACGACGTGCTGTCGATCGAGAACGAGGACATCCTTCAGCCGCCGGCCGAGGGCGTGGCTGAGGCGGCGGCGTTCATGGCCGCCATCCTCAAGGCCGGCTAAGGCTCGAGCGGGTGGACGATCGACCCGAACTGGTCGTCGACGCCCACGCCGAGCTGGCCGAGGGACCCGTCTGGGACGACCGGCTCCAGCGGCTGTGGTGGATCGACCTGCTGGGCGGGATCGTCCACCAGTGGGACCCGTCGACCGGGGCGGATCGGGCGATCCCGGTCGGTCAACCCATCGGCGCCCTCGCCTTGCGCGCGACCGGCGACCCGATCGTGGCGGTCCGGGACGGCTTCGCCATGCTCGATCCCGCGACCGGCCGGCTGGATCTGATCGCAGCCATCGCCCCCGACGATCCGGGCATCCGGATGAACGACGGCAAGGTCGGCCCCGATGGTGGGTTCTGGGCAGGCTCGATGGCCGCCGACGAACGGACGGGTCTGGGCAGGCTCCATCGGCTCGACCCGGATGGCACGGTCGCGGAGGTCCTGACCGAGCTGACCATCCCCAATGGACTCGACTGGACGGACGATGGTCGACAGCTCCTGTTCATCGACACGCCGAGCCGCCGGGTCGACCGCTTCGACGTCGGGCCGAGCGGACGGACACTGTCCGATCGGCGGCCGGCGTTCGAGATCCCGGATGGCGCCGGCTGGCCGGATGGGATGACCCTCGATGCCGACGGCTTCGCCTGGGTCTGCCTGTGGGACGGCTGGGCCGTCGTGCGCTATGCGCCGGACGGTCGGATCGACCGCCGGATCGAACTGCCCGCGGCGCAGGTCACCAGCTGCGCATTCGGGGGACCCGACCTGGACGAGCTGTTCGTCACCACCGGTCAGGAGGGGTTCCCGCCCGGCGGGCTGGCCGACCAACCCCATGCCGGCGGGGTCTTCCGCTGTCGGCCCGGGGTCCGCGGCCGACCGACCCGGCGGTTCAAGGGCTGACCGCGCGAGCTACTTGCAGATCGCCTCGGTAGCCAGCACCGCCCCGGACTGGTCCGAGATGATCACCTTGGTATCGGCCAGGTTGGCGGCCTTGAGATAGGGCCTGACGTTCGAACACATGAACAGCTTGGCCATGCCTTCGCCGGCACCGGTGATCAGGACGATCTTGAGCGTCCCGTTCTCGACCGTTCCGGACACCATCGAGTTGCCGAACGACGACTGGATCTGGGCGATCACCGGGTCGTAGGCGCCGTTGCCACCGCCGCCTCCGCCGCCCCCACCGCCGGGGTTGTCCGCACCGCCACCGCCGCACGCCGCCAGGAGCAGACCGGCCGCCAGACCCAGGCTGAGCAGTCGGGCGGACCGGCGCCGCCGCGCGCTCCGATCGGACGCGGGTAGGGGCATCGTGTCTCCACTGCTGCGGGATCCCGGCAGATCTGCGCCCACCGGACGGCGACCGTTCCGGGGATGATAGGCGTGACCAGAGCGGACGGGAAGAGGGATCGGTCCCGACTCGGACCGGGCCGACCAAGAGGAGTGGGCGTGGATTACCGCCGGATGCCGATCGAGGCCGAGTCGCCCGAGCAGTTCGGCTACGCGCGGATCCACGCCAACCTGGCCGAGAGCTCGGTGGCGGACACCCCGTTACGGGACCTTTCCGTGGAGCTCGACGACCTGGTCCTGATGTACGGCGACCATCTCGGTCGACCCGGGTTGCGGGCGGCGATCGCCGCCGGTGGCCCCGGACTCGGGCCGGACGACGTGTTGGTGACACCCGGCGCCGCGGCCGCCCTGTTCATCATCCACACCACCCTGCTCGGCCCCGGCGACGAACTGATCGTGGTTCGCCCGAACTACGCCACCAACCTCGAGACGCCACGAGCCATCGGCGCGACGGTCCACCACCTCGACCTCAGCCACGACGACGGCTGGGCCGTCGACCCCCAGCGGATCGCCGCCCTGCTGACGCCCCGGACCCGGCTGGTGTCGCTGACCGTGCCCCACAACCCGACCGGGGCGGTCATGCCCGAGGCGACGGTGGCCGAGGTCGTCCGCCTGGTCGAGGCCCACCCGAGTGCCCGTCTGCTGATGGATGAGACGTACCGCGAGATGACCTTCGGTGGTGCGCAGCCGCTCGCCGCGACGCTGTCCGACCGGGCCATCGGGGTCTCGTCGCTGTCCAAGGCGGACGGTCTGCCCGGCATCCGGATCGGCTGGCTGACCACCCGCGATCGACCGCTGCTCGACCGGTTCCTGGCCGCCAAGGAGCAGATCCTGATCACGAATTCGGTCGTCGACGAGGCCATCGCCGAGGTCGCCCTGGCCCGCCGGCCCGAGCGGATGCCGATCATCCTGGCCGGCATCGCGACCGCGTTCGGCACCGTCCGCGACTGGATCGCCGACCACGACCTGTTCGAGTGGGTCGAACCGGGCGGTGGCGTCGTCGGATTCCCGCGCTTCCAGCCGGATCTGCCGATCGACCTCGACCGGTTCTACCGGGTGCTCTTCGAGCGCTACGGCACGATCGTCGGACCCGGCCACTGGTTCGACCAGCCGCGCAGCCACTTCCGGCTGGGGTACGGCTGGCCGACCCCGATCCAGCTGGAACAGGGGCTGGCGGCGCTGACTGCCGCCGCGGTCGAGGCGTGGGCCGCCCCGCGGACCGCGCCGACCAGGCGCCGTGGGGCAGCCGTCGGCAACATCCTGGTCGAGCTCGAACGGCAGATCTTCCGCGACCAGCCGCGGGTCGAGGAGATGGTCCGCAGCGGCAACGAGGCGATCGGGCTGTCCGGGGACGGTGATCTGATCGTCAACCTGCCGGCGGAGCGGGACGAGCCGGGGGCCGACTGAGCGACGCCCGGCGATCGATCAGGCGACCGCCTGGCGGGGTGCTTCGACGGTCGTGCCGTCGGCGACGGCCAGCTCGTCGATGGCCACGTCGATCTCGAGCTTGATGTCCCGCCCGACCAGCCAGCCACCGGCTTCAAGGGCCATGTTCCAGTTGAGGCCCCACTCCTCGCGGTTGACCTTGGCCGACATCTCGAACCCGGCGTGGCGGCTACCGGTCATGCCCTGGACGACGCCAAGGACCTCGGTCTCGAAGGCGATCGGCCTGGTCACATCGCGGATGGTCACGTCGGCCCGGATCGTGTAGCGGCTGCCCTTCGGTTCGACGGAGACGACCCTGGCGACGATCGTCGGGTACTGCTCGACATCGAAGAAGTCGGCTGAGCGGAGGTGGTTGTCGCGAGCCTCGAAGCCTGTCGACAGGCTGGCCGCCTTGATCCGGATCTCGCCGGTCGCGGCGGTCGGGTCGGCCGCGTCGAGCTCGATCTCACCCTCGACCTCGTCGAACTTGCCGTGGACGTTGGTCACCATCAGGTGCTTGGCTGAGAACTTCACATCGGTGTGGGCCGGGTCGATCTTCCAGGTGGTCATGTGGTCGTAGGTCCCTTCGTTGCGCGATTGATTGCTCACGCAACGATATCCCCATCTAGTTGCATTGTCAACGAGTTGACCGACGGGGTATGATGCCCAGCGATGACCGAGATCGCCGAGCCGGATGTCGTCTCCGAGCGCACGCCGAAGTTGACCGCCCATGACCCGCGGCTCGCGCCGTGGCGCGCGTTCCTGACCGCCCACGCCCTGATCAGCCGCCGCCTTGACGACGACCTCAGGAGCGAGCAGCAGATGACCCTGGCCGAGTACGCCGCCCTCGTCCAGCTCGCCGAGGCGCCGGGACGACGCCTCCGGATGAACCAGCTGGCCGACGGCATCGTGCTCAGCCGGAGTGGGGCGACCCGCCTGATCGATCGGCTCGAGGCGGACGGTCTGGTCGAGCGAAGCCATTGCGCGTCCGACGGCCGCGGAGCGGAGGCCGTCCTGACCGATGCAGGCCTTGCTCGGCTCCGCCTGGCCAGCCGGACCCACCTACGCGGGATCCAGACCTACTTCGTCGACAGCGTCACGGCATTCGACCTCAGCGCCATCGAGCGATCGTGCTCAGCCATCGGGGAACGCGTCCGGAGCGATGGCCGACCGGCCGCCTGCGAGACCGTCGAGTCCGTCGAAGCCGGCGCCGACGAGGACCGCCGCGAGTCCTGACCGCTCAGTCTCCGAGCGGCTCGATCCCGACCTCGGGCGCATCCCGATCGGCCTCAACCGGATCCAGGCGACCGGCGCCCCGGACGCGCGCATTCGCAGCCGCTGCGGCTGAGGCCAGCCGGAGCGCGTCCGGGAACGCCTCACCCCGCAGGGTCGCGGTCGCCAGCCCGGCCAGGAAGGCATCGCCACTGCCGACCGGATAGGGTCCCGGGCTGGCCGGCCCCGGGACCTGCAGGACCGTTCGGTCCTGGTCGAGGGCGATCGCGCCGTCGATGCCCCGGGTGACGATGACGACACCGCCCGTCAGCGCGGCGATGGCCAGTGCCGCGTCCCGTGCCGCCGGCGCGTCCGGCCCGACGACTCGCCCGAGCGTCGCCCCTGCTTCGGCCACGTTGAGTTTCACCAGCCAGGGTCGCGTCGGCAGGGCGGCCGCCAGGGCCGGCCCGCCGGCGTCGAGGGCGACTCGCAAACCAGCCCCGCTGGCGATCGTCAGAAGCTGGACAAGACCGTCCGGCGGCGCACCGGGTGGCAGGCTGCCGGAGATCGTGACCAGGCCCACGCCACCGCTCGCGACCTCCTCGCGGAGCGTCTCGGTCAGGCTCGCCCACGCGGCCTCGTCCAGGACCGGCCCGGCTTCGTTGAGCTCGGTAAGGGTGTCGTCGGTCGCGTCGTGGATGGCGAAGCAGGTCCGCGTCTCACCGCCGACCCAGGCGAACCGACCGGCGATGCCCTCGCGTTCGAGCTCGTCGGCCAGCCACCGCCCTGCGTGGCCGGCCAATGGGCGCCACCGCCCGGACGTCCGCCCCCAGCAGCGTCGCCGCCCGGGCCACGTTGAGCCCCTTGCCGCCGGCCACGACCGTCTCCGTCCGGGGCCGATTGACCTCTCCCCGCTCGAGTCGATCGAGCTCGTAGAGCCGGTCGATGGCCGGGTTCGGGGCGACGGCGACGAGCCGGTCCGGGCCGCTCAGCGGCCAGCCGCGGCGAGTGCGGCGCGCGCCTCCTCGAGCGTCGGCTGGGCGGTGGTCCCGCCCAGCCCGGTGACCGACAGCGATCCGCAGGCGACCGCCAGCTCGAGGGTATCGCGCAGCGGCCAGTCGGCCAGGGTCCCGTACAGGAAGCCGGCATCGAACGAGTCCCCGGCACCGGTCGAGTCGACGACCTCGACCGGCAGGACCGAAGCTTCGGCGACTTCGTACTCCCATGCGCCCCGCATCGCGACGGCTCCGCCGGCTCCGTGCTTGACCGCGAGGGTGAACGGGCGACCGGCCTCGCGTCCTTCGCCGGCCCGGCGCAGGAGCTCGCTGGCGGCCGCCGGCGCGGCCATCTTGGCCGTGATCCGGCGGGCCTCCTCGAGGTTGGGCATGAACAGGTCGACCGCTTGCAGCAGGCGGTCGATGGCCGGGTCCCAGGTGTCGGTCGGATCCCAGTTGCAGTCGAACGAGGTGCTCAAGCCGAACGAGCGCGCCTCGCCGAACAGCTCGGGCAGATCGGCTGCCAGCCCCGGCTGCAGGTAGGTGCTGCCCACGTGCAGGTGGCGCGCCGACGCCAGCAGGTCCCGTGGGATGTCGCTGGCTCGGAGCCGGTCGATCGCCCCGATCGCGGTCAGGTTGGCCCGATCGGCACCGTGGCTGAGGATGACCGTGGCGCCTGTCGGCACGGTCTTGTCGATGCGGCAGGCGGACACGTCGATGCCGTGTCGATCGAGGGCATCGAGGGCGAAGCCACCGAACGGATCGTCACCGACGACGCCGATGAAGGCCACCCGCAGGCCGAGGCGGGCGGCGCCGCAGGCCGCGATCGCCGAGGAGCTGCCGAGCTCGATCCGGATCGCTTCGACGATCGTCTCGGCCTGGTCGTAGGTCGGTTCGACCGGCGGATCGACGACCAGGATGTCCGGGTTCAGCTCGCCGGCCACGAGCAGGTCGAACCGGCGCTCAGAGATCATCCGGCGTACTCGCGGTACCAGCCTTCAGCGAGCTCCGGGGCCGGGACCAGCGGTCCGGGTCGGGCATCCCAGGGGACCCCGACCGCCTCGACCAGCTCGACCAATGCCCGCAATCGGTCTCGTCCGGTGGTTCGCAGGAACTCGTTCCGGGCGGCACCGGGCAGGGTCGCCGCTTCGGCCCAGACCGAGCGACCGACCAGGACGCCGCTCGCGCCGGCCGCGCAGGCGACCGCGACCTGGGCCGCGAAGGTGACGTCGTCGACCCCACCCGACAACAGGACCCAGGGCAGCCGGGAGGCCTCATCGAGCTCGGCGCACGCGTCTCGCCAGCGTCCCTCGTCGGTCACCCCGGGATCGTAGGGGAACTCGGCCTTCAGGATGTCGCCACCCAGTGCGCTCAGACGCCGCGCGGTCTCGACGACCACGGCCCGACGCGCCTCACCGGTCAGGCGGGGCACGCTCGGATCGATCGAGAACGACAGCGGTTCGACGAACAGGGGCAGGTCGGCCGCGCGGCACTCAGCGGCGACCTCTGCCACCAGCCGCTCCTGGTCCGCGGCATTGAGCGCCTCGGGGTGGTAGTAGATCAGCAGCTTGGCCGCCGAGGCGCCCGTCCGCTTGGCCTTGGCCACGCTCCAGCCGTCGAGGATGCGACTCACCCGGGCGGTCGGCGGGCCATCGTAGCCGGTCGCCTCAACGGCCACCAGCAGGCCGCAGCCGGCCGGCAGCGAGCCGTCGACCAGGCACTGCGCCGCGCCGATCTCCGGGTCGAGCAGGACGCCCGTGGCGACCGATCCGAGCTCGCGCACCACGGCCCGCTTGAAGTCGACCATCTCGGCGAAGGTGACCGACGAGGGTTCCCCCGGTCGCAGCTCCTTGCGCAGGTTCTGGCGATGATCGAGAGCCAGCACCCCGAATGTCCCGCGCGCCGAGGCGCACGCCCGGAGGCCCCGGATCCGACCGACCGGGAGGGTGCTGGTCGTGTCCATCCTGGAGCCATCCTCCGTCAGTGCGAACTCGGGTCTTCCCATCGGGTCGGTGTCCGGTCTAGGATAGGACGTACGGACGTCCGGATGTCAGGACCACCTGCGGGGAGCGGATGCCGAAGGAGGAAGCCTTGGTCCGGATCGTCCTGGTCGGAGCCGGCAGTGTCGTCTTCACCCGCAACCTCCTCGGCGACATCCTGTCGTCGCCCTCCCTGCGCGATGCTGACATCGTCCTGCATGACATCGACCCGGAACGCCTGGCCACGGCCGAGCGGATGGCCCACTGGACGGCCGGCGCGCTCGGAGCGAGCCCGACCGTCAGCGCCCATCTTGATCGTCGGACGGCCCTCCGTGGCGCCGACTTCGTCGTCAACACCATCCAGGTCGGGGGCGCCCGGGCGACCCAGGTCGACTTCGCCGTCGCCGCCCGGTTCGGGCTGGAGTACACCATCGCCGACACGATCGGGGTCGGTGGCGTCTTCCGTGGGCTGCGCACGATCCCGGTGGTCGTGGGCATCGCCCGGGACATGGAGGAGGTCTGCCCGGAGGCCTGGCTGCTGAACTACACCAATCCCCTGGCGATCCTCGTCCGGGCGGTCGCCGAGGCGACTTCGATCAAGGTCATCGGGTTGTGCCACTCGGTCTTCTGGACGATCGACACGCTGGCCGGCTACCTGGGCCTGCCTCGCGAT
This sequence comes from uncultured Chloroflexia bacterium, assembly GCA_963778815.1. Taxonomy (GTDB): domain Bacteria; phylum Chloroflexota; class Limnocylindria; order Limnocylindrales; family CSP1-4; genus Chersky-267. Next base: position 95,907 of record CAVZVS010000002.1, on the reverse strand, counting down.
GAGATCGACGCGGACACGGCCGGGGTCAACCACCTCGCCTTCGTCCGTCGGCTCGAGCACCGCGGCCGGGACCTGTACCCGGACCTGCGCCGGTTCGTGGACGACGGTCTTGTCCCCGAAGACGACCTGGTCCGGGCAGAGCTGTTCCGGCACCTCGGCGTCTATCCGACCGAGTCGTCGGAGCACCACGCCGAGTACAACCCGTGGTACATCGGCAAACGCGACGCTTCTGGCGCTGCGATCGAGCGCTTCCACATCCCGATCGGCGAGTACCTCGATCGGGTCGCCGCCAACCTCGACGAGTACGCCGAGACGAAGCGGATGCTCGACGCCGGGGAGCCGTTCGAGATCGAGCGCAGCGGCGAATACGCGGCGACCATCGCCGAGTCGATGACCGCGGGCACCCCGGCCCGTTTCGTGGGCAACGTGATCAACGACGGCGCACTCATCCCGAACCTCGAGGCCGCCGCTTGCGTCGAGGTGCCCTGCGTCGTGGACGCGGCCGGCATCCGGCCGGTCCCCATGGGCGACCTGCCGCTCCAGCTGGCAGCCTACGTGCGCGGCGCAGTCGACATGCAGGGCCTGACCGTCAAGGCAGCGCTCGAACACGACCGGCAGGCCATCGGCCACGCCGTGATGACCGACCCGATCGTCCAGAGCCACCTGACCCTGGACGACGCCTGGCGATTGACCGAGGCGATGATCGAAGCCGAGGCCGAGTGGCTCCCGGCCTGGCTCGGCGGCACGGCCGCGGACTGAGGAGGAGGATCCGATGACGACGCACTTCGACCCGTTCAGCGGACGGCGCCGCCAGTTCATCGCCCTGCTCGGAGCGACCGCCCTGTTCGCGGCCGCCTGCGGCTCGGGCACGACCAGTCCCGCCGCCAGCGTCGCGCCGAGCGCCGCACCGCCCACGACCGCAGCCTCGGTCGCGGCACCGTCCGAAGCGGCTGCCTCGCCGGTCGCCTCCGATGCCGGCTACACCGGTCCGCCGACGACTATCAGCTACTCGATCTGGGGCGACCCGACCGAGGTCAAAGCCCAGCAGGCCCTGGTCGATGCCTTCCATGCGGCCAACCCGAACATCACGGTCAAGGTCGACGTGGCTGACTGGGACACCTATTGGGACAAGCTCCAGACGGGCATCGCCGGTGGTGCCGCGCCCGACGTGTTCGCGATGGACGGACCGCTCTTCCCGGACTACCAGGGCCGTGACGTCCTGCTCGATCTCAAGCCGTACATCGATCGCGACGGCTACGACCTGAACCAGCTGGCCGACCTCGCGGTCAAGGACTTCACCACGCCGGACGGCCAGTTCGGGCTGCCACGCGACCTCAACGTGGTCGCCCTGTACTACAACAAGAAGCTGTTCGACGAGGCCGGCATCGCCTACCCCGATGAGACCTGGGACTGGGCCAAGCTGGTCGAGGTCGGCAAGCAGTTGACCAAGGACAAGGACGGCGACGGCAAGCCCGATCAGTGGGGCTTCTACACCGAGACATCGGACATGGAGAACTATTGGTCCGAACTCGTCTGGCAGAACGGCGGCGACATCATCTCGGCGGATCACAAGACCAGCCTGGTCGGGAGCGAGCAGTCCGTGGCCGCCCTGCAGTTCTTCCAGGACCTCATCTACAAGGACAAGATCATGGCCCCGCCGGTGGTCGACGCGGGCAACGGCTTCAGCACGGGTCAGGCCGCCATGGAGGCCAACGGCTCGTGGCTGGTCGCCACCCACCTCGCCGACGGCATCGACTTCGGGATCGCGCCGTTGCCCAAGGGGCCGGCCGGTCAGGCGACGTCGATCAACCCGACCGGGGCAGTCGTGTTCAAGGGCTCCAAGAGCCCAGACGCGGCCTGGCAGTTCGTCAAGTACCTGGCCAGCCCGCCCGCCCAGACCAAGCTGATGGAGCTCAAGGCCTCGCTGCCGGCCAACAAGGAAGTCCTGAACGGGCCGTTCGCGACGTCCTTCGACGGGGCCAAGGTCCTGGCCGACGCCATCGGCTACGCCCACCTCAAGCCGTCGTTCAAGGGCTTCAACGACTGGACGACAGCGCTCCAGACGGAGCTCGACGACGATGTCTACAACGCCGACAACAAGACCGCCCGCGCGGCGATCGACAGCATCCTGCCCAAGCTGAACGAGATCCTCGCCGGCCAGTGACGGTCGATCGAGCGGCCCGGAGCAAGCGACGATGACCGGTCTCCGCCGCCCTGCCACCCGGCGGGGCGGCCCGCTGGCCGGTGAGTGGCGCTGGGCCCTGCTCTTCCTGGCCCCGACCCTGCTCGGGCTGGCCGTCCTTTCGGCCGGTCCGATCCTGGCCACCCTGGCCCTCAGCTTCAGCAGCTGGGATCTGCTCAGCCCGCCCAAATTCGTGGGCTTCGACAATTTCGCCCGGCTGGCCTCGGATGACCGGTTCCTCAAGGCGCTCCGGAACACGATCTTCTACACCGTGGTCTCCGTCCCGCTCGGTTTGGCCATCGCCCTCGGCCTGGCCATGGCCCTCAACCAGCGGATCCGGGGGATCGCCTGGATCCGGACCGCCTACTTCCTGCCGGTCGTCACCTCGACCATCGCCATCGCCCTGGTCTGGCAGTGGATCTACAGCCCGGACCGGGGGCTGCTCAACAACGCCCTGGATATCTTCGGCATCCCTGCACAGAAGTGGCTGAGCGACCCGGTCCTGATCATGCCCTCGATCATCGTCATGTCCATCTGGCAGGGCCTCGGGATCAACGTGATCATCTTCCTGGCGGCCCTCCAGGGGATCTCCCAGGACCTGCTGGACGCCGCCAGCGTCGATGGAGCGGGGCGCTGGGCGCGGACCCGCAGCATCGTCATCCCGCTGGTCACCCCGGCCATCTTCTTCACCGGCGTGCTCAGCCTGATCGGCAGCTTCCAGGTCTTCGACCAGATCTTCGTGCTCCAGCGGCCACGCCCGACGGACGCCTCGATCACGGTCGTCTATTTCATCTACGAGAACGGCTTCAAGTTCTTCAAGATGGGCTATGCCAGCGCCGCGTCGTGGGTCCTGTTCATCATCATCGCCGTGCTCAGCGCGGTCTACTTCCGGTCACAGGGCCGCTGGGTCCACTACCAGTGAGCGGCGAGGCCACCGCGGGCTGGGCACGACGGGCGTCCGCGGTCAACGGGCGGACGATCCGGCGAGCGTTCCTCATCGGTCTGCTCGTCTTCGGTGGCTTCCTGATGATGGTCCCGTTCCTATGGATGATCGCGACGTCGCTCAAGACCAGCGCCGAGGTCTTCGCCCGGCCGCCCACGCTCCTGCCCAAGAGTCTGCAGTGGAGCAACTATGGGGACATGTGGAACTCGCTGCCGTTCGGCACGTTCTTCATCAATTCGATCAAGCTGGCCGTGCTCAACACCGTCGGCCAGCTGGTCAGCTGCTCGATGGCGGCCTACGCCTTCGCGGCCCTGCGCTTCCGCTTCCGCGAGCCGCTGTTCGGTCTGCTCCTGGTCACCCTGATCATCCCGTTCCAGGTCGTCCTGGTCCCCAACTTCATCCTGTATCGGCTGCTGCCCCATCCGCTGAGCACCAGCGGGAACTGGATCGGGACCCAGGAGCCGCTGTGGGTCGGTGCGTTCCTGGGTGGGGCCTTCGGGACGTTCCTGCTCCGCCAGTTCTTCCTGGCCATCCCGCACGAGCTGGGCGACGCGGCCCGGGTCGACGGTGCCAACCCATGGCAGATCTATCGCCACATCTACATCCCGCTGGCCAAGCCAGCCCTGGCGACCCTGGCGATCTTCACCTTCATGTGGACCTGGAATGACCTGATCGACCCGATCATCTATCTGCGCGACCTGCAGACCCTGACCGTGACCGCCGGGCTGTCCCTGTTCCAGGGCCAGTACGTCGGCAAGTGGCCACTGTTGATGGCCGGCGCCCTGGTCAGCGTCATCCCGATGATCGTCCTGTTCATCCTGGCCCAGCGCCACTTCGTGCGCGGGATCACCATGACCGGGATCAAGGGCTGAGCGTGGCCGCGATCGACGGGCTCCCGCTCTACCGCCGGATCGAGGCGGACCTGCGCGACCGGATCCGGACCGGCGAGCTGGCTCCCGGCGCCCGGGTCGAGACCGAGCTCGAGCTGATGGATCGCTACGGGGTCAGCCGGGCGACCGTCCGGCAGGCTCTTGGCGGGCTCATCGCGTCGGGTGCGCTCGAGGTCCGGCGGGGCCTGGGCACATACGTGGCGGCCGCCCGCTTCGAGCACACCATCGGCGGCTTCTATTCGTTCAGTCGGGAGATCGAGGCCGCCGGCCGACGACCCGGCACGCGCGTCCTTGACCTCGGCCTGGAGCCTGCCGACGCGACCGTGGCAGCTGCCCTGGGGATCGCCCTCGGGGCGCCGGTGGTTGCCCTCCGACGGATCCGGCTGGCCGACGCCGATCCACTGGTGGTCGAAACGAGTCGGCTGCCCGCGGCTCGTTTCCCGGGCCTCGAGCAGGTCGACTTCGGCGTCGTCCGCCTGTACGACACGCTGGCGACGACGTACGGCTGCCGACCCACCCGCGCCCGCGAGACGTTCGAGCCGATCCTGCTCAATGCGGCCGAAGCCGAGTTGCTCGACCAGCGCCGCGGGGAGCCCGCGCTGCGGGTCGAGCGGGTCGCGTTCGACCAGGACGACCGCCCCATCGAGCACTGCCGGAGCACCGTCCGGGGTGACCGCTACCGCTATGCCTTGGAGCTCCGCGAGCGATGATCGAGGACGACCGACCATGACCACCGACGCGGTCGACCTCGAGCGGCTCCTGACCTGGCGCGAGGCGTCGACCTCGGGCGACGCCATCGCCTCGGCGCTGATCGCCGGACGGGCCGCAGCCGACGACCTCCGGGCCATCCTCGCCGGGGCGGAGCGGATCGTCCTGACCGGGGCGGGCTCGTCCTACTACCTGCCCCAGGCGGCGGCCGCGGTCGCTCGCGAGACGACCGGGCAGGTCGTCCTGGCCGCTCCCCTGTCGGAGCTCATCCTGCGCCCGTCGGGCGTCCTCGGCGGCGGTCCGGCCGAACGCCAGCCGGTCGTGGTCGTGTCGCGCTCAGGGTCGACCTCGGAGGCGGTCGAGGTGGTCAGGCGGATGCGCGCTGCCGGGCACCCGACGGTCGCCCTGACCTGCCGTGCGAACAGCCCGCTGGCGGCCGCGGCCGACCAGGTCCTGGTCTCGCCCGACGGCGATGAGGCGGCGATCGTGATGACCCGCTCGTTCGCCAGCATGCTCGCCCTGCTCCTCCGGGCGATCGTCGGGGAGGCGAGGGCCGGTGCTGGACCCGACCTCGGAGCCGATCTCGACCGGCTGCCCCGATGCTGGCCCGAGGCGGTCGCGGCCGCGGCGGTCGGGCGCCGGCTGGGGCTGACCGATCGCCGCCGGATCGTGGTCCTGGGCGGCGGCCCGGCTCACGGCATCGCCCTGGAGTGGGGGCTCAAGTTGACCGAGACGAGTCAGGTCCCGACCGATGTCTACGAGCCGCTCGAGTTCCGGCACGGCCCGATCTCGGTCTGCGAGCCGGGCGTCCTGGTCGTCGGTTTGATCGGTGGACCAGGCGTCGACGAGGAAGCCCGCGTCTTGCGCGAGGCCGAGCGTTTGGGCGCCGAGACCTGGACGATCGCCCGGGGGCCGGCCGACGCCCAGGGACTGGCCGGCCAACGATCGATCATCGGCTCGGACCTGCACCCCTGGGCCCGTCTGCCATTGCTCCTGTACCCCGGCCAGGTGCTCGCGCTGAGCCTGGCCCTGACCCGCGGCTGCGACCCCGATGCGCCTCGCCACCTGGACCAGGTGGTCATCGTCGAGCCGGCATGATCCAGCTGGCCGACTATCGCCCTCGGACGGCCCTCCGCGTCCCGACCCATGACGTCCTGCGGCCGCGTTTCCCGGTGGTCGATGCCCACAATCACCTTGGCCCGGGGTTCGGCGGTGACTGGGCCGACGGTGACATCGAGGGGCTGCTGGCCACCCTGGACCAGGCCGGCGTCGAGACCCTCATCGACCTCGACGGCGGGACGGGCGAGGGGCTGGATCGCGAGATCGAGCGCTGGCAGGCGCGGGCACCTGGACGGCTGGTCGTGTTCGCGGGGCTGGATTACGACGACTGGGCCTTAGACCCCGCCTTCGGCGAGACCGAGGCACGTCGGCTCCGGAGTGCCGTCGGCCGTGGCGCCCGGGGACTCAAGGTCTGGAAGCTGCTCGGCCTCCAGGCCCGCGACCCGGCCGGTCGGCTGGTGGCCGTGGACGACGAACGACTCGACCCGCTGTGGGCGACGGCGGCCGAACTGGACCTCCCGGTCGTCATCCACATCGCCGACCCGGTCGCCTTCTTCGAGCCGCTCGATGCGCTCAACGAGCGCTATGAGGAGCTGTCCGAACACCCCGACTGGCACTTCTGGCCGACCCGACCGGCGGGCCGCCCGGACGAACCCGGCTTCCCGCCCTTCGACGAGCTCCTGGCCGGCTTCGACCGGCTGGTCGGCCGGCACCCGGCCACGACCTTCGTCGGGGCCCACGTCGGCTGCGCCGCCGAGGACCTGTCGCTCGTATCGCGGATGCTCGACGCCCACCCCAACCTGTCGGTCGACATCGCGGCGCGGCTGGGCGAGCTGGGTCGTCAGCCGTATACGGCCCGGGCGTTCTTCCTCCGCCACGCCGATCGGATCCTGTTCGGGACCGACGCCCCGGCCGACCCGGCGGTGTATCGCCTCCACTATCGGTTCCTCGAGACCTGGGACGAGTCGTTCGACTACGGCACCGATGACGTCCCGGGCCAGGGTCGCTGGCAGATCCATGGGCTGGGCCTGCCCGACGACGTCCTCCGGGCGGTCTACCGGGACAATGCCCGGCGGGTCCTGCGCCTGGATGGTCGGTCGTGAGCGGGACGCTCCGGTTCGGGACGAGCGGGTTCGCCTATGCCGGCTGGGTCCCGGCCTTCTATCCGCCCGGGACCCGCGGCGACGCCCTGCTCCGCTCGTATGCCGAGCGGCTCAACGCCTGCGAGCTCAACAACACGTTCTACCGCCAGCCATCGGAGAAGGCGATCGCCGGCTGGCTGGCCAGAACGCCCGAGTCGTTCCGGTTCGCAGTCAAGGCCCAGCGCAGCGGCAGCATCCGGGCCCTGCTCGGCGACGACCAGGCCGAGAGCGTCGGCTGGCTGACCCGCCCCCTGGCCGGCTTCGCCGAGCGGCTCGGTTGCGTCCTCTACCGGGTCCCGGACGGGGTCGCCCGGTCGGACGAGCGGCACGACCGGCTGACCCGGCTCCTGGCCCTGTGGCCGAAACGCATCCCGCTCACCCTCGAGTTCCAGGATCTGTCGTGGCATGTCGACGAGACCTTCGCCGTGATGCGCCAGCACGGTGTCGTCCTGTGCGCGACCGACCTCGACGACCTCGACGAGCCACCGACCGTCCGGGTCACCGGCTCGTACCTGTACCTGCGCCTGCGCCGAAGCACCTACAGCGATGCGGACATGGCTGCCTGGGCGGCCCGGATCTCGCCGTTCCTCGAGGCCGGGCTGGATGTCTTCGCCTTCTTCCGCCACGACGAGACGGGCATCTCGCCGAACCGTGCCTTGGACCTAGCCTTGCGGCTCGGCCAGTGAGGACTCGGCGGGTGCGAACACGACCAGGATCTCGAGACGCTCGGTGATGTCGTGGAAGCGATGCGGGACGGTCGCGGCCACGTAGACCACCGAGCCGGGTGCGACGTCGCGGACTTCCTCGCCGACGGTGATCCGGGCGCGGCCGGCCATCACCACGTAGATCTCGTCCTCGGTGTGGGGCGATTGACCGTCGATCGCCCCCATCTCGAGGGTGTACAGCCCGACGCTCAGCGCTGGGACGCGGATGAATTCGAGGTAGGGCCTGGCGGTCGCGGCGCGGGTCGCTTCGATCGCCGCGAGTTCGAAGGCGTCCATCGACCGACACGATACCCCTCGGCTACCCTTCGGACATGTCCGGTCTGCGCCGCGCCATCCTGGTCGGGACCCTGGTGGTCCTGTTGGTCGCCTGCGCCTCGACCGCGAACCCCAGCCCGACTGTCCCGGCCACGCCGACCCCGAGCACGAGCGCCAACCCCAGCCTCGCCCTCGGCCCGAGCCCGAGCCCGAGCCCTTCGACCGGCTCCGGATCGGCCGACCTGACGGTCCAACTCGAGCGCGTGGTCGCTGGCCTGAACAGCCCCCTGGCGGTCGTCAACGCGGGCGACGACAGCGGGCGCCTGTTCGTCGTGGAGCAGCCCGGCACGATCCGGATCGTCAAGGACGGTCTGCTCGTAGACGCACCATTCCTGGATATCAGCCGGCGGATCCAGTCCGGCAACGAGCAGGGCCTGCTTGGTCTGGCCTTCGCCCCTGGCTTCCCGAAAGACCCCCGCTTGTACGTGAACTACACGAACCTCCAGGGCAACACGGTCATCGCCTCGTTCCGCGTTCCCGGTTCGACCCCGAACCAGGCCGACCCGGCCAGCGAGCGCATCCTGCTCCAGTTCGACCAGCCATTCCCGAACCACAACGGTGGCGGGCTGGCCTTCGGACCGGATGACGACCTGTATATCGCGACCGGCGACGGTGGATCGGGCGGCGACCCGATGGGCAACGGCCAGAACCTCGATACCTACCTCGGCAAGTTGCTCCGGATCCGACCCGGGACCAGCGACCACACCCCGGCGCCGTACACCATCCCGCCAGACGCCCCGTTCCAGGGTCGGACTGACGCCAAACCCGAGATCCGCGCCTACGGGCTCCGCAACCCGTGGCGCTTCTCGTTCGATCGGGCGACCGGCGATCTGTGGATCGGCGACGTCGGCCAGGAGTCGTGGGAGGAGGTCGACGTGATCCGCAAGAGCGATCCGCCCGACGTCGCCCCGAACTTCGGCTGGAACGTCATGGAGGGCCGCCACTGCTACGAGGCGACGACCTGCGACGAGACGGGCTTGACCTTGCCGGTGGCCGAGTACGGCCACGACGACGTCAGTTGCGCGATCATCGGCGGCTACGTGGATCGGGACCCGAGCGAGCCACGCCTGGCCGGGCACTACCTGTACGGCGACTCGTGCTCGGGTGACATCTGGATGCTCGACGCCGCCCACCCGGAGGCGTCCGAGCCGAAGCTTCTGCTCGAGTCGGGTCGCTCGATCTCCTCGTTCGGCGAGGACCAGGCCGGCGCCCTGTACGCCACCGATCTGGCCAGCGGCGAGCTGCTCCGAGTGACGACCGGCCCCTGAGCGCGCCGAAGGGCGGGAGCCGCCTCCTCCGGTCAGCTCCCGCCCCTGGCGCCGAGAGATACGCGCTAGCGGATCAGAAAGCTCACGGCGACCGTGACGGTGACCTCGTTCGAGCCCGCCTGGACCGGTGTGGATGCCGCCTTGTCGGGTGCCGCGACCCCGCCCGCCGAGTCCTGGGCGTAGTACATCGGGTAGGGCACCGGTGACGCGGTCTCACTGATCGAGGCGACGCCGCCGACCGACACACCGGCACCCTTGGCCAGGGTGTCGGCCTTGGCCCGGGCCTGGGTCATGGCCGCCTCACGAGCGATCGCCTGGGCCTTGGCCGGGTCGTCGACCCGGAAGGTCACCCCGTCGAAGGTGGTGGCCCCAGCGGCCAGCGAGTCGTCGATCGCGTCGCCCACCTTGTCCAGGTCGCGGAGGGTGACCGCGACGGCGTTCTGGAGCTGGTACCCGGTCAGGCGCGGCGGATTGTTGTTGGTCGAGTAGTCGTAGATGGGCTGGAGCGACAGCGTCGTCGTCTGGATGTCGGCGTCGGCGATGCCCAGCTTCTTGAGCGCGGCGACCACGCTGGTCATCGCCTCGGCCGCGGCCGCTCGCGCCGCCCGGACGGTGGGCTTGGTCGAGCTGACCCCGACGCGCAGGTCGGCGACGTCGGGGCTGATCACGACCCGACCGGTCCCGGTCACGCTGATGGTGTGCTCCGGGGTCGTGCTCGAGTCGGCGCCCATGATCGGCCGCGGGGCGAAGGCCGGGCTGGCGATCGCCGCGACCAGCAGACCGGAGGCCAGGCCCAGGGCAAGCCAGCGGGCGCGGGAGCCAGGGACCGGGATGGTGATCGTGGTAGTTGCCATGGGATTCAGCTCCGTCGTGTCGGGCGACCGGAGGATGGTCGCGTCGAGCCCGAGACGTGGCCGACCCCGAAGCGGTTCCGTCCGTGGTGCGCAGTGGTGCGCGACGCGGTGCGCTGGGGCACCGGGGCGGACCCGGCCGGACCGCCGTTGAGCCTGCTAGAGCGCCAGCGGGTCGGTCTTGTCGGGGTCGATCCCGAGTTCGCGGATGGCCTTGGCCGCCCGCTTGGCCGGGATCGCGCCCGAGCGCGCCAGCCCGGACAGGGCGGCGGCGGCGATATTGGGGCCGTCGATCTCGAACAGGGCCCGAAGCGCCTCGCGGGTGTCGCTCCGACCGAACCCCTCGGTGCCCAGGCTGATCGTGTCGGTCGGCAGCCAGGCTCGGACCAGGTCGGGGACCGCCTTGAGCCAGTCCGAGGCGATGATCACTGGGCCGCCCTCGGCCGGCAGGACCTGGCTGACATAGGGCACCCGGGGCTCGGCCTCGGGATGGAGCCGATTCCAGCGGTCGACCTCGATGGCATCGCGCCGGAGCTGCTGGAAGGACGGGGCGCTGTAGACCTCGGCGGCGATGTCGAACCGTTCGCCGAGCAGCGCCTGGGCCGCCAGGACCTGCTGCATGATCGAGCCACTGCCGACCAGCCGGACCCGGCCACCGTTGCCGGCGACGCCGTCTGGGGCAACTGCGAAGCGGTACAACCCACGGATGATCCCGGCGTCCACGTCAGCGGGCTTGGCCGGCATGACGTGGTTCTCGTTGTAGATCGTGATGTAGTAGTAGACGTCCTCGCCCCGGACATACATCCGCTCGATACCATCGCGGACCACCGCCGCCAGCTCGTAGGCGAAGGCCGGGTCGTAGGCACGGATCGCTGGGATGGTCGAAGCCAGCAGGTGGCTGTGGCCGTCGTCGTGCTGGAGGCCCTCGCCGTGGAGGGTCGTCCGACCGGCCGTCGCGCCCATCATGAACCCACGGCCGCGGGCGTCGCCCAGCGCCCAGGCCTGGTCGCCGGTCCGCTGGAAGCCGAACATCGAGTAGAAGATGTAGAACGGGATGGTCGCCGTGCCTTGGGTCGAGTAGGCGATCGCCGCCGCCTGGAGGCTGGCCATCGAGCCGGACTCGGTGATGCCTTCCTCGAGCACCTGGCCGTCGCGCGCCTCGCGGTAGCTCAGGACCAGGTTCGAGTCCACCGGCTCGTAGCGCTGGCCCAGCGCCGCGTAGATGCCGACCTCCTTGAACAGCGGGTCGAGGCCGAATGTGCGCGCCTCGTCGGGCACGATCGGCACGATCCGCGGTCCCAGCTCGGGGTCCCGGATCAGATTGCGCAGGATCCGGGCGAAGACCATGGTGGTGCTGACCGCGGTCGAGCTGCCGGCGGCGAACTCGTCGTCGATGGCCGGAGCGACGCCGCTGAACAGCTTGGCCCGGACGACCCGCTTGGGCAGCGACCCACCCAGGATCGCCCGTCGCTCGCGCAGGTAGCGGACCTCCTCGGAGTCGGGGCCTGGGTGGTAGTACGGGGCATCGTGGAGGTCGGCGTCCGGGATCGGCAGCTCGAGCCGGTCGCGGAAGATCTTGAGCTCGGTCTCGGACAGCTTCTTGGCCTGATGGGTGATGTTGCGCGCCTCGACCCCCGCCCCGAGCGTCCAGCCCTTGATGGTGTGGGCCAGGATGACCGTCGGCGCGCCGACGTACTCGGTCGCCGCCTTGTACGCGGCGTAGACCTTGCGTTGATCGTGCCCACCGCGCCGGAGCTTGGCCAGGTCCTCATCGCTGAGCTGCTCGACCAGCCGACGCAGGCGCGGGTCCGGACCGAAGAAGTTCTCCCGGATGTAGGCGCCACCCGAGACCGAGAACTTCTGGAACTCGCCGTCGAGGGTGTCGTTCATCTGCTCGACCAGGGCACCGTCGACGTCGCGGGCCAGCAGATCGTCCCACTCGCGACCCCAGATGACCTTGATCACGTTCCAGCCGGCGCCCCGGAACAGACCCTCGAGCTCCTGGATGATCTTGCCATTGCCGCGGACCGGCCCGTCGAGGCGTTGCAGGTTGCAGTTGACCACGAAGGTCAGGTTGTCGAGACCTTCGCGGGCCGCCAGTGACAGTCCGGCGATGGACTCCGGCTCGTCCATCTCCCCGTCGCCCAGGAAGGCCCACACCCGCGAGGCGCTGGTGTCCTTGAGCCCGCGGTTATGCAGGTAGCGGTTGAACCGGGCCTGGTAGATGGCGCTGATCGGACCGATGCCCATCGACACCGTCGGGAATTCCCAGAAGTCGGGCATCAGCCGGGGATGGGGGTACGAGCTCAAGCCCTGGCCGGGCACGACCTCGCGCCGGAAGTGATCGAGCTGGCTCTCGCTCAGGCGACCCTCGAGGAAGGCCCGAGCGTAGATCCCTGGGGCGGCGTGGCCCTGGTAGAAGATCTGGTCGCCGGCCTCGTCGTCCTTGCCCCGGAAGAAGTGGTTGAAGCCGACCTCGTAGAGGGTCGCAGCCGAGGCGTAGGTCGCCAGGTGGCCGCCGATCCCGGCGTTGGCCGTGTTGGCCCGCAGGACCATGGCCACGGCGTTCCAGCGGACCAGCCGGCGGATCCGCAGCTCGAGCTCCTCGTCGCCGGGGAAGAACGGTTCCTGCTCGGGGCTGATCGTGTTGATGTAGCGGGTCTGGGTCAGTGGCGGCAACCCGACGTGCAGCTGGCGGGCCCGCTTGAGCAGCTTGAACATGAGGAAGCGGGCGCGGTTCTCACCCTCGTCGCGGACGACCTGGTCGAGCGATTCGAGCCACTCGGCGGTCTCCGACTCGTCGATGTCGGGCAGCTGATGCTTGAACTCGTCGAAGTACATGGGTGCGGGCAGCTCCCTGTGCGTCCGGCCGGCGGCTGGGGGTCCGCTGGCCCCGGGCACTGTAATCGGATTCGGACGGCCCGTCCCGCAACCTTGACCGGTCGCGGGTCGTCGGTGCGTCGGGACACCGCTCGAACGCGGCCCGGAGCCCAATTCCAGCGTTAGCCTGTATCCTCGCCACTCGACGCAACCGGCCACGTGCTCGGCGGGCCGCAGGATCTGAACGGGGAGATCCGATCACATCGTGGCACACGCGACGGCCATGCCATCGACGGCCGAGGGACAGGGACCGCTGATGGCAGGCCCGATACCCATGCCGATCCAAAGGGCGTTCGATGCCCTGGATCGATCCGGTGGGCCGTGGGCGCTGCTTCGCGGCGAAGCAGAGATGTCGACCGCTCGCGGCGACATCGACCTCCTGGTCGACTCCGGATCCGTGGCGGCGGTCCAGCGCGAGCTGGCCGGTGCAGGGTTCGTCGCCGTCGCGAGCTGGGGCCGGGGCTCCCACCGCTTCGCCTACGGGTACGACGACACCACGGACGGCTGGACCAAGCTCGACCTGGTCAGCCGGCTCGAGTTCGGCAGGTTCCAGCAGTTCAGCACGGACCTGGCTCAGGGTTGCCTCCAGCGACGGGATGGATCCGACCGACCGTCGCGACTCGATCCGGACGACGCCTTCTGGACGTTCCTCCTCCACGTCTTGCTCGATCGGGCCGGACCGCGACCGGCAGACCTGACCCAGCTGGCCGAGCTGGCCGTCGCCGCCCGGCCGGACGGAGCCGGGGCTCTGGCAGTCGGACCGCTCCTGCCCTCGGGTTGGTCGCCTGAACGGATCATCCACGCCGCGTCCGCCCCGGCCGACAGCGCCGAGTTGAGTCGTCTTGGGCGCCGGCTCGACCGAAGCTGGTCCCGTCGGCGGCTGCCCTGGGTGGCCGGTCGGCTTGTCCGCAACCGCCTCCTGCGGCGGATGACGCCAGCCCTCTCCGTGCTTGGCGACCACGGTCTGACCGTCGCTCTTCTCGGACCGGACGGAGCCGGCAAGTCGACGATCTCGGCAGGCCTTGTGGGCGCGTTCCCGATCCCGGTCCGACGGTTCTACCTGGGGCTGTACGGTCGCGGGACCGGCGGCGGCACGAAGGGTGCCGGAAGCCGGTTCGGCTTGCCCGGCCGGCTCGTCTGGATCTGGCGGCGCTCACTGGCCGCGGCCTGGCAGCGAGCGCGCGGCCGACTCGTGGTCTTCGACCGCCACGTCCTCGATCTCGCCCTCGATTCACCGGGCAGCGGTCGAAAGGCCCGGACCCGCCGGGCCGTGCTGGTCCGGGCGTGTCCGACCCCCGGATTGAGCGTCATCCTCGACGTTCCCGGCGATGTCTTGTACGCGCGGAAGGGCGAGCACGACCCGGAGGCGCTGGAGCGGCAGCGCACGCGCTACCTGGACCTGGCCGATCGGCTGCGCCAGGCGATCGTGATCGATGCCTCGGCCGACGCCGACACCGTTCGCCGACGGGTGATCGCCGCCATCTGGACCGCCTATGGGGCCCGACGCGGTGCTTGAGCCCGCGTCCGACGCGACCAACACCGCGAACCCCGCCGTCCAAGGCGATCCGCCCCAGGTCGAGTCGATCGAGGTCGCGCCCGACGTCTCGGTGACGACCACTCACGACGGCAAGGACACGACCACCCAGATCCGTGGGTCGAGCCTGCTGCTGGTCGGTCGATCGCTGTCGATGGGGGTCAACTTCCTGACCCAGATCCTCATCGTGCGGGCGCTGACCGTGTCCGACTTCGGCGCATTCTCGTATGCCTTGTCGATCGTCGCCCTGGGCCAGATGGTCATCACCCTTGGCCTCGACCGCGGCGCATCGCGCTTCCTGAGCGTGTACGACGAAGAAGGCGATCACGATCGCCTGCTCGGGACGATCGTCGGGATCAGCGGGCTCATCCTCGCTCTGGGGACGCTCCTGATCATCGGGATCTACGTCTTCGAGGACCTCGTCCTCGGCTCGCTCAAGTCGACTCCGAACGCCGCCCCGCTCCTCCTGATCCTGATCCTCCTCGCTCCGATCCAGGCGTATGACCAGCTCCTGACCGGGTTGCTGACCGTATTCGCCAGTCCGCGCTCGATCTTCTTCCGGAAGTACATCCTGGCACCCGGCCTGCGCCTCTTGGTCGTCGTCTTCCTGATCGTCGGGGATTCCGGCGTCCTCTTCCTCGCCGTTGGCTATGTAGCCGCCGGGGCCCTGGGCGTCGCCCTCTACATCGTGATCCTGTGGCAGGTCCTCGGTCGACGCGGCACACTCGGCCGCCTGCGCAAGGCGAAGATGCGGATCCCGGCGCGGGAGATCCTGGTCTTCACCATCCCGCTGGTCACGACCGACCTGGTCTACATCTTCATGAACTCGACTGACGCCATCCTGCTGGAGCACTTCAAGGGCCTCGACTCCGTCGCCGCCTGGCGGGTGATCCAGCCCGCGGCCGGCCTGAACCAGCTGGTCATGCAGAGCTTCGCCCTGCTCTTCACCCCGGTCGCTGCCCGGATGTACGCCCGACGCGACACCTCGGGCGTCCGCGACCTGTACTGGCGAACGGCGATCTGGATGGCGGTCATCTCATTCCCACTCTTCGCGGTCACCTTCAGCATGGCCGGCTCACTGACCCATACCCTGTACGGCGCCCGCTATGCGGACTCGGCCATCTACCTTGCCCTGCTGTCGTTCGGCTACTACTTCAATACCGCTCTCGGGTTCAACGGCCTGACCCTGCGCATCTTCGGCGTGGTCAAGTTCGTCATCGCGGTCAATCTCCTGGCGGTGGTCGCGAACGTCGCCCTGAACCTGTTCCTGATCCCGCAATACGGTGCCCTCGGCGCGGCGATCGGGACGACCCTCACCCTGGTCATCCACAACCTGCTCAAGCAGGCCGGCCTGCGTTTCGGGACGGGGATCAGCATCTTCGACCCTGCCCACATCCGGGTCTACGCGATCATCGCCGTCGTCGCCATCGGCCTCGCGATCCTGAATGCTGCCTTGAAGCCGCCCTTCCTGGTCCAGACCGCCCTCGCCGGGGTGGCCAGCATCGGGGTCTTCCGCCTGAACCGCGGATCGCTGCGACTGTCGGAGACATTCCCAGAGCTCGGCCGCCTGCCCTTCGCCCATTGGCTGTTCGGGGACTGAGCGCCAGGTGACCGTCAGCCCGAGCGACCGACTCGACCTGGCCCGCCGGCTCGACTGGCGCTTCCTGCTGGCCGATCCGCGGCTCGGTCGGGTCGCGATCGCCGGTCGGCCGGATCCCGGGCTGGTCCGCGCCATCGCAGCGTTCGCCCAAGAAGTCGTGACCTCAGCCGACGAGCGGACCGAACTGGTCGTGGTCCACGCTCCGAGCGCGACCGTCCTCAAGGCCGCCATCGAGCGCGTGGCGCCCGGCGGTTCGATCGTGATCGAGCTCGTCGGCCGGGCCCGGGCCGGCCGCTCCGGGCAGCTTGCTGCCGGCTCCGCCGGGGACGTCGCGGGCCGCCTGCGTCACGCCGGGTTCGTCGATGTCCACGGGTGGTGGGTCTGGCCGGATCATCCGACCGGTCTCGAGATCGTCCCCCTCGATCGGCCCGCCCTGATCCGTCTCAGCCTGGCCCGGCGCCGGAGCAGCCGTGCGGCGAGATTGAAGGCGCGAGCGGTCGCACTGGCCCTCCGCTTCGGGCTCGCCCCGGCCCTGTTCAGGGCGACCACCGTGGTCGGGCGCCGGCCTGCCCTCGACGTCGTCGAGGGCAGGCCACGTGGTGCGCCGCTCATCGATGCCTACCTCGACGCGAACCGGGTTCGTTTCGGGCTCGAGGGACTCGGGCTCGGTGGCACCGACAGCCTGCTGGTCACCCCCAGGTTCCAGGCCTCGGCCCACGTCGTCGGTCTGGTCGTCCCGCCGCACGGCAGGGTGCCCACCCTCGTTGCCAAGATCCATCGACTGGAAGGCCGGCAGGGGACCCTGGATGCCGAGGCGGCCTGCCTCGAGCTGCTCGCCGTGCCCGGTCCGGGCGGAACCGATGGTGTCCCTCGTCTGATCTCACACGACCCGATCGGTGGACATGCAGCCATCCTCGAGGGTGCCCTCACTGGCACTCCGCTCGACCCTGAGGAGGTCCGCCGAGACCGGGCGCGAGCGATCGCCGACGTGGCGACCTGGACGAGGCGCCTGGAGCGGAACGGCCCGACGACCGGATCCGACGACCGATGGGATCGCCTGGTCCTTCCCGCGCTCGATGGACTCAAGGCCGGCCTGGCCGACGACCCGGACGATCTTGCCCGTCTGGTGATCGCCCGAGAGCTGCTCAGGCCCCTCGGATCGGCCCTGCTGCCGATCGCGATCGAGCACGGCGACCTGAGTCACCCCAACCTTCTCCGCCTCGAGAGCGGCGGTATCGGGGCGATCGACTGGGAGCTCGGCGAGCCCATCGGTTATCCGCTGACCGACCTGCTCTTCTTCCTGAGCTACGCGGCCGTGGCCACTGGCAAGGGCCGCGCGACCACCTCGGACGAGCACGCCCGACGGATCAGCGAGGCGTTCTTCGGGAGCGATCCCTGGGCGACCCGCGCTGCTGAGATGTACGCCGACCGCTCCGGCATCGAACGGGGCCTCATCCGGCCGCTCCTCGTTCTGACCTGGGTCCGTGTCCTGGCCCGATTGCCCAGCCGGCTGGCAGGGATGTCGGGCCTCGCCGACCTGGGCACGGCGCAGACCGTTCAAGGGTTGCGTGAGCATCGCTACCACGCCATCTGGCAGGCGATCGTCGACTGCTCGAGCACGCGATGAGCAGCCAGCCGGACGGCCTGCGGATCCTGTACCTGGTCAACGGTTTTCCGTGGCCGCTGACCAGTGGCTACCTCCGCCACTACCACATGATCCGCGAACTCAGTGCCCGCGGCCACCGGATCAGCCTGCTGGCGATCGTCCCGGCCGGCTTCTCGCCAGACGATCGGGCCGCCCTGGAACCGTTCACGGAACGGATCGTCACCGTGGCATCCCATCGGCGCAGCCGGTCCCTGCGCCGACGTGCAGAACGTCGGCTCGGTTCGATCTCGGTCGGCGAGAGCGCCGCTCGGCAGCTCCGCGACGAAGTCGCCGCCCTGCTCGCCGAGGTCCCCCACGACGTCGTCCTGTTCAGCGGCAAGCGGACCTACCCTGCGCTCCAGGCTGCGACCGGCCTGCCGGTCGTGGCCGACGTGTGCGACGCGACCTCCAGCCGGATCTGGGGCAACCTCCGGTTCGCCGGGATCTCCCGCTTCCCGCTCTTGCTGGCCGAGTATGTCGAGGTCCGTCGGATCGAGCGGGCCCTCCTCCGACGCGGCTCGCACCTCCTCTTCGCGAGCGCCCGTGACCGCGACGCGTTGATGGGTCCAGACGAGCGCGAGCGCGCGACCATCCTGCCCAACGGAGTGGATCTCGAATACTGGCAGCGTCCCAGCGGGTCGATCCTTGGACAGCGCGAGATCGTGTTCACCGGCGCGATGGACTACCCGCCCAACAGCGACGCAGCGATGGTCCTGATCCGCGACATCCTGCCCCTCGTCAGGACGTCGATGCCGGATGCCCATCTTTCGATCGTCGGGCGGGACCCGATCGACAAGCTCGTCCGGGCCGGTCGGGTGGAGGGGGTCGATGTCACGGGGTCGGTCCCGGATATCCGGCCCTATCTCGAGGCTGCGTCGGTGTTCGCGGCGCCACTCCGGTTCGGGGCCGGCATCCAGAACAAGGTCCTGGAAGCCCTGGCGATGGACGTCCCGACCGTTGCCAGTCCGAACGGAGCCGGTGGCCTGGTCACGACCGATGGCATCCGGCCACCCGTGACGGTCGCGCCTGCGTCCGACCCGGCCCGCTTCGCGGCGGCCATCGTCGAGCGTCTCCGGATGGCTGAGATCGAACAGGAGCCGCCGGGTGCCGGCCGGGCATTCGTCGAGCGCCACTTCACGTGGGCGCGCAGCGGCGACCTCCTCGACGGGGTCCTGCGCGCCGCGGCCGCTGGCGGGGTCTCGCGAGGTGCGGTAGCCTCCGCCGATGGACGACCGCGCGCGCTATGACCGGGCGAGCGCGCTCATCCTGGTCGATGTCCAGAACGACTTCGCCGATCCGGGCGGTGGATTGAGTGTCGCCGGTGGCGCCGAGGTGATCCCGTTCCTCAACCGGGAGATCGCCCGGGCGCGAGCCGCCGGGGCACTGGTCGTCTATACCCAGGACTGGCACCCAGAAACGACGCCCCATTTCGCCAAGGACGGCGGGATCTGGCCGGTCCACTGCGTCGCCGGGTCATGGGGCGCGGAGCTTCATCCGACACTGGTGGTCGACGGACCGGTCATACGCAAGGGCATCTCCGGCGAGGACGGGTATTCTGGCTTCACGACCCGCCATCCGACGACCGGCTCGGAGGCTTCGACCGGCCTCGAAGACCTCCTTCGGGACCAGGGCGCACGGCGGGTCGTGGTCGGCGGCCTGGCCACCGACTATTGCATCAAGGCGACGGCGCTCGACGCCGTCCACCTGGGACACCCGACAGCCGTCCTTGCCGGCGGCATCCGTGCGGTCGACCTGGCCCCCGGTGACGGCGACCGGGCGATCGCCGAGATGGCCGCCGCCGGCGTGGACATCCTCGAGGAGGGGAACCGATGATCAGACGGATGCTCGTGGCAGCCCTTGGTAGTCTGGCCGGGGCCTTCGTCCTCGACCGCTGGCTGGGTGGACTGTCGGTCGATGAAGACGGTCGGCCGATCCGCGTCCCGGTCCGGACCCGGATCGAGATCGACGCACCGATCGCCGTCGTCTGGGCGCGTCTTGCCGACATCGAGACGCAACCAGACTGGATGACCGAGATGAAGCGGGTCCGGCTGACCACCGACGGACCGGTCGGGGTCGGGACCCGCGGCGAGGCCGACGTGCGCATCCTCGGGATCCACGTCAGCGACCCGGTCGAGGTGGTCGAGTTCAGCGCCCCCCACCGCTTCGCCATCCGCCACGACGGCCGCTTTAGCGGCAACGGCCTGCTCACCCTGGACACCCTCGACGGCGGTCGTCGGACCCGGATCGAATGGGCCGAGACGCTCATCCCGCCGATCCTGCCCAACCTCGGTGGGCTGGTCCAGGGCCCGATCTTGCAACGGGTCTTCCAGGCCGACCTGGAACGGCTCAAGGCCCTCGTCGAAGCCGACCGCGACGCGATCGCCCCGAGCATCGACGCCGCGGAGACCCACGCCCTGGACCCGGTCGCGGCCGGATCGAACGGCCACGGGACCCGTCCCGCCGGCTGATCGGCGAGCCCCGTCGTCGAGCCCACCGTCGAGCCGCGCAGCGCTCCGCCTGCCGTGCGCCTCCACCTGGTCGACGCGACCTACGAGCTGTTCCGGGCGTACTTCGCGCCGCGGCCGGCCGTCCTTTCGTCCGATGGGCGAGACCTGACCGCGACCTGGGGCCTGGTCGAGAACCTGCTCTCGATCCTGCGCGACGAAGGCGCCACCCACTTGGCCGCCGCCACCGACCGGGTCATCGAATCGTTCCGCAACGACCTGTATGCCGGCTACAAGACCGGGGCGGGCGTCGATCCCCGTCTGCTCGCCCAGTTCCCGATCGCCGAGGCGGCCATCGAGGCGCTCGGGATCAGCCTGTGGCCGATGGTCGCCCACGAAGCCGACGATGCGATCGCCACGGCCGTCGCCCGCTGGGTCGACGACCCGGCCCTCGAGACCATCCTCATCTGCTCGCCGGACAAGGACCTCGCCCAGTGTGTCCGCGGCGAGCGGGTCGTGCTGGTCGATCGACGCCGACGCTTGACCTATGACGAGGACGGGGTCGTCGCCAAGTGGGGCGTCCACCCGGCCTCCATCCCCGACCTGCTGGCCCTGGTCGGTGACGCCGCCGACGGCTACCCGGGCTTGCCCGGCTGGGGCTCGAAGTCTGCGGCGGCGGTCCTCCTGCGCTATGGCTCGCTCGACGCGATCCCAGCGCGCGCCTCCGACTGGGATGTGCCGGTCCGCGGTGCGGTCAACCTGGCCGCGACCCTGGCCGATCGGCGCGACGAGGCGATGCTGTACCGCACGCTGGCCCGGCTGCGGACCGACGCCGCCGTCCCCCAGACGAAGCTGGAGGAGTTGCGCTGGCGCGGCGCCCCACGGGAGCGCTGGTTGGCGTTCTGCGACGAGATCGGGCTGGCCCGTCTGCGTTCGCGGCCGCATCGCTGGCGGGACGACTGAGCGCGACGCCCCGACCGGGATCAGACGGGCTGGCGGACCAGATCCAGCAGCTCGGCGTGGTGGGCCGGCGGTGCGGCGACGACCCCGAATGAGCCCGCTCGGCCGTCCAGATCGAGCCACGGACCGTCACGGTCGATCCGGGTCACCGTCGCCCCGGCCCGTTCGGCGATAAGCCCGGCCGCGGCGACATCCCAGGCGTTGAGGCCGTCGGTCTGGGCGTAAGCGTCGAACCGGCCGCAGCCGGCATACGACAGGGCCAGCGCCGCCGAGCCGAGCCGGCGGGTGACCCGGACGGCGGCGTGGATCGCCCGTAGCCGCTCCGAGGTGGCGCTGCCGTCGAGCGCCAGCGACAGGACATAGTCGGACAGGAGCGGTTTGACGCTGGCCTGGATGGCCCGTCCATCGAGGGTCGCGGGGCCGTCGGCGCTGGCCGCGAAGGTCTCGCCCCGGATCGGGTCGCGGACGACCCCCACCGTGGATCGGCCGTCGACCACCAGGGCGATCGAGACGCAGAAGAGCGGGATGCCGTTGGCGTAGTTGATCGTCCCGTCGAGCGGATCGATCACCCAGACCCGCCCGTTCCGCTCGTCCCGGCCGGGACTCCCGCCCGACTCCTCGGCCAGGATGGCGTCGTCCGGGAAG
The DNA here is from genome assembly GCA_963778815.1 of uncultured Chloroflexia bacterium. GTDB lineage: Bacteria > Chloroflexota > Limnocylindria > Limnocylindrales > CSP1-4 > Chersky-267. Next base: position 74,116 of record CAVZVS010000002.1, on the reverse strand, counting down.
CCTTCGCGGATGGCGGCCAGGATCAACTCCTCGCTGAGGTGGTCGACCTCGGTCACCACGTCTTTGGGGCTTTTGTGGCGGATGCTCTCGACCCGTCCGAAGCGCTCGACCAGGAGCGTCCCGGCGCGATCGGCCAGGTCGCGGGCGAGACCCAGCTCCGGTCCGAATCGGCCATCGGTCACGGGCCGGTGCACTCCACCGCGAGCGGCCGGACGACCGAACCGAGGACGGCCACCTGCTTCGAGAACGAGATGGTCTCGCCGGCCGCGATGCGCGGGCTGGTGATGAACGCCGATTTCGGGCCCGATCCCGGGGACGTCCGGGTCGAAGACGCGACAGGTCGACGAGCCCGAGGTGGTGCCCAGGTTGGTCACGGTCAGGGTCACGGCCAGGCCGGGCGGCGCGGCGACGACGTTGCCGATGGCCCCCTTGAACGGTCCGATCCCGGCGATAGCGACCCGGCCCAGGACGGCCAGGAAGATGACCGCCCCGATGATGGCCAGGAAGACCGTGCCGTGGGCCTGCGACGGTGCCGGCTGCTTGAGCCCGAGCGGATTGCAGTTCTCGCACATCGAGGTGCCCAGGGGGACGATCGCGCCGCAGCGGACGCAGGTCTGGGTCAGCTCGGGGTTGGGCGTGGAGGGTGTCACCGGTCCATGGTGCCACGGACCGGCCGAAGGCCTACCAGCGGTCGGTCGCGGCGACCAGGGCGTCCACGTCGGCGGTCGTCCGGGCCAGCAGGATCGCGCCGTCCGCCCCGGCCTCCTGCCAGCGTGCCCAGGCCTCGCGTGGCGCCTCGAGCCAGGGGCTGCCGGCCACGCTGCTGTCCGGCCCCAGCCAATCGGAGCCCTGGAAGGCGACCTCGAGGCGTTGCCCGGCGCGCGGCCGCCCAGACGCCTCGAGCGCCTCGAGATAGGCCGGCAGATGGGCCTCGAACGTCTCGCCGAAGGCCGTCCAGCCATCCCCGAGGCGGCCCGCCAGGCGGGCCCCGCCGATGGTCTCGCCACCGACGATGATCGGCGGCGGCGGGCTGGACCCGACCATCACGACCGCGTCGTCGAGAGGATAGAAGGGCGATGGTCGGCTGACCGGGCCGCCGGTCCAGATCGCCCGGATGACCGCGATCGCCTCCTCCAGGCGGGCGACCCGTTCGGCGGCCTCGGGGAACGGGATCCCCAGCGCCTGGTGCTCGGCGGGATGACCACCGATGCCGATGCCCAGCACGAACCGACCCTCGCTCAGATCCTGGAGGGTGGTCGCCATCCGGGCCAGCACGGCCGGGTGGCGGTTCATGACGTTGACCACGAAGGTGCCCACGGTGGCCTGTTTCGTCGTCGCGGCCGTCGCGGTCAGGATGGTCCAGCCCTCGACCACGGGCACGGTCCGGTCACCCTTGCCGATGAAGTGGTCCCACGACCAGATCCCGGCATAGCCCGCGGCGTCGAGCCGTCGGGCGCTCTCGAGCCACCAGGCCGGGGTCGCCCGGATCGAGCGGATGGTGACCCCGATCGGCAGGCCGTCGGCCACCCGCTTAGAGCCCCGTCTCGAACAACCGGATGTCCTCGGCCGAGATGGTGTGGCCGTCGCCCCGGGTGAACTTGAGCATGTCGGCCGCGCCCAGGGCGTCGAGATCGGCCGGGAAGCGTCGGATCATCTCGAGGACCACCTTCTGGATGCGCGCCGCGTTGAGCTCGAAGACCTCGAGCACGCTCATCGCGTTGACCGCCTCGGTGCCCTCGTGGACGCCGGCGTCGTAGTCGGTGATCAGGCTGATATTGACGACGGCCATGCCCAGCTCGCGGACCAGATACGCCTCCGGGTACTGGGTCATGTTGATGACCTCCCAGCCGGCGTCGCCGAACCACTTCGATTCGCTCTTGGTCGAGAAGCGCGGGCCCTGGATGACCACCACCGTTCCCCCGTCATGGACCGGGATGTCGTGCTCGCGGATGACCTCGACCGCGATCCGGCGAAGCTCCGGGTCGTAGATGTCGGCCGCGCTGACGTGGCTGACGATCGGTCCGTCGTAGAACGTGTCGGCCCGGCCGTTGGTGCGATCGACGAACTGGTCGCAGACCACGAAGTCACCCGGCGCCACGGCGAGCTTGAGGCTGCCCGCGGCGCACGGGCTGATGACCGCCTTGACCCCGAGCGCCTTCATCGCCCAGACGTTGGCCCGGAAGTTGACCTTGTGCGGCGGGATCGTGTGCCGTCGGCCGTGGCGCGGCAGGAAGGCGACGCTGCGACCGGCGACCTCGGCCAGGAAGAAGCTGTCCGATGGCGGTCCGTAGGGCGTGTCGACCTTGACCTCGCGCACGTCCTCGAGGAGCGAGTAGAAGCCCGATCCCCCGAACACCCCGATCTCCGCCCGTCCGGTCACGCCGTCTCCTCCTGCTGCCACGACGGTGGCGCGTCTCGTTCGGCGCCCATCGTAGACGGCCGGCGGCGATGAGGCGGATACTCGGCGCATGACCGCCGACCCCGGGACGGAACTCCAGCTGGCCGACTGGCGACGACGGATCGCCGAGCTGTATGCCGACGTCCGCGCCTTCGCCGAGGAGAGCCCGGAGATCGCCTGGAAGCACTGGGTGGAGGTGCGCGAACGGCTGTTCAAGACGCACCCGCAGTCGCCCGTCCTGGCGGCCGATCGGCCGACCTTCCGGGCGCGCCACTGGCCCTACGATCCGGAGATGCGCTTCGAGGTCGTCCTCGAGGCGGGGGTCGCGGCAGTGGCCGACGGGACCGAGACTGCCTCGTCGATCGCGAGCGGCGGGTCCGGTGCAGGCTCCGGAGGTCTTGGCGGGTTCGGAGCTGGCTTCGGCGGGTCGGCCCCACTGTCGATCGCCCTGCCCAACAGCGGCGCCGACACGCTCGCTTTCCAACGCATCGGCGCGGTGACCCTGCCCTTCCCTGCCGGTGACCGGCGCCTGTCGGTGTTCTGGATGGAGGGCTATGCCGGCGGCCTGTTCGTGGCCTTCCGCGACGCGACCAACGGGACCGAGACCTACGGCGCCGGACGCTATGCCATCGACGCGGCCAAGAGTGCCGACCTGGGCGGCGACCCGGAACGTGGCACCCTCATCCTCGACTTCAACTTCGCCTATCAGCCGTCATGCGCCTTCGACCCCAAGTGGGCCTGTCCGCTGGCCCCACCCGAGAACCGCCTCGACCTGCCGATCCGCGCCGGCGAACGCCTCAGCTGACCGCCAGGTCGGCGATCGATCCGAGGATCGTATCGGCGTAGGGCGTCAGCTCGGCGGCCGTGCCCGTGCCGGACAGCACCCCGATGACCAGGCCGACCCCGGCGGCTCGACCCATGGCCACGTCCGACACCGAGTCGCCGATCATCGCCGCCCGCGATGGGTCGACGCCGAGGGCACGACACAGATGGAGGATCCCTTCCGGCGCCGGCTTGACCGGCAGCCCGTCGTCGGCGCAGGTGATGGCGTCGACCAGGTCGGCGACGCCCAGCCCGGCGAGGGTCGCCTCGGTCGGCGCCCGATCGTCGGCCGTGGCCAGGGCGACGCGCATCCCGCGCGCTCGCAACCCTCGGAAAAGCACCCGGAGGTCCGTCAGCGGATGGGCCAGGGCCACCGGGTCGGGCGGATCCCAGCTCACCGCCACGGCCGTCTCGGCCGCTTCTGGCGACAAGCCGGCAGCCAGCAGGCATTCCACGGCCAGGGCCCGGAGATGGCCCATCGAGGTCGCCGCCAGCGGGCTGCCCGGCACGATCCGGTCGGACGCGTCCAGCCCAAGGGCACGGGACAGCGGGCCGACCAGCGCGGGATCGGTCGCCGCCGCGATCTTGTGGACCAGCCCAGCCGACCAGCCGCTCCACATCCGGTCGAAATCGATCAGCGTGCCGTCTTTGTCGAAGATGACCAGGTCGACCCCGGCGAGACGCAGGCCCTCGGTCATTCCCCGGCGATGATCTCGTCGTCGGTGCTGCCCATCGGCCCCTCGAGGATGAGACAGGCCTCAGGCGTGAACGCAACGGTCGCCGTGCTGCCAAGCGTGGGCAGGGTCAGGTTCGGGTCGTTGAACGTATCCAGGGCGACCGTGCTGGCCGACCCGCCCAGGCGCACCCGGATGCGCACGATCGAACCCAGGAAGCCGATGTCCTCGACGACTCCGGTCAGATGGTTCGAACCTTCGGCACCCAGCCCCAGGCTGACCATCTCCGGTCGGAGCGCGACAGAGACCGCCGAGCCATCCGCCCGACCGGCCACCGACCCGGTCGCCCGGATGGGCTGACCCTCGACGGTCAATCGGCCGCTGGCAGCATCGACGACGACCGAGGGCAGGACATTGAGGGTGCCCACGAACGAGGCCACGAAGGCGGTCGCTGGGAAGTTGTAGATCTCGAAGGGCGTCCCGATCTGCTCGACCCGGCCCTCGCTCATGACCACCACCCGGTCGGACAGCGAGAGCGCCTCCTCCTGGTCGTGGGTCACATAAACCGTTGTGATCCCCAGCTCGCGCTGGATGGCCCGGATCTCGTGGCGGAGGACGACCCGGATCTTGGCGTCAAGGGCCGACAGCGGCTCGTCCAGGAGGAGGACCTGGGGCTCGATGGCCAGGGCCCGGGCCAGGGCGACCCGCTGCTGCTGGCCACCCGACAGCTGGTGTGGGTAGCGGTCAGCCTTGTCGGGCAGGTGGATCAGCCCGAGCAGCTCGGTCACCCGCTTCTGGATCTCGGCCTTGGGACGCTTGCGGACCTTGAGCCCGAAGCCAACGTTGTCGGCCACGGTCATGTTCGGGAACAGGGCGTAGGACTGGAAGACCATCCCGACGTTGCGCTTGTTCGGCGCCCGCATCGTGATGTCGTCACCGCCGACCGTGATCGTCCCGGCGGTCGGCTTCTCGAACCCGGCGATCATCCGCAGGGTCGTCGTCTTGCCGCAGCCGGACGGACCGAGGAACGAGATGAACTCGCCGCGCTCGGCGGCCAGGTTGAAATCGATGACCGCCTTGACGTCTCCGAACGTCTTCTGGATGCCCGTCAATTCCAGGAACGCCATGACTCTCCTCGTTCTCTTAGCGAGCGCCCGCGACGGTGATCTTCGAGCGCGAGCCGCGGCCCAGGAGCGAGATCAGGCCCATCGCGATCCAGGTCAGCCCGAAGCTGACCAACGACAGGGCCGCCTGCTGGTAGGGGTCCTCATCGCCGAGCAGCGACAGGAATGGGGCGAAGGTATTGCGGGCCAGGAAGTTGGCGATGGTGAACTCACCGATCACGATGGCCAGGGTCAGGAAGGCGCCGCTCAGGATGGCCACCCGCAGGTTGGGCAGGATGACCTGGAGCAGGATCCGGCCCCAGCCGGCCCCAAGGCTCTGCGATGCCTCGGTCAGGCTCTTGATGTCGATCGAGCGCAGCCCGGTATCGACGGCCCGATACATGTACGGGAACGACAGCACCACGTAGGCCCCGACCATCAGGACGTTGCTGCCCATGTCCGAGTCGGTCAGCGGGATGGGCGGTCCGGAGTACGTGCTGATCAGCCCGAAGACAAGCACGATCGGCGGCACGACGAACGGCAGCAGGGTGACGAACTCGACGAACGGCCGGGCCCTGGGCAAGCGCAAGCGGACCCAGTACGCGGTCGGCACCAGCAGGGCCGTGCTCAGGATGATGGTGATGATCCCGACCACGAACGAGTAGCTCATGCTGGTCAGGAATTGCGGGTTGACCAGGACGCCGGTGAACGAGGACCACGGGGGTGCCGCCCGGAGCGAGAACACCAGCGTGCCGATCAGGGGCAGGGCGAAGTAGACCCCCCCGGCGATGAACACGATCCACCACAGGCTGCGGGTTCGGCGGTTCATCGCTGCCAGCGCTCGGAGCGCCGCTGGAGGAACAGGAAGGCCACCAGGGTCACGCCCATGATCGCCACCATGCCCATGGCCAGGGCGTAACCCGCTCCCACGTTGTGGAGGACGTCACCGGTGAGCTGATCACCGATAAGCAGGGTCACGATGTTGATCGTGCCGCCGGTCAGCTGGTAGGCCGTCGCCTGCGCCCCGAAGGCATTGCCGAACAACAGGATCGTCGCCCCGAGCAGGGACGGCATCAGGATCGGCACGCCGATGTAGCGCCAGTACTGGGCGGTGCTGGCGCCCATGTTCTCGGACGCCTCACGCCAATCGCGCCGAAGACCCTGGATGGCCGGCGCGATGATCAGGATCATCAGCGGGAACTGGAAGTAGAAGTAGACGATCTCGAGACCCAGCTTCTGGTACAGGGTGAAGCCGGCGTCGTAGATGTCCAGCCCGAACACGTTCTTGAGGATGAGCGTCATCAGGCCGGCGTGGCCGAAGGTGAAGATGAAGGCCAGGGCGAGGGGGATCCCGGCGAAGTTCGAGGCCACGCCCGAGAAGGTCATCAGGCCCGCCGCGAAGATCCGGGGCAGCCCACCCGAGATGACCGCATAGGCCATCAGGAAGCCGAGGACGCAGCCGGCGACGGCCGTGACCAGGCTGATCTCGATACTCGTCGCGTAGGCGTTGATGGCCAGCGGCTGGCTCAGGTCGGCGTAGTTCTGGAGGGTGAAGCCGCCTGACTGGTTGCTGAAGCTGCCGACCACCAGGTAGGCCGTCGGGATCAGCAGGAAGGCAGCCGCGAAGAGGGTGAACGGGACCAGGCCCAGCCAGGTCCAGCTGAGACGGCGACGCCCGGGGCGCGCCGATGGCACACCCCGGGCGCTGGTCGGCAGAGCGACCCCGCTCATCGACCGTTACCGACTCAACCGATCGCTTCGATCGGCTCTACCTACTTCGCGTCTGGGACGACCACCCCGACGACCTTCGGCCAACCCTCGGAGACGACCTTGGTCGCCGCCGTGATCTGGTCGAGCGTCGGCAGGACGGTGCCCTTGGTGTCCGGCAGCTTCGCCGCGAGGTCGGCCGGCACAGTGCCCGCCTTGACCATCGCTTCGTAGCGGATCGGGTTGCAGTACCCCTTCAGCCAGGTGTTCTGACCCTCATCGGAGTACAGGTATTCCATCCACAGCTTGGCTGCGTTGGGGTGCGGGGCGTAGGCGCTGATGGCCTGCGCGTACATCCCACCGAAGCGACCGGTCGCCGGCACGGTGACCTCGATCGGCGGGTTCCCCTTGAGGGCGTCCTTGTCGGCGAGGGCGTTGTAGGTCCAGGTGATCCGGACCGGCGTCTCACCCGAGGTGACCGTCGGCTTGCCGGCGATGACCGGGACGAAGTTCTTGGCGTCGTTGAGCTTCTTGAAGAAGTCGAGACCGGGGGCGGCGTTGTCGAGCGAGCCGCCGTTGGCCAGGGCCGAAGCCCACACGCCGGAGATGGCCTGGTTCGACTTGACCGGGTTCCCGGACAGGGCGACCTTGCCCTTGTATTCGGGCTTGAGCAGATCGCTCCAATCCTTCGGCGGGACGACCCCACCGCTGGTGTTGGTCTCGAAGGCGAGGACGCCGTAGTAGTCGCCGTACCAGGCGCCATCGGCATCCTTGGCCGAAGCCGGGATCTCATCCCACTTGGCGACCTTGTACGGGGTGATCAGCCCATCGGCCTTGGCCTGCGGGCCGAAGGCCAGCCCGACGTCGATCACGTCCGGAGCCTGGGGGCCCTTGCTGTCCTTGTTGGCCTTGATCGCGTCGACTTCCTGGCCGGAGCTGCCATCGGGGTTGAGCTCGTTGATCTTGATCCCGTACTTGGTGCTGAAGTTGGTCAGCATCTCGCCGTAGTTGCACCAGCTATGGGGCAGGGCGATGGTGGTCAGGTTGCCTTCCGCCTTGGCGGCCGCGATGAGCGCGTCCATCGACGCCGAACCGCCGCTCGCGCCGGCCGATGCCGCCGGGCTGCTGCCCGCCGACGAACAGGCCGCCAAGAGGAGGATGGCCGAGGTCCCGAGGACCCCCAACTGAAGTGCGTGCTTGTTCAGCAACTCGTTTGTCTCCCACTAAACATGCCTGGGGAATGAACCACAGGCTCGGATCGATGACTGCCTGCATGCGGGTCGACGTCGTTTGACGTCTCCTCCATGGACCCTTGGCGCGTGCTCGCGGCAGGCGACGGGGCCCGGCAACCGACCGGGCGCGTTCGTCGGGTGCATTGTGCCAGCCCTCACCTACGCCCCGTCAAGGTCCCAGATCAACGATGCGCAAACAGTTCGTTGCCGTTGCCGACCACCCGCCGGTCGGGCGTCCGCGGGCCGCCTCTCGTACCATCGAAAGGCAAGAGGGAGGAGGACCCGTGACGATCGCCTTCGGGGCACAGCTATGGTCCCAGGCCAGCGACTGGCCACGCTTCCGCGATGCCGCCCTCGAGGCCGAAGCGGCCGGCTGGGACTCGCTCTGGACGTGGGACCACCTGATGGCCATCCAGGGCCCCTGGCGCCAATCGATCTTCGAGGGTTGGACGACGCTCGCCGCGTGGGCCGCTCTGACCAGCCGGATCCGGCTGGGCCTGATGGTCGGGGCCAATACCTTCCGCAACCCAGGTCTGACCGCCAAGCTGGTCACCACCCTCGACCACATCAGCGACGGTCGGGCGGTCCTGGGCATCGGCGGGGCCTGGTTCGAACGCGAGCACGACGCCCTCGGGATCGACTTCGGGTCGGGCTTCGGGGAACGTCTCGATCGACTCGACGAGGCCGTCGGCCTCATCAGGCGCCTGCTCGATGGCGAGCTGGTCGACCACGCCGGACCGGTCTACCCGATGCACCAGGCCGAGCTGCTGCCTCGCCCCATCCAGCCCCGCCTACCCATCCTGGTCGGCGGCTCCGGACCGAAGAAGACCCTGCGGACCGTCGCTCGCTACGCCGACGCCTGGAACTCGAGCGGCACGATCGAGACGGTCAGCGGGCAGCTGGCCGTCCTCGAGACCCACTGCGCCGACGTCGGCCGCGACCCGGCGTCGATCGAGCGGACGATCAGCTTCCCGATGGTCATCCGCGACCGCCGGGCGGACGCCGAGGCGGCCTACCGGGAGCTCCTGGCGGGCAACGGCGTCTCGGCCGACCTTATCGCCGGGACGACGCCCATCCCGACCCTGCTCGGCCCGCCCGAGGCGATCGCCGCAGTGCTCGTCCCGTACCACCGTCTCGGCTTCTCGAGCGTGATCGTCCGGCTGCCGGCCCCGTACGACGCCGAGACCCTGGCCCGGGTCGGGGAGATCCGGACGGCCTTCGAAGCGCTCGTCGGCGCGGGACCCTTCGGGTGACCGTCGTCGTCCTGGCCGGCGGGGTGGGCGGAGCCAAGCTGGCCCACGGGATGCAGGCCCTCGTCGGAGCGGACCTCGCAGTCGTCGTCAACACCGGCGACGACGTCGAGCGGCACGGTCTGCTGGTCTGCCCGGATCACGACACGGTCCTCTACAACCTGGCCGGTCTGGACGACCGCGAGCAAGGCTGGGGCGTCCGTGGCGAGACCTATGGCGTGGCCGCCCAGTTGGCGGTCTACGGTGAGGAGACCTGGTTCCGGCTGGGCGATCGGGACCTGGCCGCCCACATCGTGCGGACCGCTCGCCTCCACGCCGGCGCCCGCTCGACCGAGGTCGCGCTCGGGCTCCAGCGCTCGCTGGGGATCGCCGCCCGGATCCTGCCGATGGCCGACGAACCGGTCCGGACCCAGGTCCTGACCGACGACGGCTGGCTCGAATTCCAGGAGTACTTCGTCCACCGCCACCAGGCACCGGACGTCCACGAGGTCCGGTTCATCGGGATCGAAGCGTCGCGGCCGACCGCCGAGGTGCTCGACGCCTTCGCAACGGCCAGCATCGTGGCCCTCGCGCCGTCGAACCCGATCGTGTCGATCGGCCCGATCCTGGCCGTCCCGGGCATGCGTGCTGCGATCGAAGCGACCCGCGCCCGCGGGGTCCCGGTCGTGGGTGTATCGGGGATCGTCGGCGGACTCGCCCTCAAGGGCCCGGCCGACCGGATGCTCCTGTCGCTCGGTCACGAGTCGAGCGCCCTGGGGGTGGCCCGGATCTATGCCGACCTGCTCGACGGCTTCGTTCTCGACACGGTCGACGCGGGGCTCACGCCCGCCATCGAGTCGCTCGGGATCGCCAGCCTGGTCGTCGATACGGTGATGTCCGACGACGCGGCGAGGGCCCGCCTGGCCGGCGACGTGCTGGCCTTCGGCGAGCGCCTCCAGGCATGACCGGTCCGCCCGGCGCCGACCTGTCCCGCCTCGTCGCGATCGTCCCGCTGCGCTCGCTCGAGAGTGCCAAGTCGCGCCTGGGCGAGCCGCTCGACGCCGAGGAGCGCCAGGCCCTCGTCGCTGGGCTGCTGGACCGGACGATCCGGGCCGCCGGCGGGGTCGAGGCCATCGAGTCGGTCGTCGTGGTCAGCCCCGATCCGACGGTGCTCAAGGCAGCGAGCGTGGCCGGCGCGACGCCCGTGCGCCAGGTCGACGACGGCCTCAACGAGGGCCTCCGGACCGCCGCCCGTTGGGCCATCGCCGACGGCGCGACCGCCCTGATCGTGCTGGCCGCGGACCTGCCGGCCGTTTCGGTCGACGCCATCGCGGCGGTCATCGCCGGCGCTGCCGCGGGGCGCCGGTCGGAGCGCGCCCTGGTCGCCCTGGTCGCCGATCGGCACGGCCGGGGGACCAACGTCCTGCTGGTCAGTCCGCCCGATGCGATCCCCTTCCGGTTCGGTCCCGGCAGCCGGGCGGCCCACCTCGCCGAGGCCGAGGCGATCGGCGCCGTAGGCGTCGAACTCGACAGCCCGCTGGCCCTCGACCTGGACCTGCCCGAAGACGTCATCCTGGCCGACGAGCTGCACCTGCTCGATCCGGCCTGGGTCTCCTGAGGCCCGACGTGGCGGCCGACCCGCTCGCCCGACTCGAGGTCTTCGCCCTCGACGGGATCCCCGAGATCGCCCCCGGCGACGACCTGCCGGCGCTCGTGGCCGCCCACGTCGCCGGGCTCCACGCCGACCCGACCGTCGGACCGCTCCGGCCGGACGACGTCCTGGTCGTGACCCAGAAGATCGTGTCCAAGGCCGAGAACGCCATCGTCGACCTGACCACCATCGAGCCGCGACCCGAGGCGGTCACCTTCGCCCAGCGCTGGGACCGCGATGCTCGCCAGGTCGAGGTCGTCCTTCGTGAAGCCGTCCGGGTCGTCCGGATGGACAACGGGGTGATCATCACCGAGACGGCCCACGGCTTCGTGTGCGCCAACGGCGGCATCGACGCCAGCAACGTGGGACCGGCCAGCGGCTCGATCGTGACCCTCCTGCCGATCGATCCGGATGCCTCGGCCGGACGGATCCGGGCGGCCATCCGTGAGCGCCTGGGGGTCGACGTCCCGGTCATCGTGTCCGACTCGTTCGGCCGGCCGTGGCGCTGGGGAATCGTCGACGTGGCCATCGGGGTCTCCGGGATCGCACCGCTCGAGGACCTCCGGGGCAGCCCCGATGCCGACGGACGGGTGATGCGCTCGACGGTCCGGGCGGTCGCCGACGAGATCGCCTCGGCCGCCGAGCTGGCCCTGGGCAAGAGCGCCGGCCGGCCGGTCGCGCTGGTCCGCGGCGCCCAGCCGACCCGTGGCGAAGGGACCGTCCGGGAGGCGCTCATCCCGGGCTCGATGGACCTGTTTCGCTGAAATCTCGTTTACCCTGCAACGATGAAGATCGGCCTCCAGATCAACGCCTTCGACTGGCCCGGGGGACCGGCGGCCATCGGCTCGACCCTGGCCCGGCTGGTCCGCTCGGCCGACGATGTCGGCTTCGACTCGATCTGGGTCATGGACCATTTCTTCCAGATCCGCTCGATCGGACCAGAGGACGAGCCGATGCTCGAGGGCTGGACCACCCTCGGGTTCATGGCCGCCCATTCGACCCGGGCCCGCCTGGGACTGATGGTCGGCGGCGTCCACTACCGCCAGCCCGGTCTGTGGGTCAAGGCAGCGACCACCCTCGACGTCCTGTCCGGTGGCCGGGCCTGGCTGGGCATCGGGGCGGCCTGGAACGAGAGCGAAAGCCGGGCCCTGGGCTTCCCTTTCCCGCCCCTGGGCGACCGCTTCGAGATGCTCGAGGACACCCTTCGGATGGCCCATGGCATGTGGCAGGGCGAGCACGGCAGCGGCGAGACCCTGGCCGGTCACCATGTCCAGGCGGGACGCCTGCTCAACTCGCCCCAGAGCCTGACCCGGCCGCGGGTGCCGATCATGATCGGCGGCGGCGGCGAGCAGAAGACCCTGCGCCTGGTCGCCCAGTACGGCGATGCGACGAACGTCTTCGGCGACGGTCCCCGGATCGCCCACAAGTATCGCGTCCTGCGCGAGCATTGCGAGCGGCTCGGCCGGGACTACGACGAGATCGAGCGAAGCACGATGCAGGACATCGATCCGCAGACCGACCCGGGCGGCAAGGGCGAGGCCCCGGGCCGCATCGTCGAGCGGCTCGGTGAGCTGGCCGACGCCGGGGCCCAGCACGTCATCGTCAGCGTCCGCCGGCTGGCCGAACCGTCCCGCCTCGAGCTCATCGGGCGCGACGTGATCCCGCAGGTACAGGCCCTGTAACCCTCACGAATCGGTACTTTCGGACCATATCGAGTAGTCCTGCCGGCGTGGGACGCTCCGCGCCGTGAAGGCTTGGGGGGATCCGCCCGTCCTGCGGCGCAAGGATCGGACCATCCGCGGTCTCGTCCGCTATCCGGCGTGGGACGGTGTCGAGAGCCCGATCGATCCCGGTCCGTACCGGCCGACCGCGCCCGCTCTCCCCGTCGAGACCCCCGGGCCGCGGGCCGAGCGCATCCGCACCGTCGGGCCGTCCGAGGACCTCGTCGGGCCGCCGCGCACCCGCCGCCTGGGGCGACCCGGCGAGCTGGGACCGGACGCCATCCGACTCGGGACGCACGCGCTCCTGGCCCTCGGCGGAAACATCGGCAAGAAGGAGTTGACCGACCCGATCATCGCCTCGGCCTATCGCTTCGCCCGCGACCGGGGCGCCCGGATCAACGTGACCCGCCTGCTTGCCGCGTACGACCGGGCAGCCGTCCAGACCGGCCGCTCGAGCGGCTTTCCCTGGGCCTTCGAGCCGGGTGGCGGGCCGGGCTCGCCGATCTACGCCCCGTCCGCCGACGAGCTCGTCCACTGGCGCCCACGCGACCGGCGCCGCCACGCCATCGACCCGGCCGGCTACGCCCGCTGGTTCGTCGAGCCGATCGCCCAGGTGCAGGTCCTCGAGCTCCTGGCCGAGCTCGTCCAGCGCGGCGATGCCCGGGGCGATGCCGCGGCGCCGATCCGAGCCCACCTGCTGCCGCTCATCGAGGCCGACTTCGCGACCCACGTCGCAGCGGACGATCCGTGGCGCGATCTGTTCGCCCTGTGGCTGCTGGGCCAGGCGCCGGCCACCCTCGACGACCTGTGGTACCTGGCGACCGCCATCGCCTATCGCTACGCGACCCTGGCCCGGCGGGTCGGAGGCCCGGTCATCGGGACCGGCCCGTTCGACGGCGAGCAGCTCGTCTCGGCGAGCGCCGGGTTAGGGGCGGTCCTGTGGCAGCTCCGGATCTACCCATCGCTGGTGCCCGAGCTTGCCGCCTTCGTGACCGACAGCACCGACGCGGACGGCGGCTGGAGCGATCCGGGCCAGCCCTCGGACGTCCTGACCACCCTCATGGCGGCCGACCTGATGCTATCGATCGATCCGTCCTTCGACCCGCGACCGACCATCGCCTGGTTCGCCCGGGCCCAGGAGCCCGAGGGTTGGTGGCGCGCGCTCGGACCGGAGGTGCCCTGGCTGACCGGGGCCGTGGTGGACTGGCTCGAGCGGGCCACCGGGCCGGCCCTCGCTCGGTTCCGCTGGCCGGGTGCGCTCAAGCTCGACCTCGACCGACGGACCCAGCTGCCGACCTACGCCTGGTTCGCCGACTTCGTCCGGAGCGTCGCCGAGATGCCCGGCCTGGCCAACTCCGAGTGGGACATCGCGTTCATCGACCTGGCCGGCTTCGGCACGTTCAACACCGAGCATGGCCAGGCCCGCGGTGACGACGTCATCGGGGCGTTCGGCCGGGCTCTCGGGCGGATCCCCGGCAGCCGGGCCATCCGCGACGGCGGTGACGAGTTCGTCATCGTCGGGCCACCCGGCAACGATGGACTGTACGAGCGACTCGATGGGTTCCGAAGCGACTGGCTGATGGAGTTCGAGGAGCGCTTCGGCAAGATGGCCAAGCCGGTCCGGCCGCGGATCACCGTGTCCCGGACCGCCGGCTCGGAGCTGGCTGGCGCCCGCGAACGACTCGGGCGCAGGATCGGCGAGCTCAAGAAGGTGTCCGTCGACCCACCCGACGACGGGGTCATCGAGCGGGTCTGAGCGACCCTCCACACCGATACCCCCTGGGAGTATCGCAGGCGTGGTAGGATACCAGCTATGACCGACGACACCAGCGATACCCCGACGACGCCCGAGAGCGACACCACCGCCCTCGGTTCGAACCCGTTCGGCGGGTTCTCGATCGACTTCAGCGCTGACGCCGGTGCCGTCCCCCTCGCCGCAGCGGTCACCCCGCTCGCCTTCGGCGCGGAACCGATCTCGGCCGTGGCGGCCACCGGTGGACCGAGCCTCAATGGAGCCGACCACGGTCGGACGTCGGCCAGGGTCGTCATCGTCGGGTCCGGCCCGGCCGGCCTGACCGCCGCGATCTACGCCGCCCGGGCGGACTTGGCTCCGATCGTGCTGGCCGGCTCGGCGCCCGGGGGCCAGTTGATGATCACCAGTGACGTCGAGAACTACCCCGGCTTCCCCGACGGTATCCAGGGTCCCGACCTGATGGCCGCCTTCCGTGAGCAGGCCGAGCGCTTCGGGACCCACATCGTGGATGTCGACGTCGAGCGGGTCGACTTCTCCGAACGACCGTTCCGGCTGTGGGCGCGCGGCGTCGAGTACCGGGCCGAGTCGGTCATCGTGGCGACCGGTGCCAGCGCCATCTGGCTCGGTCTCGACAGCGAGACCCGGCTGCGCGGTCGCGGCGTCAGCGCCTGCGCGACCTGCGACGGCTTCTTCTTCCGGGACAAGGAGATCGCGGTCGTCGGCGGCGGCGACACGGCCCTGGAGGAGGCGACCTTCCTGACCCGCTTCGCGACCCGGGTCCACCTGCTCCACCGGCGGGACGAGTTCCGGGGCAGCAAGATCATGGTCGAGCGGGCCGCCCAGAACCCCAAGATCGAGATCCATACCAACACCGCGGTCGAGGAGATCATCGGCGACGCCCATGTCGAAGGGCTGCGCCTGCGCGACACGGTGACCGGCGCCGAGCGGACGATGCCCGCCGAAGGCGTCTTCGTGGCCATCGGCCACAAGCCCGACAGCGAGGTCTTCCGGGACTGGCTCGAGGTCGATGAGAAGGGCTATCTCAAGGTCCACGACCACACGGCGTCGCGGATCGAGGGCGTCTTCGTGGCCGGCGACGTCCACGACCATCGCTACCGCCAGGCGGTCACCGCCGCCGGCGACGGCTGCCGGGCAGCCATCGATGCCGAGCGCTGGCTGGAGGACCAGGCAGAGCTTGGAGCCGAGTCGTTCGCGCCGTCGGAGGCTCGTGCCGGCGCCATCTGACGGGCTTCGTGCTAGCGTCCCCGCGATGACCGGATTCACTCGAACGCCGCCCTCCGTGGTCGCCTGATGGGCCCGCGTGGCGGCGGCTTCAGCCGCTCCAAGATGCCGATCGAGCCCGTCCCCAAGGAACGTCGCGGCCAGACGGTCCGCCGCATCGCGGCCTTCTTCAAACCGTACCGGCCGCAGGTCGCGATCGTCCTCATCGCCATCCTGGCCACGAGCCTGCTGGGCCTGATCAATCCGCTCCTGCTCGGTGCCCTGTTCGACCAGGTCCTGGTCGGCCACGACTACCAGAACCTTGGGCTGTTCGTGGGCCTGATGATCGTCATCCCGATCTTCACCGGTCTGATCGGCGTCGGCCAGGCGTATCTCAACAACGTCGTCGGCCAGAACGTCATGCAGGACCTGCGCAACGCCCTGTACGCCCACCTCCAGCGGATGCCGTTGCGCTTCTTCACTGAGACCCGGACCGGCGAGATCCAGAGCCGGCTGGCCAACGATGTCGGCGGCGTCCAGGCGGTCGTCACCGACACCGCCGCCAACCTGACCAGCAACTTCGCGGTGGCGATCAGCACGGTCATCGCGATGTTCCTGATCAGCTGGCAGCTGACCCTTCTGTCGCTGGGGGTCACCCCGTTCTTCCTGTACCTGACCTACCGCGTGGGCAAGGTCCGCCGGTCCGTCTCGACCGAGACCCAGAAGTCGCTGGCGGACCTGTCCGCGGCGACCGAGGAGACCCTCAGCGTGAGCGGCATCCTGCTGTCCAAGACGTTCGGTCAGCAGCAGGCGTCGATCACCCGCTTCCGCGACCTCAATCGACAGCTGGCCGCGCTGCAGATCCGGCAGGCCATGGTCGGCCGCTGGTTCTTCATGATCATCGGCACGATCTTCAGCATCACCCCGGCCTTCGTCTACTGGCTGGCCGCCACCCTGGCCGAAAGCGGCAACCCGACGGCACCCAGCCCCGGCGCGGTGGTGGCCTTCACCACCCTCCAGAGCCGCCTCTTCTTCCCGCTCGGGGCGTTGCTCAACGTGCAGGTCGAACTGCAGGGCTCACTGGCCCTGTTCGATCGGATCTTCGAGTACCTCGACCTGGTCCCCGGGATCGTCGACGCGCCCGACGCGCTGGTCCTCGATCCGAAGACCGTCCGCGGGCGGGTCGAGCTGCGCGACGTTTCGTTCGCCTATCCGGCACCGCCCCCACGGCCGATCACTGCCGATGGCGACGACAGCGCGGCGGTGGCGCTGGCCACGGCGAGCGCGGACGGGCGGACCGCGGCCGAGGATGCCGACCTGGCCGACGAGACCGAGGAGACCGGCATCGCCGCGCTCGAGGCCGGCGCGGTGAACGATGCCGCGGCCCTGGCGATCGAGGTCGCCGATGAGCGGGCCGCCCAGCGTGCGGCGCTCGATGCGATCGGGGCCGGGCCCGCCATCGACCAGCCGATCGAACCGTTGATGGATGGCGCGACCGCGACCACACCCACCGGGTTCGCCCTGCGCGGGATCAGCTTCGAGGCAGCGCCGGGCGAGCTGGTCGCCCTGGTCGGGCCGTCCGGCTCGGGCAAGACCACCACGACCTACCTCATCCCCCGCCTGTACGAGGTCGAGGGTGGCTCGATCCTGATCGACGGACACGACCTGCGGGCGCTCAGTCTCGAGTCGCTGGGCAAGGTCATCGGGTTCGTGACCCAGGAGACGTATCTCTTCCACTCGTCCATCCGGGACAACCTGCGCTACGCCAAACCAGATGCGACCGACGATGAGCTGGAGATCGCCGCCCGGGCCGCGGCCATCCATGACCGGATCGTCGAATTCCCGGAGGGCTACGACACCGTCGTGGGTGAGCGCGGCTACAAGCTGTCGGGCGGTGAGAAGCAGCGCATCGCCATCGCCCGGGTCCTGCTCAAAGACCCCAAGATCCTGATCCTCGACGAGGCGACCTCGGCCCTCGACACGGTCAGCGAGCGACTCATCCAGGCCGGCCTCGAGCGGCTGGTCGAGGGTCGGACCACGATCGCCATCGCCCATCGTCTGTCGACCATCCTGCGGGCGGATCGGATCCTGGTCTACGACCACGGCCGCATCGTCGAGCGGGGCACCCACGCCGAGCTGCTCGCCCAGGACGGCCTATATGCGAACCTGTACCGCGAGCAGTTCCTGTCCGACCACCCTGCCGAGCCGGAGCCCGTCCTGATATGACCCGCCTCGCCCGATGACCACGATCCGGACCGCGGTCCTTCGCCACGAGGGCGGCCTGCGCTTCAGCGCCCAGACCGGGACCGGTCGGGCGCCCGTCTTCGGCGATGCCGCGGCCGGCGGTGAGCTCAGCCCGGTGGAGATCGTGGTCACCGCCCTGGCCGCCTGCAGCGCGATGGACGTCGTGTCGATCGCCCTCAAGAAGCGCCAGGACTTCACTCGCTACGAGGTCCACGTGCGGGGTGATCAGCGCGACGAGTATCCCCAGGTGCTGACCCGGATCGACGTCGTCCACGAGGTCGAAGGGCCGGGGGTCAGCGTCCGGGCCATCCGGCGCTGCATCGAGCTGTCCGCGACGAAATACTGCCCGGTCAACGCGATGATCTCGGCCGGCGCCACCGAGGTCCACCACGGCTATCGGGTCATCGGCACCGGACCGGTCCCGTTCGACGAGTCTGCCGAGGTCATCGTGACCGGCCCCTACCTCCGGCCTGACATCCTGACCGACCTCGGCGACGACTAGCCATGGGTCGGGTGCATCGGCGGCCGAGGATCTGGCTGTTGCCAGGCGCGCATCTGCCGCACCTTAGCGCGTCTCGGAGCCCGTTCCATCCCCAGGCGCGCATCTGCCGCACGTAAACGGGCCTCGGAACCCGAATCATGGCCCACCCGACGACCGACCGGGCATTGGCCACGCTCAAGGCGCCGTTCCGAGCCGTCGGCGGGGCGGCGGATGGTGGCAGATGGTCGGCTAAGGTGCGCACCATGCGCGCCCGACAAGCGCCGCCACGTCCCGGCCGCACGCCCCGGCCGCACGCCCCGGCCACCGCCTCGGCCCCGACCAGCGCGCCCGTCCGATCACGCGACCGGCCCGTCACCGATCCGCCGCCGCGGCGCGACCGACTCTTGCATGACTATGCGCCAGGACGTATAGTCATGCATCCATGACGGCGATCCACCCCGAGCTCCGCACGAGACGGCCGACCGCGAGCGGCCGAACGCGCCTGTGAGCGCAAGTCTCGACGCGGCGACCGAGGCGGATCGCCGGCCTGGTTCCCCAAGCCCGATCCGGGTCGCCGTGATCGGGGCGACCGGGTATGCCGGGGCCGAGCTGGTCCGCCTGCTGGACCGCCACCCCGCCGTCGAGATCGTCGGATTGGTCGGTCGCGGTCGCGACGACGAAGCCATCGGCACGATCCACCCCCACCTGGCCACGACCGGGCACCTCGTCGACGCCGAGCTGCCCACCGCCGACGCCGTCTTCCTGGCCCTGCCTCATGGGACCGCGGCCGAGCTCGTCCCGGGCATCGTCGAGAGCGGCGCCAGTGCGATCGACCTGGGTCCGGACTTCCGTCTGCGCGACCCGGCCGACTACCCACGCTGGTACGGCTTCGAGCACCCCCACCCGGAGCTCCTGCCGGTCGCCGTCTACGGCCTGCCCGAGTTCCACCGCGAACGGCTCCGCGCCCTGGCGAACGAGCCCATCCGGATCGTCGGCGCACCCGGCTGCTACCCGACCGCGACCCTCCTGGCGCTGGCCCCGCTGGCCCGGGCCGGGCTCATCGGGGACCTGGTCGTGGATGCCAAGAGCGGCGTTTCAGGTGCGGGCCGCGAACCCAAGCCGGACCTCCACTTCGGCGAGGTCAACGAGAGCGTCAGGCCCTACGGCGTCGGTGGCCATCGTCACGTGGCCGAGATCGAGCAGGAGCTGGGGGGCCTGGCAAGGACAGCAGGTCAGTCGGCAGATGCCAACCCGGGCAGCCAGGGCGTCGACTTCCTGCCCCACCTCATCCCGATGAACCGGGGCATCCTGGCGAGCTGCCACGTTCGCCCGACCCGGCCCGTGTCCCAGGCCGAGCTGGACGACCTGTACGCCGCGGCCTATGCCGACGAGCCGTTCGTCGAAGTGGTCGCGGCCGCCCCCGCCACCCGCCACGTCCACGCCAGCAACTTCGCCCGGGTCCACGTCCACCTCGACACCCGGACCGGACGGATCCTGGCCTTCGGCGCGATCGACAACCTGGTCAAGGGGGCCGCCGGACAGGCGATCCAGGCGTTCAACCTGGTCCACGGCCTGCCCGAGACGCTCGGCCTCGAACAGCTCCCGGTCGCCCCATGACCGACACGCTGACGCCCGCCACCGACCCGACCATCCTGCGGCCACTGCCCTCGACCCTGCCGGGGGTCGAGCGGCGGGCGGCCATCCCCGGCGGGTTCGTGGTCGGCGCCACGATCGCCGGGATCAAGGCGTCCGGTCGGCCCGACCTGGCCGTGGTGGTCACGACCGACGGACCCGCCTCGGCCGCCGCGGTCTTCACCCCGAACGCCTTCGCGGCCGCGCCCGTCCGACTGTCCCAGGCCCATCTCGCGGCCACCGACGTGACCGGCAAGGGCCACGGGCGCTTCGGCCTGGCCAGCGCGATCGTCTCGACCAGCGGTTGCGCCAACGCAGCGACCGGCGCTGCGGGCGACGCCGACCAGGTCGAGGTCGCCCAGGCGCTCGCCGCGACCGTCGAGGTGGCCGAGAACGAGACGCTCCTCCTGTCGAC
The DNA here is from genome assembly GCA_963778815.1 of uncultured Chloroflexia bacterium. Taxonomy (GTDB): domain Bacteria; phylum Chloroflexota; class Limnocylindria; order Limnocylindrales; family CSP1-4; genus Chersky-267. The sequence continues at coordinate 53,833 of CAVZVS010000002.1, read as the reverse complement.
CGGGATCATCGGCACCCGCCTGCCCCTGGACAAGGTCCGGGCCGGTCTCGGCGCGATCAGGGCGGACGGGCTGAGCCCCACTGACGCCGGGGTCCTCGCCGCGGCCGAAGCCCTGCGGACCACCGATTCGCGGGCAAAGCTGGCGACCCTGACCGTGGAGCTCCCGGGCACGAACGGCTCTCCGGTGACCGTGCGCCTGGTCGGGATGGCCAAGGGCGTCGGGATGATCCACCCCCGGATGGCCACGATGCTGGCGATCGTCCTGACCGATGCGACCGTCGATCCGGCCACCCTCCACGGGCTGCTGCGCCCCGCCGCCGCCCGGACCTGGGACCAGCTCAGCGTCGACGGCGATACGAGCACCAACGACACGGTCTTCATCCTCGCCTCCGGCGCCGCCGGCACGGCACCGGTCCAGCCGGGCACGGACGCGGCGGCGGTCCTCGGCAGTGCCCTCGAGGCCATCGCCCGCGACCTCGCCCGCCAGCAGGCCGCCGATGGCGAAGGCGCCACGACCCTGCTGACCTGCCAGGTCTCCGGCGCGGCTGACGACGCCGACGCTCGAGCGGTCGCTCGGGCGGTCATCTCGAGCAGCCTGGTCAAGGCGGCAGCCCACGGTCGCGACCCGAACTGGGGCCGGATCGTCGGTGCTGCCGGGAACGCCCGGGCAGCCGACCCGGCCGTCCTCGAGGCCGGCGGCCTGAGCTCGGCCGAGGCCATCCGCCGGGGCGGCGGCCTGGTCCTGGTCGATCCCGACACGCTCCGGGTCGCCATCGCCGGTCATCTCGTCTTCGACGGCCCCAACGGCGGTCCGGTCGCGTTCGATCGAGCCGCAGCGCGCGCCGCGATGGACGGCCCCGAGCTGCTGCTGAGACTCGACCTGGGCGTGGCCACCGGCAGCGGCACCGGCGAGGCGTTCGGCTGCGACCTGACCGAGGCCTACGTCATCGAGAACGCGGAGTACACGACGTGAGCGAAGTCCTGGTCGTCAAGCTGGGGGGGACGACGATCGCCGACCAGCGCCAGGTCCTGACCGAGGTCGCCGCGGTCGCCCGCAAGCGCCCGGTCGTGCTCATCCACGGCGGCGGCAAGCGGATCACCGAGTGGCTCGACCGGCTGGGCGTGCCGTCGACCTTCGAGGGCGGCCTGCGGGTCACCGACGCCGCCTCGCTCGAGGTGGCCGCCGCGGTCCTGCGCGGGGTCGTCAACAGTGAGCTGGTGGCCGGTCTGCGCGACCTGGGGGTGGACGCCGTCGGTCTGTCCGGGGTCGATGGCGGGATGCTCGTCGCCGAACGGGTCCCGGGGATGGGTCTGGTGGCCCACGTCGTCGGGCTTCGGCGCGACCTGCTCGACTCGCTCCTCGTCGGCGGCCAGGTGCCGGTCGTGGCGCCACTCGCCCGGGACGAGGACGGGGTCGTGTGCAACGTCAACGCGGACGACGTCGCGGCGGGCATCGCCGGCGGCCTCGGCGCTCGCCAGCTGGTCCTGCTGACCGACGTGGACGGTGTCCGCGACGCGGACGGCAACCGCCTCGACAGCCTGACCGTGGGCGAGGCGGAAGCGCTCATCGAGGCCGGCACGATCGCCGGCGGGATGGTCCCCAAGATCCGGGCCGCCTTGATGGCCCTGGGCTGGGACGGCGCCGAGGCGATCATCGCCGACGCATCCGCCCCGGATGCCCTCGCTCGAGCTCTCGACGACCCGACCTTCGGGACGCGTCTCACCGCCAGTCGCTCGCCCCGGGTCGGGGCGGTCTGAGGAGGCCTGCGATGCGCAACGGAAGCACGGGCGGGACACGGGTCGACCGCCAGCGGGTCATCCGCGAGCTGGTCGCCGGGTTGCCCATCGGCAGCCAGGGCGAGCTCGCCGAGCAGCTCGGCCGGCGCGGCTACCTGGTGACCCAGGCGACCGTCTCGCGCGACATCGCCGAGCTCGGCCTGATCAAGATCCCACGCGGCGAACGGCACGTCTATGTCGCCCCCGAGGACCTGGCCGTCCGCCCCCCGCGCTCGGACGACAAGCTCCGCCGGATCCTGTCGGACATCCCCGTGTCGGTCGGCCGAAGCGGGCTGATCGTGCTCCTCGTGGCCACCCCAGGGACGGCCTCGACCATCGCCCAGGCCATCGACGATTCTTCGCTGACCGAGCAGGAAGGGACCCTGGCGGGCGACAATACCTGTCTCGTCCTGTTCGCCGATGAAGTTCGGCTCGAGCGCTGGCTCGAGCGGTTCCGGGCGATCGAGGCCCAGTCCGTCGCGCCCTCGGAGGCTCTTTCATGAACAAGGTCGTCCTCGCCTACTCAGGCGGGCTCGACACCTCGGTCGCCGTGGCCTGGCTCCGCGAGCAGTTCGGCGTCGAGGTCGTCACCCTGACCATCGACCTTGGCGGCGGTTCGCTGCGCAAGGGCGTCGAGCGTCGGGCGATGAGCGCCGGCGCCAGCAAGGCCTACGTGGTCGATGCCCGCGAGCGGTTCACCACGGACTTCGTGTGGCCGCACCTGCAGGCGAATGCGCTGTACCAGGGGGCCTATCCGCTGGCCACCGCCCTGGCCCGGCCGCTGATCGCCCAACTCCTGGTCGAGGTCGCAGCCCGCGAGGGCGCCGACGCGGTCGCCCACGGCTGCACCGGCAAGGGCAACGACCAGGTCCGCTTCGACGTCGCCGTCCATGCCCTCAACCCCGGCCTCGAGGTGATCGCCCCGATGCGGGTCGGGATGGGCCTGTCGCGCGACCAGGAGATCGACTACGCCAACGAGCGCGGGATCGAGATCCCGATCACCAAGGGCTCGCCCTACTCGATCGACGTCAACCTGTGGGGCCGGTCGTGCGAGACGGGCGTCCTCGAGGACCCCTGGGTCGCTCCCCCGCCCGACGCCTATGAGTGGACCGTCGCCCCGAGCGACGCGCCCGAGCCGGTCGAGATCACGATCGCCTTCGAAGGCGGCATCCCGGTCGCGCTCGACGGCGAGCGACTCGCCCCGGTCGAGCTGGTCGAGCGGCTCCACGACCTGGGCGGCGCCCACGGTGTCGGCCGGATCGATCACGTCGAGGACCGCCTGGTCGGGATCAAGAGCCGCGAGATCTACGAGACCCCGGCCGCGACCATCCTGCACACGGCCCACCGCGCCCTCGAGGGCCTGACCCTGTCCAAGGACACCCTCCGCTTCGACCGGCTGGTGGCCGACGAGCTGGCCCGGCTGACCTACGACGGTCTGTGGTTCAGCGCCCTCCACCGCGACCTGCGCGGCTACGTGGCGTCGTCCCAGCGGGTCGTCAGCGGCGACGCCCGGATCCGGCTGGACCACGGCGCGGCGATCATCGTCGGACGGCGTTCGCCGCTGTCGCTGTACGACAAGAGCCTGGCCACCTACGACGAAGGCGACGCGTTCGACCACGCCGCCGCCGTCGGGTTCATCGAGATCTTCGGCCTGCCCCTCCGGGTCGAGGCCGCCCGCCACGGGGCCGTGGGCAAGCATCACGGCGCCGCCTGGACCTGGACCGAGCCGCTCCTCGACACCCTCCCGACCACGGTCGAATCGGCCGAGACGGCACCGGCCGGCTGACTACAGCCAGCCCAGGCCCTGGGCGACCAGGATCGCCCCGAAGACGACGAACAGGACAGCCGCGCCGATCCGGATGGCCCGCTCAGGCAGCCGAGCTGCCCAGCCATGAGCCGATGGCGATGGCGATGCCATCGGCCACGACCATCCCGGCAGTGGAACCCAGCCACGTCCCGATCGGGTCCTGGGTCGTGGCCAGGGTGATCGTCGCCAGCATCGTCTTGTCGCCCAGCTCGGCCAGGAAGAAGGCCCCGCCGACGGCCAGGATGACCGACCCGCTCGAACGCTCGGCGCGGGCCTCGTCCTCGGCGGTCAGCTTGTCGCCGCGCAGGGTCCAGCCGGCGAAGGCGAAGAAGGCGAGCCCGGCCAACACGGAGATGAGGTTCGTCGGCAGGGCCAGCGCCACGAGCGTCCCGATGAGGACCGAGATGGCATGGATGATCAGGGTCGCCAGGCTGATCCCGATCAGGACCGGCAGCCACGGGAAGCGGGTCGCGAAGGTCAGCGCCATGAGCTGGCTCTTGTCGCCGAGCTCGGCCACGAAGATGACCGCGAAGCTGAGCAGGAACGCGTCGAGCGGGTTCATCGATGCGACCGGCGACCGGGCCTAACCCGCGGCCTCCCGCCGAAGACGGGCGTAGCCGGGCTTGATGACCTCGTCGATCAGGCGCAGTCGTTCGTCGAACGGCAGGAAGGCCGACTTGATCGCGTTGAGGGTCAGCCACTCCATCTCGCCCAGGCCGATCCCGAACGCAGCGTCGAGCGCCGCGAACTCGGACGACAGGCTGACGTCGCTCATCAGCCGGTTATCGGTGTTGACCGTGACCCGGAAGCGCAGCCGGCGGAGCAGGTCGATCGGATGGTCCGCGACGGACGCGGCCAGGCCGGTATGGACGTTCGAGGTCGGACACAGCTCGAGCGGGATGCGCCGATCGCGGACGTACGCCGCCAGCCGACCCAGGTGGGCTCGCCCGTCGGCATCCAGCTCGATATCGTCCACGATCCGGACGCCGTGGCCCAGCCGCTCGGCGCCCAGGTCGAGCGCCTCGCGGATGGACGGCAGGCCGTAGCCCTCCCCGGCGTGCAAGGTCAGATGGAAGCTGGCGTGGACCAGCCGCTCGAAGGCATCGGCGAAGCGCCCCGGCGGATAGCCCGCCTCCGGGCCGGCGATGTCGAAGCCGACCACACCCTCGTCGCGGTGGCGCAGGGCCAGGTCGGCGATCTCGAGGACCCGGTCCTCCTGACGCATGGCCGTGGCCAGCGAGCGGACCACGATCGGGTGGCCGCCCGCCGCGGCTCGGTCCATCCCGATCCGAAACCCGGCGGTCGTCGCTTCGACGACCGCATCGAGGGTCAGCCCGCCGGCGGTCGACAGCTCGGGCGCGTAGCGAACCTCGGCGTAGACGACCCCGTCGGCGGCCAGGTCCTCGGCGCACTCCGCCGCGACCCGGCTGATCGCGGGAGCCGTCTGCATGACCCCGACGGTGTGGGCGAAGGTCTCCAGGTACAGCTCGAGGGACTTGCGGTCCGCACCACGCCGGATCCACGCCGCCAGCGCGTCAGGGTCGGTCGTCGGCAGCCCGTCGTAGCCGGTCTCGGCGGCCAGCTCGACGATCGTGTGCGGGCGGAGCCCCCCGTCGAGATGGTCGTGGAGGAGGACCTTGGGCGCCGTCCGGATCGTCTCGAGGGACATGGTCATGAGCGGACTGTAGCGCTCCCCAGCGACTGACGATGACCCTTACAGGACGGTCATGGACAGCCGATGCCGACGTGATACCGTCGCCGCGTCGTGGTGCGCGCGTGTCATCTACGTGTGTCGGACGGCGGGCTGAGGGGATGAGCATGGCTCAAGGTCGTTCGCTCCGGGCCGGCGCCTCGCTGGCCATCGCGCTGGTCCTCGTCGCTGCGACGTCGGCCGGCGCCATCGCCGCCCCCCGTGGATCGGCCGGTGTGAACGCCTCCACGAGCCGCACCGCCCAGCCGGGGGCGGCCCACCGAACCACCAAGCTGGCCAGGAGCACGCGTACCGTCGAGTCCCGGGGCACGGTCAACGTGAAGCACCTTGCCGCCAAGAAGCCGACCAAGCGACCGACCGCCCAGCTACCCCATCTCGGCAAGCCCGGCACGATGTCGGGCGGGCCGACGACCGGTGGCGGGACCAAGACCCCGAAGGTCGCAGCCGCCGTGGGTCCGCCCGCGCCGACCGACGCGACCACCAACTCCGATGCTGCGGCGACCCAGACCAGCTTTGCCGGCCTGGCTCAGAGCACCGACGCGTTCACGGCCGGCGAGCCGCCGGATCCATGGGTCGCCGTCGGGCCCGAGCATGTCGTCCAGGCGGTCAACCTCGAGCTCCGGATGACCGACCGGCAGGGCGCGGAGAAGCAGCTCGTGAGCCTGCCCGACTTCTTCCTGCTGCCGAATCGGACATCGACTCGTTCGACTCGGATCCGCACGTCATCTACGACAGCCTCCACGGCCGCTGGCTGGCCACCGAGGTCAGCTGGGACTGCGCCGTAGATCCGACGGTCAACTGGCCTAAGTTCGGTACCGGCTACATCGACTATGCGGTCTCGAGGACGAGCGACCCGACCGGCCTCTGGGATGTGAGCTTCGTGTCCTTCCCCGACCAGCTGCCGGACTACCCGGCGCCCGGGCACATCGACCGACAAGCTCGCCTTTGCCAGCAACGTCTACGACATGACCCAGACCGACGGGATCCAGACGACGACACCGGCGACGGGAGCTGCGTCGACAACGCCTCGTTCTTCCGGGGCGACGTGATCGACGCCGACTGGGCCGACCTGCATCAACGGCGGCAGCACCGCCCTCGGGGAGCTCGACGATCCATCGTGGTTCACGCCGAGGGTCGCCGTCCAGGTCCCGGCGACGAGTGCCACGTTGCACCAGGTCGTCGGTCTCGGGACCGGGATCGTGCGGAACCCTCGATCTTGGCTACTTCTATCGTGACGGGCTCGATCGTCCAGGGCACGGCCCAACTCGTGAGCGAGTTCGATCTGACCGACGGATAACATCGCCACCGGATTCGCCGATCCGCCCCAACCGATCCAACCCGGCGGCACGATCACCGAGGCGGTCGACCTCCGTCCGACCGACGCGATCTGGCAGGGCAACCGGCTGATCTTCGTCTCGACCTCCACCTGCTCGGGCCGGGACTGCGTCCGAGTCACCGAGCTCAACACGGCGCCCGTCGCGCACCTCCACGCTGCCTCTAGCACCCACCCTGACCCAGGACTTCCTGATCAAGTCCTCGGGCATGGACAACTTCATGGGCGGGGTCGGACTGACCGGCAATGGGACGCTCCACGTCGGCTGGACCCGCTCGTCGGGCAGCGGCGGCGACTTTCCGTCGTCGTACACGGCCCACCAGTCGGTCGGTGCGGACGCCGGATCGCTCAGTGCGGAGGCGCAGATCAGCGCCGGCACCGGCAACTACCCCGGTACCCGCTGGGGCGACTATGTCGGGATCGCCCAGGACCCGCAGGTCCCCAACCAGGCCTGGGACGGCAACCAGTATTCCGGCGGCGGGTCGGGCTGGAAGACGAAGATCACCTCGCTTCAGACCCAGGGCACGACCTACGTCCCGATCACCCCGGTCCGGGTGCTCAACACGCGGACATCGACGGGTGGCCTCCAGGGCGGCTTCACCTCGAACAATCCCCGGTCGTGGCAGGTGTCGGGGGTCGGTGGGATCCCCGCCGAGGCGGTCGCCGTGACCGGCAACGTCACCGTCACCGGCCAGACCGCAGCGGGCTTCGTCGCGATCACGGTGACCTCGACCAGCACGCCTCCGTCGTCGACGATCAACTTCCCGGCGACGGGCACCCGGGCCAACAACGTGACCATCCCGCTGACCGCCGGCGGCAAGCTGTCGGCCGTCTACAAGACCTCGAAGGCGGGCAAGAAGACCCAGCTGCTCTTCGATGTCACGGGGTATTTCCTGGCCGACAGCACGGCCGCGACCTACACGCCGCTGCCGGCGCCCTTCCGAGCCCTCAATACGCGGGCCAACACCGGCCTGACGGGGGTATTCCACGCGAACCAGAGCCGAACACTGGTCATCGGCGGATCGGTCCCCGGAGTCCCGACTTCGGCCACGGCGATCACGGGCAACCTGACCATCGTCGGCCCGACCGTGGCCGGCTTCGTTTCGGTCACCAAGGACCCGACGAACGCCCCCAGCACCTCCACCATCAACTTCCCGGCCAAGTCGGTCCGGGCCAATGGCATCTTCGCCCCGCTCGACCTGAACCACGCGCTGTCGATCGTGTACGGCACGAGCGGATCGGGCAGCACCAATGTCATTCTCGACATCACTGGGTATTTCGAACCCGGGACGGGCGGCCTGCTGTTCGTGCCGATGGCGCCGTCACGGATCCTCAACAGCCGGACCACCTCGGTCTTGTCGGGTATCCATGGGAAGTTCGTCGCCGCGACGCCGCGCGCCCTCGCGGTCCAGGGCCACTGGGGTGTCCCGTCCACGGCCCTGGCAGTGACCGGCAACCTGACCGTGACCGGTCAGACGGGCGCCGGCTATGTCTCGGCCACCCCCACCAGCATCGCCAACCCGACCACGTCCACGATCAACTTCCCGGTGGGCGACACGATGGCCAACGGGCTCGTCGCACCGCTCAACGGCAGTGGCCAGAGCTGGTTCGTGTACGGCTCGTCGGCCGGCAAGACGACCGATCTCATCCTCGACCTGTCGGGTTACTTCGAGCCGTAAGGTCCGCTCAGGCCGGGAGGCCGTGTTCGACCGGGTCGAGCCGGCCCTCCGCCTGGAGTCGTCGGAAGACGTCGGCAGTCTCGGCGAAGGCCGTCTCGATCCGCGTGATCGGCAGCGGCCCGAGCGCGTCCGCGCCGGACGCGTCGATGTCGTCGGGGAACGGCAGGGGGTCACCCGTCACGCGGATCAGCCCGGCTGAACCGGGCACGGCCGCTTCGATCGCCGCCACGACCTGGGCGAGCGTGGCCGACGACCCTCCGAGGTTGAAGATCCGGGCGCCCTCGAGCCCGCTCCGGGCGGCGATGACCAGGGTCCGTCCGACGTCGGCGGTGTACTGGAACAGGGTCCGGCCACTGAAGCCGATCTCGAACGGCCGACCGAGCAGGGCCGCCACGACCGCCTTGGTCGGGGCACTGGTCAGGCCCTGGTCGCGGCCCGGCCCGAACACGGTCATCGGCCGCAGGCCCACGCTGGCCAGGCCCGCCTCGCCCCAGTAGACCCGGGCGTTGCCCTCGTTGGCCTGCTTGTAGACCCCGTAGTGGGTGGTCGGATGGGCGGCATCGTCGTCGGACACGATCCCGGTCCGGGCGTCGGCATCGGCCGTGTCGAACACCGCGATCGAGCTGGTGTAGACCAGCCCGCGGATCTGCTCGAGGCGCCGCCGGGCGGCCTCGAAGATATTGATCGTGCCGACCACATTGACCCTGGCGCCGAGCGGCGGATCGGCCCGGCAGAAGGGGATCTGGAGCGCGGCCAGGTGGACGATGTGGCTGATCCGATGCTCGTCGAGCAGCCCTTCAACCGCGGCCAGGTCGGTGATGTCGCCGGTGGCGAAGGTGACCTGGGCCAGCTCCTCGGGGCTCATGATCAGGCGCAGCCGACGCGGGTCGGCGGCCAGGTCGAAGGCGACGACGGGAGTCCCCTCACGGACCAGCTCGCGGACGGTCCACGCCCCGATGCAGCCGAGCGCACCGGTGACCAGGAAGCGATCGGCGGCAGGCATCGGGCAGGCTCCTAGCTGAGTCGATAGACGCGCTGTGCCGTCTCGCCGAAGATGGTCGCACGGTCGGCGCCGGCGATGTCGCCCAGGGCGTCGAGGAGCGCTCCGACGACCTGCTGGTACGACCCGGCGAGCAGACAGACCGGCCAGTCCGAGCCGAACATCAGGCGTTCCGGCCCGAAGACCTCCAGGGCGAGGCCGACATACGGGACCAGGTCCGACGCGGACCAGCCCGCCCAGTCCATCTCGGTCACGAAGCCGGACAGCTTGGCGCTGACGTTCGGCCGCTGGCCGAACGGGCGGAGGAGCGACGCCCACGGCTCCATCTCGCCCGCGGCGATGGGCGGCTTGGCCAGGTGATCGAGCACGAACGACAGGTCCGGGTGGCGGTCGGCGGCGATCAGCGCCGCCGGCAGCTCACGCGCCCGGACGAGCAGATCGAAGGTCAGCCCGGCCCCGGCGACGGCGGCCAGACCGCGGTCCACGTCCGCTCGGACGAGCCACTCGGCGTCGGGCTCGTCATGGACCAGATGGCGGATGCCGACCAGGCGGCCGCCGTCCGGACGGGCGCGCAGGGTGGCCAGGACGTCGCCGACGGCAGGGTCGGTCAGGTCGACCCAGCCGACCACTCCAGCGATCCAGGGGTCGTCGGCGGCCAGGCGCAGCAGGGCGTCCGTCTCGTCGAGCTCGTTGCGGGCCTGGACGGCGACCGTCCGCTCGACGCCCGCCGCGTCGAGGTCGGGCCGCAGGTCGACCGGTCGGTACGGTCGACGGAGCGGCTCCGACGACCCGGCGATCCAGGGGTAATCGACCCGTTCCGGATCGAGGAAGTGCTGGTGAGCGTCGATCACGGCAGATCGTCGCGCAGCGCCGCCAGGACCCGCTGGCTGACCTTGCGCTTCATCTCGACCAGCGATTCCTCGCTGTAGAAGGCGGCGTGGGGGGTGAGGACCACGTTGGGCAGCCCGATCAGGGGATGGTCGGCGGGGATCGGCTCGCGTTCGAGGACGTCGAGACCGGCGCCGGCGATCCGGCCACCCCGAAGCGCTTCGAGGAGAGCGTCCGAGTCGACCAGCCCGCCGCGACTGGTGTTGACCAGGATGGCGGTCGGCTTCATGAGGGCCAGGGTGCGGGGGCCGATGAGATGGTGGGTCGAGGCATCGAGCGGAGCATGGACGCTGATCACGTCGCTCGTCTCCAGGAGCGTGTCCAGGTCGATCAGCCTGACCCCCGAGTCGCCCGCGCCGCGCGGGTCCGACCCGACCACCTCGAAGCCGAGGGCACTGGCCCGCTGGGCGAGCGCGGACCCGATCCGACCGAGCCCGATGACCCCGAGGCGCTGACTCGACGGGCGGCGGACCCGACCGGCCAGGCGGAAGTCCCAGACGCCGCGCTGGACGCCCCGGTCGAGCGGGACGATGCCCCGGGTCAGGGCCAGGATGAGCCCCAGGGCGTGGTCGGCCACCTCGTCGGTGCAGTAGTCGGGGACGTTGACGACCCGGACTCCGAGCTCGGCCGCGCTGACCAGGTCGATCGTGTCGAGGCCAACCCCGTACCGACCGACGACCCGGCAAGCCGGCAAGGCCCGGAGGACCTCCCCGGTGATGGGCGCGTACTGGACGATGAGCCCGATGGCGCCGGCCTCGGTCGCGGCCGCGATGACGTCCTCGGGCGTCCGGCAGGTCGCCAGTTCGACGGTCAGTCCGGCGTCCTCGAGGATGGCCCGTTCGACGTCGACCGTGGGGTGGTCGCAGTCGGTGATCAGGACCGTCCCGGACGGGTGCCTGCCGCCTGACGAGGTCACGATGTCGTCTCTCCGTTCGGGTCGAGGAGTGCCTTGATGACCGTCCGATGGGCGACCGCATCAAAGGCGGCCTGCCAGTCGGCCAGGTCGAAGACGGTCGCCATCGTCTCGAGCCCGGCTGGAGCGTCGGCCAGGATCGCGATGGCCGGGTCCCAGGCGGTCGCGTTCGAACTCATCGCGAAGGCGACGTCCACCGCCCGGGTCACCGCCAGGTCCCAGGGCACGGCCACGGTCGGCTGACCGCTCAGCCCCACGGCGACCATCCGACCACGCCGCCGGACCGCCTCGAGGCACTGCGCGATCGCCTGCGCCGAGCCGGTCGCATCGACGACCAGGTCCGCCCCGCGACCGTCGGTCAGCTCGGCGACGACCGCCAGTGCGTCATCCACGGCCGTCCGGAACCCGAGCGCCGCGGCGAAACGAAGCCGCTCCGAGTCCGACCGCCCCACGACGAGGACGCTGGCTGCGCCCATCGCCCGGGCCGCGACCGCCAGCAGGACGCCGACCGGTCCCGGGCCGAACACGACGACCGTGTCACCTGCCTCCACCCGGCCACGGCCCAGGGCCGTGACTGCCACGGCCATCGGTTCGGTCAGAGCCGCCACCCGATCGGGGATGCCGGCGGGCAGGCGATGGAGAAGGTGGGCGGGCATCGTCAGCCGCGACGTGAAGGCACCGTCGATGCCCCAGCCCGGTGAGCGCTTGGTGGCGCACAGCTCGGCGTAACCGCGCCGGCATAGGTGGCACGTGCCACAGGCCAGCGAGTGTGGCTCGGACGCGACCCTGGCGCCCAGCCAGGCAGGGTCCACGCCGTCACCCAGCTCGACCACGGTCCCGAAGAACTCGTGGCCCATCGTGACCGGCGGCCAGTACGGGAAATGGTCGTGGAGGATGTGCAGGTCCGTCCCGCAGATCCCCGCGTAGCGCACGGCGATCGTCACCCAGCCGGCGGCAGGCACGGGCTCCGGCTGCTCCTCGAGGCTGACAAACCCATCGCCGCGGGCGGTCTTGACCACGGCTTGCATCAGGACGCGCCCGTCGCGACGAGGTACTTCACGCCGTCGCCGGCATGCAGCCGCTCGAATGCCGCCGCCGCCCTATCGAGCGGCACGATCTCGGTGATGAGCGGGCGGAACGCCTCGGGCTCATCGGCCAGGATGGCCAGCGCGGCGTCGATGTCGGCCGGTCGGTAGACCCGGTTACCGATGAGGGTCAGCTCACGGAACAGGACCGCCTGAAAGTCCAGCTCGACCGGCCGACCGTAGGTCCCGACCAGGCCGATCCGCCCCGCCGGTCGGACGAGCCGGGGCAGGAGGGCGGCCACGGCGGGCACGGCGGCGGCGTCGAAGGCGACATCGGCCAGCCAGCCGTCGGTCCGTCGTTCGAGGTCGGCGACCGGATCGGCCGGGTCGAGCGTGTCGAAGCCGAGGTCGTTGGCGAACGCCCGGCGGGTGGGCGCCGGCTCGCCGATGAGGACCGTGGTCGCCCCGGCCCGGCGGGCGGCCATCGCCAGGAGCAGGCCGATCGGACCGGCACCCATGACCACCACCCGATCGCCGGGCTCGACCGCAGCGCGCGTGGTCGCGTGGACGGCGACCGCCAGGGGCTCAGCAAGGGCCGCCACCGTCGGGTCGAGACCGTCCGGCAGCGCGTGGAGCCGGTCCGGATCGACGACCACCCGGCCGCTCAAGCCGCCGTCGCGATCGATCCCGATGAGGCGCAGCTGGGCGCAGACGTGGGGCTGGCCGATGGTGCAGGCGGCGCAGGTCCCGCAGGAGATCAGCGGGTCGACGACCACGCGTCTCCCGGCCAGCGCCCCTCCCCGGGCAGTGCCGATCAGCTCATGGCCAAGGACGAGCGGGAACCGTGCCCGGGGATGCGACCCCTCGACGATGTGCAGGTCCGTCCCGCACAACCCGACCAGCTCGACGTCGACGGCGATCCGTCCGTCAGCGGCCTCGACGGGCTCGCGCGCTTCGATCGCGAAGGTACCCGGGGCGGTCAGGACCAGGGCGCTGTGGCTCACCGTCGCACCCGGGCGCCGACCCCGGCGATGAGGGCCTCGACTTCGGCCTGGCTGGCCATCGAGGTGTCGCCGGGGGTGGTCATGGCCAAGGCTCCATGGGCGGCACCGTACTCCACGGCCAGGGCCGGCGGATGACCGGCCAGGAAGCCGTGGATGAGTCCGGACCCGAACGAAATCCCCGCCGCCGATCCGATCGAGGATGTCGAGGTCGCGCCGGGTCGTGGCGGCGTAGACAGCGCCGTCCGTCCAGAGCAGGGCGCCCCAGTCGTTGCGATTGGCGGTCCGGGCGACGCGCAGGGTGACCGCGATCGCCTTGAGGTTCGGGAAACGCTCGGCGGTCGTGGCCAGCATCGCCGCGTAGGCATCCGCCTCGAGCAGGTCGTAGGCGCTCCCGACGCCGTCGACATCGATGCCCAGGGCGGCCACGAAGTCCTCCTCGTTGCCGATCAGGACGTCGACCGTGGCGACGATCCCACTCAGCACCCGCTGGGCTGCCTCACTGCCGCCCCTGCCGCGCCACAGCGAGTCGCGGTAGTTGAGGTCGAACGAGACGATCGTGCCATTCCGATGGGCCGCTTCGATCGCTTCCGCGACAACGCCCGGAGTGGAGCCCGAGAGGGCGGCGAAGATCCCGCCGGTATGCAGCCAGCGGGCACCCTCGGTCGTCAGGATCCGGTCCCAGTCGATCTCGCCGGCGCGCAGCTGTGAGGCGGCCGAGTTGGCCCGGTCCGAGGTGCCGACCGCCGCCCGGACCCCGAACCCGCGCTCGGTGAAGTTGAGCCCGTTGCGGACGGTCCGGCCGATCCCGTCGTAAGGCAGCCAGCGCAGGTGCGAGCGATCCACCCCACCCTGTCGGATGAGATCCTCGATGAGCCGGCCGATCGAGTTGTCGGCCAGGGCGGTCACGACCGTGGTCTCGGCGCCGAACGTGCGGGCCAGGCCGCGGGCGACGTTGTACTCGCCACCGCCCTCCCAGGCCCGGAACTGACGAGTGGTGTGGACCCGCTCGTCGCCGGGGTCGAGCCGGAGCATGACCTCGCCCAGCGCGACCAGGTCCCAGCGCACGTCCGAGGAAGGTCGCAGCTCGAGGCTCATCGTCCCTGGGATGCTCTCACGGTCCGGACCAGCTCGGTCGCCTCCCCGGCCAGGCGGCCGACGGTCGCCCAGTCACGAGCCGCGAGGAGCTCCGGTCGAACCATCCAGCTGCCCCCGACCGCCAGCACCGAGGGCACCTGCAGGTAGCCCTGCAGGTCGGTCAGGTCGATCCCGCCGGTTGGCACGAAGCGGACCGCCGGGAACGGGCCGGCCAGCGCCCGCAGATAGGCCGGGCCGCCGGCCGAGGACGCCGGGAACAGCTTCAGGACCGAGGCCCCGAGATCCAACGCAGCGATGACCTCCGTCGGCGTGTAGACCCCCGGCAGGATCGGTACGGAACGGGCCAGGCAGGCCCGCACGACATCGGCCTGGAGCCCCGGGCTGACCACGAAGGCCGCGCCGGCATCGAGCGCCCGTTCGAGCTGGTCGACGAGACGACCGTGCCCGCACCGACCAGGACATCGGGCACCTCCGAGCGGATGGCCCGGATGGCATCGGCCGCCGCGTCCGTCCGGAAGGTGATCTCGATGCAGGGCAGACCGGCCGCGGCCAGGGTCCGGGCGAGCTCGGGGGCATCCGCCGCACGCTCGATCCGGACGACCGGGACGAGGCCGCTGGCGGCGATCCGATCGAGCGCAGACACCTAGGCCGCGCCGGTCCGTCGCAGGGCGACCCACGCCGGACCGTCCGGATAGGCGTAGTCGGCCAGCGACGAAGGCTTCATCTGGATGGAGTAGCCGGGAGCGAGCGGCGCCTGGTAGCGCCCGGCCCGGATGACGACCGGGTCGATGAAGTGCTCGTGGAGATGGTCGACGTACTCGACCACCCGGTCCTGGAGCGAGCCGCTGATGGCGATGTAGTCGAACATCGCCAGGTGCTGGACGTACTCGCACAGGCCGACGCCGCCGGCATGGGGACAGACCGGCACCCCGAACTTGGCGGCCAGCAGCAGGACGGCGATGACCTCGTTGACCCCACCCAGCCGGCAGCTGTCGATCTGGCAGAACGAGATGGCCCCGGCCTGCATCAGCTGCTTGAACATGACCCGGTTCTGGCCATGCTCGCCGGTGGCCACCCCGATCCCGAACGGCTCAAGGGCGCGGGCGATCCGGGCGTGGCCCAGGATGTCGTCAGGACTGGTCGGCTCCTCGATCCACCACGGTCGGAACGCGGCCAGCTCGGTCATCCAGGCGATCGCCTGGTCAACGTCCCAGACCTGGTTGGCGTCGACCATCAGGACCCGGTCGGGGCCGATCTCCTCGCGGACGATGCGGGCCCGGCGGATATCGTCAGCGAGGTCCCGTCCGACCTTGAGCTTGAAGTGGGTCCAGCCCGCGGCGACACCCTCACGGCACAGGCGGCGGACCTTGTCGTCCGGGTAGCCCAGCCAACCCGACGAGGTGGTGTATGCCGGGTAGCCCGCCGCACGCATCTCGGCCTCACGGTCGGCCTTGGTGGCGACGTTGGCGCGCAGCATGTCGAGGGCCTCTTCGGGGGTGATCGCGTCGGTGATGTAGCGGAAGGGAACGCAGCGCACGAGCTCCTCCGGGGTCATGTCGACCAGGAGCTTCCAGAGCGGCTTGCCTTCGATCTTCGCGTACAGGTCCCAGACGGCGTTGACGATGGCGCCGGTGGCCAGGTGGATGACACCCTTCTCGGGGCCGAGCCAGCGGAGCTGGCTCGTCGCTCGGCGATCGACGTCCAGAAGGCGCCCAGGTCGGCGGTGAACGACTCGAGCGTGCGGCCCGCACGAAGCCACGGAGCGACTCGATCGCGGCGACGCACAGTTCGTTGCCGCGGCCGCTCGTGAAGGTCAGGCCGTGGCCCTCCAGGCCGTCGGGGTGATCGGTCTTGAGCACGACATAGGCGGCCGAGTAATCCGGACGACGTTCATCGCGTCGGATCCGTCGAGAGACAGCGAGGTCGGAAAGCGGATGTCGAGCGCCATCACTTCGGTGATCGTCACGGGCACGGTGGAACTCCTTCTCCGGCGCGGGATGGTTCGGGGCGGCAGCCTGTGGAGGAGACCCGGCCGCCGCCCCGTGGGATGGACTTATTGGAACTTCGCGGCGTTGTCCTTGGTGACCATCTCGGTGCCAGTATCGACACTCTTCTCGACCGTCTGGCCCGTGGCCGCCTTCCACGCGGTCTGAGCCCGAGATGAGGTCGTCGACTGGATGTGTGCGGATGTGGGTTTCACGGGAGCACGTGGCCCGGCACTCACCGGTAGTGCCGGGCCCTTCGGATGCCCTTTGAGCGGGCGTCCGAAGCGTGCTCCCATGCGGAAGGAGTTACTGCCAGGCTGACGTGAACTTGGCCGCGTTGTCCTTCGTCACGAGCGTGGTGCCTGTGTCGATGGCCTTCACGTAGTTCTCGCCCTTGAGCGACTTGACTGCCGCCTCGACGCCGAGGTTCGTCATCTTGAACGGCGACTGCGCCATCGTGGCTGTGGTCTTGCCTGCCGCGATGAGCTTGGCCATATCCGGGTCACCGTCGTAGCCGAAGATCAGCAGCGGGTGCTGCTTGGACTCCGCGACCGCCACGGCACCCATCGCCGGGGAGTCGCACGCCGAGTAGATCGCTGTGAGGTTCGGGTACTTGGTGAGCAGGTCCTGCGTCACCGTGGCGCCGGTCTTGGTGTCACACAGGGTCTGCTGAGCCCCGATCACGACCTTGACGCCAGTACCGTCGAGCGCTGCCTTGACACCGTCGATGCGCTGGTCGAGGTTCGGCACGCCACGCACGGCTTCGAGCAGACCGATGGTGTCGCCCGACTTCAGCTGGCTCTTGATGTACGCGCCGGCAGCCTCGCCGCCCTTGACGTTGTTCGTAGCCGCGACCGCATCCGGCACGACACCGGGGATGGTGTTGTCGACGAAGACGATCCGGACGCCTGCCTTCTGAGCCTCATTGAGGGCATCGGTGACGCCAACGCCCATCGGGGAGACCACGATCGCCTGGGCGCCCTTGGTGACAGCGTCCTGGATCTGCGCGATCTGGCAGGGCGTGTCGTCGTTGGTCTTGCACGCGTTGGTCGTGAGCTCGATGTCGTTCGGGTGATCGGTCTCATACTGCTTGGCGCCCGCGATCATGGCATCCCAGAAACCGCCCGTGGCCTTGGTGAGAAGAGTGACCTTGATCTTCGCCGGCTGCGGACGGCGCCGCGGCACTCGCGGACGGCGCCGCGGTACTCGCGGGCGGCGCCGCGGTACTCGCGGACGGCGCCGCGGTCCCCCCGCCGCTGCTGCTGCACGCGGCGATGAGCATCGCCGCCGCTCCGAGCACGACCAACGCCTTCAGTCGAGTCGACATGTGTGTTGCTCCTTCTTGTCGGATCTGCCGCACGTGCCGTGCGTCCAGGTGGTGAAGCCTCAAACGGTGGTGCTCCCTCGGGCCCCGACGATCCAGGACACGAGTTGCTCTTGGTTGTCCGCGGTCGCCGGCGCCTCGCCGATCTTGCGGCCGCGGCGCATGACCATCGCCCGGTCCGCGACGGCCATCACGTGATCCATGCTGTGAGAGATCAAGATGACCGCGACGCCGGAGGTTCGGAGCCGATCGATCAGCTCCAGGACCCGCGCCGACTCCCGAAGCCCGAGGGCGGCAGTCGGCTCGTCGAGGATGACGAGCTTCGAGGAGAACGCCACGGCTCGCGCGACCGCCACCGCCTGGCGTTGGCCCCCCGACATCAGCGCCACGTCAGCATCGAAGTCAGGGAGCCGGATCTGCAAACGGTCGAGAAGGTCCTTGGTGCGTATGGACATCTCCTTCTGCTTCATCCACTGGAGACCGCGTGGCAACCAGGACGGCCCCGCCACTTCGCGGCCGGCGAAGAAGTTCGCCGTTGGATTGAGGTTGTCGAACAGGGCCAGGTCTTGGTAGACGGTCTCGATCCCGTTTGATCGGGCATCGGCCGCCGAGGTGATCTGCACGGTGGCCCCGTCGATCTGGATCTCGCCTCGGTCGAGTTTGTGGACGCCGCTGATGCACTTGATGAGGGTCGACTTGCCGGCGCCGTTGTCGCCGAGCAGGGCGAGAACCTCACCGGCGCGGACCTCGAGGTCGACGCCCTCGAGTGCAACCACGGCCCCGAAGGTCTTGGTGGCACCACGAACTCTCAGGACGGGTTCCACGTCGGAGGGCACCACGACATGAACGGCGTCAGTCATGCGAGCCTCGCCTGCATGCTTCGGAACCGGTTCTCGACTTGGGCCCGCAAGACGTCGAGCTCGACCGCGGCGAGGACGACCACCCCCACCGCGATGTACTGGAAGTTCGGGTCGAGACCGAGCAGGTTGAGGCCGTTGTGCATGACCCCGAGGATCAACGCACCTGTCAGGGCGTTCAAGACACCGCCACGACCGCCCAGGAAGCTACCTCCGCCGATGATCACCGCGGCGATGGCGCTGAGCTCCAGGCCCTGCCCGGTGAACGGCGAGCCGGCATTGGCGGTTCCGACGAAGAGCATGCCGCCGATGGCCCCCGACAGCCCGCTCATGACGTAGACCGAGATCAACGTCGCGTTCATCGGCACGCCCGTGCGGACCGCGGCTTCGGGGCTGCCACCGACGGCGTAGATCCATCGTCCCCAGACCAGCTTGTGCAAGATGACGGCACAGACGACCGCGGAGACGATCACCACGAGCGTGGCGTAGGGGAACCATCCGATGTCGCCCGCGCCCGGGATCCCAGGGATACGTCCGCCGCCGAGCGTGTGCACGATCTCCGGGGAGCCCAGGACGGTGGAGCCACCGGCGATGTACAGGGCGAGGCCGGCGCAGATGCTCAAGGTGGCGAGGGTGGCGATGAAGGGATGCGGCAGACGCCCCCACACCAGCAGCAGCCCGTTGACCAGACCGACGGACAACCCCGTCAGCAAGGTGACCCCGATGGCCAGCCACGCCGAGTCGGTGTCGCGGTAGACGACAGTCACGATGACGCAGCACAACGAGACGACCGAGCCGATCGACAGGTCGATGCCCCGGGTCAGGATCACGAGGAGCTGGCCCAAGGCGATGATGCAGACACCGGCGGACTGCTCGAGGACGTTGCCGATGTTCCCGAACGTCATGAAGACGTGGCCCTCGGTGGCCGCCCAGAGGAACAGCATCATCAGGGCCAGGATGAAGAGCGGCCCCGCCTTGAGCGCCAGCAGGACGCCCTTGATCGCGCGCGACGATCGGTCGTTGGCCGTATCCGGACCCCTCCCGACCTCAGGCTCTGGTGCGACGTCGGCCACGTCGGCAGCAGAGCGAGTCACCGACTCGTCTCGAGCACGTCGCGCCCTCCCTTGTCCTCCATCGTCGCGGACTATGCCAGCCTGCTGACCAGAAGTCTATAGGATAGAGACGATTTGGTTACGATTCGGGTGCTGTAATATCCCGCCCAGGAACTCGACACGCGAAGGCCGAGATGGACCGTTCTCAGATCGAAGCAATCCATGCGTCCGCCGCAGGACAGCGCCTGGCCCACCGGCAACCGCTGCCCGGCTCGGTCTACGAGATCGTCACGGACATGCTCATGACCCACGCGTTCGAACCCGGCGCCAGGCTCAACATCGAAGAGCTCGCCCGCACCCTCGGCGTGTCGCCGACACCGGTGCGCGAGGCCTTGGCACGGGTCGAGGCCGACGGTTTGATCGTGAAGCGGCCAGGGCGCAGCTACACGGTGGCGCCCCTCATGGGGATCGAGCAGGTGCGCGAGCTCATCGAGCTGCGGCTGCTCGTGGAACCCGCATTGGCCGCCAAGATCGCTGCCCAGGCGGAGCCGAACGAGATCAAGGAGCTGCGCCGCGCTGCCCGGGCCGGTGGAGCCGGCGCCGAGATCACGGCTGCGGCGAACCGGTTGGACATGGTCTATGACGCGACCTTCCACGCGATGGTCGCCGACCTCGCGGGCAACCAGATGATCAGCGACATGCTGACCCGACTGCGCAGCCACCTGCACACCTTCCGGCTCTACTACCACGCCCGCCTGCATGCGGTGACGAAGAACGAGCACCTGGCGGTGGTCGATGCGGTCGCCAAGCACGACCCGGATGGCGCCGAGGAAGCGATGCGCGTCCACCTGGTGTCAGCGCTGGAGCGGCTCGAGACCTTTGTCGACGGTGGCAGCGCGAACGCAGAAGCCGGGCAGTGAACGACGACAGGAGTGGGCCGATGTCGGCCGGTTCCGACCGCGTGTTGTTCGGTGCGGCGTACTACCACGAGTACCAACCGTATGACCGGCTGGATGTCGATCTCGATCTCATGCAGGAGGCGCACTTCTCGGTCATCCGAGTCGGTGAGTCGGTCTGGTCGACCTGGGAACCGGAGAATGGCCAGTTCGATGTGGACTGGCTCGAGCCGGTTCTCGACGGTGCCGCGCGACGGGGCATCTCCGTCATCCTTGGCACGCCCACGTATGCCGTGCCGCCGTGGTTGGCCCGGCTGTATCCGGAGATCGCCGGCGAACGATCAACGGGCGAACGGATCCCTTGGGGGGCTCGCCAGGAAGTCGATTTCACCCACCCAGCCTTCCTCTTCCATGCCGACCGGGTGATCCGCAGGATCCTTCAGCGCTATGCGGGGCACCCTGCCGTCATCGGCTTCCAAGTCGACAACGAACCCGGCCTTCATCTCCTTCACAACCGCGGCGTCTTCCAACGCTTCGTGGACGACCTGCGTCATCGGTACGCCGACGTCGAAAGCCTCAACCGCGAGTGGGGCCTCGTCTACTGGTCGCACCGACTCTCGACCTGGGACGATCTGTGGGCACCCGATGGCAACCGGCAGCCCCAGTACGACGTCGCCTGGCGTCGCTTCCAGGCCGCGCAGACCACCCGGTTCATCAGCTGGCAGGCCGACATCGTCCGGGAGTATTCCTCCCCCGCACAGTTCGTCACGACCTGTATCGCCTATGAGCGACCCGCCGTCGACGACGATCTGGTCACTGATGCCCTCGACGTGACCGGGGGGAATCTCTACTACGCCATGCAGGACGGGCTGCAGCTCCCGGACGACGGCTCCGGACCGAGCGCCGAGAACTGGGCCAGCGCCGGGACCTGGGCGCTGTACTTCTCCGCAGACCGGATGTACTCCTCGCGCCAAGAGGGCTTCCTCGTCACCGAAACCAATGCCATGCACATCGGTCCTGCCTGGGACAACCGCCCTGCCTTTGACGGCCAGTGGCGTCAGGTCGCGTGGGCGCTGGTCGCCCGTGGAGCTCGGATGGTCGAGTACTGGCACTGGCACACGCTGCACTTCGGGACCGAAACCTCCTGGGGTGGGATCCTTCCCCACTCGGGTCAGCCGGGCCGAACCTTCAACGAGCTCCGCCAGGTCGGTGACGAGTTCCGGCGCGCAGGACGGCTGGTGGCGGGATGTCGACCCGACGCAGAAGTCGCCTTCCTGTATTCGCTCCCGAACCGCTGGCTCATGCAGAAATACCCGCCGTTGGCGGCAGCGGGAGGCGGACCCGATGCCCGAGCGTACGACGGGATCTTCGGCCCCTTCTACCGCGGCGCTTTCGACGCCGGACTCTCGGCCCGGATCCTGCATTCCCGGAAGGCGACCACCACCCATCCGGCCGAGTTCGCCGCCAGTCATCCGCTCCTCGTCGTGCCCGGCCACTACATGAGCCCGGACCACCTACTCGACTGGCTGGCGGACTACGCGGCCGCGGGAGGGCATCTCGTCATCGGCCCACGGACCGGATACGCGGATCACGAGGCGCGCGCTCGGACCGAGACGGTTCCCGGCCGCCTGGCACAGGCTTCAGGCGTCCACTATGACGAGTTCAGCAACCTGAACAGCATGATCCCTGTTCTTCCTGCCGACGGGGCCACGATCAAGCTCGACGCGGCTATGGCCACGCGATGGTGTGACGGACTGCTCGTAGACGACGCGCAGGTCGTCGCGACATACGAACACCCGCACTTCAGTCAATGGCCAGCGATAACCACGCGTGACCACGAGAGGGGTCGCATCACATGCGTCGGCACCATCCCCGACTCGAGCTTTGCCAAGTCGCTCTTCCAGTGGCTAGCCACCGACGTCGTTCAACCCTGGTGCGAGCTGCCGGCCACGATGACCTCGACCGGCGCAGCGGCCGTCGACGGAACCAGGCTCCGATTCCTGCACAACTGGTCCTGGGATCCCGCCTCAGTATCCGTGCCCACCGAGGTGCACGACATTCTGACTGGGGAAACGTTCCACGCCCAAGATCACGTCCAACTCGGGCCCTGGGATGTTCGGGTGCTTGCAGTGAGACAACCGTGACCGCCGACGGTCGGGCCGCCGCGGTCGGCGTCGGCACCGTGCGCGAACGGGACTGGCTGTTTGACGGCCATGCGCGGATCGGGGGAGGCTCTCGATGACTGACCCGTTGCCCACGAATTGGATCCGCAGACTGGGCAATACGTCAGTTTCGACCTCGGCGATCATCGCCGGTGCTTCCCCCCTTGGGACCATGCTGTCGCTTTACGGCTACGCGGTCGCGGAGGCCGATGCCATCGATCTCGTCCAACAGGTACTGAAGAGTCCGATCCGGGCGTTCGATACCTCCAACGCTTACAGCGAAGGCGAGAGCGAGCGCCGGATCGGCGTCGGCATTGCTGCCGCGGGGGGACTGCCAGGGGACTTTACGGTGATCACCAAAGTGGACGCACGGCACGCTGACTACTCCGGTGATCGGGTGCGACGCTCGCTTGATGAGAGTCAGGAGCGGCTCGGGCTTGGTGTACTTCCGTTGCTCTTCTTGCACGATCCGGAATACCACGACTTCGCCACGATCACGCAGGCAGGAGGAGCGGTTGACACGCTGGTTGCTCTAAAGGACGAAGGCCGGGTGCGACACATCGGCATCGCCGCTGGCGATGTTCACGTTGTTTCACGCTACCTCGACCTGGGCGTCTTCGAGGTTCTACTCACGCACAATCGTTGGACCCTTGTCGATCGAAGCGCGGACGAGCTGATCGACCAGGCAACCGCGGCCGGCATGGGGGTGCTGAACGCCGCGATCTACGGCGGAGGTGTCCTCGCTAAGCCAACTGGGTCGTCTAGGTACGGCTATACCGAGGCACCCAAGCTCGTACTCGATGCCGTCGCTGCCATGAACGACGCCTGCTTGAGAAACGGCACTGATCTAGCCACGGCAGCCCTGCAATTCTCGATGCGTGATCCCCGCGTGCACTCAACCGTTATCGGTTTCACGAAACCTAGCCGGATCTCGACGCTCATGGCATCAGCCGCCGTCGAGCTGCCGCCTGACCTGTGGATCGAACTTGAGACCTTGGTACCACCCAAGTCATGCTGGCTCGACTTCCAAGCGAAAGGCTAGGCCAGTTCCCGTGGCACCCTGGGACCGGTCCACCCCGTGGGCTGCCAAAGGCCGCGTCGCTGGACCGGCGCTGCTCGAGCGCGGCCTTGAGCTGATGGTCGTCCGCGCCAGGCGGCCATCGAGCGCGATAGCCGCGATGGGCCGGGACGCCTGAGCCTGCAGGTTGTCGGAGGGAGCGCTCATCGGTTCGTCGTCCCGGCGCGGACCGCGGCGAGGACTTCGAGGATCGCACGGCTCGACGCCGCTCCGTCGAGACCCGACATGAGCGAGTCGTGGGTCGCGTCTGCCAACAACCGATGGACGCCCGCGGTCGACAGCCGAGCCAGGTCTTTCCTGTGCGACCACCCAGCCCGGGTCCGCCTCAGCGACGGCCGTCCATCCCACCGTTAGAACGGAGACCGCGTCCCGCATGCCGACTGCCCCATCGAAGCTCGCCATCGTCGTCCGCGGGGGCTGGGACGGCCACTCGCCCATCGAGGCGACGGACCTGTTCATCCCGCACCTCGAGGCGAACGGTTACGAGGTCCGGATCTTCGACTCGCCGGCGCCGTACGCCGATCCGGACCTGATGGCGCGGACCGACTTGATCATGCAGTGCAACACCATGGCGACGATCGCCCGCGACGAGCTTGCGGGCTTGCGAGCGGCGATCGCCAACGGGACCGGCATGGCGGGCTGGCATGGCGGGATCGCCGATTCGTATCGCAACTCGTCCGACTACTTCCAGCTCATCGGCGCCCAGTTCGCGTGCCATCCGGGCAAGGACCCGGCGACGATCACCGGGGACAGACCCGAGAACAACTACGTGCCGTATACGGTCAACCTGCTGCCGGCCGCGGCCGACCACCCCATCACCCGGGGCCTCGCGGACTTCGACCTGGTCACAGAGCAGTACTGGGTGCTCTGGGACCGCTATCTCGACGTCCTCGCGACGACGACCCAGAAGGTCCGGCCGTGGGATGAGTGGCACCGCGAGATCACCTCGCCCGCCATCTGGACGCGGCGCTGGGGCAAGGGCCGGATCTTCGTCTGCACCCCCGGCCACAGCCTCGACGTCCTCGCCCATCCGACCGTCCACACCGTCATTGAGCGGGGGTTGCTGTGGGCCGGCCGGTGAGGATCGGGATGATCGGTTGCGGCGCGATCGCCCGGCAATACCTCGACACCGCCCGACGGCTGGACGCGATCGAGATCGTGGCGGCGGCGGATCGCCTCCCGGCCCGCGCCACCGCGGTCGAGGCGGCCGAGGGCATCCCCGCGATGCCGGTCGCCGACCTCCTCGCGAATGCCGAGGTGGATGTCGTCCTGAACCTCACGATCCCGGCCGCCCACGCCGCCATCGCCCTCCAGGCGATCGCCGCGGGCAAGGCGGTCTACGGCGAGAAGCCGCTGGCAGCGACGACAGCGAAGGCGCGCTCGATCCTCGAGGCTGCCGGGGCGGCCGGCGTGCAGGTCGGCTGCGCGCCCGACACGGTCCTGGGAACGGGGATCCAGACGGCGCGGAAGGCCGTCGACGACGGACGGATCGGGGCCCCGATCGCGGCCACCGCGACCATGGTCACGCCCGGCCATGAGCGCTGGCACCCCGATCCCGACCTCTACTACCAGGCCGGCGGCGGCCCGCTTCTGGACATGGGGCCGTACTACGTGACCGCCCTCGTCACGATCCTCGGCCCGGTCGTCGCCGCCATCGGCGCCGCGAGCCGCACGCGCGGGACGCGGACGATCCGCTCGGGCGCGCGCGCCGGCGAGATGGTCCCGGTCGCCGTCGACAGCCACGTGACGGGCGCCCTGATCCACGAGTCGGGCGCGATCTCGACGCTCGTCATGAGCTTCGACGCGGTCGCCTCCAGGGCGTCACGGATCGAGATCCACGGGGAGCTGGGGTCGCTCATCGCGCCCGACCCGAACCTGTTCCGCGGCGACGTCGAGCTGCGCGAGCTCGACGGGACCGGCTGGGTCACGCTCCCGATCAGCGCCGGGTACGAGCACAGCTCGCGCGGCTACGGGATCGCGGACCTGGCGGCGACCCCAGCCGGAGAGGAGCCGCGCGCCGGTGGCGCCCTCGCGTTCCACGTGCTGGACGTCATGGAATCGCTCCTGGAGTCGGCCCGGACCGGTCGCCGGGTCGACGTCGCGAGCCGCTGCCCGCGGCCGGCGCCGGTGCCGCTCCAGTCGCTGCCGAGCTCGCACGCGGAGATCCCGACCTACCACTAGCCGGGCTCGGCGGTCACGCTGCAGACGTTGGTGGCCCGCGACCCGGTCCTCGCCGAAGCGGCCGCGCTGGTCCGCGTGGCCACGACCGAGGCGTGGTTCCGGAGGGTCCTCGAGGACAGTGGCGTCGAGGACGGGGCTGCGGCCCAGCCACGCCGGGAGAGCTGGACTCGGCCCGCCTGATCGCCTCTTAGTCGGAGTGGAAGATCTCCGGGAGATCCATCCACCAGTCGCCGTGGGCTCGATCCGGCAACGGCCTCTGGAGTGGGCCGACCAGCGCCCACCAGGCACGCACATCGGGATCCCGGCCCATCCGAGCCATGTCGGCCTGGTAGTCGGTCCCGACATAGTCGAAGTAGGCGAACAGCCGATCGCCCTGCCGAAAGATGCTGTAGTTGCGGATGTTGCAGTCCGCGATCCTGGCCAGGACCGGTGGCGGCACGGCCCGATGGTGCGCTTCATACTGGGCGATCCCGAGCGGATCGAGCCCGATGACCTGGCCATGGCGCTGGATCGCTCCGTTCGGGTCAGCGTCGAGGCGGGCGCCCACCGCGACCAGCGCGGCGGCGACCCGGTCGGGAGCCGTCCCGCCGACGACATCACAGCTGGCAAGCGCACCGTCGATCCCGGCCGAGGCCCGGACGGCGGCGGCGATCCCGTCCTCGGACGCCAGCTCGATGGCGGTCGGTTCGCCGCTCGCTGCCAGGGCGGCCAGGATATCCCCGTCGGCCAGCTCGGCCAGCCCGATCCCCTGCCCTTCGGCCAGCGCCACCAGGGCACCGACGACATGGTGCGCGGATCGGAACGGCACGCCCCGTCGGACGAGGCCGTCGGCGACCGCGGTCGCGGTGATGAAGCCCTCGTCGGCTGCCGCCCGCATCCGCTCCCGATCGACCCTCAGGGTGTCGACGATGCCGGCCATGATCCCGAGCGACGCATCGAGCGTCGCGGCGCTCTCGAACAGGGGCAGCTTGTCCTCCTGGAGATCGCGCTGGTAGGCCAGCGGCAGTCCCTTGAGCAAGGTCAGCAGGCCGGTCAGTGAGCCGATGACCCGGGCGGCGCGCCCCCGGACCAGCTCGGCCGGATCCGGGTTCTTCTTGTTGGGCATCATCGAGCTGCCGGTCGAGAAGGCGTCGGCCAGGCGGACGAAGCCGAAGCGCGGATTGGACCACCAGGTCAGCTCCTCGGCGAACCGGCTGAGGTGGACCATCGTCAGCGCCACGGCCGCCACGAACTCGACCACGAAGTCGCGATCCGAGACGGCATCGAGCGAGTTCGCGGTCACCCCGTCGAAGCCCAGCTCGCGGGCGGTCGTCTCGCGGTCCAGCGGATAGCCTGCCCCGGCCAGGGCACCGGATCCCAGCGGCGACAGGTTGGCCCGGCGACGGCAGTCTGCCAGGCGCCCGCGATCGCGCTCGAGCATCTCGACGTAGGCCAGCAGGTGGTGCGCGAGGAGGATCGGCTGGGCCGGCTGGATATGGGTCGTGCCGGGCAGGACCGCGTCCCCGTCGCGGACGGCCAACCCGACCAGGGCACGCTCGAGCGCGACCGCCTGGCCGTCGAGCCGGTCGATCGTCCGGCGCAGCCACAGGCGCAGGTCGGTCGCCACCTGGTCGTTGCGCGAGCGGCCCGTGTGCAGCTTGCCGGCGACCGGCCCGATCCGGGCCGTCAGGGCAGCCTCGAGGTTCAGGTGGACATCCTCGAGGCTCGGATCCCAGGCGATCGTGCCGGCTTCGACCTCGGTCTTCAGGCCGTCCAGCCCGGCGACCAGCTCGGCGACCTCAGCCTCGGTCAGCAAACCCGCCCGGCCCAACCCGTGGACGTGGGCGATCGAGCCGGTCAGGTCGTCGAGGGCCAGGGCCGAATCGATCTCGATCGAACGGCTGAAGTCGGCGACCCGCCCGTCGTTCGACTCGGCGAACCTCCCGCCCCACAACTTCATCGGCTCCCTCCGTCCATTGGAGCCGCCATCGTAGCCGGACCGTCAGCCCGTGGGCGGCTCGGTCTCGAGCAGGTAGTGGACCGGCGAGACGGCGCGCAGTCGGGCCGCCGCCTCCTCCGGGCTGAGGTCGCGCTGGGTCTCGGCCAGGAGCTCGTAGCCGACCATGAACTTGCGGACCGTGGCCGAGCGCAGCAGGGGCGGATAGAAGTGGGCGTGGAGTTGCCAGTGATCGACCGAGCCCTCGACGGATGGCGCCTGGTGCCAACCCATCGAGTACGGGAAGGGTTGACGGAAGAGGTTGTCGTAACGGCTCAGGAGGTCGATCAAGGTGGTCGCCAGGACGTCCCGCTGAGGGTCGGACAAGTCGGTCAGACGAGCCGCCGGTCGTTTGGGGATGACCAGCGTCTCGAATGGCCAGACCGCCCAGAACGGGACGACCACCAGCCATTCGTCGTTCTCGACGACGACCCGAGGTCCGCCATGCTCCTGGGCGGCGTAGTCGAGCAGGAGCGGCCGGCCGGTCTGGGCGAAGCGCCGGCGTTGGCCCTTATCCTCGCGGGCGGCCTCGCGGGGCAGGGCGGTGCCCGCCCAGATCTGACCGTGGGGATGGGGGTTGGAGGCGCCCATCGTCTCGCCCCGGTTCTCGAAGACCTGGACCCAGCGATAACGGGCACCCAACTCGGACGATTGATCGGCCCACATATCGATGGTGGCCCGGACATCGGCCGGTCGCATCCGGGCCATGGTCAGGTCGTGGCGGGGCGAGAAGCAGATCACCCGGCAGGTCCCGGGCTCACCCTCGGCGACGAGCAGGTCGTCCTCGACCCGGATCGCAGACGTCCCCGGTTCGAGGGCCGCGAAATCGTTGTCGAACACGAAGGTGCCGTCGTAGACGGGATTGGTCCGACCGTTGGCCCGGGTGTTGCCCGGACACAGGTAGCAGCTCGGGTCATAGGCCGGCGGGTCCCCGACCGGCCGCGGATCGTGTCGGCCGAGCCACGGTCGCTGGGTCCGCCCGGTCGAGACCAGGACCCATTCGTCGATCAGCGGGTTGTGCCGACGATGCGGCTGGGCCGTCAGCTCGCCGAGGTCGGCCTCGTGCTCCACCTCATCCGGGCCGGCTGGGATCGCCTCAGCCATGGAGACCGGTGGCCGCGGCGACTGCACCGGCATCGGGCAGGCTGAATGGCTGCTCGGTCTCCGCCGTCCGGTCGTCGGGCGGCTCTACGTCGGTATCCTGGCTCCGATCCGGTTCGACCACGATGACCCGGCGAACATGACTGGCGATCGCCTCGCGAGCCGCCGGCTCGATCCCGTCATCGGTGATCAGCACATCTGCCTGATCGAGCCGGGCGATCGAGCTCAGCCCGACGACACCCCACTTGGAATGGTCTGCGACGACGACCAGGCGGCGACCCGAGTCGATCAGGGCCCGGTCGGTCTCGGCCTCGTTGAGGTTGGGCGAGGTGAAGCCGGATTGTTCGTCCATGCCGTGGACGCCCAGGAAGACCTGGTCGAGGTGGACGTTGCGCAGGGCTGCGACAGCGAACGGTCCGACCAGGGCGTCCGACGGGGTCCGGACCCCACCGGTCAGGATGATGGTCTGGTCCGATCGGCCGAACTCGTGGAGGATGTCGGCGACCCGCGGCGAATTCGTCACCACGGTCAGCGAAACGACATCGGCCAGCCGCCGGGCGATCTTGTGGGTGGTGGTCCCGGCCGACATGCCGATCGCGGTGCCGGGTTCGACCAGGGTCGCGGCCGCGTCGGCGATGGCGTCCTTCTCGCGCTGCTGGAGGGTGGACTTGGCGGCGAAGCCGGGTTCGAACAGGGCGCTGCCGTCGAGCGACGTGGCGCCGCCGTGGACCTTCTCGATCAGGCCCCGGTCGTGGAGGAGCTCGAGATCGCGCCGGATGGTCATGTCCGAGACGCCCAGCTCGCGGACGAGGTCGGCCACCCGGACACCGCCGTCTTCGCGGACCCGGTCGAGGATGTATCCCTGGCGCTGTCGAGCTAGCAGCTGAACCCTCCCCGGCTCGTGCTCTTCTTGGCCTGACAAGATTGCACTACCAAACCGACACAAGTCAACGAAGTCACGCAAGAAAGCGCACATTCGGTAGCGAACTGGTCTCGACATCTTGACAGGAGCCGTACGAGAACACGACAATCCGTGCGGTTGTGTCGGTTTCTGTTGGTCGCTGATCGCGAAACCTCAAAGCCGCAACTGGAGGAGAACGAATGGCCGCTTCGATGACGCCAGCGCCGATCGACGCTGGGGGCGCGCGCCGGACCCGGCGCATCTTGATCAAGGGAGTCATCGGCCTGACGGCTGGTGCTCTGCTCTTCGCTGCCTGTAGCTCGGGGGCGGCAACCAACGCCCCGGCATCGCAGGCTCCCGCGTCGCAGGCCCCGGCGTCGGTGGCGCCGGCATCGGAGGCGCCGGCATCCGCCGCTGCAGGCTCGACGACTCTTGGCTCGAACTATTCGGATGCCAAGCCCAAGGCCGCGGTCGCGGCGATGTTCGACTACTGCACCCAGAAGACGGGCGTGAAGGTCGCCATCAATACGACCGACCACGGCAAGTTCCAGGACACCATCAGCTCGTACCTGCAGGGCACCCCGGACGACATCCTGACCTGGTTCGCCGGGTACCGGATGAAGTTCTTCGCCGACCAGGGTCTGTCGACCCCGATCGACGACGTGTGGGCCAAGATCGGCTCCAACTACTCCGATGCCTTCGCCAACGCCTCGACGGGCAACGATGGCAAGAAGTACTTCATCCCGATCTACAACTACCCGTGGGTCGTGATGTATCGCAAGAGCGTCTTCGCCGAAAAGGGCTACACCGTTCCCAAGACCTGGGACGAGTTCGTGACCCTGGCCAAGAAGATGAAGGCTGACGGGATCGTCCCGCTCGCCTTCGCCGACAAGGACGGCTGGCCCGCGATGGGCACCTTCGACATCCTCAACATGCGGATGAACGGCTACAAGTTCCACACCGACCTGATGGCCGGCAAGGAG
The DNA here is from genome assembly GCA_963778815.1 of uncultured Chloroflexia bacterium. Classification (GTDB taxonomy): domain Bacteria; phylum Chloroflexota; class Limnocylindria; order Limnocylindrales; family CSP1-4; genus Chersky-267. Next base: position 23,107 of record CAVZVS010000002.1, on the reverse strand, counting down.
AAGTGGACCGATCCGAAGGTCAAGGCCGTCTTCGACAAGTGGAAGGAACTCCTCCCCTACACCCAGGAAGGCGCGCTCGGCCGAACCTGGCAGGAAGGCGCCCAGGCCATGGTCAAGAAGGCCGCCGGGATGTACTTCCTGGGCACCTTCGCCTCACAGCAGGCGACCGATCCGGCCGACGCGGCCGACCTCGACTTCTTCCCGTTCCCGACCCTGGGGACCGCCTTCGACGCTGAGAACGCCATCGACGCACCGATCGACGGGTTCATGTTGAGCAAGGCCCCGAAGGACCCGGTTGCGGCCAAGGCCCTCTTGGAGTGCATCGCGACCGGTGCGGCGCAGCAGGTCTACCTCAAGTCGGACCCGAGCAACGTCGCCGCGGCCAAGGATGCCGATCCCAGCCAGTACACCGACCTGCAGAAGAAGATGGCCGAGGTCATCGGAGCGTCCGGTGCCATCGCCCAGTTCCTCGATCGAGACACCCGGCCGGACTTCGCCGGTCCCAACGGGATGCAGGGCTTCATCCAGACCTTCCTGAAGGATCCGAGCAAGGACGTCACCCCGCTCCTTACCCAGATCCAGAGCTTCTACGACTCGCTGCCTCCGCAGTAGGACACGAGTCGAAGCACTGACGTGACCGATCCCATCACGGATCGCACGAACGCCGCCTCCCCGGCCATCACGGCCGGGGGGGCGGCGTCGCTCACTCCCGCCAACGGCGCCAAGCGCCGCCGGTTCAGCATCCTCACCCGCCGGGACAAGATCGTCCTGACCGTCATGGTCGGGGTCCCCCTGTTCCTCCACCTGGCCCTGGTCTGGCTGCCGACGATCGCCTCGGTCGTCCTGTCGTTCACCAGCTGGAACGGCATCGGCGGTCTGGACAAGATCAAGTTCGTCGGGCTCAAGAACTACCAGGACCTGGTCACGGTCTACCCACCGTTCTGGCCGGCGCTCGAGCACAACCTGATCTGGCTCGGGGTGTTCATCTTCATCGCCACGCCGATCGGGATCTTCCTGGCCGTGCTGCTCGACAAGAACATCCGGGGCACCCGGCTGTATCAGAGCGCGCTGTACCTGCCGGTCGTCCTGTCGCTGGCCATCGTCGGCTTCATCTGGCAGCTCCAGTACTCGCCCGAGGACGGCTTCATCAACAACGTCCTGGGGACGACCCGCCAGGACAATCTGATCGACTGGATGGGCAACTCGAGCCTCAACCTGTGGGCCATCCTGGTCGCGGCCAGCTGGCGCCACATCGGCTACATCATGGTGATCTACCTGGCCGGGCTGAAGAGTGTCGACCCGGCGCTGCGCGAAGCTGCCTCGATCGACGGGGCGAACGCCCGGCAGACCTTCTTCCGGGTGGTCTTCCCGGTGATGCGGCCCATCAACATCGTGGTCCTGGTCATCACCGTGATCGAATCCCTGCGGGCATTCGACATCGCCTACATCACCAACCGGGGCCTGAACGGCCTCGAACTGTTGTCCATCCTGGTCACCAACAACATCATCGGCGAGGCGAGTCGGGTCGGCTTCGGCTCGGCCATCGCCGTCGTCCTGCTGGTGATCTCGCTCGGACCGATCATCTTCTATCTGTCGCGCAGCCTGAAGGAGGACAGTCAGTGACGGCCGTCGTCGAAGCGACCCGGCCCGCCACCGACGTGGCGGCTCGCGGAGCCACCAAGCGCAGGATCAAGCCGGCGCGCGTGGCGCTCCATGCCTTCCTCATCGGGATCTGCCTGCTCTGGCTGTTCCCCCTGGCATGGACCATCTACACCTCGCTGCGACCGTATTCGGACACCCAGCAGCACGGCTACGTCTCGTTCCCGACGGTCCTCAACTTCGACAACTACATCAACGCCTGGAACCAGGCCGAGATGTTGAAGTACTTCCTCAACACCCTGGTCATCGTGGTCCCGTCGGTCATCGTCGTCCTGCTCCTGGCCTCGCTGATCGCCTTCGCCGTGTCGCGCTTCTCGTTCCGGTTCAACCTGGTCCTGCTGATGCTGTTCACGGCCGGCAACCTGCTGCCTGCCCAGGTCATCATCACGCCGCTGTTCCGGCTGTACCTGCTGCTGCCGTTCCCGGCACCGCCACCGATCAGCGACAACGGCCTGCTGTACGACCAGTACATCGGGGTGGCCCTGATCCACATCGCCTTCCAGCTTGGCTTCTGCACATTCGTGCTGAGCAACTACATGAAGACGATCCCCAAGGATCTGACCGAGGCCTCCGTGGTCGACGGTGCTTCGGTCCTCAAGACCTATTGGTCGGTCATCCTGCCCTTGTGCAAGCCGGCCCTGGCAGCCCTCGGCACTCTCGAGTTCACGTTCATCTACAACGACTTCTTCTGGGCCCTGCTGCTGATGCGGACCGGGGCGAAGCTGCCGGTGACCTCTGCCCTCAACAACCTGCGGGGAGAGTTCTTCACGGACAACAACCTGCTGGCGGCCGGCTCGATCATCGTGGCCGTGCCCACGTTGCTGGTGTTCTTCGTCCTCCAGAAGCAGTTCATCAGCGGCCTGACCCTGGGCTCGACCAAGGGCTGATCTGGGCGCGACTCAGGCCTCCACGAGACCTGCACCGGCCGTCGCCCGAACCACCCAGACACGCGGGATCCGACCGGTTCGGGGCTGGTACTCGCGTTCGACCCGCGCTTGGAAGGCGTCGACCGCGTCCGGTCGGACGAGCGAGACCGTGCAGCCACCGAAACCGGCCCCGGTCATCCGCGAGGCGACCACCCCGGGCGTCGCCCAGGCGATCTCGGCCAATGCGTCCAGCTCGGGCGAGCTGACCTGGAACAGGTCGCGCAGCGAGACGTGGCTGACTGCGAAGAGTCGACCGACCTCGTCGAGGTCGCCGGCAGCGAGGGCCGCCTCGGCGGCCTCGACCCGGGCATCCTCGCCGACGACATGCTCGGCCCGTCGGTAGGCGGTCGGGTCGATGAGGTCTCGGTGCCGTTCGAGCATGGCTGGGTCGACGTCTCGGAGCGAGCGGACCGTCGGCTCGACGCTCGCCAGCGCCGCGACCGCCCGCTCGCAGTCGGCCCGCCGGGCGTTGTACTCGGACGTGCCGAGCGTCCGGGGCAGGCCGGTGTGGGCCACCACCAGGCGGAGGTCCTCGGGGATGGGCACCGGCCGATGCTCGAGGGATCGACAGTCGAGCAGGACCGCGGCACCGGCCACGCCATTGGCCGACGCGAACTGATCCATCAACCCGCACAGAACCCCGACGTACTCGTTCTCGGCCCGCTGGGCCAGCCTGGCCAGGGTCATCGGATCGGTCCCTGGGCCGGGCGCCGGGGACAGCGCCCAGGCCGCAGCAAGCTCCATCGCCGCCGATGAGGACAGACCCGAGGCCTGTGGCAGGGAGCTTGCGAGGATCCCGTCGAAGCCCGCGGTCGGCAGGCCGGCCCGGATCATCTCGCGGGCCGTGCCGGCGGGGTAGTCCAGCCAGACGCCGGTCGCCGGACCGATCCGATCGAGATCGAACTCGCCGACCTCACCGGTCGCGGCCAGGCCGATCCTCACCCGCCGATCCGACCGTGGCCGCAGGGCGATCCGGATCTCGAGGTCGATCGCTGCCGGCAGGACCAGACCCTGGTTGAAGTCGGTGTACTCCCCGATCAGGTTCACCCGGCCCGGGGCTCGGACCGTGCGCAGCTCCGAGCCACCGACCCTGCCACGTTCCGGGAAGGCGGCGCCGAACGCGGCGGCCAGGGTCTCCGGATCGAGGGGGTCGACTGGGGCTGGCTGCGGATCCACGAACCCTCCTCGGGAATCGGGCCAGGCGGCCGTGAGCGCATGGTACCGACTCCGAAGGTGGCCCCATCGGCGATGCAACCGGATGCGGTCGCGGCCGGTTCGACCGATATGGGAGCCGCGATCCAGCTCCGCGCCGCCAGGACGATATTGGACTATCACGGTAGGCCAATATCCGATATCATCCGTCGATGACCGCCCGACCGACGACCCGCGACTGGCTCCTGTTCGGGCTGATCTCGCTGTTCTGGGGCAGCAGCTACCTGTTCATCAAGATCGGGGTCCAGACCCTCCAGCCGTTCACCCTGATCGCCCTGCGCCTGTTCTTCGGCTTCCTCGTCCTGGCCGTCGCCCTGCGTCTTGCCAGGGCGCCGCTCCCGCGCGACCGGGCGACCTACGGCAAGCTCCTGGTCATGGCGATCTTCAACATCGTCATCCCGTTCAGCCTGATCACCTGGGGCGAGCAGTACATCGACTCCTCGCTGGCGACCATCCTCCAGGCGACCACGCCGCTGGTCACCATCGTCATCGCCGCGCTGGTCCTGGCCGACGAGGCGATCACGGTCAATCGGCTGGTCGGGCTGATCATCGGCTTCGGCGGGGTCATCGTCCTGATCAGCCACGGCCTGACCGGCGGTCGGGGCGACTCCACCCTGGGTGAGCTGGCGGTCCTCGGGGCGTCGGTCTCGTACGCCGCCGGCAACGTCTTCGTCCGGGCCAAGATGCGCGGCCACCACCCGACCGTCCCGGCGTTCTTCCAGGTCGGGATCGCCCTGCTCATCGTGACCGTGCTGATGGTCGTGTTCGAGTCGCCGGTGCAGCTGCCGACGACGGCCGAGGCCTGGTTCGCGGTCGTCTGGCTGGGCGTCTTCGGATCGTCGCTGGCCTACCTGATCTACTTCCGACTGATCCACACCATGGGACCGACCCGACTGTCGATGATCACCTACGTGATGCCCATCGTCGGCATCGTCCTCGGGTTCATCGTGCTGGGTGAGGCGCTCGACCTCCAGACGCTGGTCGGGACGGCGATCATCCTGGGCGGCGTCGGGTTGGTGAACAGCAGCCGCGGTTCGCGCCGGATCTTCGGACGCGGGCCCGTGACGACGCCGCCCGAACCCCAGAACGCGGCGTCGACGACCGACGCTGCCGCCTGAGCCGCGAGGCGACGGCTCGGGCCCGAGTCAGGGCTCGAGCGCGAGCAGGATCGCCCCGACCACGATCATCGTCGCGGCGGCCAGGCGACCGAGCCCGGCCCGGCGTGTCGCCGCTTCACCCAGCCGGAACGAACCCCAGCCCGAGACGAGGACGATGGCCGATTCTCGGACCGGTGCGACGGCCGACAATGGGGCGAAGCGGAAAGCCACCAGGACCAGCAGATAGGCCACGACCGTGATGATCCCGCCCAGCGCGGCGCGACCCCAATCGGTCGACTGGAGGATGGCGGTGCCGCTTGATCCGGGGCTGGTGCGTCCCCGCCGATCGACGACGATGATGGCAGTCACCAGGATCGCCGCGGTGAAGCCCCAGATCATCGCCACGTACAGCCACGGCGCGACCATCCGGGCACCGGTGAGGTCGACCGCCGAGTAGGCCGCGATCGTGAACCCGGTCGCCACCGCCAGCCAGGCCGCCTGGCGCTCTCGCGCGGTCAGCTCGGACGAGCGGCGCAGGACCGCCCACGGTCGTTGCAGGTAGAGGATGCCCGCCAGCAGCAGGGCCACGCCGAGGGTCCCCATCGGCCCCAGCCGCTCACCCAGGAAGACGATCCCGATGGCGACGGCCAGGACCGGCGCCGTCCCCCGGGCGATCGGGTAGACCAGCGACAGGTCGCCCCGGGCGTAGGCGGCCGACAGGAGCGAGAAGTAGAGTGCCTCGAGCCCCCCGGACAGGAGGGCGATCGCCCAGGCCTCGGGTGGGATGGGCGGATGATCGGCCAGCTGCCAGCCGACCAGGGCGGCCGGGATGAGCACGGCCGACCCGACGAGCATCCCCCGCCCGGCTGTCCGGAGCGGGTCCTCGGCTGTCTTGAGCAGGATGTTCCAGCCGGCATGGAGGAGGGCCGCGATGAGGAGCAGGCCCAGCACCGCGGGCGGCATCAGCGCTGCCCGCCCTCGGCCATCTCCTTGAGGATGCGCAGGTTGGTCTCGACGATGGTCGCGGCCGAGCCGCGGCCGAGCCGGACCAGGCCGGCCACCGACCGACCGACCGTCCACAGGTCCGCCCTGGCCACGACCCTGGTCCCGCCGCCGGCACCGGGCTCGATGATCCACGACCGTTCGAGGCGGATCCCATCACCGACCAGGATCGTCCGGAAGCGGGTCTCCGGCCGGGCCTCGAGACTCTCCAGCCGGACGCTCGTGCGGAGCAGACCGAGTCGGAGCCGGGCCGGACGGGTGGCGCCGGCCGCCGGCCAGCTCGTCGCCGGCGGCCCGAGACTGAGCTCCGGGTAGAGAACGTCCTGGGCGGCCGGGTCGTGGAGGGTCGTCCAGACGGCGCGCGGGTCGGCCTTGATGTAGGTGCGTCGCTCGACGCTGGCGGCTGCGGTCACGGATGGAGCGGTCGAGCCGGGCAGGACGGTCGGGTGGGGCGGGTCACGCGCCGATGGGGTGCCAGACGGTCTTCATCTCGAGGAAGGCGGCGATCCACTCGGGACGTTGAGCGGCGCGGTCGTCGGTCCAGTCGAACCGATCGTCGACCACGCCGCGGGGCCGGCGGGCGATCCGCTTGACGCTGTCGGCGGCCGCGCTCTCGGTGTCGGCCTGGCTGGTCGGGGCGATGCCCCAGGTGTCGATCGCGTCGACGTCGACGTGGGCGGCCAGGACCGGGACGAGCTCGGCTTTGCGGCCGGTCAGCAGGTTGACCACGCCGGCCGGGACGTCGGACGTGGCCAGGACCTCGGTCAGGGTCACCGCGGCCAGCGGCCGGGCTTCCGACGCGACCACGACGGTCACGTTGCCGCCGACCAGGGCCGGGGCGAGCCGGCTGACCAGCCCGAGCAGCGACGAGCGCTCGGGAGCCACGATCCCGACGACACCGGTCGGCTCGGGGATGGTGAAGTTGAAGTACGAGCCGGCGACCGGGTTGGAGCTGCCCAGGACCTGGCCGAGCTTGTCCGACCAGCCCGCGTACCAGACCCAGCGATCGATGGCCCGGTCGACGCTCTCGCGGGCCCGCGCGGCGTTGATCCCCTCCCCCGCCGAGATCTCGGCCACGAACTGCTCCCGTCGGCCCTCCATCAGCTCGGCCACCCGGTACAGGATCTGGCCGCGGTTCATGGCCGTGCGGGCAGCCCATGGCTCGAATGCCTTGCGCGCCGCGCGGACCGCCTCGCGGAGGTCCTTGCGCGATGCCTGGCAGGCGTTTGCCAGGGGCTCGCCGCCGGGGGTCTGGACCAGGTAGGTCCGGCCGGACTCGGTCCGCGGGAACGCCCCGCCGATGTACAGCTTGTAGGTCTTGCGGACGTCGATCCGGGTGGTCGGGCCTGAGCCCAGGTGGACGGACGGCATCTCAGCGATCCTCGAGCCGGACGTAGGCGAGCAGGCCGTGGAGACCGCCCTCACGACCGTAGCCCGACTCCTTGTAGCCACCGAACGGGCTGGCCGGGTCGAACTTGTTGAAGGTGTTGGCCCAGATCACGCCGGCCCGGAGTCGCTGGGCCATCATCAGGATCCGGCTGCCCTTGTCGGTCCAGATCCCGGCCGACAGGCCGTAGGGCGTGTTGTTGGCCTTCTCGATCGCCTCCTCGGGCGTCCTGAAGGTCAGCGTCGAGAGGACCGGTCCGAAGATCTCCTCGCGGGCGATGCGATGGCTCTGGGCGACGTTGGTGAACAGGGTCGGGCGGAAGAAGAAGCCGCGCTCGGGCAACTCGCAGGCCGGCTGGTAGAGCTCGGCGCCCTCGGCCACGCCGGAGGCGACCAGCTCGGTGATCTTGTCCAGCTGGGCCCGCGAGTTGATCGCGCCGACGTCGGTGTTCTTGTCCAGTGGGTCGCCCACCCGGATGGTCGACAGGCGGTCCTTGAGCTTGTCGATGAGGACCGGGGCGATCGACTCCTGGACGAGGAGACGTGATCCCGCGCAGCAGACCTCACCCTGGTTGAAGTAGATGCCGTTGACGATGCCCTCGACGGCCTGGTCGAGCGGGGCGTCGTCGAAGACGATGTTGGCGGCCTTGCCGCCGAGCTCCAGGGTCAGCCCCTTGCCTTGCCCGGCGATGCCTTTGGCGATGAGCTTGCCGACGGCGGTCGAGCCGGTGAAGGCGACTTTGTCGACCCCTTCGTGGCGGGCCAGGGCCATCCCGATCTCGCCCGGGCCGGTGATGATGTTGACCACGCCCGCGGGCAGGTCGGCCTGGCGGCAGACGTCGGCGAAGAGGAGGGCGCTGAGCGGGGTGGTGCTGGCCGGCTTGAGCACGACGGTGTTGCCGGCGGCCAGGGCCGGGGCGATCTTCCAGGCCAGCATCAGCAGCGGGAAGTTCCAGGGGATGATCTGGGCGGCGACACCGCGCGGCTTGGCGATCCGACCGGGGAAGGCGTATTCGAGCTTGTCGGCCCAGCCGGCGTAGTACCAGAAGTGGGCGGCCGCCAGCGGGACGTCGACGTCGCGGCTCTCCTTGATCGGCTTGCCCGAGTCCATGCTCTCGAGGACGGCGAACTCGCGACTGCGCTCCTGGAGGATCCGGGCGATCCGGAAGAGGTACTTGGCACGCTCCCGGCCGGGCAGCTGACCCCAGGTCTTGCCGGTCGCCCGGCGGGCGGAGCGGACCGCCTTGTCGACGTCGGCCTCGGTGGCCCGGGCGACCTCGGCCAGGGGCTCCTCGGTCGAGGGATCGATGGTCACGAACGTGCCACCGCCCTGGGCGGCGACGTCCTTGCCCCCGATGAACAGGCCATAGCGGCTCTTGAGCTTCACGATGTCGCGCGACTCGGGCGCCGGGGCGTACTCCCAAGGGACCGCCTGGCCGTCACCGAGGCCCCAGCTGTTGGCGCTCGTCGTGGGCGAGGTCGGGGTCGTGGGCGGCGTGGGGGTCGTCGTGGCCTCGGTCGAGTCGGTCTCGGTCGTCATCGCGGGTCATTATGGCACCGGGTTCCGAGCGAGCCGGCGCGCGTGGCATGGATCCGGGGGCGTGCGGGCCTTGGGGGAGGTGCCCTCGGTCCGTGATGCGAGTCGATGCATCGCTGACAGCCTGGCGGTTGCGCACCTGGCGCGGGTCTACTGGTCGCCTTGCGCAGGCCGTCGCGCCGGTTGTGTCGCCCGGTGCGCAACGGACGGCCGCCGGGGATCGGTTCGACCGGTGCCTTGGTCGTGTTCGTTGTCATGTCGGCAACGAAGTGGACCTTTCGGAAGCGTGGAGCCGACCGCAAGGCCCTTCGGTTTCGCTCCACGCGACCCGGACCGGGATCGACCCCGGCCGAGCGGCTGATGCGTCGACTCGCATCACCGACGGGACCCCGGCCGAGCGGCTGATGCGTCGACTCGCATCACCGACGGGACCCCGGCCGAGCGGCTGATGCGTCGACTCGCATCAGCCACGGGACCGCCGGCCGGGCGATCCGCCGAAGGCACTCGGCCGGGGGAGCTCAGCCCGGCTGCACGGACGCCGCCCGCCGAGTAGACTCGGCCGACAACCGAATACGCCTCCGGGGAGCGCGATCGCGCTGAGAGTGCGGCTGAGGCCGCAGACCCGCCGAACCTGATCCGGCTCGTACCGGTGGAGGGAGCAGGCCATCCGTCGACTCGACGCCGTTTCCCGGCCAGCCAGGGGGCGGCGTTCTTCGTTCTCGAGTCGGAGGTCCGGTCCCGCGTGAAGCATCCCAAGCTCATCGTCGCCCTCGGCATCGGGGCGCTCCTTGCCAGCGCCTGCACGACCGCGGCGCCGAACGAGGCAACGCCGTCCGGCCCGACGAGCGCAGGGCCGACGAGCGCAGGGCCGACGAGCGCAGGCGCGAAGACTGCCGACCCGGCCGCCGCCGCGTCAGCCAGCGCCACCGCCACCCCCACCACCAAACCTGAGACCGCGACCGTCCGCCTCGCCCTCGACTGGACGCCCAACACGAATCACACCGGCTTCTACGTCGCTCAGGCCGACGGCGCCTATGCCGCCAACGCGATCGACCTCAGGGTCCTGCCCTATGCCAGCACCAGCCCCGAGATCCTCGTCTCGTCGGGTGCCGCCGAGTGCGGGATCAGCACCCAGGAGGGCGCCACGTTCGCCATCGCGGCCGGCGCCAAGGAACGCTCGGTCATGGCCATCCTGGCCCACACCGCGACCGAGATCGCGACCCGCGACGACGGTTCGGTGACCCGGGCCAAGGACCTCGACGGCAAGCTCTATGCGGGCTTTGGCCTGCCCCAGGAGGTGCCCGAGCTGCAGGCCGTCATCAAGCACGACGGCGGCACGGGCAAGTTCAAGGTGGCCACCCTCGATACGGCGGCGTACGAGGCGCTCTACGCCGGCAAGGCCGACTTCACCATCACCTTCAGCGCCTGGGAGGCGATCGAGGCCGCCGAACGCGGGATCAAGCTCAAGACGTTCGCCTTCACCGACTACGGGATGCCCGACTCCTATGCCGTCGTGCTGGTCTGCAACGACGACTGGCTGACGAACCACGGCGACGTCGCCAGGCGCTTCCTGGCGGCGACCCTGGCCGGCTTCGAGCAGGCGGCGACCGACCCCGACGGCGCGGCGGCCAAGCTCATCGCCCAGAACCCCGGCGTGTTCGACGCGAACACCGCACTGCCGCTCGACTCGGCGCGCTTCCTGGCCGGCCACGGGCTGTACGGGACGCCGGGCGCCGTCGGCCAGCAAACCGCCGAGCAGTGGCAACGCTTCTCGGGCTTCTTGTACGACACCGGTCTGCTGGCGGGACCGGACGGCAAGCCGCTGGCGACGCGACCCGACTTCAGGACCTACTTCAGCAACGACTACCTGCCGTGACCTCGGACGGCGGCGGCGGGTCGGCGGGTGGGCTGCTCGGCCGGATCGGCCCAGCCGTGGGGCTGGTGGCGATCATCGTCATCGCCTGGGAAGTCGTTTGTCGTGTCTTCGTCGTCGATCCGTTGATCTTGCCGGCGCCGTCGCGCATCGTCGGCTCGCTGTGGGACGCCCGGGAGGTGGCAGCCGGTCATGCCCTGACGACGCTGGGCGAGACCGTCGTCGGCTTCAGCCTGTCGGTCGTCTTCGCGGTCGGGGCGGCTCTCGCGATGGACCAGTCGAGCTGGGTCCGTCGGGCGCTCTACCCGGTCCTGATCGCGTCGCAGACGATCCCGATCGTGGCCGTGGCGCCATTGTTCGTGCTGTGGTTCGGGATCGGGTTGCTGCCCAAGGCGATCGTGGTCGTGGTCGTGACCTTCTTCCCGATCACGGTCGCCCTTCTCGACGGCCTGGCCTCGGCCAGCCGCGACGCCACCGACCTGCTCCGCTCGATGGGCGCCAGCCGCTCCCAACAGCTGCTCAAGCTGCGTCTGCCGGGGGCCATGCCGTCGTTCTTCACGGGTCTTCGGATCGCCGTGACCTACGCGGTCGTGGCGGCCATCTTCAGCGAAGCGGTCGGGGCGGTCGACGGCCTGGGGATCTGGATCGTCCTGTCCAAGAACCTGTTCCGGACCGACCTCGTGTTCGGGGCGATCCTGGTGACCGCGCTGCTGACCATCTGCCTGTGGCTGCTGGTCGGCCTGGCCGAGCGGCTGGTCATCCCGTGGTACCGCGCGGCCCGGCTGGCTGGTCGCTGAAGCGCGTCACGCCTCGGCGCCCCGGCGACCTCAATCGATGGAGAAGTGGTCCGGGCCCTGGTAGCGGCCGGTCCGTTCCTTCTCGATCTGCATCAGCACATCGTTGAGCAGCGACGACGCCCCGAAGCGGAACCGCTCGGGCGTCATCCAGCGCGGTCCGAGGGTCTCGTACAGCACGACCAGGTACTGGATCGCCTCCTTGGCCGTGCGGATGCCGCCGGCCGGCTTCATCCCGACGGCCCGGCCGGTCCCGCGCTCGAAGTCGCGGATCGCCTCGAGCATGACCAGGGTCACCGGCAGCGTCGCCGCCGGGCTGACCTTGCCGGTCGAGGTCTTGATGAAGTCGGCGCCAGCGGCCATCGCCAGGATCGAGGCCCGGCGGACGTTGTCGTAGGTCTCCAGCTCCCCCGTCTCGAGGATGACCTTGAGATGGGTCTGACCGCAGGCGTCCTTGATGGCGACGATCTCCTCGAACACCTTGAGATAGTCGCCGGCCAGGAAGGCGCCCCGGTCGATGACCATATCGACCTCGTCCGCGCCGGCCTCGATGGCCTGGCGCGTCTCGGCCAGCTTGATGTCGAGGAAGGTCTGGCCGCTGGGGAAGCCGGTCGCGACGCTGGCCACGAGGACCCCCGACGAGCCGAGCGCCTCGCGGGCGTCGGCGACCATCGCCGGGTAGACGCAGATCGCCGCGACGTGGGGGATCGTCGGGTCGCCCGGCAGCGGATGCATCGCCTTGACGCACAGCGCCCGGACCTTGCCCGGGGTGTCCTTCCCCTCGAGTGTGGTCAGATCGATCATCCGGATGGCCAGGTCGAGTGCCCACAGCTTGGAGGCCTTCTTGATCGAGCGCTTCTTGAGCATCTCGACCCGCTCGTCGACCCCGACCTGGTCGACCGGACTCACCCGCCCGAGCAATCCGCCGAGCGACCCGGCGCCGCCGTCGAACGCCTTGATCAGCTCGTGGGCGCGCTCACGGGTGAGGCTGTCGGGATGCTGGATGGTCGTCATCGGGCGGTCAGGATACACCGGCCTCCGGGCCGCTCAGGCCTCGCGCGCGGCTCGCCCGCTGTAGATGAGCGCACCGGCGCAGGCGAACCCGAGCAGGGCCGTACCGAGCATCGCCACGGTCAGCCCGACCGTCACCGACAGGAAGCCCATGACCGGCGGATAGACGATCGAACCGACGACCGCCGTCCCGGCCAGGAACCCGCTGACCGCCGCCGAGCGGTCCGGGAAGCGGTCGCCACCGATGGCCATGATCAGCGGATAGACCGGCCCCGACGCGAACCCGACCAAGCCGAACAGGAGGACCGACAGCCCGATCGACGGGACGAAGATGGCGACGACGATGGCCCCCGCCGCGACCAGGATCGACCCCGTCGCAAGGCGGAGATGGTCGAACCGGTCGGCGAAACGAGCCGAGACCAGGCGGCCGACGGTGAGGCCGGCCCAGTACAGGGACAGGGCCCCGGTCGCGGTGCTCAGGGGAGCCGCATCGAGGAAGCGCACGAGCCAGCTCGAGACCCCGATCTCCGACGCGACGTAGCAGCCGATCGCGACCCCCAGGAGGATCAGCGGCAGGGCGTACACGATGGGCGCTCCGGCCCCGCCGCCAGGGTGCCCTCCGACACCCCGTCGCCCGGACGGCATGGCCGTCAGCCCGAGGAAAGCCGCCAGCGGGAACGCGACCAGGGCGGTGCCCAGGATCACGGCCTGCCAGGACACGCCAGCGTCGATCAGGCGACCGACCGCCAGCGGCGTCGATAACGCCCCGAGGCTGAAGAACAGGTGAAGACGGTTGAGTGCCTGACCGCGACTGGTCGGGTAGAGGTCCAGGATCAGCCCGTTGACCCCGCCGTCGATCGCACCCGAACCGACACCAAGGGGCAGGGCGGCCAGCAGGAAGAGCGCCCACGACGGGACCGTTCCCATCGCCAGCAGGCTGATCCCAAGGAGGACCGCCGCCGACGACAGGACCGTCCGCCGGCCGAGCCGCTCCACGGCATACCCGCCGCCGAACGAGCCGACGACATAGCCGATCGCGTCCAGGAAGTAGAACAGGCCGAGCCCGGCGTCGGTCTGGCCGAACTGACCCTCGACCGAGCGGATGAGCGAGGGGACGAGCAGCCCGGACCAGCCGATGAGCAGGAAACCGAGACCGCCCAGCACGGCAGCCGCGCGGGGGCGTCGGATGACGGGACGGGCCACGTCGCGAAGCCTAGCGGGCCGAACGCGGAGCGTACCGGCCTACCTGCCGGCGCGAACCCTCGGCAGGGGCGGCAGACCGGTCTTGCCGTCGACCAGGTAGTGCTCGAACCAGGCTCGGACCTGGACCAGGTTCTCGACCCGCCGGAAGGGCGTCCCGGAGCGGGTCAGCTCGTGCGTCTCGACGGGCACCCGCATCATCCGGACCGGTCGGCCGAGCGAGCGCAGGACGGTGAACAGCTCCTCACCCTGGCCGATCGGGGTGCGCAGGTCCTTCTCCGAGTGCTGGATCAGGAGCGGCGTGTGGATGTCCTCCGCGTAGGTCAGCGGCGACTGCTGGCGGTAGAGGCCGGGATCCTCCCAGGGGGCTGCGCCGAACTCCAGCCGGCCGAATTCCGGCCCGGCGATGTCGCCGGTCATCATCTGACTGACCAGGTCGTTGACCGAGCGACAGGTGATGGCGGCCTTGAAGCGCTGGTCGTGGCCGACGATCCAGCTGGTGAGATAGCCCCCATACGACCCGCCGGTGACGCCGAGCCGATCCGCGTCGGCCAGACGATCGGCCACCAGCGCCTCGACGCCCGAAAGGACGTCACGGGTCGGCCCGTCGCCCCAGTCCCGGAAGTTGGCCGCGTTGAAGTCCTGGCCGTAGCCCTCGGAGCCACGCGGGTTGGCGTACCACACGCCGATCCCGGCGCCGGCCAGGCACTGGAACTCCCACGATGGTGACCAGCCGTAGAGGGTGTGCGGCCCGCCGTGGATCTCGAGGACGAGCGGCGCCGCTCGGCGGATCGGCTTGCCCGGCCGGGTCGGGTCGGCGGCCGGGACATGCCAGCCCTGGACCCGGCGACCGTCGACGGTCGACCAGCGGGTCTCGGGCTCGGCAAGGGCGATCCCTTCGATGGCCGCGGCGTTGAGATCGGTCAGGCGTCGGAGGGCCAGCGGCCGGGTTACCCGACGCACCGGGACATCGACGACGTGGACGTCGGGCAGGGCGGTCGGCGCCGAGCGGATGGCCGCCACCCGGACCGATCCCGCGGCCCGCCCCGGGACGGCATCCCAGCCCGACAGGTAGTGCCTGCCCTCGGTCAGTCGTTCGACGGACCCGTCGTCCAGGGCGATCCGCCACAGCTCGTAGGAGCCGTCGATCGGGGCCGTGAACAGGACCGAGGCCCCATCGAGCGTCGGGCTGAGGTGGGGGCGCTCGCCGCTGGTGATGTCGCTGTTCATCCCAGATCCGGGCATCAGATCGTGCCGGGCGGACAGGTTCCGGCCCCCCCGGACGCCGTTGGCGGAGCCGTCCGCCGGGAACAGCCAGATATCGTTCCGACTGCCGGCTGCCGCGGGCAGGCGATGACCGAGGACGACCAGGGTCCGGCCGTCGGCGAGCCAGGCCGGCGCGGCGAAGTAGCCGTGGCCGCCGGTGACGCGGGTGCGGACGCCGGTCGCCACATCGACGACGAAGACATCGCTCCGCCACTGGAGGTCGCGGTCCCGGCTGGGGTCGGCGGCGTAGGCGATCCGGGACCCGTCGGGCGACCAGGCGGGCTGCTCGACGCCACCCACGACATCGGTCAGCTGCCGAGCCGCGCCGGTGGCGACATCCACGATCCACAGCTGGGGCACGTTGGCGTAGGTGAACCCGGCCCCGTTGAGCATCACCCGGAGCCGGTCGATGTAGTGATAGTCGGCCGGCGGTGGATCGCCCGGTTGGCCTTTCGGGCCAGCCTTGCCGCGCTTGCGGGCATCCTCCTCGCGGGTCGCGCCGCGTGACGCGCTCAGGACAGCCAGCTGGCGGCCGTCGGGCGCCCAGGCGAAGCCATCTACCCCGCGGGGCAGGTCGGTCAGCCGGCTGGCCTCGCCCGGCCCGTCGATCGGCAGCAGGTGGACCTGGGCGGCGTCCTCGCGGTCATCGGGCGCGCCGGGCAGCTCCTCGACGGTCAGCCGGCGGTCCGACAGGAAGGCAAGCCGGCGCCCATCCGGCGAGAAGCGCGGATGTCCGTCTCGCTTGGCGCCGATGGTCAGCTGTCGAGCCGGATCCGAGCCGTCGATCGGGACCGTCCACAGCGCCTGGCGATAGCCGTCCTTGGCCGGTGCGACGGTCTGAAGGCTGAACACGACCCGCGTCCCGTCGGGCGACACCTGCGGATCGGTGGCGACGCGCACGGCGTACAGGTCGTCGGGACGAGGCGCGCGAAGGGTCTTGGCCATGGCCGCGAGTCTAGCGACTACCATCGGCGGGCGATGACCTCGTCCGACGTCGACCAGCTCAGCTTCCTGATGGACCCCGAACCACCAGGTCCCCCGGCCGCCCTGCGGCCGATGCTGCCGCGGACGGTCGAGTCGCCATTCGACGACGCGGACCACCTGTTCGAGCCGTGGTGGGGCGGCGAGCGTGCCTTCGCCTACGTCGCGGTCGACCCAGCCAGCGGCGAAGGTTCGGTCCGGATCGTCGATCGGCGCGGCCGCGATCGCGCGTCGACGCTGCCGGAGCTGACCGGGACCGGTGGTCTCATCGGCCGACTGGACGGCCACGCCGCGGTCCTCGACGGCACCCTCGTCGTCGTCGACGAGAGCGGTCGGACGGACCCGGCTGGTCTGGCCGATCGACTGGCCGGGCGGCCGGGCGGGACCGTCGTGTACCTCGCCTTCGATCTGATCGCCCTGGATGGGCTGCCCCTCCTGGCCGAGCCGCTCGAGCGTCGTCGCGAGCGGCTCGAACGTACGGTCGAGGCGGGCAGCTCGGTCCTGGTCGTGCCGGCGATCCGGGGCGAAGGCATCGCGCTCCATGCCGCGGCCAGTGCCCAGGGCATCCCGGCGGTCATCGGCCGACATCGCCGCAGCCCATACCTGTCCGGAGTCCGCAGCCGGTTGTGGCGATTGGTCCCGGCCGACCCGACGGTCAGCCCGGACGCCACCCCGTCGTCGGCCGGGACGGCACCGATCCTGGCCCTCATCCAGCGCCTGCCGCTCGATCTCGGCGACTGACCCGATCCGCGGCGAACCGCAGCGTCAGCCCATGGCCGTTCGGGCCGCCCGGATGAAGGCGCGGATGCCCGGCCGCTGACCATACAGGACGACCCCGGTCGCGTAGATCCGCGAGGCGAGGACGAGGACGAAGGCGCTTGTGATGGCAAGGATCCCTGCCGACAGGACGATCTCCCAGGGCTCGACCCGACCGACCAGGATCCGGGCGAGCATCACGAACGGGCTGGAGAACGGCACGAACGACATGACGAACATGAACGTCGAGCCGATCGAGGCCAGACCGGCCACGGCGATGATGTAGCTGGCCATCGAGATCAGGCTGAGCGGCAGGGCCAGCTGCTGGACGTCCTCCTGGCGACTGACCAGCGATCCAGCCGCGGCGTAGAGCAGCGCGTAGAGGATGAAGCCGAGCACGAAGAACATCAGGAATGCCCCGAGGATGGGCAGGGTCAATCCCTGCAGCGGCGCTTCACCGACCGGACCGGGTCCGAGCAGCAGCGATGACAGCGGATCCTGGAGGAGGACGACGAGCGAAGCCGGGATGAGGATGGCCAGATACTGGGTCAGGCCGGCCCCACCGACCCCGACCACCTTGCCCACCAGCAATTGCCGCGGGGTCGCGGCGCTGATCAGCAGCTCCATCACCCGGGTGCTCTTCTCGGCGGCGACGCTGGTCGCCACCCACATCCCGTAGATGGTCAGGGTGATGAAGATGAGGATGATCAGGACGGTGGCGAGGACCGATCGACTGGCCACGGCCTGTGGCCCGATCGGGCGTCCGGCGTCAGTCGCACCAGTGGTCGACTCGACCGCGTAGTTCGGCGGTCGGAACTGGGCACCGGCATCGAGGACGCCGACCCCAAATGCGGCGAACTGCATCACCTGGCTGGTCGTGCTGCCGGCCCCGCCCGAGGTCCGGAAGGTGAAGTCGAGCCCGCGATCGGGCGCCCGGACGACACTCAGGACGCCGCGCAGCTCACCCTGGTCGACCTCACGCGCTGCTGCCGCCGCATCGGCCACGGTCTCGAACCGGTAGGGCTTCTGCCAGGTCGCCGGGTCGGCCCCGTCGGGGACCTTGTTGAGGATCCCGTCGAGCACGGCGACGGACTTGGTTCGCAGGTCCGGTTCCGCGGCCAGGATGCCGATCCGGATGACCGACCCGCGATCGATGTAGCGGATGCCGATCGGGGCCAGGGCGAGCCCGATCGCGACGACCACCAGGACGACCGTGGCGGCCAGGAAGGTCCGCGAGCGGACCCGGTCGAGGTATTCGCGGCGGGCGATGAGACGGCCGTTGCGGAACAGCCCGGGGCTCGTATCGGCCGACCCGCTCACGACGGGACGGCTTCCGGCGCGCCGCTCGGGACCGGTGTCGGACCGTCGGCCTCGCCGGGGCGGAGGCCGACCCGCTCGATGAAGATCTCCTCGAGCGAGGGGTCGGCGATCTCGAACCGGGCGATCCGGTCGCCGCGCTCCATGACCGCCCGCAGGATGATTTGGGGATCGACGCCGCGGGGCACGGTCAGCTCGACGTAGTCGGCCCCGGGTCGGGTCAACCGGGCGCCCTGGAAGCCGTCGAGCCAGGCCAGGTGGTCCGGTCCGTCGGCCCGACCGTCGGCGTCGAGGGCGATCCGGACGACCTGCCGCCCCGAGGCGCGCTTGACCTCTCGGACCGGGCCACCGACCACGACCCGCCCCCGGTCGACGATCACGATCGATTCACACAGGGCCTCGACCGTCTCCATCTGGTGGGTCGAGAAGAGAAGGGTCTTGCCCCGCGCCCGCATCTCGAGGAAGGCGTCGCGCATGATCGCGCTGTTGACCGGGTCGAGCCCGCTGAACGGCTCGTCCATGATCAGGACCTCGGGATCGTGGGCGATCGCCGCGATGAACTGGATCTTCTGCTGGTTGCCCTTGCTCAGCTCATCGGTCCGGCGACCGGCCGCATCCGGGATGAGTAGCCGTTCCAGCCACTCGTTGATGGTCCGGATGGCCTGGTTCCGCTCTACGCCGTACAGGCCGGCGAAGAAGACCAGCTGCTCGAGGACGTTCATCCGCGGGTACAGGCCCCGTTCCTCGGGCAGATAGCCCCAGGTGCGCCGAGGCAGTTCGGCCGTCGGCCGGTCGTCCCAGGTCGTCGAACCGGAGTCGGGGCGAAGCAGGTCGAGGACGATCCGGATCGTCGTCGTCTTGCCCGCGCCGTTGGCGCCGAGGAAGCCGAAGATCGCGCCGCGCTCGACCCGGAAGTCCATCCCGTCGAGGGCGACGACCGGTCCGAACCGCTTGACCAGGCGGTCGATGACAAGGGCCATGGCCTGAGGATACCCGCGGCCCCGCGAGCCGTCTGCGGGACGTTCGGTCCGGTCCGGACCGGGACCGAGGGGTTCGGTACAGGCGGTGGCCTACAATCGCCTGGTGACCATGAGCGATCCCGCGCCGAGCCTCAGCGCAGCGCCTGGAGCTGCCACCACCCCGGCGACCATCCACGCCGAGCGAGCGGCTGGGACGCTGGCGATCGAGTGGCGTGACGGCCACCGGACGACCTACGACACGGTGACCCTGCGCTGGATGTGTCCGTGCGCCTTCTGTCGGGGTGAGGCCGGATTGCCCGGCTGGCTCGATTCCGCACCCGAGCTCAGCGCCGAACAGACCCGCCTGGTCGACATCCAGCTGGTCGGCCAGTATGCCGTCGCGCCGACCTGGGGCGACGGCCATCACACCGGCTACTACACGTTCAGCGCGCTCCGCGGGATGTGCCCGTGCGAGGAGTGCGCCGCTCGAAGGGCCAGCGAGGGCCATCCGACGATCGGCCGAACCGACCACTCGAGCCACGCCAACGGGACCGAGCCAGAGCCAGGAGGACACGCCCGATGATCATCGCCACCACCCCGTACGTCGCCGGCCAGCGGGTGGCCGAGACGAAGGGCCAGGTCTTCGGCCTGGTCGTCCGCAGCCGGGGCCTGGCCGGCAACCTCGCCGCCGGGTTGCGCTCGCTGGTGGGTGGCGAGATCCACGAGTACACCAGCCTGCTCGAGGACACCCGTCGCCAGGCCATCGATCGGATGGTCGAGAACGCGACGCTGGTCGGGGCCAACGCCGTCCTGTCGATGCGCTTCGACTCGTCCGAGCTGGGCGGGACGATGTCCGAGATCGTGGCCTACGGGACCGCCGTCGTGCTCGTGCCCGACGCGAACGCCGTCCCAGCGACCGAGTAGTTCGGGGGATTGCGACGATGCTCGGCACCGCCCGCCTCATCCTCATCGGCTGCGGCCTGCTGACCGCGGTCGGCGGTTTGATCGTCCTGGCAGCCGGTGGACGGGGCACGGTCATCACCGGCCTGACCCTGATCATCATCGGCCTGGCCCTGGCCGGCTCGGCCGTGCTCGAGCGGCTGCGCTACCGCTCGAACGCCGACGATCCCTCGGCGACCCGGCCGGGACCCGCCGGGGGCGAGCAGCCGGGGCCGCTGGAAGCGCGATTCGAGCGGACCGACGAGGTCTTCGTCGATCCGGTCAGCAAGCTCCGGACGCGGGTCTTCCTCGATCGACGGACCGGCGAGCGACGTTACCAGGCGGAGGTCTGAGCCAACCGACGGAGGACTCC
Source organism: uncultured Chloroflexia bacterium (assembly GCA_963778815.1). Classification (GTDB taxonomy): domain Bacteria; phylum Chloroflexota; class Limnocylindria; order Limnocylindrales; family CSP1-4; genus Chersky-267. The sequence goes on along the minus strand of CAVZVS010000002.1, from coordinate 2,819 downwards.
CGGGTCGGGGCCTGACAGGACATCCGAGCCAGTCCGGAGCCCCCGCGAGGCCGTGCTACGCTTGTCGGCCACTACAGACGCGGGCGCGATCCGTCGAGGATCCCAGTGCCGCCGCGTCGTCACAGCACCCGGGAGCCCACTCGTTCGATGGCAGCCGCACGGTCCGCACGGGCCGAGAATCGCCCGACCCGGCTTCGACGCGTCCCGACCAAGGCGGGACTGCGCTACATCAACCGTGAGCTGTCCTGGCTGGACTGGAACGCCCGGGTCCTGTACCAGGCCCAGGACGTCCGCAACCCGCTCCTCGAGCGGGTCAAGTTCTTGGCCATCTTCGCCAGCAATCTGGACGAGTTCTTCCAGGTCCGGGTCGCCGGCCTGCGTCAGCAGGCGGCCGCCCGATCGGCCCGTGAGTCGCCCGACGGACTGTCCGCCGCCCGCCAGCTAGAGCTGATCCGACCGGTCATCCGGCACCTCATCGCCGAGCATTCGACGACGTTCGCGGACATCCGCAAGGCGCTGGCCGACCAGGGCATCTCGATCGTCAAGTACAACAAGGTCCCGGAGCACCACGCTCGGCTGCGCGAGCGGTTCATCGACGAGATCTTCCCGGTCCTGACCCCGCTGGCAGTCGATCCGGGACACCCCTTTCCCTACATCAGCACGCTGAGCCTCTCGATCGCGGTCGGCCTGCGCGACCCGGACAGTGGCGAACGACGCTTCGCCCGGGTCAAGGTCCCGCCGGTCCTGCCCCGGCTGATCGAGGCGGAGCCGAACACCTGGGTCCTCATCGACCAGGTCATCGCCAACAACCTGGACCTGCTCTTCACGGGCATGGAGATCACCGACGCCCACCTCTTCCGGGTCACCCGCAACGCCGATCTGGCCATCGAAGAGGACGAGGCCGGCGATCTGCTCCTGGCCATCGAGGAGGAGCTTCGGCGGCGACGCTTCGGCGAAGCGGTCCGCCTCGAGGTCGAGCGGAGCATGCCCTCGGCGACCCGTCAGATCCTGCTCGACGGGATCGGCCTGGCCCCGGAGGATTGCTACGAGATCGCCGGGATGCTCGACCTGACCGGCCTGTGGGCGATCGCCGGGCTGGATCGGGCGGACCTGCAGTGCCGACCTGGACACCCGTCGTCCCGCCTCGCCTGGTACCGCCCGATGAGGATGAGCCGGCCGACGTCTTCGCGGCCATCCGGGCCGGCGACATCCTGGTCCACCACCCGTACGAATCGTTCGCGGCGTCGGTCGAGCGGTTCATCGCCCAGGCCGCCGAGGACCCCGAGGTCCTGACCATCAAGCAGACCCTCTACCGGACGTCGGGTGACTCGCCCATCGTGCAGGACCTCATCCGGGCCGCCGAACGAGGCAAGCAGGTCGTCGTCCTCGTCGAGATCAAGGCCCGCTTCGACGAGGAGGCGAACATCATCTGGGCGCGCAAGCTCGAGCAAGCCGGCGCCCACGTGGTCTACGGCCTGGTCGGGCTCAAGACCCATTCGAAACTGGCCCTGGTCGTCCGCCGCGAGGGATCCCTCCTGCGTCGCTATGTCCACATCGGGACCGGCAACTACAACCCCAAGACGGCCCGGCTGTACACCGATCTGGGTTGCTCTCCTGCCGGCCCGAGGCCTCGGTGCGACGCGACCGACCTGTTCAACGTCCTGACCGGGCTATCGCGCCAGCGCGAATTCCGGCGGTTGCCGTGGCCCCGCACAGCCTGCGCTCACGGATCCTGGGTCTGATCGAGCGCGAGATCGACTTCGCCAAGGCCGGCCGCGATGCCCGGATCGTCCTCAAGCTGAACGCCATCGTCGACCCTGAGTCGATCGAGGCCGTCTCTCGGGCCAGCCAGGCCAGCGTCGACGTCGACCTCATCGTCCGGGGCATCTGCTCGGTCCGGCCGGTGCCCGGCCTGTCCGAGCGCGTCCGGATCCGCTCGGTGGTCGGTGAGTTCCTCGAGCACTCGCGCATCTTCGGCTTCGCCAACGGCGGCTTCCAGGAGTGGTACATCGGCTCGGCGGACCTGATCGAGCGCAACCTGGACCGACGGATCGAGGCGGTCAGTAAGTCGTCGAGGACGTCGAGGCATCGGCCCGGATCGAACGGTCGTCGCCGATCATGCTGGCTAACGATGAACGTTCCTGGCGGCGGCGCGGTTGCCGTCGGCGACGACGAGGAGCTGACCGGGCCGAGGGCACCGTCGATACCTTCGCCGAGGCCGACGACTGGCGCTCAGACCGCCCGTGAGCGACCGCGCCACATCGGCCCGGATCGTCATCGGCTCGTTGGACCGCGGGCATGACCGTCGAGCGGCCGGTCGAGATCGAAGCTACAAGTACGCGGTCGCCGACCAGACGATCGAGGAGCGCCTGCTCAACGCCGAGACCCTGGCCGGATTCCGGCGGTCGACGCGCCGCGGCCGACCAGCGCGAGGACCGCTACGTCAATTCGGCCGACGGTGCGCTGGCTTGGGCTGGCTACGCGCCGCTGCGGACCGCTCGAGCGGCACCGTCGTGACGGTCAAGTCGATCGAGGAGGGCGAGGGTTCGCCTCCACCGGCGCGAGGAGATCGAAGGCCAGCCGACCGGACCGTCGAAGCGGCCGCCTGGCCGGCCTCCGCCGCCGCTGGCTGATCCTCGAGCTGTAGCGGCGACGCGCTGGTCGAGCTGGTCACCATCCGCCAGTTCCGAGCGCGGGAGCGGAACTGCCCGACGACGATGCCGCCATCGAGTTCGGCCTGGACGAGGTCGATGCATCGTGGCGCCGGGCAGGTCGTCGAACGCTTCCTCGAGCTGAAGCTGGAGCTCAGCGCGGCTCGG
>CAVZVS010000001.1:0-62179 GCA_963778815.1 uncultured Chloroflexia bacterium | reverse complement strand
GACGACGGCTATCGTGATGGCCTCAGCAACGCTCTTCCGATCCTCAAGCGCGATGGGTTTGTCGCGACCTACTACGTGGTGACCGGACGACTCGGGCACCGGCGCGATCTTCGAGCGGCGGACCTGGTCAGATTGGCCGCGGCCGGGATGGAGATCGGCGACCACACCCGCGACCACCTGGATCTGGCTGGGTTGTCCGCGAGGCGCGTCGCAGAGCAGATCCAGTCCGCGGCGAGGAGGATCCGAACCGTCGTGGGTGAGGCTCCGACGACGTTCGCCTACCCCTTCGGCGATCGCGACCCGGCCGTGGTCGCCGAGGTCGCAGCCTCGGGATTCGGGGCCGCCGTCATCCCGCGCGATGTCGGCATCGAGGATTGGGCGAACCGCTTTCTGTTGCCACGGCTCGAGGTCGGGCCGGATCTGAGCCCGGGCGGCCTGCTTGCGATGGCCGCGGCCTTCGCGCGTCGGGTCACGATCCGCTGACTGTCAGGTCCCGGCCCGTCTCAGACCTGCAGGCGATAGGCCCGGAACGCGTCATGCTCGATGGGCAGGATCTCGGTCTTGTTGAACCCCGCCTCGCGGGCGTAACGGGCCACCGTCGAAGCCCGGATGACCGTGCCCGTCGCGGCCGACGGTCGCTCGACCAGGCCGCCGGGCAGGCAGACCGTCGTGCTCATGGCGTAGAAGAACCGCTCCATCGGATCGTCGAGGGCGAGGCCGGTGAAGGCGTCGGCCGTTCGCTCATCGACCACCAGGACGCTGCCGCCAGGGGCGAGGCGTGAGCGGGCGCCGCGCAGGGCGTCGACCGGCCGGCTGAGGTCGTGGAGTGCCTCGAAGATCGTGACCAGATCGAACGGCTCAGTGGAGCTGCCGCGGGACACGTCGTCGACCTCGAATGACACGCGGTCGGCGACACCGGCGGTCGCGGCATGGCGTCGAGCCGCCTCGACGGAGGCTGGGTCGAGGTCGAAGCCAGTCACCTGGATCCGCGGGTACGCGGTCGCCAGGCCGATCGACAGCCAGCCCTCGCCGCAGGCCAGATCGGCCACCTGGGCGGGCGGATCGGCCGACAGCCGAGCGTGGATCTCGGGGACCGTGGGCAACCACTCCTGGCCGACGACGGTCAGCGTGACCACTCGGTTGGCCGATGCCTGTGCCTCGCGCATGTCGACGCCATACGCCTCCCACGAAACACCGCCACCCGTCCTGAATGCATCGAGCAGCGCCGGCAGGGCCATCGCCGCAGATGCCAGGAACCTGGGCATGAACGCCATGTAACTCAGGCTGTCCTCGTCGAGCAGCGGTTCGCGATGCTCGGCGGGCAGGCTGTAGCGTCGTGCCGCCTCGTCGGCAGTTGGGTCGTCTACCTCGACGATCCCAGCAGCGGTCTGCTGCTCGAGCCACTCGCGTGTGTAGCGTGGAGCGATCCCGGCCCGAGTGGCAAGGTCCGAGGCCGTGGCCGGCCCGCCGCCATCGAGGACCCGGTACAGGCCGAGTCGTTCGCCCAGGTACACGTTGAGGAGCTCGAACGCGCCGATCGTCTGCTCGAACAGGCGTCCGACGAGTGTCTCGGTGCTGAATGGTCGCTCCGACACGACGTTCGACATGAGCTGGCCTCCCGCGCTGGTCGCGTCCCGGATCCGACGTTCGAGCCAGTATCCCACCAGCCGTGGCGCCCGCGACGACACGCGGGTAGGCTTTCCGCCACGGTCCCCACAGGAGTCAGCCTTGTCGTCGCTCGAGGCGCTGCCCGAACCGCTCGAGGTCGGTCTCCCGGCCGGCACGGTCACGATGGTCTTCACCGACATCGAAGGCTCGACCGGACTGCTCCAGGGCCTCGGCGACCGATACCCCGAGGTCCTGGCCGATCACCATCGTCTCCTGCGCGATGCGTTCGCGCGCCACGGCGCCTTCGAGCGCGGATCGGCCGGTGACGGGCTGTACTTCGTGTTCGCCTCGGCCCGGGCGGCTGTGCAGGCCGCCATCGACGGTCAGCTTGCCCTCTCCGGACATGCCTGGCCGGACGGGTTCACGATGCGCGATCGGATGGGCCTCCACACCGGTGAGCCGCGCAACGCGTCCGAGGGCTACGTCGGTCTGGATGTCCACCGGGCGGCCCGGATCTGCGCCGCGGGCCACGGCGGCCAGATCCTCATCTCCCAGACGACCCGGGACCTGGTCGCCGATGACCTGCGCGAGCCGATCGGCCTGGTCGACCTGGGTAGTCATCGGTTCCGCTCGCTCGACGTGTCCCTCCGGATCTACCAGGTGACTGGTCCGGGGCTGGAGCGGGACTTCCCGCCACCGCGGACCGTGGACGCGCCCCGCAACAACCTCAGCCTCGAGGTCACCAGCTTCATCGGTCGCGATCGCGAGATCGTCCTGGCCACCGGGATGCTGGAGCAGTCGTCGCTGCTGACCCTGACCGGTCCCGGCGGGGTGGGCAAGACCCGGATCGGGCTGCGCCTTGCGCGGACGCTCCTCGATCGGTTCGAGGATGGCGTTTGGGTGGTCGAATGCGGGACGCTGACCGATCCGAGCTTCGTGCTGCCCTCGGTCGTCAGCGCCGTCGGTCTGACCGAGACCGCCGGCCGCTCGCTCCTGACGGCGATCGTCGACCACCTGAAGGGCAAACGCCTGCTGCTGGTCCTCGACGATTGCGACCCCGTCCTGGCCGAATGCGGCGACCTGGCCCAGGCGCTCGCCCGGTCGTGCTCGGCCGTTCGGGTTCTGGTGACGAGTCGCGAAGCGCTGGGCGTGCCGGGCGAGGCCATCCTGCCGATCGCCTCGCTGACGACGCCGGAGGTCGGCCTACGGGTCGCCGCGCGCGACCTCGACTCCGTCGACGCCTGTCGGCTGTTCGTCGAGCGGGCCATCGCGGTCCAGCCCACGTTCGCCTTGACCGACCAGAACGCTCGGGCGGTCGCCCAGCTGTGCCGCCGACTCGACGGCGTGCCCCTTGCCATCGAGCTCGCCGCGGCCCGGGTCCGGACCCTGCCGGTGGAGCAGATCGCGACCCGCCTGGACGACCGCTTCCGACTGCTGACCGGCGGCAGCCGAGCCGCCCTCGCCCGCCACCAGACCCTGCGGGCCACGATCGATTGGAGCTACGACCTTCTGGCCGAACCCGAACGCGCCGTGCTGCGGCGCCTGTCCGTATTCGCCAGTGGAGCGACCCTTGAAGCCGCCGAGTCCGTTTGTGCGGGCGATCCGGTCGACCCGTTCGACGTCCTCGACATCCTGGGGCGCCTGGTCGAGAAGTCGTTGGCCTACACGGACCCGACCTCGACCGAGGCGCGCTTCCGATTGCTGGAGACCGTCCGCGAGTACGCCCGCGAGCGGCTGGTCGAGGCTGATGAGGACGAACCGACCCAACGCGGTCATCGGGACTGGTACCTGGCCATGGTCGACCGGGCGTCACCGGCCTTCTTCCGCGGCCCCGAGCCGGTCGCCTGGCTGCGTGACCTGGACCGCGAGCACGACGATCTGCGCCTGGCCCTGGAGTGGTGCCTCGAGGTGCCCGGCGAGGGGCAGCCCGGTCTACGGATGGCCGCCGGCCTGTGGCGCTACTGGGAGATCCGGGGCAACCTGGCCGAGGGTCGAGGATGGCTCGAGCGGACGATCGCAGCGGTCGGCGACGACGTCTCGCCGCTGCGAGCCAACGCCCTCACGGGCGCGGGCAACATGGCCTTCATCCAGGGTGACTTCCTGGCGGCGTCGCGCTTCCACGAGGCGAGCCTGAACCTCCATCGCGAGATGGGCGATCCGCAGAGCATCGCCTATGCCGCAAACAACCTGGCCAACACCGCTCTCCAGCTCGGTGACCACGGACGCGCCCGCGAACTCTACGAGGAGACGATCGCGCTGAGCGTGGCCCAGGGCGACGCACGGGGAGTGGCCTTCGGCTCGATCAACCTAGCCGATGTCGCCACTCGCCAGGGCGACTACGAAACGGCCCGGGCTCTCCACGAGAGCGTCCTCGCCGCGATCCGCCTGCGCGATGACCGCTGGACCGAAGCATTCGCCCTCGACACCTTCGCCCAGGCGAACAGCCGGGCAGGCGATCTGGTCGCGGCCCGTGGCCTCCACCTCGAGGCGTTGGTCATCCTCGAGGAGTTGGGCGACCGGCGTGGCGTCGCCCGGGTGCTCACCCACCTGGCCGACCTGGCGCTATCCGAGGACGACGCGACCCTGGCCCGGGCCTCCTTCCGGAGAAGTCTGGCGATCCGCCAGGAACTGGGTGACATGCCGGGCCTGGCCGGCGCCATGGAGAACCTGGCCCGTGCCTACGCCGCCGACGACGCCGAGGCTGCCGCGCTCCTCCATGGGGCCTCGGAGGCGCTGCGCGAGGCGATCCGAGCCATCGTCCCACCGCAAGCCGCGTCGGCCCACGATCAGGACCTGGCCGACCTCGAGAGTCGGCTGGGCTCCGAGCGCTTCGAGGCCCTACGCCGGGAGGGTCGCCAGATGACCCCCAATGAAGCCCTGGCTACCCTCCCTGGGTGACCTCCACGATCTCGTCGGCAAGGAGGCCATGAGACTCGCGATGGACGGCGATCGCCGCCTCGGCACTGGGCGCCTCGGCCAGGCAGAAGACCTTGCCGGTCGCCTCGTCGAACCAGTACCGAAAGTAGTTGACGTTGTGCTTGCCCTGGACCGCGACATCCGCGGCGTGCGCCTCGGCGAGGGCTTCGGCGGTCAGGCCGGGGATGTGCTTGTGCGTGTCGAGATAGAGAGGCATGGTGCCGTGACCTCCTGTGATGTGATCGTTCCGTGATCAAGGATGGGCAGACGCTCTCGCTTGTCAATCGCGCGGGCGACAACGATCTCGTCAGGGACGCGTCTCGGCCCGTCGGATATCCCGCCCCGCCGACCCGACTACGCTAGTGTCACGCCGCCGAACGACACCCCGAGGAGCACGCGATGACCCTGCGCGAGATCCAGGCACCGATCAAGGAGCACTACCAGAGCGAGCCGGATGCAGCGCGGATCACCCTCCGAGCGGTCGGCAGCATGACCGACGGGGCGATGAGCTGCTCGGTCGATCTCGGCCGCGCGCTGTACGCAGCGGGAGCGCATCCCGGGGTGGGTGGCAGCGGTAGCGCGGCCTGTTCGGGCGACCTGCTCCTGGCGGCCCTGGCGGCCTGTGCCCAGCTCACCTGCCAGATGGTCGCGGCCAATATGGGTCTGGATGGGGTCGCCGTGTCGGTGACCGTCGAGGGCGACCTGGACCTGCGGGGCACCCTCGGCACGGCCGACGTGCCGGTCGGGTTCGAGGCGATCCGGCTCCGTTTCGGCCTTTCGGGCGACGTCCCGGCCGAGCGTCTCGAGAAGCTCAAGGAGCGGACCGAGCGCTACTGCGTCGTCCTCCAGACGCTCCTGGTCCCGCCCAGGCTCGACGCGAGCTGGACGGTCGACTGACGGCTAAGGGGCTCGACGACGTGTACGTGCCGGCTCACTTCAAGCCCGACGACGAACAGGTCCTGGCATTGCTCCGCGATCCCGGCGCGGCCGATCTGGTCAACCCGACCGCGGAGGGTCTGCTGGCGACGATGCTGCCGCTGGTCTACGACGAAGGCGCAAGTCGGCCCGGACTCGGTCCGTGGGGCGCCCTCCTGGGCCATGTCGCCCGGAACAATCCCCAGTGGCGGGCGGCACCGACCGGCGATGCGCTGGTCATCGTCCGAGGCCCGAACGCCTACATCTCGCCGGGTTGGTACCAGACCAAGGTCGAGCACGGCCGGGTCGTGCCCACCTGGAACTACATCACCGTCCACGTCCACGGGCGCCTCGTCATCCACGACGATCCCGTCTGGGTGGAGGCCAACGTCCGTCGGCTCAGCACCCACCACGAACGGCTGCGGGTCACTCCCTGGTCCGTCGACGATGCCCCGGAGGCCTACGTCGCCGGACAGCTCAAGGCGATCGTCGGAGTCGAGGTCCTGATCGATCGGGTAGAGGGCAAGTGGAAGCTCAGCCAGAATCGATCGGACGCGGACATCGCCGGGACCATCGACGGTCTCGAGGCGCTCGGCGAGCACGGTGTTTCCAGCGCCATGCGCGGCCTGGGCCGGACGGGCCCCGAGTGATCTACCGATGACGGTTGCGCGGGTCGTCGGTGGGCCCTATCGTTGCCGTGTGAACGTCGAACGCACGAACGCGCAGACCACCCGCGAGGCCGAGTGTTGTCGCCAGCGGCCACGCCGTATGGAGGCAGTCGTCTGACCTCGCTCTCGATCTGAGTCGATCGAGACCGGACCGTCACCGATCCCCGAGGCCGTGGTTCCAGACAGGAACCCCGGCTTTTTTGGTGCCCACCGCGACGGCGTCGGCCGCAGACCCAGGTCCCGCCTGCTGACCCATCCGATCGACCACATCCCAAGGAGTCCATCCCCGATGTCCGCCATCCTCGACGAAGTCCTGTCTGCCAATGCCGACTACGCCGCTACCTTCGGTGCCAAGGCCGAGCTGGCCCTGCCCCCGGCCCGCGGGTTCGCCGTCCTGACCTGCATGGATGCCCGACTCGACCCGGCCAGATACGCCGGGCTGAGCGAGGGCGACGCTCATGTCATCCGCAATGCCGGGGGTCGGGCCAGCGACGATGCCATCCGCTCGCTGGTCATCTCGTACAAGCTCCTGGGCACCGCCGAGTGGTTCGTCATCCATCACACCGACTGCGGCATGGAGTTCTTCACCGACGGTGTCATCCGCGGTCTTCTGTCCAGCAGCCTCGAGACGGCAGCCCTGGGACCCGACGGCTTCCACGACGTCGGTCGCGGGCCGGGCTCTCCTGAAGGGGCCTACATCGACTGGTTGACGATCGCCGATCAGACCGGGAGCGTCGCCGACGATGTCGGCCGGATCCGGAGCCACCCGCTCGTGCCCGCGCGGATCCCCATCTACGGCTTCGTCTATGACGTCCGCAGCGGGCGCCTCATCGAGGTCCCCGAGGCGACCGCCATCGGCCGCGCCTCGTAGTTGGCCCGTGACCTGGCGACCCGCCCGACGCACGGCCGCGACCGGGTCGCCGACTCCCGACCACTGAACGAAGGTGTTCGCAGGGCGGTTCGCCGCTGCTATGCTGCGAGGGACTAGGTGTCCCCGTGCTCGGGGACCATTCAAGAGGGAGGCTCTCGCGATATGCATCGACCCATCGGCGTCACGCTGCTGGCCGTAGGGGCTGGACTTGCGGCGCTGTTCGAACTCTGGCGGACCCTGGTGTTCCTGGGCATCGTCAACTTCACCTTCATCGGGAAAGAAGTCTCCTACCCCAGCGCGCAGTGGGGACAGGCGTTCTGGGCGCTGATCCTGGCTGCGATCTGGATCTGGATCGCCGAAGGCTTCTGGAACGTCCGGGCGTACGCCTGGAGCTTCGGGATCTTCATCAGCATCTTCACCCTGATCTTCGGCTTCATGGCCCTACTGTTCGGCTCGAGCGTCGAGGCCGAGACGGTGCCCTGGCTGCTGGCCCTCCTGATCTATATGTACCTCAACTACCCGGGCGTCCGCGACCAGTTCGCGGCCAAGGAGATGTCGCTCCTGACGCCCGAGCAGCGAGCGGCCATGGAGCAGGTCCAGGCCGCGAACGTCGCCGCCGCGCAGGCCATGTCCGCACCGGCTGCCCCGGCCGCGCCGGTCGCACCGCCGGTCGATCCGACTCCGCCCACCAGCTAGCCCTGAACCTCGGCCGCCGGCACCGAGCCGGGCCTCCGGCCGAACGCCACTTCGAGACCGATCGGTCCCCAGCCGGTCGGTCTCATCGCGTCCGCCGCGATGCGAGTGTGTAACTCTGGACTCGATGGACGCCCCAGCAGTCGCCCAGCCCTTCACCCGGGCGTCCCGGCTCGCCCGCTTGGATACCCTCATGCACGAGCGGATCGTGGTGATGGACGGTGCGATGGGCACGCTCATCCAGAGCTACGACCTCGATGAGTCCGAGTTCCGGGGCGAGCGCTTCGCCGGTCACCGGAGTGACCTGCGCGGCGACAACGAGCTGCTCAACCTCATTCGGCCGGACATCGTCCTAGCCATCCACGCGGCCTATCTCGACGCCGGCGCCGACATCATCGAGACGAACACGTTCACCGCCAACCGCATCGCCCAGGCGGATTACGGCCTGAGTTCGGTCGTGGCCGAGATGAACCACGAAGCGGCGCGACTGGCTCGTCAGGCGGCCGACGCCGCCGAGGTGGTCCGACCCGACCGCCCGCGCTATGTCATGGGCGCCCTCGGACCGACCAATCGGACCGCCTCGATCTCGCCGTCGGCCGACGATCCGGGTGCCCGCAACGTCACCTTCGACGAGCTGGCCGTGGCCTACCAGGAGGCGGCCGAGGGTCTCATCGGCGGCGGGGCGGATCTGCTGGTCATCGAGACGATCTTCGACACGCTCAACGCCAAGGCGGCCATCTTCGGGATCGAGGCGGCCTACGACGCGACCGGCCAGCGGATCCCGTTGATCGTTTCGGGGACCATCACCGATGCGTCTGGGCGGACCCTCTCTGGTCAGACGGTCGAGGCGTTCTGGACCTCGATCAAGCACGCCCGGCCGATCGCGGTCGGGCTCAACTGTGCGCTCGGGGCACGCCAGCTCCGGGGCCACATCGCCGACCTTGGTCGGATCGCCGAGCTGCCCATCAGCGCCTATCCCAACGCGGGCCTGCCCAACGAGTTCGGCGGCTATGACGAGCAACCGGCGACCACCGCCGAGCTGCTCGGTCGCTACGCCCGGGACGGACTGGTCAACCTCGTCGGAGGTTGCTGCGGGACCGGCCCGGCCCACGTCCGGGCGATCGCTGACGCGGTCGAGGGCGTCGTTCCGCGCGAGATCCCTACGGTCGAGCGCAAGACCCGGCTATCGGGTCTCCAGGCGGTGGCCATCCCCCAGCCCGGTGGCGTGTTCGTCAACGTGGGTGAGCGGACCAACGTGACCGGGTCGCGCAAGTTCGCCCGGCTGATCCTCGAGGATCGCTACGACGAGGCTGTGGACGTCGCCCGCCAGCAGGTCGAGGCGGGGGCCCAGCTCATCGACGTGAACATGGACGAGGCGATGCTCGACTCGGTCGCCGCGATGACCCGCTACCTCAACCTGATCGCCTCGGAGCCGGACATCAGCACCGTCCCAGTGATGCTCGACTCCTCACGCTGGGAAGTCATCGAAGCCGGCCTGAAGTGCATCCAGGGCAAGGGCGTGGTCAATTCGATCTCGCTCAAGGAGGGTGAGAGACCGTTCCTCGAGCACGCTCGACTGTGCCTGCGATACGGCGCGGCCGTCGTGGTGATGGCCTTCGACGAGCAGGGCCAGGCCGACAGCGCGGAGCGCAAGGTCGCCATCGCTACCCGGGCCTACCGCCTGCTCGTGGACGTGGTCGGGTTCGACCCCGAGGACGTCATCATCGACCCCAACATCTTCGCCATCGGGACCGGCATCGAGGAGCACGCTCGCTATGCAGTGGCCTATGTCGAGGCGACCCGGCGGATCAAAGCCGAACTGCCCGGGGCGCTCGTCTCGGGCGGCGTCTCGAACGTTTCGTTCGCGTTTCGCGGCAACGACCCGATCCGGGAGGCGATCCACTCGGTCTTCCTGTACCACGCGATCGCCGCCGGGATGGACATGGGCATCGTCAACGCCGGAGCGCTGGCCATCTACGACGATATCGACCCAGCCTTGCGCGAGCTGGCCGAGGATGTCGTCCTGGACCGCCGCCCGGATGCGACGGAGCGGCTTCTGGCGGTCGCCGACCGCTACGCCGGCGAACGCGCCAACGCGGTCGGCCCGGACGGCGACGCGCTGGCCTGGCGGGCCCTGCCCATCGGTCGGCGGCTGACCCACGCGCTGGTCGAGGGCATCGATGCGTTCATCGTCGAGGACACCGAGGAGGCCCGCCAGGCGGCCGGTCGCCCGATCGAGGTCATCGAAGGGCCGCTGATGGACGGCATGAACGTCGTCGGAGACCTGTTCGGGGCGGGCAAGATGTTCCTGCCCCAGGTGGTCAAGAGCGCCCGGGTGATGAAGAAGGCAGTCGCCCACCTGGTCCCGTTCATCGAGGCCCAGCGCGAACCGGGCACCCGCCGGACCAACGGCCGGATCGTGATGGCCACGGTCAAGGGCGACGTGCACGACATCGGCAAGAACATCGTCGGGGTGGTCCTGGCCTGCAACAACTACGAGGTCGTCGACCTGGGGGTCATGGTCCCGGTCCAGCGCATCCTGGAGACGGCCCGCGAGGTCGACGCCGATCTCATCGGGCTGTCCGGCCTGATCACCCCGTCCCTCGAAGAGATGCGCCACGTCGCCGGCGAGATGGAGCGCGAGGGCTTCGAACTGCCCCTGCTCATCGGCGGTGCGACGACATCCCGGACCCACACCGCGGTCAAGATCGAGCCGCAGTACCACGGTCCGGTGGTCCACGTCGCCGATGCCTCGCGGGCGGTCGGGGTGGCGGCTGCCCTGGTCGATCCGCAGCGGCGGGCGGCCTTCGCGGCCGGACATCCGCCAGGAATACGACACGCTCCGTCGCGAACGCGGCGCGCGCGAGGAGAAGATCGCCCGCCACCCGATCGCCGAGGCGCGCCGGCATCGCCTGGCCATCGATTGGAGTGGCGTCGAGCCGCCGCGCCCGACGTTCCTGGGCCTTCGATCGATCGTCGACCACCCCCTCGACGACCTCGTCGATCGGATCGACTGGACCCCGTTCTTCGCGACCTGGGAGCTCAACGGGCTGTACCCGGCCATCCTCGACGACCCCGTCCTCGGGCTCGCCGCCCGATCGCTCTTCGACGACGCCCGGACGCTCCTCGAGCGGATCGTCGGCGAGCGTCGCCTGCACGCCGACGCGGTCGTCGGGCTCTGGCCGGCCAACTCCATCGGCGACGACATCGAGCTGTACACCGACGAGTCGCGGACCGGGACGGTCGGGACCATCCACACCCTCCGTCAGCAGATGGTCAAGCCACCGGGCCGCCCGAACCTCGCCCTGGCCGACTTCACGGCACCGCGCGAGACGGGCATCGTCGACTACGTCGGGGGCTTCGCCGTCACCACCGGGCATGGCCTCGACGAACTCGTGGCCGAGGCGAAAGCCGCGACCGACGACTACACCGCCATCCTGGCCAGTGCCCTGGCCGACCGCCTGGCCGAGGCGTTCGCCGAACGGCTTCACGAGCTCGTCCGGCGTGAGCTGTGGGCCTACGCTCCGGACGAGGCGCTGTCCAACACCGACCTGATCGCCGAGCGCTACCAGGGCATCCGGCCAGCCCCGGGCTACCCCGCCTGTCCCGATCACACCGAGAAAGGTCCGCTGTTCGACTGGCTCGACGCGCCGGCCCGGGCCGGGATCGAGCTGACCGAATCGTTCGCGATGTTCCCGGGGGCGGCGGTCAGCGGCTATTACTTCTGGCACCCGCAGGCCGCCTACTTCGGGCTCGGCCGGATCGGCCACGATCAGCTCGAGGATTACGCTCACCGCAAGGGGATGGCCCTCGACGTCGCAGCCCGCTGGCTGTCGCCCAACCTGGCCGCGGACTGATGCAGGAGCAGCCCACGATGGACGAACCGCACGGAAGCGACGCCCGGACCCGCTTCCGGGACCGCCTTGCCAGCCGGCCCGCTGTTGGCCGATGGGGCGATGGGCACCCTCCTGTTCTCGCGCGGCGTGCCCCAGCGTGCCTCCCTCGATGAGCTGGTCCAGACCCGGCCCGACCTGATCGGCGCGATCCATCGCGAATATCTGGCCGCCGGCGCGGACATCATCGAGACGGCAACCTTCGGGGCCAATCGGCATCGCCTGGCGCCGTACGGACTGGCCGACCAGGCCGGTCGTCTCGCCCGGCGCGGCGCGCAGCTGGCCCGGGAAGCGCGCGACGTCGCCGGGCGCGACGTCCTCGTGGCGGGCTCGATCGGGCCGCTCGGGGCGCCCACCCGGGAGATCCTGCACCTCGATGAAACGGCCGTCCGGGCGGCATTCCGGGAGACGCTCGACGGACTGCTCGAAGGCGGCGTCGACCTGTTCCAGTTCGAGACCTTCTCGGTCCTCGACCACCTCCGGATAGCCATCGATGAGGCCCGTCGGGCGGCCGACCTGCCGATCATCGCCCTGCTGACCTTCGGCGAGGAGCTCGAGCTGCCGGATGGGACGACGCCGGCCGACGCGGCCCAGGCGATCGTGGCACTCGAGGTCGAGGTCGTCGGGGTCAACTGCGGGGCCGGTCCGATCGGCTGTCTGGACGCGCTATCGGCGATGAGCGGTCCGCGTCTGGCCATCCTGCCGAATGCCGGGCTGCCCCAGCGGATCGAGGGTCAGTTCGTGTATGCCGCCGGTCCGGAGTACCTGGCCGACGATGACCCCACGCTTCGTGGCCGCCGGGGCTACCGTCATCGGCGGCTGCTGTGGGACGACCCCCGAACACATCGCGGCGATGCGGGTCGCCCTCGATGTCTGATCGTCGGGATCGCCCTTCCAGCGACCGATCCGCCGGGCGCGCCCGCCGAGACGGGCCCCGATCGTCGGTTCGACAGGTCGGACCGCCGATCCGGAGGACGCCCCGCCACCGACCGGCCTCCTCCAGGCCCTGCGCGACGGCCGTTTCGTCATCTCGGTCGAGATCGACCCGCCCCGTTCGGTCCGGATCGAGCGGACCATCGATGCGGCCCGACTTCTCCGCGCCGCCGGTGTGGACCTCGTCAATATCAGCGACTCGGCGATGGCCCGGGTCCGGATGGGCGCCATGGCCGTGGCCTTTGGCATCCAGCACGATCTCGACCTGGAGTGCATGGTCCACTTCACGACCCGGGACCGGAACCTGATGGCCATCGAGTCGGAGCTGCTTGGCGCCCACGCCCTGGGCGTCCGCAACATCATCGCCCTTACCGGCGATCCGCCCCGGGTCGCCGATTACCCGACCGGGACGGGGGTCTGGGATGTCGATTCGATCGGGCTGATCGAGATCCTGGCCCGGCTCGACCGGGGCGAGGACGGGGCGGGCAGCCCGATCGGCGCACCGGCCGGGTTCACCATCGCCTGCGCCCTCGACCCGACCGCGGCCGATGCGGCGACCGAGTGGGACCGGCTCGAGCGCAAGATCGCCGCCGGCGCCCACCTGATCATGACCCAGCCCCTGTACGACGTCGCCCAGGTCGAGGCGATGGACCGCGAGGCGCGTCGGCGTTTCGGCCCGGCCGGCTTTCCGCTGCCGGTCCTGCTCGGCGTCCTGCCGCTACAGAGCAGCCGTCACGCCGAGTTCCTCCACAACGAGGTCCCGGGCATCACCATCCCGGCATGCCACCCGGGCTGCGATGCTGCGAGCGGGCGAGCGGGGCGCCGAGGTCGGCCTCGAGCTGACCCTCGACCTGCTCGAGCGGGTCGACCACCTGGTCGCCGGGACGTACGTCATGCCCAGCTTCGGGCGCTATGAGCAGGCCGCCGAGCTCGTCCGCCGGCTGCGCGCCCGCCACCCGCTTCAGAGCGAGGCGAGCGCACGAGGCTAGGCCGTCGTTGCATCGGGTACCATCCTCCCGATGGACCGAAGGCTCGTCGATGACTTCAGGCCCGAGCAGCGAGACCCGCGTCACCCGCGACTCGGGCGGACGCCACGAGTCTTCGGGCTAGTCGTCCTGGCCGTGATCGTGACGGCCTGCGGAGGGTCGCTCCCGTCCCTGCCGTCCCTGCCGGCACTTCCCTCGGTCCCGAACCTGCCGTCCGTGCCCAGCCTGCCGTCGGTGGTGCTGCCCAGCCTGCCATCCGTACCCACCCCCAAGCCGACCGAGAAGCCGACGGCGCGAAACCGACCGAGAAGCCGACGGCCCAGCCGACCGAGAAGCCGACCGAGTCGCCCACCACCGAACCGGCGCCGACCGACACCCCCAAGCCGACCGCCAAGCCCACGGCGAAGCCGACCGCCAAGCCCACGGCGAAGCCGAGCCCGACCGAGACCCCGAAGCCGACCGAGAAGCCGAGCCCGACCGCGAGCCCGACACCGACGCCCAGCCCGACGCCGACACCATCACCCAGTCCCAGCCCGTCAGCCAGCCCGAGTGGGACCCCGACGCCGGTCGATGCCGCGTTCGTCGCCAGCACGCTGTCCGGGGATCCACCCCTGCTCGTCAAGTTCAGCAACCTGTCCAGCGGCGGCCCCACGAGTCAGCTCTGGACGTTCGGCGACGGTGATATCTCCATCCAGCCCGAGCCGGTCCACGTCTACCAGGCCGCCGGCCTGTATACCGTCAGCCTGACCGTGTCTGGCCCGGCCGGGACCGATACCCGGATCAAGCGCGGGCTCATCGCGGTCGGCAACGCCGCCGAGCTCCAGGCCGAACGAACTGATCCGTATTTCGTCGATACCCCGGCCTTCTGGCTGGCCCTGGCCATCTCACCGCCGATCGCGGCCCTCCTCGGCATCCGGGATCGAGCCGACCGTCAACGTCAGGATGGTCAGGGACTGGTCACCGACGGGCACGCCCTCGTCGCGCTCATCGAAGGTCGCTCGGCGACCACCTCGGAAGGTGCGGTCGATCTGGCGATCGAGAAGTTCCTGGACAAGGCCAGCCGAGCCCGGCAGCACCTCGATGGCCTCGCCCTCGAGGATCTCGACCGGAGCACCACCATCCTCGAGAACCTCGGCCAGGCCCTCCTGGTCGAGCTGGCGATCCGCCTGGTCGCACCCGACGATGCCCGGCTGGCCGCGATGAACCAGAACATCCAGGACCGCCTGGAGGAATTCGTCGCCGCGCTCGACGGACTGGATCGCGACAGCCAGTAGGCGACCTAGGTCGGCGAGTCCCAAAGGCGGCCGCCGACCCGGACCGGTTGACCCGAGGCGACCGCCGCGTCGATCAGCAGGCCCAGGTAGTGGTCGTGGACGCCGTCGGCCAGGTCGCACACGCTCGGGCCGCCCTCGACGTACTCGGCCATCCGGGCAAGACAGGTGGCGACGGCCAGCTCGTCGTCGGTCAGGCGTGCGCCCACGAACTCGTTCCGCTGCAACCACTCGTCACCGAGGCTGACCCCGATCAGCCCGAGCCCTTCGAGGTTGCCGTCACGGCCGGTCTCGTGGCGCTCCAGCTCCAGGCGGACCGGAGCATTCCCGGCGGCCAGGTAGCGAACGGTCGAGTCGTGGATCTCACCGCGCTCGCCCCGGACCAGGACTCGATTCGATCTGATCCACGAGAAGTACTGGTCCTCGCTGAAGTCGTAGACGCCGAGTCGGCCATCGAAGTCGAGCGTCGCGATCACCTGCTCCGACGGCACGACCCGCGCCTCGCCGGGTGGACCCGCCCGATCCGGTCCGGCCACGATGATCGACGCGAACCGCTCCGCCCGGATCGTGACCGGCCCGCCGCGGTCGTCGAGGAAGCGGCGGATGAGGTCGACCCCGTGATAGCCATGGGCCGCTGACACCTGCGCCTGGCTGACCTGTCCCAGTCGGCCCGATCGAGCCACGGCGAGGCGAGCCGCGTGGAGCGGTTGGAACTGGTACTGCTCGGCGACCTGGATCCGGGCACCCCGTACGTCCAGCCGCTGCAGCGTGCGGAGTCCCTCGATGTCGGGTGCCGGTGGGGTCTCGGTCAGGATCGGGATGTCGCGAGCGGCGAGTTCCGCCAGCAGGTCGGGCGTGGCTGCCCACTGGACGCTGAGCACGACGAAGGACGGTCGGGTCGCTAGCACACCGTCGAGCGTCGCCGGCGTCGCGACCGACCACTCGGCGGCGATCGATGCGCGCGTCGCCGGGTCGCGCGAGAGCAGCCCACTGACCCGGAACCGTTCCGGCAGCTCGCGCGCGACACGCAGGTAGAACTCGGCCCGCCAGCCGCTGCCGACGATGGCGAAGGACGTCGGGTTCATCGCTCAGCATGGTAGGCCCGCCCCGCGTCCCGGCGTCGGCCGAGGCGGAACCGGCGGCGGGCATTCGACGTACTTGGCGATAGACTGGTCGCTCGGTTCGCCTCGGTGCGCTCGCCCTCGAGCCCTTCGCAGAGGACCCCATGTCCGAGACCGCGCTCCCGCGCCGCCGGCGCCTCGCCGCCGGCGCCCGCCGCATCGCCCCGTTCATCGGTGGCGTGGTCGCTGCGCTCATCGCCCTGGCCCTGTTCAACGCCTTGGTCCATGGACCCAGCCCGCTCAGCCGGGCCGACGTCGAGCAGAGCATCGCTTCCGCCCTCGCCTCGCAGACCCCGGCCCCCGCCCGTTCCCAGCTGGTCTACGCCGCGATCCAACCGTCACTGGTCCTGATCCACGCGGAGGATGCGAAGGTCAAGGACCATGCCGCTGACGGCATCGGTAGCGGGGTCATCGTCAACGAACTCGGCGACATCATGACCAGCCTTCACGTCGTCGCCGATGCGACCACCATCGAGGTCACCTTCGCCGACGGGACGAAGTCGAAGGCTGAAGTCACCGTCCGAGAGCCGGACAACGACATCGCCGTGATCCGGGCGGCCCAGCTGCCCAAGGTGGTCGTACCGGCGGTCCTGGGCAACCCGGGCGCCGTCCAGGTCGGCAGTGAGGCCTACGTCGTCGGCAACCCGTTCGGCCTGTACAGCTCGATCAGCGCCGGTGTGGTCTCGGGGCTCGGCCGGTCGTTCGACGATCCCAACAGCGAGCGCGTCCTGCACGGCCTCATCCAGGTCGACGCGGCCGTCAACCCCGGCAATTCGGGTGGGCCGCTGCTCAACCGCGACGGCCAGGTCATCGGCATCGTGGCCGCCCTCGTGAACCCGACCAAGCAGGCCGTCTTCGTGGGCATCGGCCTGGCCGTTCCGATCGACGTGGCCGGCGGAGCCGCCGGTCTGCCCCAGTACTAGACGGAGGTCGAGACCAGTGGATCACCAGTCGAGCGCGACCGGGATGGAGTCGATGGAGCGTGTCCTGTACGAGGTCAAGAAGGTCATCGTCGGCCAGGACCATCTCCTCGAGCGGCTGATCGTGGCCCTCCTGGCGCGTGGCCATCTCCTGGTCGAAGGGCGTCCCGGGACTGGCCAAGACGATGGCCATCAAGACCCTGGCCGATGCGATCGGCGGCGAGTTCAAGCGGATCCAGTTCACGCCCGACCTCGTCCCGGCGGACCTCGTGGGGACTCGGATCTACAACCAGAAGACGGGCGAGTTCAGCACCTCGCTCGGGCCCGGTCTTCACCAACCTGCTGCTGGCCGACGAGATCAATCGGGCGCCGGCCAAGGTCCAGAGCGCGCTCCTCGAGGTCATGCAGGAGCACCAGGTGACGATCGGCCGCGAGACCTTCAAGGTCCCCGAGCCGTTTCTCGTCCTGGCGACCCAGAACCCGATCGAGACCGAGGGGACATACGCCCTGCCCGAGGCGCAGGTCGACCGGTTCATGATGAAGGTCCTGGTCGGCTATCCGAGCCCGACCGAGGAGTTCGCCATCGTCGAACGGAAGACCGGTCCCCGGGAGCCCGCCCACAGCGTCCTCACGACCGACGAGCTGGTCGGGCTCCAGCAGCAGGTCGACCGGGTCTACGTCGACCCGGCCCTGCTCGAGTACGCGGTCCGCCTGGCGACGGCGACCCGGGCACCGGCGGCCCACGGGATGCCCGAGCTCGAGCGCTACATCACCTATGGCGCGAGCCCGCGGGCATCGATCAACCTCATCCTCACCGCCCGGGCGCTGGCCTTCGTGCGGGGCCGTGAGTACGCCCTGCCCGCAGGACGTCCGCGACATGGTCCGCGACGTCCTCCGCCATCGGCTGGTCCTGTCCTTCGAGGCGCTCTCCGACGACGTCACCGCGGACGACCCTGCTGACCATCGTGCTCGACCGGATCGCCCCGCCGATCGTGCCCCTCCAGGAGCCGACCAACGTCCGCGCCAGCGCCTGAGCGCATCCTCCAGCGCCTCGACTGGCAGGTCATCCGGCCGCTCGACGGCCTGCTCCAGGGCGACTACCGGAGTCTGTTCTACGGGGCCGGCGTCGACCTGGCCGACCTGCGCGAGTACCAGCCCGGCGACGACGTCCGCGGCATCGACTGGAACGTCACGGCGCGGATGGACACGCCCTACGTCCGTCAGTACAGCGAGGATCGCGAGATCAACGCCTGGTTCCTGCTCGATCTGAGCCCGTCGATCGACTTCGGGACGGTCGACTCGGAGCGCGAGAAGCGGACCGTCCTGATCGACTTCGTGTCGACCATGGCCCGCCTGCTGACCCGCCACGGCAACCGGGTCGGAGCGGTGTTCTACGGGGACCGGGTGGAACGGACGATCCCGGCCCGGGGCGGCCGGCTCCAGGTCCTGCGCCTGATCGACGACCTGCTCGACCAGCCGCGCCTGGCCAGTGCCCCGTTCACCGACCTGGCCCCGCTGCTGGACGCAGGACGCAAGGCGATCCGTCGGCGGTCGCTGATCTTCGTGATCTCGGACTTCATCAGCAGCCCGGGCTGGGATCGCTCGCTGCACCTGCTCAACCGGCGCCACGACGTGCTGGCCGTCCGCCTGGTCGACCCCCGCGAGACCGAGCTGCCGGACGTCGGTCTGCTCCTGATGGAGGATGCCGAGACGGGCGAGCAGCTCGTCGTCGACACCCACGACAAGCGTTTCCGTCGTCGGTTCGCCGAGGTCGGCCGCCCGGCGCGAGGCCACGGTGAGTGCGGCGTTCCGCCGCGCCGGGGTGGACGCGATGGTCCTTTCGACCGACGAGGATCTGGTCCGGGCCATCGTCCGGATGGCGGGGCTCCGACGCGTCGCGGCGGGGCCGCCGATGACCTTCCTATGGCCGGCGATGCTCGTCCTGCTCGTGCTCATCCCGCTCGGCGTCGCTGCTCGATCGCGCCCTCGAACGACGTCGTCGGCGCCGGCGTCGACGGCGGCCGGCGGTCTAGGTCTCGGTCGTCGACCGGCGACTCGCCCGAACCGCCTGCGCGAGCGCCTCCCGGCGGTCCTGTTCCTGGCTCGGCCTGGCCATCCTGACCGTGGCCATGGCCCGACCCCAGAGCGGATCGACCTGCCCCGTGAAGAGGGCACGGTCATCCTGGCCTTCGACGTCTCGCGGAGCATGGCCGCCGACGACCTGAAGCCGACCCGGCTCGACGCCGCCAAGACGGCTGCCAAGGCGTTCGTCGAGGCGTCGACCGCCGGGCGTCGTCATCGGGGTCGTGGCCTTCAGCGGTGCCGGTCTCTCGGTCCAGACGCCGACGGCCGATCCGGCCGCGGTCGATCGCCGCCATCGATCGTCTGGCCCCGGAGCGTGGGACGTCGCTCGGGCAGGGCATCCTGGCCGCGCTCGACACGATCGCCAAGGCCGACGCCAACCCGGCCGACGGCTTCTACACCAACCGATCGCCCGGGCCGAGCGCGGAGCCGACGCCCGTCCCGGCGGGTACCCACGCCCCAGCCGTCATCGTCCTGGTCACGGACGGCGAGAACACCGATGCACCGGACCCTCTGGCGGTCGCCCAGACCGCCGCCGATCGAGGCGTCCGGATCTACCCGGTCGGGCTGGGCAGCAGCGCGGGGACCACCCTCGATCTGGACGGCTTCCAGGTCCACACCCAGCTCGACGAGCCGCTGCTCCGGCAGATCGCCGATGCGTCGGGCGGCTCGTACGTCAAGGTCGACGACGCGGCCGCGCTCAAGTCGGTCTACGACGGCCTCGACCGGCGGCTCAAGATCGAGCCCGAGAAGACCGAACTGACCTCGCTGTTCGCCGGCGCGAGCGTCTTGCTGCTCTTCGGCGGTGGGCTGTGCTCGCTGGTCATCCTGGGCCGCCTGCCATGAGCTTCCTGTGGCCGGCCCTGCTCGTCCTGCTGGTGCTGCTGCCGATCCTGGTCGGCGCTGTACATCTGGAGCCTGCGTCGGCGGCGACCGGTGGGCGCCCGCTACTCGAGCCTGTCGCTCGTCCGCGATGCCCAGCCGGGCTCGTCCCGGATCCGTCGACATCTCCCGTTCGTCTTCCTGATCGGGGCGATCGGTCTCCTGGTGGTGGCCCTCGGACGCGCCCGTCGCCATCGTCAGCGTGCCCTCGAACCAGACCACCATCGTCCTCATCCATCGACGTCTCGCGGAGCATGTGCTCGACCGACATCCCGCCGACCCGACTGCTGGCGGCCGAGAACGCTGCGGCGGCGTTCATCCAGCGCCAGGGCTCGATGACCCAGATCGGGATCGTCGCCTTCAGCGGGTTCTCCGCCCTGGTCCAGGCGCCGACCAACGACGAGGAAGTCCTGCTCGATGCCCTCCAGAGCCTGACCACGGGTCGGCGGACGGCCATCGGCAGCGGGATCCTCGAAGGCATCGACGCGATCGCCGAGGTGGACGGCACCGTGGCCCCGGCTCTGATCGATGGCCGGCCGGGCGTCGCCCCGGTGCCGGTGACCAAGGGCACCTACGCGCCGGACATCATCGTCCTGCTGACCGACGGCGTGGCCAACACCGGCCCGACTCCCGGTCGACGCGGCCCAGCAGGCAGCCGATCGCGGAGTCCGCGTCTACACGATCGGCTTCGGGACGGCCGACGGGGCCGCGTTCGATCCGGACTGTGCGCCCCAGTTCATCGGTCGCGAACCGAACGCCGGCGGTGGCGGTCCCGGCGGCGGTGGCGGCGGTCCCGGCGGCGGGGGTGGCTTCCGGCGCGGGATCGATGAGGACACCCTCAAGCAGGTGGCCGATCTGACCGGTGGGGCCTACTACCCGGCCGAGAGTGCCGATCAGCTCGAGCGGGTGTTCGACGCTCTGCCGGTCTCGATCATCACCCGGAGCGAGGCGGTCGAGATCAGCGTGGCCTTCGTGGCCGCGGGTGCGATCCTCGCGGCCCTGGCCTTCCTGCTCGGTCGCGCCTGGCGCCCGTTGCCCTGACCCCGCTGCAAGGATCCGCGGCCCGGCGGTGTTGTACAGGTCGAGCGGCGGTCGGAGCACGACCGTCGTCCCGGCGCCGAAGGGGACCCACATGAACCAGACCGACCTCGATCTCGAGCTCGACGCCAGGCTGAGCGCGCTCGAGGCACGCGCGCCCGGCGCAGCCGCTCCGCCCGACCTCGTGGCCGGACGCCGTCGGGGGCGTTTCGCGGCACCGATGGCCCTGGCCTCCGTCCTCGTCCTGGCCGTGGTCGCGACGGCGGCCGGTGCGGTCGTGGTCCGGACCATGGCCGAGGGCCGGGAAGGGATCCAGAACCCGGGCCAGCCCCTGGCCGGCGCAACGATGGAGTGCATGACCCCGCCGGCGGCCGCCGCGTTCCTGGCTGCTCATGGCTTCCCCAACGTGGTCTGGCAGGTCGAATCCGGCGAGGTCCTGAACGCGGCCGGCGGGAAGGGTCCCAGCAGCACCGTCAACCAGAGCCGGCCGCCCGAGCACGGCTTCGTGATCCCCGGCGCGATCCTTTCCGACGGTCAGGTCCACATGGTCGTCGACCAGCGGACGGGCGCGACCGGGGTCGGTGCCTGCTTCGGGCAGCCGATGCCATGAGATCGTCCCCGCTGACCTCCACCCGGTCGCTGCCGGTGACCAAGCCGCGAATGGACCCGGCGATCTTCGAGGCCGCGGTCCGCCCGCACTATGCAAACCTGGTCCGTCGCCTGGTGCTGGTCCTGGGCGATGAGGACGATGCCCAGGATGTCGCCCAGGAGGCCTACCTCAAGGCGTTTCGGTCCTGGGGCCGGTTCGACGGGGTCGATGTCCGAGCGTGGCTGTACACGATCGCCTTGCGTCTCGCCTTCAACCACCTGCGCGGTCGCCGACGCTGGCTTGCGGCCATCGGGCGGATCGAACCTCGGACCTGGACCGATCCATCCGACCCCGACCTGTGGGCGGCCGTTCAGGCCCTCGACGTCCGGACCCGGACAGCCCTCCTCCTCAACGTCATCGACGGCTACACCCAGCGCGAGGTCGCGGTCATCCTGGGCGTGCCCGAAGGGACGGTCGCCAGCTGGCTGTCGCGCGGCCGAGCGAACCTGCGCGCTGCTCTCGATCGGGACCTCTAGGCCGACCGGCGCCGAGGTCAGCTCAGGGGGCTGACGCCGTCCGTCGTCTGCCGGTGTCGATCGAGCGCTGCCCGGGTGACCACTCGGTGGGGCCGGAGCGACGCTGGGCGACGGACCGCCCGTTCGAGCGGGTGATCGCTCGGGACCGGAGATGCCCGGAGGTCTTCGCTCGGGTCCGGCCGTCCGAGGTAGAAGCCCTGGCCAAGGTCGCAGCCCAGAGCGACCAGGTGATCGAGCTGCTCGGCGGTCTCGATGCCCTCGCCGATGGTGGTCAGGCCGAGGCGCGCGGCCAGGGCGATGATGGCCGATGCGATCGCCTCCTCCGGGCCGGCCTCGACGAGGGCGATGACGAACGAGCGGTCGATCTTGACGATGTCGATCGGCAGTCGGGCGAGGTAGCTCAACGCCGAGTAGCCGGTCCCGAAGTCATCGATGGCCAGGCGGATCCCCATCTCGCGGAGTCGCTCGATGGCCGGCCGGGCGACGTCGATGTCGAGCAGCGATGACTCGGTCAGCTCGATGACCAGACGGTCCGGGGCAAGGCCGGTCCGGGCCAGGGTCGTGCCCAGACCGGTCACCAGGTCCTTCCGGACGAGCTGGTCGGCGGGTAGATTGACGCTGACCCAGGGTCGGTGGCCCGGCCTGCCCCAATCGACGGTCGTCTGGCAGGCCTCGTTGACGACCCATTCGGTCAGTGGCCCGATGAGCCCGCTGGACTCGGCCATCGGGATGAAGTCGGCGGGCGGGACCAGGCGACCGTCGCGCTGCCAGCGGACCAACGCCTCATAGCCGATCGTCCGGCCGGTCCGCAGGTCGACCACCGGCTGATAGTGGAGGCGGAGCTGGTTCTCGGCGATCGCGATGGCCAGGTCCGAACGCAACTGCAGCTGAGTCTGAGCGGCGGCCTGCATCGCCTGGTCGTAGACCTCGAACCGGCCCTTGCCCCGACTTTTGGCCACGTACATCGCAACGTCGGCGTTGCGGATCAGATCGTCGACCGTCACATCGTCGGCGTCGGTGATGGCCACGCCGACGCTGGCACGCATGGTCAGGCGGTGATCGCCGATATCGAACGGCGCCCCGAGCAGGGCCAGGACCCGTTCGGCTACCCGCACCGGGACGAGACGGTCCAGGCAACCGGGCAGGGCGATGACGAACTCATCACCGCCGAGACGAGCCGCCGTGTCGCCCTCGCGGATCGCCTCGCGCAGCCGCCGGCCGACGGCCACCAGGAGACCGTCGCCGACCTCATGCCCGTAGCTGTCGTTGACCGACTTGAAGTCGTCGAGGTCCACCAGCAGGACGGCCAGGGCGCCTCCGCTCGACCGGTCGGTCATGGCCGCCGAGAGACGGTCGGTGAACAAGGTCCGATTGGGCAACGAGGTCAACGAGTCGTACAGCGCCTGGCGGCGGAGCAGCTTCATCAAGGTATCGCGCTCGTGCAGGCTCTCCCGTAGCTGGCGGAGCGCATCGCCCAGCCGAGCGACGACCAGCAGTCCGATGACCATGCCGCCGATCAGGTACGGCGCTGGATCGACCGGCCGGCCGGTCACGATCTCACTGATCAGGGTCGCCGGACCGAGCAGCAAGGCGCCGGCCAGGAGGACGATCCGTCGGCGGGTGATCGGTTGGAGGTCGTGGGCCTTGCGCTCGGCGCCGACCGCCATCGACGGATGCAGAGCGGCAGCCCCGATGAAGGCCAGCGAGGCAAGCTGGGCGGCTTCGTACGGACCGGCGAACACTGCCTGACCCACGAACCCGCGCAACAGGTCGAACACGATGACGGCGTTGGTGGCCACGACGTAGAGCACGAACAGGCGGGTCGCCGGGCGATGCGACCCCGGCAGGAACCACATCCGTACGACCATCGCCAAGGCCAGGATCGCCGGGTAGAAGAAGGCCGTCGCGACGACCGAGCTCTGGCGGCTGGCGATCACCAAGGGCCCGAACCCGAAAGCCCAGATGACGATCCCGACACCGGCCGCCAGGATCGCCGCGTCGAGCAGGGCGGCCCGATCGCCACCCGGGATGCGCCTGCGGATGAGCAACGCGAAGCCGATCGCACCGGCGATCGAGCCGGCGGCGATGGTCAGCTGACCGACGATCCCGATGGCGCCGCTGGTCGGGATGACGATCCCGACGCCGACCACCGCGGTGCACGCCGCGAGCCAGCCCCAGGGGGCGGCGCGGGCGGGACGATGCGACCGGATGCCGAGCAGGATCGCCACGCTGGCGGCCAGGCCGACTGTCGCCTGGGTCGGCCGAAGGGCCCCCTCGTCGCCGACGATCCCGCCGATCAGGGCGACCGCCAGGCCGCCGAGCAGGAAGACCAGCCAGGCCCGGTGCCAAAGCGGGGCGGACTCAGTCCGCAGCGGCGCCAACCAAGGTACCGCCGCCACGACCGGGCCGGGGATCCCCACCCCCCGACTGTGGCCGGTCGTCGGTCAGGCGACTACCGACCGGATTCCGAGCTTTCGCTGACCTCCGCCGAAGTCGAGCCCTGCAAACGTCGTAGACCGCTCCGGGACCGACGAGTCAGTCCTCGGCCCCACTCAGGTAGTATCCGACGCCGTCGAAGAACCGGGCGACCGCGAACTCGAACTGCTCGTCAGCGCTCAGATCCTCGGCCGCGACCACCGCCGCCGCGAACTGAGGATGCGTCCCTGCCTCGATGATCCCGCGGACGTAGGGTTCCAGCGACCACTGCCACTCGCCCTCGGTGAGTCCCGTCCGACGTTGCGCCTCCGCCTCGCCCAGCTCACCCACGACAACGCCGCGGACCAGGTTCAGGAGCGAGGTCACGATGACGGCCGCAGCCGTCCGGTCGGCGGTGACCGTTGCCATCGCGCCGAAGGCGAACTCGGCGCTGCGCAGGGTGTTGGGGCCGATCGCCGGCCGGCCGACCAGCTGCGAGGCGAGCCACGGGTGGCGCAGGAGCTGGGTCCGATGGCCGCGGGCGATGGTCAGCATGTCGGCCCGCCAGTCCTCCGACGGCGAGGCTGGGATCGGCAGCTCGCCGTTGACCGCGTCGACCATCAGTTCGAGGAGCTCATCCTTACCCTCGACGTAGCGATACAGGGTCGTGGTACCGGTCCCGAGCTGGGTCGCCAGCCGGCGCATCGAGAGCGCCTCGAACCCGCCTCCGTCGGCCAGGTCGACGGCAGCGGCGACGATCCGGTCGATCTCCCGGCGGGTCCGTGGCGAGGCCTCGGTGAGACGGAGCCAGACGATGGCGGCGGGTGCCGCCGCGGTCGGCCGCGGCCGGCTAACCTTGAGCTTCCGCTTCGCCATCCCACATCCACGAAGACTTCACATTCGACCCCGATGATCGATCCATGCCGGCCCGTCGGGCCACGCTTGACGCTCAGTTTACCGTCCGGCTACAGTGTTGCCAATCCGGGAACACCGTTCCCATTCTGAACAGGACAGACCCGCCCATGGAACCCATGATCCGCGTCGATCACCTCGTCAAGCGCTACAAGAAGTCGGCCGTCCCGGCCGTCGACGACATCAGCTTCGACGTCGACGCCGGGCGAGCTGTTCGCCTTCCTCGGCCCGAACGGCGCCGGCAAGACGACGACCATCTCGATCCTGACCACGACCCTGGCCAAGACCAGCGGGACGGTCACCATCGCCGGCCACGACCTCGACCGCGAGGCGAAGGCCGTCCGTCGCAACATCGGGATCATCTTCCAGAACCCGAGCGTCGACCAGCACCTGTCGGGCGAGGAGAACATCCGGCTCCACGTCGCGATCTACGGCCTGTACGGCTATCGACCGTTCTATCGGGCTGATGCCGGCCGAATACCGCCACCGGATCGAGCAGCTGGCCGACGTCGTCGGCCTGGCCGACGACATGAGCAAGCCGCTCAGGACGTTCTCGGGCGGGATGAAGCGCAAGCTCGAGATCATCCGCAGCCTGATGCATCGGCCGGCGCGTCCTGTTCCTCGACGAGCCGACGTCCGGGCTCGATCCGATCAGCCGGCGCGGCCTGTGGGACTACCTGCGCCAGGTCCGCAACGACGACGGCACGACCATCTTCCTGACGACCCACTACCTCGACGAGGCCGAGGATGCCGATCGGGTGTGCGTCATCGACCACGGCCGGATCGCCATCATCGGCACGCCCGACGACATGAAGCGTCAGCTGCTCGACCGATCGGTCGTGCTCGACGCCGTCGATCGCGCCGGCGCTCCGGCCGGAACTCGTGGGCATGGGGCTCGACCCCGATCGCCGACGAGGCCGGCCTGCTCCGGGTCGCCTACACGGAGGCCACCGCCCAGGACCTCATCGCCCGGATCGCGACCCCGTTGTCCGTCCTGCGCGTCCACGAACCGAGCCTCGACGAGGCCTACGTCGAACTGCTGCGCACCTCCGAGGAGGCCGTCGCACGACTGAGGAGGCCGTCGCATGAGCACCACCACCACGACTCGCGTCCGGACCGGGACCGTCTCGGCCAGCCGCGGTGCGACGCTCGGTCGCGAGTTGAACGCCGATCTTCGCCATCGCCTGGCGCGAGATCCTGCGGGCCATCAAGAGCCCGTTGTCGCTGGCCTTCACGGTCATCTTCCCGATCCTGTTCATCGGCGTCCTGGGCGGCAGCATCAGCCAGAACATGGGCCAGGCGATGTCGTTCGCCTACCTCCCGTTCATGCTCATCGGGATGGTCGCCAACACGATGTACCAGGGCACCATCTCGGGCGTGACCAACCTCGTCGAAGAGCGTGAGAACGACTTCACGGCCGAGCTGTTCGTTGCCCCGATCTCGCGCTACGCGGTCCTCCTCGGCAAGCTCATCGGGGCGGGCATCGCGGCCATGGTCTCGCTGGTCGGGATCATCGCGATGATCTTCGTGATGCAGATCCCGATGGACTTCGGGGACCTGCTCCGGGTCATCGCCCTGACCCCCATCCTGGCCCTGGCCGGTGGCGCCCTGGGCGTCTTCTTCATCGGCATCACCCAGGACCCCAAGGTCGTCGCCATCGGCGTGCCCCTGCTGATCTTCCCCCAGACGTTCCTGTCCGGAGCGCTCATCCCGGTGGCCAACTCGAGCGGGATCCTGGGCTTCCTGGCCAAGATCATCCCGATGACCTACTCGATCGACCTGGCCCGCAACATCTTCTACTGGGGCAAGCCGGAGTACTCGCTGGCCGTCCTCCACGGGCCGTGGCTCGACCTCGGCGTGACCGTGGCCTTCTTCCTGGTCTTCACCATCGTCGGGACGTACCTGTTCGTGCGAGCCGACCGAAACCGCTAGTCCGGTAACGAAACCGGGGCGCGTCGCACCATGTATGGACATGACGACGTCGACGGACCCGATCACGGATCGTGAGCTCCTGCGCGACGCGCGTCGGAGCTCCGCCGCGTTCCGGGTGGTCTACGACCGACACGTCGAGCGGATCCACGGCTTCCTGCTCCGCCGGACGGGCGACCCGGACGCCGCCTTCGAGCTGACGACCGAGACGTTCGCCCAGGCCTGGCTATCGCGCGAACGGTTCGCCGATCACCCTGAGGAGACCGCGGCGCCGTGGCTGTTCGGGATCGCCCGCCACGTCCTCGCGTCGTCCGTCCGGCGGCACACCCTGGAGCGACGCGCCAGCGATCGCCTTGGCCTGGGCCCAGCTATGGACAGCCTCGGCCCGAGCGCGGCCGATGAGGAGTGGCTCGACGGGCTTGACGACGACCTGACGGCCGCCCTGGCCGAGCTGCCCGATGGGCAGCGCCGGGCGATCGAGTTGCGGGTCCTTGCCGACCAGGCCTACGACGAGGTCGGTCGCCAACTCGACATCAGCCCTGGGGCAGCCCGGGTGCGGGTCCACCGTGGCCTGGAGTCCCTCCGCCACCACCTGTCCCGCGCCTCGCCCGCCGGCGATCCGGCCTCCGCGAAGGACGGCCGGACGACGATCACCGACCCAGCCAGAGGAGCACCACCATGAGCCAGATCCTCAGTCGACTCACGCTCGATGAGCTCGGCGACAGCCTCAGTGCGGCCACCGAGCGAGACCTCCGTCAGCGCCGTCGGCCGGTCCGTCGGATCGCCGTGGCGGTCGTCGTCCTGGCAGTCATCGGGACCGGGACTGCCGCGGCGGCAGGACTGTTCAGCCCGAAGCAGGTCGCCGTCGGGATGCCCGCCGGGGCGGCGATCTTCCATCAGACGAACCCGACCTGCGTCGCCGATCCCGATGGCCGGTCGTTCCACTGCACGCTCGCCTCGGCCCCGGCCCCCGAAGTCTCCGACTACCGCGGAACGAAGGAGACCCTGGCCATCGGGGGCAAGGTCGCCGGGGGCTGCATCGGGCTCGACAAGGCCGGGATGACCTGGGATTGCTACATCGGCAAGGATGCCGTCGATCAGGACATCATCGGTCCCGATCTGCTCGGCCAGCCCCAGACCGAGCCGGGTCGAGGCTGATCATCGCCGGGTCGTGATCGAAGGGCTCGTCGCTGCGGCGACGGGCCCTTCTTCGTCGGCCCCGCCCGATCAGGCGCTTGCCGTGTCCGGTCCGAGGACGATCTGGGTCCGACGCTCAAGGGCGAGGCGCTGGAAGTACTCGACGCAGACCAGCACGACCGCGGCCAGGACGGCCGCCACGATGACCAGGGCCAGCCGGGTGACGCTGCCGGTCGACATCGACGCCCCGACGCTCTGATCGTCGCCGCCCAGGGCGCGCAGGAAGACGACGATGGTGGGCAGGTAGAACGAGGCCAGGAAGGTCAGCCACCAAGCGATCACGAGCAGGGCCGCCCCGAACGAGGCACCGGACAAGAGCGTGGTGACCTCCTTGACGATCGAGTACGGACGCTTCAAACCGATGAACGGGATCCACAGGGCGAAGAAGGCGCCCAGGGGCCCGTGCGTCGGCCAGCGTGCGGTCAGGGCGGGGACATTCGACACGAGGAGCGCCATCCAGACGGACCAGGCGATCCCGCTCAGGCCGTAGCCGACGGCCCAGATCACGGTCACCGAGTTCATCGCCGCGATATGGGCCGGGTCGGTCGCCAGTGTGCCGTCCGGGGTGAGCACGGACAGGGCCTCCCGCGTGCGCAGGACATCCAGCCCGGTCGTCCCGAGGATCAGCAGGCCGGCCAACAGGGCGACCGGCCATGACGGGCGGTAGCGGACGCCGAGGCGGGTGGCCGCGGCCAGGATGGTCGTCGTCGTCTGGGCCTGGGCGGCCGAGTAGGCGGTCGTCGCCTCGGTCAGCTCCGAGGTCGTCCGGGGCAGGCGACAGCGATAGCAGCGCTTGCTCCTGGCGTTGTTCGTCGAGCGGCAGTCGCCGCAGACCCACATGTCGGCCATGACGCCCCAGTCTCCTGTCAGCCCGCCGCGCCGGGCACTCCCACGAATGTACCGGTCCGCACAGGACCGAACCAGGACTCGCTCAATCGACCTGCGCCGGCGGTTCGACGACTGGGTCGGGGTCGGTCAGGCCGCTGCGGCCGGCCAGCAGTGCCGCCTCGGTCCGGCTCGAGACGCCCAGCTTGTCGAGGATGTGGGTGACATGGACTGAGGCGGTCTTGTCGCTGATGAACAGCGTCTCGCCGATCTGCCGGTTGGTGCGGCCCGCGGCCACCAGCGTGAGGACTTCGCGTTCTCGCGGGCTCAATCCCCATGGGTCGAGCGGCGCGTCCGGCAGCTCGCTCGGGGCGATGGCTGCCGCTGCGTCCAGCTTGAGTCGCCCGCGACGGGCGAGGACATCGATCCGGGCGATGAGCGGGGTGATCCCCACACGCACAGCGATCGCCCGGGCTTCGGTCAGGGCGACGAGCGCCGCCGAACCATCACCCGCGACGAGGTGGGCCTCTCCCTCGCGATATCGATCGTAGGCGACGTCGGGGATCGTCCCGACCGCAGCGTGCGCGGCCGCTGCCGCACCCCACGAGGCCGGATCGGACCGGCCCGCCGCCCGGCCGGCCTCGGCCACGGCCTCGAGTGCCAGCGCTCGCATCCATGGCGTGGACGATGCACCTTCGCGATAGGTGCCGGCCGCCAATCGGGTCGCGTCCTGCGCCAGTCCCTCGGCGCGTGCCGCCGCCATCTCGGCAGGGGCGACGTTCCGACTCGCCCGATGTCGCTCGGCCAGGTCCGCGTAGGCGCGAGCGGCGATATCGAGGCTTTCAGCGAGGAACGTGAACTCCTCGATACGGGCGAGGTGGACCAAGGCGATCTCCGCGTATCCCGTTGCGCTCCGAGCGTCGTCATCCCACAGGGCAGCGACGGCCCGGACGTTCGAGAACATGGCCGCATACGCGTCGCTGGCCCGCGCCTCGGACTCTCTCGACACGAGGTCCTCGACCTGGCTTCGGTCGCCTCGCCCGGCGGCCAGTTGAGCCGCCACCAGCAGGGCGTCCATAAGCGGGTAGCTTGCGTCCGCTTCGGCTCGGAAGCGGTCGAGTCGCTCAGCGGCGCCACGCCAGTCACCGATCCCCAAGAGGGCATGGGCCGCTGACGCTTCGAGCCAGACGGACCACCCGCGCTCCGCCCCGATCTCCGCCGCCCAGGCCATCGCCTCGTCGACGAAGGGCATCACCTCCTCGTGATCGCCGATCACCCAGAGAGCCGCCGCGTCATTCGCGATGATAGAACCCGCCTCGAACACCGCCTGCTCACGATTCGAGCGGAACAGTGCCATCGACTGGTCGATCGCGAGGCGGGTTTCGTCGACGCGGCCGAGCGAGGCCGTCGAGATCGCCCTGACCGACCGCGCAGCCCCTGCATGAACCGGCGCCCCGATCGCCATGCACAGGGTGAACGCCTCGTCGGCGAGGACGATCGCCTCCCGGCAGCGGCTGCGTTCCATCCGCCGCCCGGCCAGATTCAAGACCGCATGGGCGCGCTCGACGCTGGGCGGTTCGGCTGGGATCAGGACGACCGCCCGCTCGACGGCGGAACCGGCCAGTTCGAAGTCGCCGGCGTCGTTTGCAAGGCTGCTCAGCCTGCCAAGGAGCGCTCCCGAACGACGCGGATCCGAGCCGTCGTCGGCGGCGGCGGCGCTCCGCCCGAGCTCGAGCCCACGCCTCGGGTTCCCGACGAAGTCGGCAAGCCAGGCAGCGTCCATCCAGAGCTCGGCCAGATCGATCGGCGGGAGCAGCGCGCGATCGGCTGTGGCGAGCTTCGCCGCGTGTTCGAAGGCCTCGGACGCCTCCGTCCAGGCGTGCGCCGCCTGGGCGCGCCGGCCAGCCTCGACCAGGGCCGGGAAGGCTCGTTCCGTGTCGCCCGCCTCCGACCAGTGGTAGGCGAGCTCGGCGGCAGCTGCCGCCGGCGATCCGGCGGCGAACTCAGGCCGAGCCTCGAGGGTCTGGGCGATCGTGCGGTGGAGCTGCACCCGGTCCATCGGGAGCAGGTCGCCCAGGACCGCCTCCCGCAGGAGGGCGTGTCGAAAGCGTTGGCGTCGACCGTCCGGGGTCGGCTCCAGGACATGGAGGTCGATCGCCTGTCGGAGGGCGGCCCGGACGTCCGCCTCCGATCGGTCGGATACGGCGATCAGGAGGCCCTCATCGATGTCTCGCCCGATGACCGCAGCCCGTCCGAGCAGGCCGAGTCCGGCATCGTCGAGCCGATCCAGCCTGGCCAGGAGGACATCCCGGAGCGAGCGCGGCAGCTCGTTCGCATCGACATCGAGCGCGGCAAGCTCCTCGGCGTGGAACGGATTGCCGTCGGCCAGGGCCACGATCCGCTCGAGATCCGCCG
Organism: uncultured Chloroflexia bacterium; assembly: GCA_963778815.1. Lineage (GTDB taxonomy): Bacteria > Chloroflexota > Limnocylindria > Limnocylindrales > CSP1-4 > Chersky-267. Next base: position 30,564 of record CAVZVS010000001.1, on the reverse strand, counting down.
TCCCGGCCGAGGTCCCCAGGATCGCCGCCAGCTGTTCCCGGACCTGGGCCCGGCCGAGCGGCTCAAGGGCGACGTCGGCTGCGATCGATCCTCGCTCCAGCTCGGCCAGGACGGGCCGGAGCGGATGTCCCCGGCGGATCTCGTCGGAGCGATAGGCGAGGACGAAGAGGACGGTGCCGCGGCCGACCCGGGTCGACAGGAACCGGATCAGTTCGAGGGTCGACCGGTCGGCCCAATGGAGATCGTCGATGCAGACCACGACATGGCTGCCGTCGGCCGCTGCGAGAAGCGCGTCCCGGATGGCGATGAAGGTCCGGCCCCGACCGGACGAGACGACATCGGTCGCGCCCGCCCCGCCGAGCTCGTCGCGCAGGCCAAGGACGACCGAGCGCTGCGCCGGCGCGTCAACCTCGGCAGCAAGGGCATCGAGGATGTCGAGGATGGGTGCGTAGGGAAGGTCGCCACCGCCGAGTTCCAGGCATGTCCCGCGGAGCAGGAGCGTCGGCCGGTCGGCGACCGGATCACGTGCGATCGATCGCGCGAATTCGTCCAGCAGACGGGTCTTGCCGATGCCGGCCTCGCCGTGGACGAGGACGATGCGCCGGGGATCGTCCGCGATGCCGGCGACTGCCGAACGCAGGGCGTCGAGTTGGATCCCACGACCGATGATTGTCGGACTGGACGCACGACCAGGCACGGACAGCATCATCACACGCCGCTGTCGCTCGGGTGGTGTGGCAGTCGGGGAGTCCTTCTGCTCGTCGCCCGTCGCCGCCCCTCAGGCGCCGAGGCGATCCGCGGCTCGCCGGGGAAGGGGCAGCACGCCCAGGACCCGGGAGCTCCAGCGCTTGCCGTGGCTCATGGTGTCGGCCTGCTGGGAGGCGCCGACCCGGCGACGTTCCCGGGCGGCGTCGGCATGGGCTCGAGCCTGGATGTCCCTGGCGACCGTGAGGCTGGCTGGCTGGTTCATCGGATCCCCTTGAGTCGGGTGTCTGGCGGTGACACTTCGAGGCTATGGGGAACCCGCACATCCGCCATCGGGCAGAGCCTTAGTCCCAGCTGCGCACGGGCCTCATTTCTGGGTCGACAGCACCTGACCGGACCCGACTACGATGGGGAGGTGATCGAGACGCGCATCCCCATCCCGCCCCGGATCGTCGAGAGCGGAGTCATCGCCATCGGGCGGCGGCTGGATCCGCGGTCCGTGGTTCAGATTGGCGAGGGCCTTGTGACCGCCGGTATCGGAGCGTTCGAGATCACCGTCGGCAGCCCCGGGGCACTCGAAGCGATCGCCGCGCTCCACGCCCGGTTCGGCGCCAGCGGCGATCTGCTCGTCGGGGCAGGCACGGTCCTGACCACCGAAGATGCGACGTCTGCCCTCGCCGCGGGCGCCACCTTCCTGGTGATGCCGGTGATCGATCCTGAGCTCATCGCCTGGGCAGCGGGCAAGGGCATCCCGACCTTCCCCGGGGCGATGACCCCGACCGAAGCCCTGGCCGGATGGCGGGCCGGAGCGGCGGCGATCAAGCTCTTCCCGGCCTCGGTCACCGGTCCGACGTTCATCCGTGAGCTCCATGGACCGTTCCCCGAGATCGAGGTCGTGCCGACCGGTGGCGTCAGCGTCGACACGGCGGCCAGCCTCATCGTGGCCGGGGCGGTGGCCGTCGGGATCGGCGGCTGGCTGACGGGTGACGGTGAGCCGGCCGGCATCGCCCAGCGTGGTCGTCGCGTCATGGGCGTCATCCGGGCGGCCCGGGAGAGCGGCCGGGTCCTGTGAGGATCCGCGATGAGCGGGTGGGTCCCGAGGTCGTGACCCTGGGCGAATGCCTCATCTCGTTCGTCGCCGCCGAACCGGCCCCGTTGGCGGTCAGCACGTCGTTCCACCCGTACCCGGCCGGCGCCGAGGCCAACGTCGCCGTCGGTTTGGCCAGGCTCGGTCGGTCGGTCGCGTTCATCGGCCGGGTGGGCGAGGACGGTATGGGGACGCGGGTGATCCGTGCCCTCCGCGGTGAAGGCGTCGACGTCGCAGGCCTGACGGTCGACCAGGCGGCTCCGACCGGGATCATGGTCCGCGAACGACGGGCGCTCGGTCCCGCCGAGGTCTTTTATGCCCGGTCCGGCTCAGCCGGCTCGCACCTTTCCCCCGACGACGTGCGGGCGGCCGAAGGGCGCGGTGCCTTCGCTACCGCGCGCTGGCTCCATCTGACCGGGGTCACACCGGCGCTCTCGGCGAGCTGTCGCGCGGCGGTCCGGACGGCGATCGAGCTCGGACGAGCCGCCGGCATGACCGTCAGTCTCGATCTCAACCTGCGCCGCCGACTGTGGACCGAGACCGAAGCGCGGACCGAGCTGGCCGAGCTGACCGCCCTGGTCGACCTGGTCATCGCCGACGAGGACGAGGCGACGGTGGTCACCCATGCCAGCCCTGGAACGGCCACCGAGGCCCTGCTCAAGGGGCTCATGAGCCTCGGTCCCGATCGGGTCGTCCTCAAATTGGGGGCCCGCGGGGCGGTCGGGCTCGAGCGGGGAGGGGACCCGGTCTGGGCGAGCGGTCTGGACGTGGCGTCGGTCGTCGACCCGGTCGGTGCCGGCGACGCGTTCTGTGCCGGGTTCATCGACGCACGGTTGGACGACCTGGACATGGCCGACGCCCTGGCCCGGGGCAATGCCTGCGGCGCCGCCGCGGTCGCTGCCGAAGGCGATCAGACGGGACTGCCGACCCGGATCGAGCTGGTCCGGTTGCTCGCGGCAGCTGGTCCCGACACCCTGCGCTGAAGCCTCAGCCGGCGAACGCGGTGGCGGCGCGGCCGCGGACCCCGGGGCGTGCCCGGAACAGCCCACCGGCCAGCGGTTCGGCAGCGTGCTGCTCCTCGCTCAGCTGTTCCCAGGCCGTCGTGATGTAGAGCTCGTCGAGGTCGGCACCCCCGAAGACAGGGCAGCTGACCTCGGACACCGGCAGGCGGATCTCCCGGTCGATGGTCCCATCGGGCAGGTAACGGCGGACCACCCAGCCGTCCCACAACGCGAGCCAGATGCCGCCCTCGGCGTCGATGGTCAGACCGTCCGGGCTGCCGTCGGCCGGATCGATGGCCACGAATGGCCGTCGACCGTCGATGGCGCCCGACGCGGGGTCGAAGTCGAACCGGTCGATCCGTTGGGTGTGGGTGTCGACGTAGTACATGGTCCGGCTGTCCTGGCTCCAGTCCAGACCGTTCGAGATCGAGATGTCGTCGACCATCCGGTGGACGCTCAGGTCGGTGTCGAGTCGGTATAGCGCGCCGGCTCCGTCGCGGTGGTCGAGGGCCATCGTGCCCGCCCAGAACCGGCCCTGAGGGTCGCACTTGCCGTCGTTGAAGCGAAGGTCGGGCCGCTCCGACTGGACGTCGGCCAGACGCTCGACCATCCCGTCGTCGGCGATCGCCCAGAACCCGTCGGCGAGGGCACCGACGTAACCGCCCGAAGCACGCAGGACGACGGAACCGATCGGCGATGCCAGCTGGATCGTCGTCGTCTCACCGCCCGGCGCGGTGAGATACAGGCGGGCACCGGGGATGTCGACCCAGGCCACTCGCCCGATCCGGGCGTCCCAGACCGGTCCTTCACCGACCACCGAGCCGAAGTTGACGACGAGCTCGGGAGTGATGCTCTGGTCGGGTCGGTTCGGGTCCATGCCACCGATGATAGGGACGCCCGAGCGGTCGCGTCAGGCGGTCGCGGCCTGGTTCCCGCCCTCGAGCGCCGGGTGACGCAAGGTCGCGATCAGGAGTGCCAACGAGATCTCGGCCAGGACGCCCGGGGCGAGGACCGGTGCCGGACCGACCCCACCGGTCAGGGCCTCCCACCACTGGGCGATCGGTGACATGGTGTCCCAGCGGGTGGCGAACGCCCGGTCGAGCGGACCGGCGTCGAAGTTGGCGTTGGCGTGGAGGACGACCCCGATGACCGCCACGACCGCGACCCCGACCGCCAGCCGCCGGGCCCATACGACTGCCCGACGAGTCGGTCGCTGGACGAGGAAGACGAGACTCACCGCCAGGGCCACGATCGTCGGCCAGACGATGAGCTGGGTCGCCGTCTTCCAGTGACGCAGGAAGACGAGCTCGACGGCGGCGCCGACGATCCCGAGAACGGCCAGCAGCAGGACACCCCTGCGGAGCAGGGTCGCCGTGTCGACGTTCCCTAGCCGATCGCCGGTCACGGCTTGAGCGCGGCCAGGATGCCCTGGAGGGTAGCCGGATCCGGGTTGTACTTGGCCAGGTTCTCCTGGAGGCGGGCCAGGGTGGCATCGTCGGTCGGATAGGGCCGGTACTCGGTCACTTCGCGGGCCCACCGATCGGCGTTGGGCACTCCAGCGGCGGCCAGCGCGGTGGCGATCTCGGCCTGGCTAGCGGTGTTGGCGGAGACCTTCGTGCCGGCGGCGACGGCCGTGCTGGCCGCTGGTTCGGCGCTGGCCAGCGTCCCGGTGATGGTCGGCGCCGGCGCGCTGGCGCCGCCGCTCGATACGGCGCAAGCCGCGAGGACGATGGCCAGGGTCGATCCGGCGAGCAGCGCCGCGATCCGGTTCAGCATGGGTGTCTCCAGTTCGGTCCGGGTGAGCGTTCCGGACGACTTTGTCGACGTCGCCCTTTCGGTCGGATTACGACGCACCGAGCCAGGCTCATCGCGGGTAGAGTGGACGTTCCGCGATCCCGTCGACAGTTCCGTCGGCCCGACCCCGCGCGCACCAGGATGGAGGTCCCGATGGCCAGGTATCTGTGGCAGGTCTCGTACACGACCGAAGGGATCAAGGGCCTGCTCAAGGAAGGCGGCACCAGCCGGGCGGCCGCGATCTCCGCGTTGGCCGAAGCCCACGGCGGCAAGGTCGAGAGCTTCGACTTCGCCTTCGGCGAGGACGACGTCTATCTGATCGCCGAGCTGCCGACCAACGTCGAGGCGTCGGCCATCGCCCTGGCCGTGGCGGCATCGGGCGCGGCGCGGATCAAGACGGTCGTTCTGCTGACCCCGGCCGAGATCGACCGGGCGGTCAAGGTCGACGTCGGCTACCGGGCACCGGGCAAGTAACCCGGACTCAGTCGCCCAGCCGCTCGATCGCGGCCATGTGTTCCTCGTCATGGGCGACCGTCTCGCGGAGCATGGCGCCCACGTCGAGGACGCCCATCGTCTGATGCGTCCCCGAGCGGGCCCAGCCGTCGGGGTCGAGGCTTCGGACGTGGTCGACCAGGGCGCGCCGGCCGACCGTGAAGGTATCCAACAGGACGGACAGCGGCCGGTCGGCCGGCCCGCGATCGAAGCGCGGTTCGACCCATTCCCAGGTAGGTGACGGGCCCTCGGCCAGCTGCTGGAAGCGCGGGCCCCAGACCTCGTCGTCGACGGCGATGAGGTGCCGGATGACCTCGCCCGGGGTCCACTCACCGGCCTCGAGGGGCCGACCCTCGGCCGCGGCCACAGCCGCCGAGGCCCGGGCCGGCGTCGCCGCGAACAGGGCCAGGAGCTCGGCCCGCCGGAGCGTGTCGCGCGGCGTGGTCATGCCGTGGGTCCGGCCGCGAGGCCTTCGAGATAGGTCCGCCGCCAGGCCTCGGTCAACTCGACCGCGTTGAACGTATACAGGTGGATGCCGTGGACGCCGGCTGCCGGGTCGGCGATGAGCGGGGCGAGCGACGCCAGCAGCCCATCGGGTTTGTAGAACCCGCCCGAGCGGATCATCCGCACCACGAACCGGGCGTTCTTGGTCACGAACCGGCGGCTGTCGGCGACCCCGATCCGGGTCGCGATCGAGAGCAGTCGCTGGGGCTCAGCCACGCCCGGGATGCCGATGACGACCGGCAGGGCGATGCCGTCGGCCCGGCGGGCACGCAGCCAGCCCTCGACGGCGCTCGCGTCGAAGCACATCTGGGTGGTCATGTAGTCGACCAGCGGCGCCTTTGCGGCGAGCGCGCTCAGAAGCGCTTCGTCCGGGATCGTCGGGTGGCCCTGGGGGTAGCACGGGACCCCGATCTCGCGCAGACGGTGGCCGCCGTCGGCCATCGCCCGGATGAGGGATAGGCCATCGCGGAACTCGCCCGGGTCCTCGGCGTCACCGCCGACCACGAAGGCCCGGTCGAGGCCCGTATCGTCCATCCGGGCCAGCAGCTCGGCGAGGTGGGCCCGGTCCCGGATCATGTGGGCCGACAGGTGGGGCACGACGGTGTAGCCGTGTTCGTGAAGTCGAGCGCTCAGCTCGATCGTCGCCTCCATCCCCTTGGCCGGCGAGGCCGTGACCGAGACCAGCGCCCCGGGCGGCAGGAAGGCGGCCTGGTCCAGCGCGTTCTTGAGCGGGACCAGCTCGAACTTCGGCGCCGCGACGACCACCCGCAGCGCCGTCCGCGCCTCTGGCCCGAGCCCCACCCGGCGTCGGATCGGGAGCGACATGATGGCCATCAGACGAACGCGTCCGGCATCGAGGCCTTCTTGCGGATGATGTACTCGAGCAGCTCCTCGTCGAGGGCCTGGTCGAGGGGCGGCTCCTGGTACTCGGCCAGCATCCGCTTCCAGATGGCGTTGGCCCGCGTCTGCGGCGTCCAGCCCGCCGTCCTCCAGCCACTGCTCGTAGCTGTTGTTGTCGGCGATCTCCGAGCGGTAGAAGGCGGTCTCGAAGTTGGCCAGGGTGTGGGCGCTGCCCAGGTAATGGGTGCCCGGCACGTTCTGGCGGATGGCGTCGAGGGCCTGGCCGTTCTCGGTCAGGTCGATGCCCTGGGCGAAGACCTGCATCATCCCGCACTGGTCGGCGTCCAGGATGAACTTCTCATAGCCGACCGCCAGGCCACCCTCGAGCCAGCCGGCGGCGTGGAGCACGAAGTTGACCCCGGCCAGGACGGTCGGCTGGAGAGTGGCCGCCGATTCGTAGGCGGCCTGGGCGTCGGCGATCTTGGACGCGCACAGGCTGCCGCCCGAGCGGAACGGGACGCCCAGCCGACGGGCCAGGGCGGCCATCGCGTAGAGGACCAGGGCCGGCTCGGGGGTCCCGAAGGTCGGCGCCCCGGTCTGCATCGACATCGAGCTGGCGAACGAACCGAGCACGACCGGCGCGCCCGGTCGGGTCAGCTGGACGAAGGCCATCCCAGCCAGTGCCTCGGCCAGGGTCTGGGCGCACACCCCGGCGGCCGTCACCGGGGCCATCGCCCCGGCCAGGATGAACGGGGTGAGCAGGGTCGCCTGGTTGGCCTCGGCGTACGCCCGTGCCGCGCCGAGCATGACCGAATCCCAGACCAGCGGCGAGTTGGCGTTGATCAGACTGAGGACCACGGCATGATCCTCGAGGTAGTCGGCACCGAACAGGATCCGGGCCATGTCGACCGTGTCGCGGGCGCGCTCGGGTGCGGTCACCGAGCCCATGAACGGTTTGTCCGAGTAGCGCATGTGGGCGTAGACCATGTCCAGGTGGCGCTTGTTGACCGGCACGTCGACCGGCTCGCAGACCGTCCCACCGGAGTGGTGGAGGTGGGGGCTGGCGTAGGTCAGCTTCACGAAGTTGCGGAAGTCCTCGATGGTCCCGTAGCGCCGGCCGTTGTCCAGGTCGCGCACGAACGGCGAGCCGTAGTTGGGGGCGAAGACGGTGGCCATCCCACCGATCTGGACGTCGTTGGCGTGGTTCCGGGCGTACTGGGTGAAGATGCCCGGCGCGTTGGCCTGGACGATCGAGCGGCACATCCCGCGCGGGAACCGGACGCGCACATCCTGGACGTCGGCACCGGCGGCCTTGAACAGGCGGAGGGCCTCCTCGTCGCCCCGGAACTCGACCCCGACCTCCTCGAGGATGGAGTCGGCGTTGTGCTCGATGAGCGACAGGCCCTCCTCGTCGAGGACCTCGAACGGGGTCAACTTGCGGGTCAGGAAAGGGACCCGCTCGACCTGGGCGTGGAGGCGGGCGGCCTGGCGCCCGGCGCGGCCACCCGAGCGACGGCGCGGCGTGTCGTCGGTCATCGGTCCTCCTTCGCGGCGGCGGCCAGGACGGCTCGTCGTCGGCGTTGCGCTGCTCGTGGATCCGGACCGTCGCCGGCCGCCGGGCGGCGGGCCGGGAGGTCCACCACTCGGGCCAGATTCGGGAACTCGGCGGTCTTGTGGGGGAAGGCGAGTGCCTCGACGAAGTGCTCCTGGAAGCGCGGCTCGACGGCGGTCTCGATCTTCTCGACCCGCCGCACGACCTCCTCGATCTCGCGCCTAGCGGCACCCGACAGGAGGGCGATCAGGGCGCCGGTCCCGGCCGCGTTGCCGGCCGAGCGGACGTGCTTGAGATCGCAATCTGGGATGAGCCCCAGGACCATCGCGTGGGTCGTGTCGATCTGGCTGCCGAAGGCGCCGGCGAAGCGGATATCGTCGACCGTCTCGACCCCGGCGTGGTCCATCAGCAGGCGGACCCCGGCGTACAGGGCGGCCTTGGCCAGCTGGATCGCCCGGACGTCGTTCTGGGTGATGACGATGCGCGGCTGGCCGTCGTTGAGGACGTACGAGAAGGTGCGCCCATCGGGCACGATCCGGGGGCTCCGTTCAGCCATGGCACCGTCGACGATGCCGTCGGTGGTGATCACCCCGGCCAGGAACAGCTCCGCCACGACCTCGACGATGCCCGAGCCGCAGATGCCGGTGATGCCCAGGTCGGCGTTCTCGGTCGCGAAGTCGGGCGCATCGGACCACAGATCCGAGCCGATCACCTTGAAGCGCGGCTCGAGGGTCGTCCGATCGATCCTGACCCGCTCGATCGCGCCCGGCGCGGCACGCTGGCCTCCGCTGATCTGGGCCCCTTCGAAGGCCGGGCCGGTCGGGCTCGAGGCGGCCAGCAGGCGGTCCCGATCGCCCAGCACGATCTCTGCGTTGGTCCCGACATCGACGATGAGCTGGATGGTCTCGGCTCGGTGGGGCGCCTCGGCCAGGATCACCGCCGCGGTATCGGCGCCGACGTGGCCGGCGATGCAGGGCAGGACGTAGACCCGGGCGCCCGGATGAGCCCGGATGCCGATCTCCGCTGCGGTCGTCCGGACGGCCCGGTCGGTGGCCAGGGCGAACGGCGCGGTGCCCAGCGGGATCGGGTCGATGCCCGAGCAGGAGGTGATGCATGATCGGGTTGCCGACGACCGTGATCTCGAGGATCTCGCGGGCCGGGACCCCGCCCTGGACGGCCAGACCGGCGACCAGCTTGGCCAGCGCGCCGCGGACCGCCCGGGTCATCTCGCCGGCGCCCTCGGGATGCATCATCGCGTAGGAGACCCGGCTCATGAGGTCCTCGCCGAACCGGATCTGGGGGTTCATCACCCCGTTCGAGGCGAGGACCGAACCGTCCGCCAGATCGGCCAGGTGGCCGGCGATGGTGGTCGATCCGACGTCGATGGCCACGCCGTAGGCTCGGTCGTGGAGGCCGGGCCAGACGCCGCTGATGGTCCGTCCATCGTGGACGGCCACGGTCACCTTGTAGTCGCCCGCGGTCAGGGCCGGCTGGAGGGCACGGACCATCTGGAGGTCGGCCTCGAGGCTGGTCAGGTCCCACTCCTCGGCGAGGGCGTCCATCAGCCGGGCCAGGTCGCCCGAGGGCGAGGCGAGCTCCGGCTCGGTGACCTCGACGTAGTGCAGCCGGACGACCGGATCGATCTCGAAGTCGCGCACGTCGAGGCCCTTGCGCACGACCTGGCGGTGGACCTGGCTCTCGGGCGGGACGTCGACCAGGACGTCGCCCTGGACGGTCGCTGTGCAGCTCAGGCGACGATCGGCGGCAAGGCCGTGGACCAAGCGATACTCCGCCTCGATCTCGGCCGAGGGCGAGAGGTGCTCGGGCAGCGAGGTGATGCCGAGCTTGGGGAACGCGCCGATCCCGGGGCTGACCTGGCAGCGGCCGCAGATCCCCCGGCCGCCGCAGACCGAGTCGATGTCGACACCGAGCGAGCGCGCGGCGTCGAGGACGGTGGTGCCCTGGGCGAAACGACCCCGCCGTCCCGACGGGGTGAAGACGACCTGGCGTTCGGCGCTGTCGGTCACCGGCGCTGGCTCAGCCGGCGACCGGCGTCTCGACCTGGCCGCCGCCCCGCCGACGGTTGACCCGGACGCCGCGCTCACCCTCGGCCGGCGCCTGACGGAACTGGCGGATCCAGCGCGAGCATTCGGGATCGTTGCCCATCAGCACGTCGGCCGCCATGACCGAGTGCTTGACCCCCTCGGCGATCGGGTTGGTGATCGCCGAGGTCAGGCCGTTGGCGATGGCCATCGACAGGTAGGCCCCGTTGATGCCCTCCCGGTTGGGCAGGCCGAAGCTGACGTTGGACGCGCCGCAGGTGCTGTTGACCTTGAGCTCGTCGCGCAGTCGGCCCAGGATGTGGAAGACCTGGCGACCGGCGAAGCGCATCGCCCCGATGGGCATGAGCAACGGGTCGACGATGATGTCCTCGCGTGGGATGCCGTGATCGGCCGCTCGCTCGACGATGTGCTTGGCGACCGCGAAACGGACATCGGGATCCTCGGAGATGCCCGTCTCGTCGTTCGAGATGGCCACCACCGCGGCGCCGTACTTCTTGACCAGGGGCAGGACCCGCTCGAGGCGCTCGTCCTCGCCGGTCACCGAGTTGACCAGGGCCTTGCCCTGGTAGACGGCCAGCCCGGCCTCGAGCGCGGCCACGATCGACGAGTCGATCGACAGGGGCAGGTCGGTCAGCGACTGGACCAGCTGGATGGTCCTGGGCCAGGATGGCCGGCTCGTCGGCCAGCGGGATCCCGGCGTTGACGTCGAGCATGTGGGCGCCGGCCTCGACCTGGGCCAGGACGTCGCGTTCGACCCGGCTGAAGTCGCCGCTTGCGCATCTCCTCGGCCAGCAGCTTCCGGCCGGTCGGGTTGATCCGCTCGCCGATGATCACGAACGGCTGGTCGAAGCCGAGGACGACCTCGCGGCTGGCCGAGCTGACGACCGTCCGGCGTCATGCCTCGGCCTCAGCCGCGGCGGCCGGAACCTGTCCTTCGGGCACTGCCGCGCCACCGGCCGCGACCAGGGCAGTCAGCTCGACCTTGCCGTAGGCCGCCTCGAGCCGGGCGGCCTCCGCGTTGGCCTCGGTCTCGAGGTCGTCGCTGCACGGCTCGCTGGGTCTTGCGCCACTCGGCGATGTAGTCGTCCATCGCCCGTCGGCCGGCCTTGACCGCGGCCTTGTCGATGGCCACCTGGAAACGCGGGTGGAGGACGATCTTGCTGGCTCGCCGGCCGTCCTTGGCGACGACCTGGGCGGGGATGTCCCGCCACCAGATGACGGTCAGCATGGCGCTCATTCAGGCGGCTCCGGCGTAGCTCGTGGCCGCGAGCGCTGCGTGGCGCCAGGGCGGTCAGGGTCTGGTCGAGCTCGCCGAGACCGGTCGAACGCCGCTCGTAGTCGAGGCCGAGCCGATCGGCGGCGCGGGCGGCCCGGTCGTCCAGGTCCGGGTCGTCGGTCTGGGCCAGGTAGACGAGTCGGCGATAGTTGCCGAAGTACATCGGCAGCAACTCCGGATGGCGGTCGATGCCCGAGCCCGGGATGACCAGCGACTCGAAGTGGCGGGCCAGGAAGTCGGTCAGGAAGAAGGTGGCCGGGTCGTCGTCGGTCAATCTGGGCGAACGCCTCGCGACCGGCGTAGACCTCGTAGCAATGGGCACCGGCCAGGCGCTCCACGCCCTCGGCCGCAAGGACCTTGTCGAGCTCGCCGCCGGTGCCGCAGTCGGCGTAGGCCACGAAGATCGTGTCGTAGCGCGGCCGGGCGGCCCGGATCTTGCGCTCGACGGCGCCGGCGATGAGCGCCGGGCGATTGTGCAGCTTGGCCGGCAGGCAGGTCACGTCGAGATGTTCGAAGCCGGGCCGCCGGGCGACCTCGACCAGCTCCCGGGCGAGCGCGCCGCAGCCGATGACGAGGACCCGCTCGCGCTCCGGGTCGGCCGCGTCGGAGATCAGGCGACGCGGGCACGACGCGCGTCGATCAGGCGTCGGGCCGTCTCGGCGGCCACGCCCGCGTCGCGACAGTAGGCGTCGGCCCCGACGGCGACGCCGAACTCCTCGTTGAGCGGGGCGCCGCCGACCAGGACGATGTAGTCGTCCCGGATGCCGCGCTGCTTGAGCGTGTCGATGACGACCTTCATGTACGGCATCGTCGTCGTGAGCAGGGCCGACATGCCCAGGATGTCCGGCTTGTGCAGCTCGAGCGCCGCGATGAACTTGTCCGCGTCGGTGTTGATCCCCAGGTCGACCACCTCGAAGCCGGCGCCCTCGAGCATCATCCCGACCAGGTTCTTGCCGATGTCGTGGATGTCACCCTTGACCGTGCCGATGACGACCTTGCCGACCGGCTCGGCGCCGGTCTCGGCCAGGAGCGGGCGAAGGATGGCCATCCCGGCCTTCATCGCGTTGGCGGCGAGGAGGACCTCGGGCACGAACAGGATCCCGTCCCGGAAGTCGATCCCGACGATCTTCATCCCGGCGACCAGGGCGTCATCGAGGACGCGGGTCGCGGGCCAGCCGCGGCCGAGCAGGATGTTGGTGCCCTCGACGATCTCGGCGGCCATCCCGTCGTACAGATCGTTGTGCATCTGCTCGGCGAGCTCGTCGTCCGACAACGCCGAGAGGTCGATCTCCTGGTAGTCCTCGGTCATCTGGGATCTCCTGCGGCCCCGGTTCCCGGCGAGGGGTTCCACGATGTGGAACGGTGCCGTATGATGGAACGCCAGCGCTCGCTGCAGCGTATCTGAAGAAGGGTTTCGTGTCCAGAGTCCAGTCCATCGAGCGCGCCTTCTCCGTGCTGGAGGCCTTGGCCGACGGTCCGCTCGGTGTGACCGAGGTCGCCGACCGGGTCGATCTGCCCAAGAGCACGGTCGCCCGCCTGCTCGGCTCGCTGGTCCACGAGGGGGCCGTCGAGCAGGTCGAGGACGGCACCGACTATCGGGTCGGCGCCCGGATCGTGACCCTCGCGGCGGGTGTCCGCCCGACCCGCAGCCTGGTCGCCGTTGCCCGCCCGCACCTGGTCGAGCTGGCCGCCGAGGTCGGTGAGGCCGCCGGCCTGTCGATCCCCGACGGTTTCCTGGTCCACTACGTCGACCAGGTCGACAGCCCACACCCGGTCGGCGTCCGAGACTGGACCGGGACGCGCCTGCCGATGCACGCGGTGTCGTCGGGTCTCGTCTTCCTCGCCCACATGCACCCGGACGACATCGACGCGTTCCTGGCCAGCTCGCTGGCGCGCTACACCCCGACGACGGTGATCGATCCGGACGAGATCCGCGACCGCCTCCGGCAGACCCTCCTCGAGGGCTACGCCTGGACCCGGGACGAGGTCGCCGACGGGATCAGCTCGGTGGCCGCCGCCCTGGCCGACGAGGACGGCGAGGTCATCGCGGCCATCCACGTCCACGGACCGTCGTATCGCTTCCCGTCACCCGGCACCGAGGTCGCGGTAGCTGAGCGGGTGGTCCTGACCGCCGCGCGGATCTCGGCCGGACTGCGCCAGACCGCCTGAGGCCCGGCGAGCAACGCCGCGTCAGGCGCGGCGTTGTCCGGCCGCCGTCAGCCCAGGCCATCGATCGCGTCGAGCAGCCAGGTCGCCAGGTAGGCCGCGAACGACGGTCGGACAAGCAATCGGTAGTCGGGCTCGGTCGAGACCTGGAGGATGACGATCGGCGTACGGGCGAGGGTCGTCTGGGCGCACTGTCCGGGACCGAACGCGCGCGGGTGGAGGTCGATCGAGCAGCCGCCTTCGAGGATCTCGCGAGCGCCCGGGCCTGCGAGGCGCAGGATCGCCCGGTTCGCGGAGACGTCCACGACGGCGGCCCGACTGCCGTCCATGGCGACACGCAGCGACGCTTCGATCGCGGACGCCGATCCGTCCGGGGCCAGGATCAGCCACTCGTCCGGGCTCAGCCACAGGACCCGCCGGCTGCCGTTGGCGTCCGCGCCGGCCGTGTTCGGGGCGAGTGGCAGGGCGACCCCGAGCGCCGAGCCGAGCCGATCGACCAGGGCCGAGTCCCGCGGGTCCGCCCGAAGGTCCACCTGAGCCAGGAACGGGATGGCTTCGAGCTCGACCGAGCCCGACGTCCGCGCCCGGACCGTGGCGAACCTCGCCGCGAACCCTTCGAGCGGGCCGTGGCGGGTCGTCGCGTCGGTCGGCCCGCTCACTGTCCGTCTCCGTCGCGGCGCAGGTTGTCCTGGTCGTATACGACCGGTTCGACGATGGTCGCCGCGATCGTCGAACCATCGGTCATCGGCGCCAGGACCGTCTGGCCGATCCGCTCGCGGCCGGACCGGATCATGGCCAGGGCGAACGTCCGGCCGAGCGCCGCACTGCGATAGCTGGACGTCACATGCCCGAGCATCGGGACCGGCGGCTGATCGAGCCGGGCGTCGGTTCCGACCAGGTGGACGCCCTCGGGCAGGAGCGCGTCCGGATCCGTCGGCAGGAGCGCCACCAGCTGCTTCCGATCGGGCCGTGCGGAGTCGGGTCGTCGCTGCGAGCGACTGCCGATGAATGGCTTGGTCTTCGACACGACCCAGCTCATCCCGAGATCCTGCGGCGTCACCGAACCGTCGGTCTCCTGGCCCACGATAGGATAGGCCTTCTCGGCGCGCAGGACGTGCATCGCCTCCGTCCCATAGGGCGTGATCGCGTGCTCGGCGCCGGCCGCCATGACGGCCTCCCACATCGCCAGCCCCGCCCAGGCGGGGACGTTGATCTCGTAGGCCAGCTCGCCGCTGAAGCTGATCCGGAAGACCCGGGCCGCGATGCCCGCCACCACGGCATCGCGCCAGGTCATGAACGGGAAGGCATCGGCCTCGAGCGCGAGGTCCGGGGCCAGCGCCCGGAGCACGTCGCGCGATCGCGGCCCGACGACGGCGACCGTCGCCCACTGCTCGGTCACCGAGGTGGCGTGGACGCGCAGCTCCGGCCACTCGGTCTGGAGCCATTCCTCGAGGTGATCGAGGACGGACGCCGCGTTGCCCGTGGTCGTGGTCATGTGGAAGCGGTCGTCGGCCAGCCGGCTGGTGACCCCGTCGTCGAAGACCATCCCGTCGACCCGGCACATCAGCCCATAGCGACACGAGCCGATCGCCAGCTTGGAGAACCCGTTGGTGTAGACCCGATCGAGGAAGACGCCGACATCGGGACCCTGGAGGTCGATCTTGCCCAGGGTCGAAGCGTCCATCACCCCGACGCCCTCGCGGGCGGCCCGGCACTCACGCAGGACGGCCTCGTCCATCGTCTCGCCGGCCCGAGGGAAGTAGCGCGGCCGCTTCCATTGACCGACGTCCTCGAAGACCGCCCCGTTGGCCACGTGCCATGGCTGGATCGGCGTCGTCCGGATCGGGTCGAGCAGGTCGGCTCGATCGCGTCCGGCCAGCTGCCCGAACGAGACCGGCACGTACGGCGGCCGATAGGTCGGGACGCCGACCGATCCGACGTCCTGGCCGAGCAGCGCCGCGGCGATGGCCGAGGCGACCACGCCCGACGTCTTGCCCTGATCGGCGGCCGTGCCGATCGTCGTGTAGCGCTTGATGTGTTCGATCGAATCGAGGCCGGCGCCGAGGGCCTTGCGCAGGTCGCGGACCGTCGCGTCGCGCTGCAGATCGACGAAGTGGTCCGACCACAGCTCGTCGTCGGCGGGTCGGTCGGCCGGGACGAGCGGTGGCACGACCCACAACGGAGCCACGTCGTGGCCGAGCCCGGCGATGTCACCGGCCGCCGCGCCGACCACCTCGAGCGACCCGAACGGGCCATGGCGATCAGGCACGAACGCGGCGGTCCGGTCATCGAACCTGAGCGTCCCGCGGCCCTGGCTCCACAGGGCGACGTTCGGGTTCCAGCCGCCGGACACCAGGAGCAGATCCGCTTCGACCGTCCGGACCGTTGCCCGATCGACCGCACCGTCAGGCCCGAGACGAGCGGTCCGGACCCGGGCGAGGTGACCCGCCTCGTCGGCCAGGGTGTCGACCACGACCTCGCCGCGCCGCGCGTCGACCGTGACGACCAGCTCGATCCCGGCAGCGGCCAGGTCGTCGGCGACCGCGTCGGTCGTGTCGTTGGTGGTGAAGATGACGGCCCGATCACCGGGTCGGACCGCGAAGTCGCCCAGGTACGTCCCCGCGGCGCCGGCCAGCATGATCCCCGGGCGGTCGTCGTTGGCGAACACGATCGGTCGTTCGGTGGCGCCGGTGGCCAGCACGATCCGGCCGGCCCGGAGGTGCCAAAGCCGGCCCTCCGTCCGGGCGTTGGGTCGACGCTCAACGGCCGTGACGTAGCCGTGGTCGTACACGCCGAGGGCCGTCGTCCGGGGCAGGAGGCGCAGCTCCGGCCGATCCTCGACGCTGAGCCCGGCGTCAGCGGCGGCCGCCGGGTCGATCGACGCGCTTTCGTCGATCAGGGCGACGCGGGCCTCTGGAGATCCGGCCAGCGTCGCCGCGGCCGCTGCCAGACCGGCCCGGCCGGCGCCGATGACCAGCACGTCCGTATGCACGTAGCGCTTGTCGTATCGCCCGGTCTCCGCGGAGCTGACCAGTCGGCCCTTGCCCGGCAGACGCTCCGCCGCCAGCCCGTCGACCAGCTCGACCCGGGTCGCCCGGAGCATCGGCTCGGATGCCCCGCCGGGCCAACGGACCTGGACCAGGGCGTTGGGTTCCTCCGAACCCGCGGTCATCACGCCACGCGGTCGCCCCCGGTAGACGCTGTCGGCCACGGTCCGGATGCCGTTGGCCAGCAGGGCCGACGCCAGCGTATCGCCGACGAACCCGCCCATCTCGCGACCATCGAACGTGAACCGGATCGGCCGGGTCCGATCGATCAACCGCCCGCCCACGGGCAAGCGCCGGTCGTGCACAGGCCCCGCCGCAGGGTCGCTCATCCGAGGAGCTCGTTGGTCAGGGTGTCCCGTCGGACGTCGAACCAGCGCCGACAGCCGGCGGCGTGATACCAGCGCTCATCGAACGGGCCCTTGGGGTTCTCGCGCACGAACAGGTATTCGCCCCAGGCCGCGTCATCGAGCGCCTCCGGGTCGACCGGGACCCCGATCCCCGCCTGCCCGCCGTAGCGGAACTCGGTCTCGTCGCGCGGTCCGCACCAGGGACACGGGATCAGCAGCATCAGTGGGCCACCGCTGCCGCACCGTGCTCGTCGATCAGGGCGCCGGTCGTGAAGCGCTCGAGCGAGAACGCCCGGTTGAGCTCGTGGGGCGCATCGTTGGCCACCGTGTGGGCCAGCACCCAGCCGGATGCCGGGGTCGCCTTGAAGCCCCCCGTCCCCCAGCCGCAATCGAGATACAGCCCGGCGACCGGCGACAGACCGACGATCGGCGACGCATCGGGCGCCACATCGACGATGCCGGCCCAGGTCCGCAGGACATGCGCCCGGCCGAAGATCGGGAAGAGCTCGACGGCTGCCGCCATCTGGTTCTCGATGACGTGGAACGAGCCGCGTTGGCCGTAGCCGTTGTAGCTATCCATCCCCGCCCCGATGACCAGCTCGCCCTTGTGCGCCTGGCTGACATAGACGTGGACGGCGTTGGACATGACCACGGTCGGGTGGACCGGCTCAAGCAGCTCCGAGACGAGCGCCTGGAGCGGGTGGCTCTGGAGCGGCAGCCGGATGTCCGCCATCGCGGCCACGATCGAGGCGTGACCGGCCGCCACGATCGCGACCTTGCCGGCGGCGATCCGGCCGCGCGAGGTGACCACCCCGGTCACCCGGCCGGCCTCACGTTCGATCGCGCTCACCTCGGCGCCTTCGATGAGGTCGACGCCGAGCCGGTCGGCGGCCCGCGCGTAGGCCCAGGCGACGTGGTCGTGCTTGGCGATCCCGGCTCGCGGCTGGTATGTCGCCCCGAGCACTGGGTAGCGGACCTCGGTCGACAGATTGACGATGGGGCACAGCCGGGCGATGTCGTCCGGGGTCAACCACTCGGCGTCGACGCCGTTGAGCAGGTTGGCGTGGATCCGCCGCTGACCCTCGCGGATGTCGCCCAGGTTATGGGCCAGGTTCATCACCCCGCGCTGGCTGAACAACAGGTCGTAGTCGAGCTCGGCCGGCAGCGTTTCCCACAACTTGAGCGAGTGCTCGTAGATCGCCGCGCTCTCGTCCCACAGGTAGTTCGAGCGGATGACCGCCGTGTTGCGGGCCATGTTCCCGCCGGCCAGCCAGCCCCGTTCGACGACGGCCACATCGGTGATGCCGTGGTTCCTAGCCAGGTAGTAGGCGGCCGCCAGGCCGTGGCCGCCGCCGCCGATGATGACCACGTCGTAGGACGATTTCGGTTCGGGGTGGCGCCAGAGTCGGTCGGGATGCTGGTCGGCCGCGGAGCTCACGGCCGCGACGGTAGCAGGTCCCGCGCGCCACGTGGCGGAAGCGCCAGACTCGCCGTTCGGCGCCAGCCGTAACCCGCACCGCGGTCCACCGCCTTGACGGAGCCCGTCGCCCCGACCGACCCTAGCCGCCACTCTCCGAACTCCCAGTCGAGGCCAGATCGTGCCCAGCCTGTTCATCGACGGCCAGTGGATGGCCTCCGCCGACGGCGGCCACAGCTCCGTGATCAATCCATCGGACGGGACCGTGGTCGTCGAGGTCGACGTCGCGACCGACGGCCAGGTCCAGGCGGCCATCGGCGCCGCCCGCCGGGCCTTCGACAGCACCGACTGGCCACGTAGCCCGACCGGTGAGCGGGCCACCCTGCTCGACCGGGTCGCCGACCTGATCGAGCGCGACCTCGAGGAGATGGCCCGCGAGGAGACGCTCAACACCGGCAAGGCCATGCGCGAGAGCCGCTGGGACATGACCGACGTGGCCCGGGTGTTCCGCTACTACGCCGACCTGGCCGACAAGGACGGCGGGCGGCTGGTCGACGCCAGCGATCCCAAGATCGTCAGCCGGATCGTCTACGAGCCGGTCGGGGTGTGCGGGCTCATCGGGCCGTGGAACTACCCGCTCCTCCAGATGAGCTGGAAGGTCGCGCCGGCGCTGGCCGCCGGCAACACCATCGTGATGAAGCCGGCCCAGGTTACCCCGCTCAGCGCGATCCACCTGACCCGCCTCCTCGACGAAGTCGGCGTCCCGAGCGGCGTAGTCAATCTCGTCCTCGGTCCGGGCGGTCGGGTCGGACAGGCCCTGGCCGACAGCCCCGACATCGATCTGGTCTCGTTGACCGGCGGGCTCGAGGCCGGTCGGGCCCTGCTCCGCGGCGCGGCGGTCAACATCAAGAAGGTGGCCCTCGAGCTCGGCGGCAAGAGCCCCAACATCGTTTTCGCCGACGCCGACTTCGAGACCGCCGTCGACAACGCCCTGGCGGCCGCATTCACCCACTCCGGGCAGGTCTGCTCGGCGGGCTGTCGAGCGATCGTCCAGGACGAGATCTACGAGGCCTTCGTGGACGAGATCGGGCGGCGGGCCGAACGGATCCGGCTGGGCATCGGGACCGACGACGCCACCGAGGCCGGCGCGCTTATCAGCGCTGAGCACCGGGCCCGGGTCGAGGGCTTCGTCGCATCGGCCATCGAACAGGGCGCCCGGTTGGTGGCCGGCGGCCGTCGCCCCGACGAGCCCGAGCTCCAGGACGGCTTCTTCTACCGGCCGACCGTGTTCGCCGATGTGCGTCGGGACATGCGGGTCATCCGCGAGGAGATCTTCGGTCCGGTCATGACCATCGAGCGCTTCAGCACCGAGGACGAGGCGGTCGAGCTGGGCAACGACACGACCTACGGACTGGCCGGCGCAGTCTGGACGGCCGACGCCGGTCGGGCTCAGCGGGTCGCCGCCCGGCTGCGCCACGGGACCGTGTGGATCAACGACTACAACACCTATCTGCCACAGGCAGAATGGGGCGGCTTCAAGCAGTCGGGCATCGGTCGGGAGCTTGGCCCTACGGGTCTCGACGAGTACCGTGAGGCGAAGCACATCTGGCAGAACACCGATCCACGACCCGGCGGCTGGTTCGCCGGCTGAGGACAGTGAGGAACGGATGACGGACGCGACGACGGGGCCGACCAAACGACCGAGCGGACGTCCCGTCCCGGGCACGTCCGCCGCCGACGGCGACAAGCCGACGATCTCCGTCCGCGGTCTGTGGAAGATCTTCGGACCGGCCGAGAACAAGATCATCGGATCTGCCGATGTCGACCTGTCTCGAGATGAGCTGCGGGCCAAGACGGGCTCGACCATCGCGATCCGCGACGTGTCGTTCAACGTCCCGGCAGGCGAGGTCTTCGTGGTCATGGGTCTGTCCGGGAGCGGCAAGTCGACCTTGGTCCGCTGCATGACCAGACTGATCGAACCGACGGCGGGCGAAGTGATGCTCGACGGCGAGGACATCCGCAAGGCGGACGCGCGCCGATTGCGCGAGCTGCGGCGGCACCGGTTCAGCATGGTCTTCCAGCACTTCGGACTGCTGCCCCATCGCCGCGTCCTCGACAACGTGGCCTACCCACTTGAGATCCGCGGCGAATCGAAAGCCGCGCGTTACCAGCGCGCGCGAGAGATGATCGATCTCGTGGGCCTACAGGGCCACGCCGACAGCTATCCCGACCAGATGTCAGGTGGGATGCAGCAACGCGTCGGACTGGCCCGCGCCCTGGCGGTCGACCCGGAAGTCATGTTCTTCGACGAGCCGTTCAGCGCCCTCGACCCGCTCATCCGGCGGGACATGCAGAACGAGGTCCTCCGTCTTCACCGCGAGGTCGGCAAGACGATGGTCTTCATCACCCACGACCTGGCCGAGGCGCTCAAGCTGGGCGATCACATCGTGATCATGCGCGATGGCCAGGTCATCCAGTCCGGGCGGCCCGAGGACCTGGTCGGAGCGCCCGCCGACGACTATGTGGCCGACTTCGTAAGGGACGTTCCGAAGTCGCACGTTCTGACCCTGCGTTGGGTGATGCGCGACCCCAGGCCGGACGACGCCATGGACGGTCCGTCGTTCTCGGCAGACACCGTGATCCGCACTGCTGTCCACGTCGCCGCCGCTACCGACAAGCCGATCCGTGTCCTCGATGGTGACCGACTCGTCGGCGTCGTGGATCGAGGGCAGATCCTGACCGCCATCGCCGGCGTCATGGACGCGGAGTCGTGACCGCGCTCAGCGTTCCTGCGGGCACGCGGATCGACCCACGGACGGGCCGACGCATCGTCGCGTTGGTGCTCGGTATCGTGGTGATCGGGCTGTACGTCGTGTTCCGAGGTCAATGGACGCTCGCCCACGACGGGGACTCCGTCGTGTTCAAGGCGATCGACTCCGCCCGCGACTGGGTAGACGCAAATCGCGCGACCCCGCTGTTCAGCCTATTCATCGACCCGATCCGGGTCGGCATCGCCGCCCTCGTCTCCGGGTTCGTAGCGTTCCTGGCCTTTCTGGGCTGGCCTGGGGTGCTGGCCGTAGCGGGATCGCTGGGACTGGTGTTCGGAGGCCTTCGTCTGGCGACCCTGAGCGTCCTCGGGTTCGCCTCACTGGGCGTCCTTGGATTGTGGGCTGCGAGCATGGCCACCCTGGCACTGATGATGGCTGCGGTCGTGATCGCGCTATTGATCGGCATCCCGCTCGGGATCCTGGCCGGCCGAAGCCGCCGAGTCGCAGCAGTCATCTCGCCGGTCCTCGACGTCATGCAGATCATGCCGACATTCTGCTATCTCGCGCCGATGACCCTGCTGTTCTTCATCGGCGCGCCATCGGCCACAATCGCCACCCTGATCTACGCGACCCCGCCCGCCATCCGGATCACCTCGCTCGGGATCCGCGGTGTCCCGAGCGAGACGATGGAGGCGGCCATCTCACTCGGCTCGACACGCTGGCAGGTGCTGCGCAAGGTGCAACTTCCGCTCGCTCGTCGGACCATCGGGATCGGCATCAATCAGACGATTATGATGGCCCTCTCGATGGTCGTCATCACCGCTCTCATCGGAGCGCCCGGGCTCGGCAAGAACGTCCTCCAGGCGCTCCAGAAGGGCCACGTCGGCGAGGCGTTCGATGCAGGCATCGCGATCGTCATCCTGGCCATCGTGCTCGATCGGCTGACCGACCACGCCGGCCAGTGGATGGACCCGCGGACCCGCCAGATCGATAGCGATGTCCGTCGTCGGCGCTGGCTCTACGGGGCGGCTTTCACGATATCGGTGATCGGCGTCGGCCTTGCCCAGATGATCGCCCATCCGACGACCTTCCCGACCGTGCTGACCTTTTCGTTCCGCGAGCCGCTCGACGCTGCCGTCGGCTGGATCACCACCAACCTGTACGGTCTGACCAGCGCCGTGAAGGACGCGACGACGTACGGCCTGATCAATCCGCTCGAGGGCGTCCTGACCAGTGCGCCGTGGTGGCTCGTGATGGCGGTCATCATCGGTATCGCCTACTGGATCTCGGGTCTGCGCTCCGCGCTGATCGCCACAGCCTGCCTCGTTCTCCTCATCGCGACGTCGCTCTGGGAGCACTCGATGCAAACACTGACCACGGTGCTCGTCGCGACCAGCGTGACGCTCTCGATCGGGATCGCGATCGGGATCCTGTCGGCCCGTAGCGACCGGTTGAAGGCAGTCCTTCGGCCGACGCTCGATGCGGCCCAGACCATGCCGGCATTCGTCTACCTCATCCCGGCCGTCGCCTTGTTCGGCGCGAGCCGCTTCACGGCCATCGTGGCCTCGGTCATCTACGCGGCGCCTCCGGTGATCCGGCTGGTCGATGCCGGTATCCGCTCGGTCTCGACCACCGTGATCGAGGCCGCCACAGCGGCCGGTTCCACGGAGCGTCAGCTCCTTTGGAAGGTCCAGTTGCCACTGTCGCGCAAGGCGTTGCTCCTCGCGGTGAACCAGGGCATCGTTCTCGTCCTCGCGATGGTGGTGGTCGGAGGACTTGTCGGCGCGGGTGCACTAGGCTACGACGTCGTGGCGGGGTTCGCCCAGCGGTCGAACTTCGGGATCGGGCTGGTGGCGGGGGCGAGCATCGTGCTCCTCGGCATCATGCTCGACCGGATCAGCCAGGGCGCTGGTGCTCGCCCTGCGAAAGCCTCGCAGGAGGGCTGAAAGGGTCGGAGACGTCGCCCGGCGCAGCGATGCGCCCAGAGGATCAGACCACCGCCGAACGGTGGTCCCAGCAGGAGGAGTGCACGTGACCCAGAGAACCACCGGGCTCAGCCGGCTTATCGTCGGGCTCGCAGTCGTGGGCTTGGCCGTTTCGGCTTGCACCAGCGGGGGGGCAGGCTCGGCGGCGCCGAGCGCAGCAGCCCCGACGACGGCGTCCACGCCAGCCGCAAGCGCGGCCGCTTCGAACGCCGATGCCAGCCCGGCGCAGAGCGCTGCCGCCGCAGCCACCTGCAAGGGCGCCGGCGACAAGGGCACCGTCAAGATGATGATCAACCAGTGGGTCGGTGCCGCAGCCAATGTCGCCGTGGTCCAGTGCCTGCTTACCCAGATGGGTTACGACGTCAAGACCGACACCCTCGCTGAGGAGGTCGCCTGGCAGGGCTTCGACACCGGCGAAGTCGACGTCATCCTCGAGAACTGGGGTCACCCCGACCTGGAGAAGACCTACATCGACGAGAAGAAGGTGGCCCAGAGCGCTGGACCGAATGGGATCACCGGGCTCATCCACTGGTATGTCCCGCCGTGGTTGGCCAAGGCTTACCCCGACATCACCGACTGGAACAACCTCAACAAATACGCGGACAAGTTCAAGACCAGCGAGTCCGGCAACCTTGGCCAGTTCCTGGCCAGCGATCCGACCTTCGTCCAAGAGGACCGGGCGATCATCAAGAACCTGGGTCTGAACTTCAAGGTCGTCGACTCAGGCAGCGAAGCCGCGTCGATCGCTGCCTTCCAGCAGGCCGAGGCCCAGAAGACCTGGCTCCTCGGTTACTTCTACGACCCGCAGTGGCTCCTCGCGGAACTGCCCCTCGTGCAGGTGAAGCTCCCCCCGTACAGCGCTGCCTGTTATGGCGACTATGCCAAGGACCGGGACAAGATCGCCTGCGACTATCCCGAGTATGTCCTCAACAAGGTCATCGCGACCAAGTTCGCGGAGACCGGTGGAGACGCCTATACCCTGGTCAAGAACTTCCAATGGAAGAACGCCGACCAGAACGAGGTCGCCGACTGGATCACCAACAAGAACATGACTCCCGAAGATGCCGCCAAGAAGTGGCTCGACGAGAACCAGGCCGTCTGGCAGGCGTGGATGCCGCAGTAGCCGCCATCCCCACCCCGACCTGTTCGGTACCGCCCGGTCCAGCACGACCGGGCGGTACTGTATCCACTCGTAGCGCCTGACGTCGGAGGAGAGCACGGATGGCATCCAATCCGCGGATCGTCATCATCGGGGCCGGCATCGTCGGTGCCGGGCTGGCCGATGAGCTGACCGAGCGCGGCTCGACCGACGTCACCGTTCTCGACCAAGGCCCGCTCTTCGCCGCCGGCGGTTCTAGTTCGCACGCACCCGGCCTGGTCTTCCAGACGAACGGCTCCAAGACGATGGCCGAGTTCGCCCGCTACACGGTCGACAAGTACAGCGGTCTGACCCTCGACGGGCAGTGGTGTTTCCGGCAGGTCGGCGGGCTCGAGGTCGCCACGACCCCGGAACGCCTGACCGACCTCTCGAGACGCGCCGGTTGGGCGACCGCCTGGGGGATCGACGGTCGGTTGCTCGACCCGGCCGACTGCCTGAAGCTGTCGCCGCTCATCGATCGGGACCGGATCCTGGGCGGCTGGTACGTCCCGACCGACGGTCTGGCCAAGGCCGTCCGAGCGGTCGAGGCGATGGCCCGCCGGGCGACCGAACGTGGGGCGCGCTTCCTCGGTGAGCACACGGTGACCGACATCCGGACGTCCGGTGGGCGGGTCCGGGCGGTCGTGACTGAGCAGGGCGAGTTCCCGGCCGACATCGTGGTGTCGTGCGCCGGGATCTGGGGGCCTCGGATCGGGGCGATGGTCGGCATGGCGACCCCGCTCCTGCCGCTCGCCCATCAGTACGTCAAGACCGGGCCGGTCGGGGCCCTGTCGGCCATCGCTGCGCCGGCCCTGCTCGAAGACCTCCGCCCGATCCTCCGCCACCAGGATCGCGACCTGTACTTCCGCGAGCATGTCGACCGGATGGGCATCGGCGCCTACGGTCATCGACCGATGCCGGTCGACCCATGGTCGATCGTCAGCCCGGCCGAGGCCCCGGTCATGCCCTCGGTCCAGGAGTTCACCCCGGACGACTTCGAGGAGAGCTGGAGCTGGGCCACCGAACTCATGCCGGCGCTGGCGGGGACGACGGTCCAGGAGGGCATCAACGGGATCTTCTCGTTCACCCCGGATGGCATGCCCCTGATGGGCGAGTCGACCGATATCGAGGGCTTCTGGGTAGCCGAGGCGGTCTGGGTCACCCACTCGGCCGGGGTCGCCCGGGCGATGGCCGAGTGGCTGGTCGACGGCCACCCAGCCACCGACATCCACGAATGCGATGTCAATCGCTTCGAGCCGCATATGCTGGCGCCGGCCTACGTCGAAGCGCGCGGCCGGCAGAACTTCGTCGAGGTCTACGACGTCCTCCATCCGCTCCAGCCCATGGAGGCGCCGCGGCCGCTCCGGACGAGCCCGTTCTACGCCCGCGAGGAGGCACTGGGAGCGCGCTTCCTCGAGGGCAGCGGCTGGGAACGTCCGCACTGGTACGAGTCGAACGCCGGGTTGCTCGAGCGCTACGACGTCCCGGCCAGGAACGCATGGGCGACCCGCTACTGGTCGCCCATCGCCGGCGCCGAGGCACTGGCCACCCGCGAGACAGTCGGGTTGTACGACATGACCTCGCTCAAGCGCATCTCGGTGACCGGACCGGGCGCGCTGGCGTTCCTCCAGGGGCTGACCACCAACGATCTCGACAAGCGGGTCGGCAGCATCGTCTACACGTTGATGCTCGATGAGACCGGTGGCATCCGGAGCGACCTGACCATCGCCCGCCTCGGGACCGGCGAGTTCCAGGTCGGAGCCAACGGCAACCTCGATCTCGACTGGCTCCAGCGGCACCTGCCCGTCGATGGATCGGTCGAGGTCGTCGACATCACCGCCGGGACGTGCTGCATCGGCGTCTGGGGGCCGCTTGCTCGCGATCTCGTCCAACCGCTCACCAGGACCGACTTCTCGCATGCCGGCTTCGGCTACTTCCGGGCCAGGCGGGCGTACCTCGGGATGGTCCCGGTCACGGCCATGCGCCTGTCCTACGTCGGGGAGCTGGGCTGGGAGATCTACACCACCGCCGACATGGGTCTCAAGCTGTGGGACACACTGTGGGAGGTTGGTCAGTCGTTCGGGGTCGTGGCGGCCGGACGAAGCGCGTTCAGCAGCCTTCGCCTCGAGAAGGGCTATCGCTCGTGGGGCACGGACATGACCACCGAGCACGACCCTTACGAGGCCGGCCTGGCCTTCGCGGTCAAGCCCGACAAGGGTGAGTTCATCGGCCGAGCGGCCATCGCGGAACGGAGCGCGGCCACGGCGACCCGCCGCCTGACCTGCCTGATCCTCGACGACCCGGCCGCCGTCGTGATGGGCAAGGAGCCGGTCTTCGTCGACGGCGAGCCGGTCGGCTACGTCACCAGCGCGGCGTTCGGCTATTCGATCGGCCGGAGCATCGCGTACGCCTGGCTACCCAGCGCGGCGGCCGTACCCGGCCAGCGGGTCGCCATCGCGTACCTCAGCGAACGGCTGGCCGGCACGGTCGTCGCCGAGCCGCTGTTCGACCCGGAGATGGCCAGGCTCCGACGCTGAACGCCGGATGCAGGCGACTGGGCTCGTCGCCCAAGCGAGACCCGGCTACGATCGCCTGATGATCCGGCGGATGTCGAGCTCGAGCATGATCGGACGGGCCAACGAGATGGCCGGGCTCACGACGGCGCTCGACCGAGCCGACCTTGCCGAGCCTTCCTTGATGCTCGTGAGCGGTGAGGCTGGCGTCGGCAAGTCTCGCCTGGTGGCAGAGTTTCTCCGAAGGGCCAAGAACGACGATGACGGTCGCCTCATCCTCACGGGCGTGTGCGCGCCGATGGCCGATGCAGGAGCACCGTACGGGCCCGTCCTGATGGCGTTGCGATCTCTGGCCAGGCGGTCGGACGGAAACCTCGAGGCGTCCCCTCGATCGCGCCCGGATGCGCAGGTGTTCGAACGCGAACTCGGTCTCGCGGGCGGCATCCTCGCTGCGACGGTCGCCACATCACGCTCGACCGAGACCACCGAGCGCCTCCGCCTGTTCGAGTCGCTGCTCGATCTGTTCCAACGTCTGGCCCGTGACCGAACGGTGGTCCTGGCCGTTGAAGACCTTCAGTGGGCGGATCGATCGACCCGGGACTTTCTCGACTTCCTCGTCAGGTGCGTAAGCGACATCAGGATCCTGGTCGTGGCGACGGTCCGGACCGATGAGGTAGACCGCGATCATGCCTTCGTGACATTCCTCGCCGAGCTGCTCAGGAACCCGCACGTCGAACGGATAGAGCTCGCTCCATTCGGGCCGGCCGAGGTCCGCGAGCTCGTTGAGTCGATCGATGGTCGGCCGGCGACGACGGCGCGTATCGAGAACATCGTCATGCTCGCCGACGGCAACCCGTTCTATGTCGAGGAATTGGCCGCCGCCAGCGACGGCACTGGGGGTGGTGGCACCGCCAGCCTGCCAGGGTCGGTCCGTGAGATCGTCCTAAGCCGGGTGGCCGGACTCTCGGACCCGGCCCGGACGATCATCCGGCTCGCCGCAGTCGCTGGCCGGTCGGTCGACCACGCAACGCTTCTCGGCGCCGCCGGGATGGACGACTCCAGTCTCGATGCCGCTCTCGACGAAGCGATCGAACGGCGACTCATCGACTACGACTCCGAGCGCGAGGCGTATCGGTTCCGCCACGGCCTGGTCCGCGAAGCCGTGTACGCCGATCTGCTGCCGGGCGATCGACGCCGGTCCCACCTGGCCCTGGCCCATGTCCTCGAAGCCGTTTCGGTCGGTCCGCCTTCCCGGGTCGCTGCCGAGATCGCGACCCACTACGATCGAGCGGGCGAGCCCGACCGTGCCCGGGACGCGTCGATCCGGGCGGCCGAGGCTGCCGAGCGCCTGTACGCGGTCCGCGAGGCGGCCCGCCATTACGAACGCGCCCTCGAGCTGGAGGTCGTGGCCGGGCCCCCGTCGCTCGGCCACGAAGCACTCGTGCTCCGGGCCGCGCAGGCGGCGGCTCGGGCCGGCGATCCGCATCGCGCGGTCGAGCTCGTCAGTGCACTGCTGAAGGCTGCGCCGGGCGCGTCTAGCGATCGATCTCGCGCGGCCGACCTTCACGGCACCCTGGCAGCCTATCTGCGTGACGCCGGAGACGAGAAGGCCGCCATGGCCTCGAGTCGAACCGCCGTGGCGCTTCTGGCCGACGCGCCCGATCCGGCCGTCGAGGCTCGGGTGCTTGCAGCCCACGGGCGGATGCTCATGCTCATGTCGGAGTCGAACGAGGCGGAACTCGTCTGTGCGCGGGCGGTCGCCGTCGCTCGAGCAGCGCAGGCGACATCCGACGAAGCCAGCGCACTCATCTCGCTCGGCGTCGTCATCGCCGGGCTAGGGCGGACCGAGGAAGGTGTCGACCACCTCAGGGCTGGCCTGGCCCTGGCCGAGGCGGCGGGGGACGCCGAAGACATGGCCCGCGCCTATCTCAACATCGACTACGTCTACTGGATGGCAGGCCGGCTGGAGGAAGCGCTGGCGACATCGATGGCTGGGATCCAGGCGCTGACCCGTCTCGGGCTCGAATGGACCTGGGGCTCCCGTCTGCTCGTGACGGCCGGCGAGAAGCTCTTCGAACTCGGGCGCTGGGACGAGGCCTCGGTGTTGATCGACCAGGCGGCGGCCCGTCATCCGTCCGGGATCGCCGGGTTCACGACCAGCGTCGATCGCGTTCAGCTGCCGCTCAATCGCGGTGACTTCGATCTGGCGGAGGCATACCTCAACGACGCTCGCGACCTCGGGGTCGGTCTGATCAGCGCGACGACCATGAACCGCTTTTGGTCGATCGCGGCTCAGCTCGACATCTGGCGTGGCCGGCCGGCTGAAGCGAGGGCTGCGGTGGCCGAGGGCATCGCCCGCGTCGTCGACGAGGACCGGGCGACGACCCTGGCGAACCTTACCGCGATCGGCATCCGCTGCGATGCCGACCTGGCCGCGATCGCCCGAGGTCGCCACGAAACGACGACCGTCGAGGAGCTTGTCGCAGACGCTGACGCCCTCCTGGCCGCGGCGGAGGCAGCCGTCTCGGCCGCGTCGGCCGATGGGATCGTCCCCTCGGGCGCGGGCGGACCGGCGATGCTCGCCTTCCTCGACCTGGCTCGTGCCGAGCACGGTCGCGCGCGCGGGAGGTCGCTCCCAGGATCCTGGACGCGGACAGCTGACGGATTCGCGGCGATGGGGATGCTCCATCGCATCGGCTACGCCCGCTATCGTCAGGCCGAGGCTCTGCTCGAAGATGGGGGCAACGGGCTGAGGCGGGGGCTGCCCTGACCGAGGCGCACCGGATCGCGACCGCCCTTGGCGCACGCCCCCTTCTCCGCGAGGTGGAGTCGCTGGCGGCCCGGGCTCGCCTCCCGGTGCCGGTCGAGGCGGCCGCCGTCGATCCCGTGATACAGCCGATCGATCCGTTCGGGCTGACCCCCAGGGAGCACGAAGTCCTGGGCCTGGTCGCCCTCGGCCGCACCAATCGCCAGATCGCGCAGACCCTGTTCATCACCGAAAAGACGGCCGGCCTCCATGTCTCGAACATCCTGGCCAAGCTGGGAGTCGCCAATCGCGTCGAGGCGGCGGCAGTCGCCCACCGCCTCGGGATCGTCGGGTCCGCCTAGGGACCTCTCGAGGCAGACCTAGGGATAGGCCCGGTGCCGAGGTTCGGGCATCGTGCCGATGCGCAGGACGCGACCAGGGCAGACCCTCGAGCTGAACGTCGCTCGACGTTCAGGCTGCGAAGGAGGCTCCATATGGCGCGACGACCGAGGACCCGTCCATACCTGAAGCGACGCTGGGCTGCCATCGTCTCGACCACGGTCATCGCATTCGCCACGATCTCACCCGGATCGGTGCTGGGTCTTGGCTGGGTGGGCGACCAGTACACCCCGACCGGAAGCTCCAAGGTCTACACCGCCGGTGCCACCTATCAGTACGCGTTCGCGAGCAGCACGAATCCGCCCGCCTGGATGCGCACCGCGATCACTGCCCAGATGGACGCGCAGAACGCGAACCGTCAGGGGACGAACCTGCCCAAGTTCACCCTGTCGAGCACGACGACCGGGGCGGAGGTCATCTTCAAGTACGGCACGCCCGCGCTGACCGCGCAGGATCACTGCAACAGCGCGGCGGCCCTCGCCTGTGCCGTGGCCAATGACGCCACGACTGCATCGAACGATCGGTGGGTCTTCCTGGCCAAGGATACGAACGACGGAAGCGCCTATAGCTGGCAGAAGTGGTGCCAATGGAACAGCACCGCTGTGGCCAGCTATCGCGAGGGCTGCTACGACGTTCGCAATGTCGTCCTGCACGAGACGGGCCACGTGAAAGGCCTGTCGCACTTCGACGCCGCCGCCACCTCGAAGCCGGCGACGCTTGGGCC